>NZ_JBFTRK010000002.1:0-995584 GCF_056399485.1 Rhizobium sp. 01N424
TTGGGACGGCGGTAACGACCGTCGGGAAGGTAGTCGGTCTCGATCCTCATCTTGACCTAGGACTTATGGATTTCCGTAAACTTCGGTGTGGGTATTGCAGCGAGCGGTCACTTGCCGCCACGCATGTGCTCAACGAAAATGGCGTCAACGCAATTACCTACGGCATCATTGGACATGTCGTGACCAAAGTTACTATCGAGGGAAAGACCTATTTCACCGACCCTGATTACGGTGTCGGCCCCTATCTCGCCGACACGCCACGAGATAAAGTTCGCGATATCTATCTTCATAGCTCCGTCCCCAAACTTGCCGAAGCCGTTGCAGATATTGTCGCCGATAAGACGAACGATCAGCCTTACTTCAACCCTGAGTTTTTCGATCAAGTTCGCAAGGACCGGCGAATCCTGATCCGTGCAGCGGATGCGGCGGGCGCAATACTGGTCCTTGCTGGGCCCGCCCTTATGATCGCCGGGACTGCCAGACGGCGGCGGCCAAGCGGTCTCGAGATGGCTCTATTTGCGAGAACGCAGGCCTGAGAGCCATACTACACGGACGAATAGATGGCTCTCCGTATGTTGGGACGTTGGTGTGGAGCAGCGCGCCAGTTGCTGACGAGCATGGAAGCCTCCAATGCTATACGGGGGGTTACCGGCGCTTCAGGCCGGATTAGTCTAGCGCCTGGCCGTCGCGCCAGCATGCTGTCCCATGGTGGGCGTCCTTCTTGCCAAATGTAAAAACAGTTCGGCGGGGTCGATTGGCTAGGCAACATGAGGATGCTACTAGTCCGGCCACGAACTGCGGGTGATGCGGATGACAATGGTGCCGAGGAAATATCAGCCTCATATCGATGGGCTGCGGGCGATCGCTGTCATGGCGGTCATCGCCTTCCACTACGGTGCGACTTGGCTTCCTGGAGGTTTTACCGGGGTAGACGTATTCTTCGTTATTTCCGGATTTCTTATAACCGGGAACGTTTGGACAGCAATTCAGCAGCAGCGCTTTTCCATGACGGCTTTTTACGCGGGTCGCATTCGGAGGATTTTGCCAGCGCTATTGCTTTTGGTAATCTCTACTATGGCTGTTGCAAGTTTCGTTCTTACTCCGGGCGACATGAGCTCGCTGGCCACAAGTGCGAAGTATTCTTCCTTCGGATTCGGCAATTTCTTTTTCTACGGGAACACTGGATACTTCGATAGAGAAGCAGATCTCCAGCCCTTGTTGCACCTTTGGAGCCTTGGCGTTGAGGAGCAATTTTATCTGATCTGGCCCATCGTGCTGATCGCCTTGGGCGGATTAAGACCGACACGTCATACCGCATGCGTGTTGTTTGCAGTCCTTTCGTTCGTCGGCCTCGTTTATAGTCAGTACGCCATCGGCACCGACCCAAAAGCGGCTTTCTATCTGCCGGCGTCCAGAGCGTGGGAGCTGTTGCTCGGCGCGACAATGGCCGTGGCGCCGAAAATCACCTCACCCACAATGTCCCGTCTCGCCAACATTAGTGGCGCAGGCCTCGTGGCGACCAGCCTGCTTCTCATCTCGCACGATCAACCGTTTCCCGGTATCTTCGCTCTTCCGGCAGTCGCGGGAGCCGGCCTGCTCGTCGCGGCCAAGAGGGACGACATCTTAGCGACCTTGCTGTCCTTCGGACCACTCGTATGGGTTGGGAAGATTTCATACTCACTCTACCTATGGCATTGGCCGGTTTTGGTCGTCTTTCGCCATTACGCCAACGGAGGCGAGCCGACCAAGATTGAGGCTGCGATGCTGGTCGCGATTGCGTTTATCTGCGCGTGTGCCTCATGGGCTTTCGTCGAAACTCCCCTCCGTAGAACAACGCAGTTTAAACTGCCCTCGTTACTGCTAGGCGCGTTGGCCATGATTGTGACAAGCCTGTCGGCAAACTATGTCACGGCGGCCGTCGGTGGACTTGTCAGCGCACCCAGCGATGAGGCCCGATCAGTCGAAAGTTTAGGCGCGATGTGGGAGTGGCAATGTCCTCAGCGCGTTAGCGTACCCGGCATTAACGATCCGCAATGCGCGTTTGGTTCCAAATGGGAGACATCACCACAAAAGCTGATTTTGTGGGGCGACAGCCACGCGGACCACTTGGCACCGCTCGTCGAATCCTCGCTACCTCCGAATGTCTCGGTATTACTTGTTGATAATTGCCCTGCGGCATTGGGAGGCAGTATAACACGTCACCGCCTCGATATGCCCGACTACGAGAATGAGTGCGCTCGACGTCGCCAGGCTGTGTTCGATATCAGCGCACATGACGCCGCCGTCAAAGGGGTCATACTTGCCGGCAGTTGGGGACCTCTTTTGCCTGATCTTTCGGGTGGGCCTAGTGGGTCAACAGGGCTATCCCGTTTAGAGGTCGGTATTGAAGAAGCTGTGGCGGGAGTTCCGTCCAAAGTTGTTCTTGTTGGTCAAGTCCCGCGCACCGATCTCACGTTTGTTGAGTGCAGAATAGCAGAAGCGTTCAACCGAATTCGGCGCACTTGTCCTGATCCACAACCTGTTTTCGATGCAACACTTCGGAAGTATGGACTCGCTCTGGACTCTCTATTTCAATCGATTGCAGTCAAGAGCCCGCACAGGGTCAGCGCCATTTCCGTCAAGCAGGGACTGTGTGGCGACGGCAGATGCCTTGTGGAGATCAATGGAGAGATGATCTACCGCGATAGCATCCACCTTCGCAGGAACTTGACACAAAAAACCAAAGTGGAACTCGCCCATCGTATTGGCCTTCCGGACGCACTGGATTGGTTATTGCGTTAGCTCAGGCCGAAACTATCGGACCGATGCCGCCCGGAAAAATTCATCCACCTGCTGTTCTGCGAAGCCTAGTGCCTGAAAGCCCATGGCCATCATCGGCTCAGAACGGACAAACAAGCCAGAATATTCGTAGGCAATCTGAACTTCCCTACTCTGCTGTGACACCCATTTATCCACTTGGTCTAATATTCCAAGCGAGAGCAGTTGAAGCTTAAACTGACGAGAGGTCACGCTTGCTGGACCAGGGATTTGCTCAGCAGGAGCCTCCGGTGGCATAAACACGCTTCCACTTTTTTCAAAACCGGCAAAGATGGTGTCGGCAACCGGTACCCACCCTTCCTGATCAGATTGATCTTCGAAGGAAATCGTATCAACTTTCCCGTTGACGATGAATGCCCACTTAGTCACTAGAGCCTCCTCAATTGTACCCAGCTGTAAACATCGATGCTGCCGGAATTTGCCGTGACGCCGAGACCAGTCAATGCCTGAGCGGAGGCAGCGTAGCTTTCTAAGCGGTACGTCTTGCCAGCTGCTAACCGGCAAAAACCGTTCGAACGCGTGCTGGGAGTGTTTGTCGAGCCACCACTGCTAGCCCAAACAGCTTCGCCTACTTGGACCAAACTGCCGTCAGTGACGTTCCAGATGCGACTACTCGACTGGTTCACATTGAAGACCGGCGCGCTCCATTGGCACTCACAATCGGCGGCTAGCGTAAACTGGTTACCGGACAGCGTCACGAGACTGTCAGGATCGTAAACTTCGGTATTGAGTGCGCGGGTCTGCCACCCTGCAACACTCGCCCCACCGTTCGTTCCCGATGCCTTCTGGTCCTGCAACAGGGCTGTCGCCAGCCGAGTCGAGATATTCTGATCGTCTATGATCTGTCGAGTGACGCTCGATTTCCGGAACATCAGCCCGCCGGTCGCATCGTTTCGCCATATAGCCCCATCTACCGGGGCTGACGGGGCAACGCCACTCGGAATATTGAGCGGAGAAAAGGAAGTCGTTGAGGCGGCTAGCTTCAGAAGGCCAGTGAGAGTTCCACCGGAAAGCGCAAGCTTCTGTGCCAGCGCGGCAGTGACTGTCGCGCCGAAATTGGCGTCATCGTTGATGGCGTCAGCGAGCTCTTGAAGGGTGTCGAGAGTTCCCGGCGCACTTCCGATTAGCAGATCTAGGATCTGCCCGACCGAGAGCCTGACCGTTTGACCCGAGAGCATAGCCGGTATCACGTAGTTTCGCGCTGCGCCCGCTGACGGGTTGAGATCTTCAATCGTAATTCCCATGACTTACAAGCTCCGGCCTGCGAGCTGCGCAAGAATACTATAGCGCGGCGCCCAGTATTGATTCCCGCCGGTCAGCATCGAGCTCGTCACAACGACGCCATATCGATCCTGAGCCTGATAATTAAAGAGGGTCTCTTGACTATCCGTCGATCCTCCGGTCACGTTCTCATCAACATATTGAAGGGAATTCGAAGGCTTGCGACTGAAATTATAGATGTGTGTTTCGGTGTTTGAGAGCGCCCCACCGCCGCTACTACCAAGCAATAAGCCCGAAGATCTGCCAACCACCTTAGACGCCTTGTCAACATTTGCCAGATTGGTGATTGTTGCAACATTCGCCGCACTTGTTACCACCCTGGCGACCAGCATATCGTCGTAGCTGCTATCGAACGCCACATTCGCTTCGGGAAGCGAACCGGGATTGTAGCCGACATCTGAAAGATCTTTCAGCACGAAGCCGCCTGAGGGTACCCAACGCAGATGATAGGTTTTGCTTGCGGCCGTGGCGAAGTCGGTCTGCACGGTAGTGACCGTGAATATCCCGCGATGAAGGAAATCGACCCCGGCCGGCACACGCACCTGWCCRGYGGASGGCGAGACGACAGGAATCATTCCGTCAGTCCTGAGAACCTCAGGATAGATGGGCAGGCGCGCGCGGGCCTGCGGCATCAGCACAAAATTGCTCGTATCGCCGCCACCGGTCGCCGCGGATATCAGCTGCTGAATTGCTTGCAGAAGCTGGGCAGTTGCGCCAGGCGTACTACGATCGACGTAAGGGCCATTGGGATCAGCGCTGCCGAAGGGAGGATTGTATTGCATTGATGCCTCGATTTTTAAGGTGTGACGGTGATTAGCAGCTCGTTGCCGTATTCATCGACGATCGGCGTTCCGTCTTCGGTCACCAGATTGTCGAGGTAGATCCATGGGGAGAGGAAGGGGATCGTCCATGCCGGCATTTCGCGCCGGAAGAAGCACAGGATTTGTTCCGCCTCACCGAGCGAGAAGAGAGGATCCAGACCGCATTCGGACACACCAACCTCGAAATACGTTTCCGATGTGTCCCGCACGCGAACGATGACGTAGGCTTCTTCCGCCGCAGCGCCCGTCTCGTGGTACCCACCACATTCCGAAAAGCCGCATTCGAAGATACAAGGCTCCTCGATCTCGACGATGAAACCGAACTCGTAGGCGATCCTTACAAAATCTTCCGGGTGGTTAAGGGGCTCTGCCGCGACCTTGCGGCGAAGCGCGGTCAGGCGCTGCACCGTTGACTGCTCGCCGGTAAAGCATGTCTCCGGAAGGCCGTAATCAGCCTCCCATTCGTCGAGTGTCTCATTCACAGTTTGAGCGCTGGATTCTCCAACCAGCTGCCATGCGCAGGCATAGGCAAAGGCGAATGGCGCCAGGAGCACACGCGTGAAGCGGCCTAATAGTCCATCCAGCGACACCGCCTCGGCGTCAGGGCTTCCCCATGCTGCCCCCGTGGGCCAGAACGAGAGCCCTGCCGAAATTAGATCGTCGCTGGATGGCTGCGAAAGAACATCCGCGGGAAGAGTGAACGCCGCCTGGGATCGTGGCGTAAAGCTGTTCGTCAGCGTATGCGCATATGGTGATTTAGACATAGTCCACGGTTCCCAGGACCGGATACCGGCCGTCTGTGTAGGCGATGTCTTCGATCGGCCAGTTCAGAACGTGGCTTGCCTCACCGGCTACACCGGAGATCGCTTCAGTTATCCAGCTGCGCGAGAGCACGAAGACGTCAGCTGCAACGCCAGGCCGCGCCTTGTCGAACAGCATCTTGGTCAATGCTGCCTCGATCAACTCGCGCACGCCCTGCGTATCATTCGTAAGGTTGGCGATGATGGGGTTCAAAGCCTGCGGGGTCGGCGCTTCCGCCACACTGTCGTTGACACGGATCATTCTCCTGGCATCGACGGCAGCCTGAATAGCCACCACGTCGCCCGAGGTTGGAATGTTATCCGGCCGGTCCTTGAACAGAAAAAATACGACGATGAATGAAGGCGTGATCACGTCTCGATATGCCCACGCCTTCAGGACTCCAGGCACATCGAGGACGGCCTGCTCGTAATCCGTCAGTTTGCCGGCGCCTGGCGGGTTTGCTTTTCGGAACAGGTATCGGGCGCGGAACGCTTCGATATCCTCGATATCGGCGCCGCCACCTAAGCCCGCGTCACCGACGACAAGATCACCCCCCAATGTCGGGTAAAGGCCAGGATCGGACAACGACAATGCGCCCCCGGCATCGCGATTGGTCGCCGCCCCTTTTCCCTCAGATACTACCTCGAAACTGACAGACCCGATAGGCGTGGTCTGCGCAGGCCGCGTCGAGATATAGATCTGTGACCCCGATCCGAAACGGATACCGGCCGGATAGACCCGGTTAGGCTCGCCGCTTCCGACAATCTCACCGGACGACGATGTAGGCTGCTTCTGGAAAATGTTCACGTCGCCGGCGTGCAGCTTCAGCATTGCAAGGTTTGCCGTTCTGCCGAACAGCTGCCGAGCCAGATAGGCCAGGCGCAATTCAACTTCATGCCCGAGACCGGCAAGCACCTTCGCCACCACCGTCACGAAATTGTTCTTCAGGCTGGTATCGGTGCCAGGCGTATATTGGCGGAAGTAACCGCGCGCCCGCGACGAAAGCTCATCCAGCGAGCGGACTGTCCACGCCATCGATCTGTCTCCATAAGTTTTCGAATTTACGCTGGTAGACGCGAGCGCCGTCGCGCCCGTAAAGATTGACGACGCAATCAAGCCGATTGGCCTGCCGGTCGGCTGTCGCAATTGCCTCGATCCGCGACACGGCACCCTGATCGATCAACGGCTGGAGAGCCTCGATCGCATAGTCCTGCGCATCGATCTCGATCCCCTCATAAAGCGAGCGCTTGCGCAGCAACCACCAGCGTGAGCCGAGCGGCCCCTCGCCTTCCATCTGGTCAAAGCTGTCGCCGAACCAGCCCCGGTTTTCTTCGCCGTCACGCAGCTCGCTTTCCTCGACGCGGCGGTCTGTCATCAGATGAATGAGAACTTGTGTTGCCAGCCCCTGCTCGGCACGAAAATCGCCGGGTGCGGTAGGGTGCTCTGGCGAATTCAGCAGGAGATCGCCGACAACCCCATCCCAGCCGATATCCGGCGCGCGATAGGGTTCGGCGCTATCATCCTTGGGAATGATGCGAACCACGGATATCCTCGTTTTCGTAAATCGGGATCAGGCCCCGTTATTGCCGTCGCTGTCGGTGATCACGCCGGAGGCCGTGATGTTGCCGTTCACCTGAAGATCGCCGTTGATGGTCGCCGCGCCGTTAAGAACCCAACCACCGGCCGTCGTCGTGATCGTCCGCCCGGCAACATCGACAATGATCCCTTCCGAGACGAACTTCTGGATATTGCCGAATGCATCGTAGATGGCAGCACCACCAATCGGCAGAACCGGCCGCTTGGCTGGATGCTCGCCACCGATCGCTAACGCGAAGTCGGGCGTTCCGGGCTTGGGCAGAACGTAACCCTTGCCACCCGCTATCGGGCTTGAAGCGAAACCGTGAGGCTCTGGACGATAGATCCGCGTCCAGGCATCGCCGTAGGCGCCGCGGCCGGAGACGAACTGCTGCCCGTCCTTTTCCTCGACCCGGCCATCGAAATCGAGCCGGATCATTCTTCGCTGTACTCCGCATCAACGAGACCGGGAGCCGCGTAGTTGCTGGCATTCTTGCCGCGTGGATTGTCGCCACCCAGCGCCCGGGGATCTGCAAGAGACAGTGTCGCAACGGTCATATCCGCCTGCGAAAAGCTGATGCTTTTGATGATCATCAAACCCTCGATCCCCAGCCAGTCATCCTCGACGTGAACAAGCCAGTTCGGCTGCCAGATCATTCCAGCCTCATCGCGCCAACCGGTGACGGGAAGGTTCGCTGTCACGCTGTTTCCGGCTGCTCGTCGCGCCGACCAAGCGGCCCGCTTCTTCATGCGGTCGATCGTAGTCTCACCCTCATGCGACAGAATGAGAGGTCGGCGACGCTTCACACCCTTGTCTTGAACCGAAGTCTGCGGTCGGAGCTGCTGCTTTCCGCTGCCAATAGTCGCCTGTCCACGCACCTTGGTGTGACTGTAGCGGTTCGATTCCGTGAAGTTCGCAGTAGCCCCCGGGAGGATATTGACGCCGCGCTTCAGTGTTCCCGTATGCATCCCGCCAGGCTTGCTGGCAATCATGATCTGGCCCTTGGGCGTATCGTGGATCAGCGCACCCCGGCCACGAGCCCGACGCTCGATCGAGCTGAAAGCACTTTCGCCGAGCGCGAGCTTGTGGCGCGGCTCCTTCGGAAAGCGCGTCCCGTCTGATTTGATGCCGATACCCAGGCTATCCAGTTCCTTGGCGATCGCCACGATATCCTCGTCGAAAATCTCTCCTGTCGGATGCTCGGCTGAGCACTCGATGAAATCGACGGTCCTCGACACGAGGCTGCAGCCGAGGCTGCGATCATTAGCCTCGTAACCGGTAGCAATGTCGCGGACATAGCCCGTCAGCATCCGCGTTCCGGTGGCATCGACCGCGGCTTCCTGACCGACGGTGATGGGCAAGCCAGGCCCGCTGATCACCAGGTCGAGATTGGCAGAACGCGCCGCCTCTTCGGCGGAGACGTCAATCGTTATGGTCTTGATCGGAGGGAAGCCTGCGATCGTGATCGTCTCGAACATGTCAGCCTTCCAGGGCGTCGAAACCGACAGGCATCAGCATTGGGGTGGACGAACCGGCGATATCGACAAGGCCGCCGGCGCGTAACGCGTCGCCATAGAGTTTGTAGGCAAGGACCGTGGAAGGCATCGAGATACCAGTCGCGATCCAGACCACGGGGACCAGATCGGCAGCAACGTCAGAAATCAGACGAACCGAAAGCTGAACAAGGTTCGAAAGCCATCCATAAAGATCGGCCGCATCAGCGCCGATGGTCGAGACAACGGCGAGGGCTGCATTGCCAGCAGAGGAGACACGCTCCCTGCCTGACCGCGCCTGAGGCCGGGAGATCCACGACACCCGCGCGCCCGCGAGCGCCAGACCCGCCGCAAGTAGGATGCTTCCGGCATCCACCGTTTCGGAATGGGCAAAGACACCAGCTTTTAAGCTATCGAATTCCGCAGGCAACGAAACGCTTTCGCCGATCACCCGCATCAACGATAGGCACTCCGCAGCAAATCCGCTTGCGTCCAGTGCTGGCGCTGCATCGACCCGCGTCCGGAAGTCGGCAGCATCGTCCTCGTCGAGGACAAGGACCGTTGCCAGGTCGGCAAGCCAGGCGCAGATTGCGACGCGATCGACGCCCATCAGAACAACCTCGAAAATCCGGACACAGCTCCGGCAAGCGCATTAACGAAAGCGATTGTCACGTCACCAACCCG
This sequence comes from Rhizobium sp. 01N424, assembly GCF_056399485.1. NCBI lineage: Bacteria > Pseudomonadati > Pseudomonadota > Alphaproteobacteria > Hyphomicrobiales > Rhizobiaceae > Rhizobium > Rhizobium sp. 01N424. The sequence continues at coordinate 9,474 of NZ_JBFTRK010000002.1, forward strand.
AAGGATGGTGCCAGCCTCATTGCTGAGCGGAATTGCCGACAGGTCGAAGGCGATATAGCCCTGCCGATCCTTCTCGCGGGACCGGCGGAAATTCTCCACGTAAGCCATGAACCCGCCATCGATCGGCAAGACGAGACGGCCAGGTCCAATCGCGAGGCAAACCGTCGCGAGGGACAGTGCCTGCCGATCGCTTTCATTGCCGAGCAGATAGGCCGTGACATCGTAGTTCGCCGTCGCAAGTCCCGCCTCTTCAAGGATCGTCCGGCGGCCACCCGCATATTCATGCCGAGCAATTCGCTTGCCAGCGGCGAGAGTTTCCTGATCAACCCAGAAGCGCTCGCCGCGGAAACTCGCCGGCCGCAGATCTCGTGCCCAGTTGCGCATCTCGCTCCCTACTCCATCCCGGCATTCATCGGCCGATTGATCGAAGGCGACATCGAGCGGCCGGTGTCGGCGTTAACGCGGCCAGGGCCTGCAGCACCAAACGATCCACCCCATCGGCTTGCCGCAGCTGCCAGTTCTTTTGCCGCGTTCGAGATCGCTGTACTGACGTCGTAGCCCGCCACCTTAATGAATGCCGCGGAGTCTTCGATATGCTTCCCGGCTTCCTTCCCGCCGTCCGCAACCTTTTGCGCCGCCTCATCCCCGCCGAGATCGATCTTCAGGGCATCCTTGAATTCGTCTTTCGAGGGCATCCGGAAGAGGTCGGACGAGATACCAGGAGCACCGGGCATGCCCGCAGCCTTGGCCTTCTCCAGCGATATCTGGTTTCCGCTGGTCCGGCTATCGGCGTATTGTCCATAGATCTGTGCGAGGCTTGCCCGCGGAGCGCTGACTGCACTCGGCCGGGAACTTGGAGTTGGAACACCGCCACCCGGCAACTTGCGTGGATCGATGTGACTGTCACCACCCGGAAACTCGGGGAGCTGCGGTCCCTGCGGCATGTTCGGACCCTGGCGCATGCGCTTGATGAGTTCAGGGTCGCGATAGCCGCCGGCGAGAGCGAGCTTGTCCGCTTCATCGCTATGCGAAAACGAACCAAACGGCAGGTTCTTCGCCATCCAGGTCTCTGTCGCCCAATATCCGTTGCCCTGCTTGCCGAGCGCGTCCCTGATAGCGCTGCCGTAATCGACGTCTTTCGAGATCGCATCCATGACCGGCACGGCAGGAACGGCTACACCACGGCCGATGCTGTTCATCAGCTTGTCAAAGCTGCTCGACAACCGGTCAACGCTCGCCTGCGTGTCACCAGTCACCCGAGCGAGGTCGCGGAAAACCGTTCCATCGACGTCTGTTTCATTGACCGTCTTCAGGAACTTTTCATAGCTGTCCGCGCTGGTCATCAGCGACTGCATGCCGAGGCGGAACTGCTCGTCTGTGAACAGCAACGGCAGCTTGCTAAGGTCGCCCTTCACCGCCTCTTTCGAGATCCGAACGAATGCAGAAACGGTATCCTCGCCGCTCTTGCGGGCAGCATCCATCTCCTTGCGCAGATCGATGCCCATCTTCGAAAACTTCGTCGCAGTGTCGGCAGAGTAGATCTTGCCGAACACATTCTGCGCATAGGTCGCAGCAGAGGATGCCGAACCGGTGTCTTCGCGGATGGTCTGCAGAATTGCCACCAGCTTTTTGAGACCATCCTCGCCAGTGTACCCGAGCGACGAAAAAGAGTTCGCCAGATCGGGAATATAGGTTGCCATGTCCTTTAGCTCGAACTGACCAGCCTTGCCCCCGGCGACCATGATGTCGAAGGCATGCTGCATCTGGCTGGTTTCCAGCTTCAGCGCCGAAGCCGCCTTGATCGCTGTGTTGGCGATATCGTCGGTGGCAGCGCCAGAAGCCTGCGCCGTGGCTAGAACGGACGGCAGGAAAGCCATAGCCTCCTTCAGGTCCATGCCTGAGGCAACCAACGTATCGAGCGCAGTGACGCCGTCGCCGACGCCCATGGCGAGCTGCTTCGTGACATTCTGGATGTCACCGAAGGCCTCCTTCGTCTCAGCAGCGCTGGCGTTCGCCGTGATGCCAATCCGGTTCATTTCGCGCTCTATCGCCGCAAAGTCCTTGAGGGCCTTGGCTGCTCCGAAAGCCAGAGCCGCGGGTGCCGCGTACCGAGCCATTGCGCCGAAGGCCGCCTGACTTCCTTTCGCCAACATCCCTTGCGATCGGTTGAGTGCCGTCGCACGCTTGTTGATGTCCGCCATCTTGTCGGAGACACCCTTCAGCACACGGCCGGTCTTGTCGACCGCCGAGATCTTCAAGCGTGCTTCGACTTCGCGCGTCATGGCTTACCCTTTCGCAAAGATCATCGCGCGGCGGACCCACCACGCAAGTTCCGATAGCGTCATCCGTTGGACTGATGCGGCATCCCATCGGAGAATGAAGACGAGCTGGTCTGCGGCGCTGGCGAAGCTGCCGACGCCGCCGGCAGGAAAAAATCGCAGATGGCATCCTGCAGTGCCTTTGTATCGGCAAAGTTCAGAGCGGTGAGATCCTTGTATTCCGGACGCCGCACGAGCCGTTGGGCATACTCGTCGATGATTGGCCAGAAGGTGAGGATCACTTTCCCGCCATGGCCGTTCGGTTGGGCTTCCTGCGGGAACCCAAGGCCGGACATGACGATGTCCTGATAGTTCGGCTCGCGAAGCGTGATGCTATCGAAAGGCGTTTCACCGGGCGGCTCATATCGCTGCGAGAGCTTTATCGTCTTGTCAGCCATGATCAGCCGCCCGTCTTACGATAGGCTTCGCCGACGATCGTCAGGCCGGACGCTTCACCGTTCATCCGGTTAGCCTCGTGAGTACCAGTGAAGGCTGCATCAATGAAGTGATGCGTAACGCCGGTGTGCTCCTCGTTGATGACGATGTTCTGCCGAGGAGCTTCCAGCAGCTCGTCAGCGTCGACATCATCGCGGAAGGTGACGGTTGCGCTGGGTGACCGCGGCGTGAACACACGATCCATCGAGCCATCCTGGTTGGTGGTGGCCTCCGACGACGATCGGCCTGCCGACGTCGTGAAAGTGCCACGCAGAGCAAGCATCTTGCCGCTCGCAAGGCGGACATTCATCCGTCCGCCGAAATCCTTACCAGCCATCGCTGTTTCTCCTGAAGACTATAAGAGGTGAAGTAGGCGCCGAACGGCACCCACTTTTGTTATGCGCGGACGCGCGCTAGGCCGGCGAAGATGTCGAGCGGATTGGCCCGGTCGATCGGAAGGACGATGTTCACCCGGTTGCGATTGTCGAGATCCCGTGTAACGGCGATCTCATCGAGCAGAGCTTGCGAGGCCTCGACAACACCACGCGTCTGAAGCTGAACCGTAGAATTCACCAGCGTCGCCTTGATGTCCCGCACCGTGCGAAGGTTCGGATTGCTTGCCGGATTGTCATCGACGATCGCCTTGTTCGAATGCTCGTTCGCCAGCGCCGCTCGGTGGAACTTCAAGCTATAGGTCAGCTGGTAGACCGCCTGAATATCCCGGAAGACGGTGTCCGGAACGCCATTGGTTGTTTGCTGCTGTGTGATGACCTTGTCGATCAGCACGTCCCCGCTGCTGTTGACCTTCCACGCCGAGACGCCGTTCTTCAGAAGAACGTCGCGGGTCGTGTAGCCCGGCCAGTAATTCCGGTCGCGAGGCGCCAGGACGCCCTCAACCTTGAGACCAGACTGGTTCACCGAAACGCGGCCATCGCTGCCGCCACCCAAGAAGGGAGCGATCCGGGCAACGCAAGCCGCGAGAAACTCATAATCGGGCGTGGCCATGCCGGCGTTGCTGAACATCGGCCACATGGAGAGATGCCACGTATCCTTCGCCAGGGCCGAAGCCGTGAGCTCGGAAGTCGTTCCCGTCTTCGGATAGAAAACATGACCGTAGAGCTGCTGGGCATAGGACCAGCGGCCCGACGTGTTGTTGTGGAAATCGTCGAGTTTCGTGCGATTGCTATCGTCCCCGAACGCCGACGTGACGATCTCGAACGGGTTATCCCCCATCGCAGCAAGGATGATCGCAACATCAGGCACGCCTGCACCAGGCGTGCTGGTCGCGAAGGTCAGAATGTTGGCGAAGGCATTACCACCGTCGATAACAGGCACGTTGATGTCGAGCTTCGACGCGTAGATACCTTTGTGGCGCGCGGTAATGGTCACGACATTGGTAGCCGCCGTCGCTGTGAAAGGCAGGCTCTTTTTGGTCGCGGCGTTGAAATAAGCGTTGATCGCCGCTGCGAGGGCAGTGGCTACGGCATTTGCCGAGGTGCCTGCCGCGATGTCTATCGAGACATCCTCGCCGGCGATGGACAGGACGCCCTGCCCCCCGTTGGCCGGAATAGCACCAACAGTCACCGTGCGGATCTCGGCCGTGCCCGTGTCGGCAACGCGGCCCAGATAGAGTTCCTGCGTCGGTGCATTCTGGAAGGTGCGGATCGCCATGCTTTCCAGCATAGAACCGCGGCCAGCCAGAAGACGGGCTTCGTTGACGCTGGAGCAGAGCGCGATCCCGCCCTCAGCAAGCGTACCGGCCGGCAAGCCGTGTCCGAGAAGAATTTCCTTCGTCTCAGAAGAAAACTGGCCAGCCGATTCGACATCGAAGGCAAGGAGCGGTGCGACGATGTCGCTGGGGATGTTGGCTACCATGTCGTCAGTCCTTCTTCTTCGCGGCCTTGTCGGCCTGCTCGTCCGCAGCCTTCGCATCGATCAGGTCGCCATCTCTCACGAGATTGCGTTCGAACTGATCGAGTTCGTTGATCGGCCGACCGTCCTCGGGCCAGCCGCCAGGGATCACGCGGCCGGGAGCCGCGATGTAAGTCTTCTTCATTGGAGGATCTCCGGGTTCTAAGGTCGGACGGCCCGACCCGTGCGGTCAAGTAAGGTCGACGACAGCGCCGGGTATGTCCCCGTCGGCTGCGATGATAAGCCTTTCGAGCGCAGGCGGTGGAACCTGCTGGAAGTGAGCGACAAGCGCGGACAGCGTCGCCTTGGCATAGGACTGAGCTGGCAAACGCGCGAACACCGTTGCAAGCGGCTCCGGCAGGCCGGGAGCGCTGAAGTCGTCATCCCTGATCCCACAATGGAACCGCATCCTGACACGCTGCCAGCGAAGCCCCAGTTCGGGAACGGCGAAGGTCTGCTCTTCGTATTTCACGTCCCGCACGATGTGACGCCACAGCGAGCCGCTCTCGCTGTATTCGAGGACATACCGCACCTGAGAACACAGGGCGGCGAGCACGATGCGCGCCTGCGGATCGGTGGAGGCGATAGCGTCGACGAACGTACCGTCGTCATCGTTGGCCGCAACTGCAAGCTCCGCGACAATATCGAGCGCCGCGTCCGCAACCGTATCGTCGACCGCAGCGGCCGATGCTCTCAGCGAGTATCCAGCCTCCGGCGTGTAGAGCGAGAGAACTGGCGTGTAGCCCTCGGGCGCATCGCGATCGAGATCCTCAAGCGCCGCGGCGCGGCTGTCGAACACCCGTGCCTTGGCGAGCGTTGGGAACCCCTCACCTGACAGTGCAGCTGCGGTCGGGCAAAGCGCCTCGACAGCAGCCAGCCTCAGTGCCTCGGAAGAAAGCATCAGGTTTTCACTCGCGAAAGATACCAGGCAGGACGAAGGCCACCGTCCTCCTCCTTCGCCTCGATTTTCCATGTCTTGCCGGCCGCAACGACGAAGTCTCCGCGGCGCGGCAGATACGGCCAGTCCGCAACATGTGCGGTCAGCACCGCATCATAGGAAACCGTGCCGTTTCGAATTCCAGTGTCAGACGACAGGTGACGTGGGATCCTGTCCGCCGGCGGCTCCAGATCAATCGATCCGGTGAAGTCGAATGCTTCCCGTCCGGGATCGTCAGCGGTCGCGTGATTGACGGTGACTCCGGATATTCTCGGCTGCAACCGGCATCCCGTGTAGTCGAAGATCTCGGCGCACGCCTCCTGAGTGAAGATACGCGCCGTTTCCCAGTCGACCACCGCGTTAGCCCCTCAGTTTCTTCAGCATGTTCTTTGCAGCGGCGATTTCCTTGCCGGCGGCCGCCTTGGCGACAGTATCGTCACCTGCCGCGGCGAGCTTATCGTTTGCCTCCTGAAGCGAACGCTCAGCCGCAGCGATCTGCGCGGTGAGCTCCGCATCACCGGCCGACTGGCCCTGACCGCTGCCAGCCGCCGTGTCCTTCTTCGCCTTCGGTGCCTTTTCGACATCCTTCGCATAGGCGAATTTGTCGTCGATGAGGTGCTGGCCATAGTCGGCAGGAACTTCTATCGCCTCATGCGCCGCCACCGACACATCCTTGTCCCTCTTCAGGACAGATGCTGGGATAATGCCGCCATGGCGAAAGGCGATACCGATTTTCGTTGCCATTGTAGGAACTCCCTTCCTGTTGCCGGAAACCTGCTCGCCAGGCATCGGGAAACAGGAAGCCGGCTGAAGCCGGCTTCCTTTCATCGTATGAACGGCCCCGTTAGGTGAGGGTAAGTTTGCGCAGAACCTCAGGACGCGTGCAGAGCGAGATGGGGTTCGACTGGACTTCCAGGTCGTAGCCCTTTCTGTTGAGCTTCTCGATCATCTGGGCGTAGAGCGGCAGGCCCGGTGTGTTCACCGTGTCGTTGTAGTCGGCAGGTGCGAAGCGCGTGATGTAGAGGTCATCCACACCGGTGATCGCGACACGCGCTTCGTTGGCGGCAATGTAGGGGGCGCCGAGATCTGCGGTCGCTTTCGCGCCGGTCTTGTAGCGCTCCCAAGTCGCGCCGCCCCATTCGAAGACATCCGGAACGTCCTGACGAAGCACGACGGCGGTTGTACCGTAGAGGAACGTTTCGCGTACCGATTTGTGCTGCCAGAGCGCCTTGTGGAAATCGCGACCGGTGAAGCAATGGATGCCACCATAGGGCTCGTCCAGAGAATCTTCGATCGAGTAAACGACATCCTGCCAAAGACCGGTAACAAGGGTGGTATCGACATCGAGTTCCAGCGAGATGGCCGCCGGAACTGCAATGCTGAACGCGCTGTAGAGATCGACGAGGGTCTTTCCGGACTTCGCCGTGACAATGCCCTTCAGAGCACCGACACGCTGGTGTTCCAGCGTCATCTGCAGGTCCTGGCCGTGCCGGGCGGCTTTTCGGTTGACGCGTCCCACTACGGTTTCCAAGGAGCTTTCAGTGCCGAACTCCCTGACGTTCTGAACTTCGTCCGCGATGACGCTGTCGTTGCGCTGGTAGTGCGGGACGTTGATAGGGACTTTTACACGATCATCATCACCGGTCGTTTCGCCGGGACCGCCGCGCTCGGTCGGCTCCACCAGGCCGAGCTTGCCGTTGCGGCGCTCGATCGAGATCATCGTGGTTGAAACGCTGTCTTCCTGGAAAATGCCGCTGGCGCTCACCTGGCCAGGACGATAGGGAACGGCGTTGACGGCCGCCGTCAGGCTTTCAAGACTGAACGGGTCGGAGGTATGAACATTAGGTGCGGTCACGGTCGTTCTCCTATCGTGCCTTGATGGTGACGGCGCGCAGCTGCGCCAGCTTGGTCGTGCGCTTGGCCGCGTCGTTCACCGTTGCTTCGAAGATCAGCATCGGCAACTTGACTTCTGCGTCATTCGTTACGCAGACGGCAGGCACATCGGCAGAAGTGGCATCGACCTCGTAGCCAAGGATCGCAACTCCGGTCTCTGCGCCCTCTTTTCCGGCGACACTGGCGTTCGGCGATGGAACATACTTTCCATCTGCGGTGACTTTACCGAGAACGGTTCCGGCCAACACCTTTCCGGACCCGGACTTGATGGTGAGCACTTCTCGCGACACCATGCCGTTGCCCTCAGAGAGGATGAAGGCGAGGTCTCGCGGCGTTTCAGTGAAGCTCGTCGCCATGATCATGCTCCTTTCGGGGTTACGCGACGCGCGGCGAAGATGGCGTCACGATTGATGGCAGCGCCGGCCTTCGGGCCGGCGCCGGATGCGCCTGGCATCGCGAGGTTGGCGGCAGCAAGGCGCTGCGCCTCGTAGGCCGAGGCCGCAGAAGCTGGCGATGCAGAGTCCTCCGGCTTGGCGGCCACTGTTGATGCCTCGGCGGCGGGAACGTTGGCGACGACGAACGAGACGACTGCATCTGCCGACATGTCCGGCGACGCTGTCGAGAGATCAAGCGCCGCGCTCATTCGCTTGGCGTCGCCCTTAACGCCTTCGGCACCGAGAATGGCAGTCATGCGGTCGGTAGCCGCCTTGAAACCGTCGCTGCCCCCAGAGGCGGCAGCAGCGGCGGCGGTTGCAAGTTGGGCAACAGCTGACGCTGCGCTTGCTCCAGTCTGGCTATCAGACATGTTCGCTCCGGTTGTTGTTGCCTCTGCGGGAGGCGCTTCAGGAATGGACGCGGTTGCATCCGGGTCACCCTCGTCAAAAACAAGGGTATGAGGAACCGTTCCGGGGCGCACAGCGGCCCGGATGGCGGCAATCAAGCTGGTCATGATGATCTCCTGGGATCAGCCCCGGTTAACTTCCTTCACGAAGGCGTCGAACGCCTCGATCGGATCAGCCACAGCGTCGGCAAGGCCCATGGCCACGGCTTCAGCCGCATCGAACACGCCGGCTTCGGTGGCAAGCGCCTTTGCCTTGGTGATGCGCCCGCGCCGGCCCGTGGCAACGACCTGGGCAAAGTCCTGACGCATGCCCTCCGCTTCAGCCTGCCACTTTTCGGCGAGGCTGGCATTGAGCGGTTCGTAAGGATTTCCATCGGCCTTCTTCTTGCCGGCGCGAATAATCGTCAGACGGATACCCTCGTCCTCGAGCGCCTGCGAATAGTCCGCATGGATCATGATCACACCGATCGATCCGGCGCCACCGTAGCGAGGAATGATAATCTGGCGCGCCTGCGACGCCAGCAGATAGCCGGCGGAATAGGCATAGTCGGTCAGGATCGCAATCGTCGGCTTCTCTTTCGAAAGCTGGGCCATCGCAGCCGCGGTCTCAAACCCGCCATTCACCATTCCGCCATAGCTGTCGTATTCGAAAGCGACGCCGCGGACCAAGTTCGACCGGCGAGCCATCGAAATCTGCGCCTGCAGACCCTGATAAGATGTCTCGCCGGAATTGGAACCGACCCAGCCGCCCTTGTGGACCAGGCTGCCTTCGATCGGGATGATCGCGACATTCTCCACCATGTCGAACGGCAGGACATTGGCGCGGTTATAGGCTCGCTCTATACGTCCGCCGACCTTGCCGGCCAACGGCCGGCCATTGCCGCCGCCGATATGATCGATGGCACCTTCCGGGTTGCTGATCACCACGGTGTCGCCGGCGATACGGCTGCCAAGCCCCTGCAGGAATGCCTCGGCCTTGCGAGGATCATACATCAGCGGCGTATTGAAAACGCGCTGTGCGATCTGTGCATAACGAAAGCTCATGACATCACCTCAGAAACGCAACCGCATGCGCCGCGTCGGGCGGCAACCGGTCGTCTTCGCCTGACAGGCTGCCCGCAGCCTGACCAGTTCCTTATCGATATCGGCGATGCTCGACGATGCGATCCTGATCCGCTGATGCATGACCGGGGACCGGATCTCGGATTCCTCGATCTGCTCGCCGGCAAGACGTTTAGTACGCGCCGCAGCGAGAACTGCGTAGAGCGCGCAGGGATCTTCGACATCGACCATGATGCCGCCGATTTTCACCGCGTTCGTCATGCGTCCACCTTGCTTTTGCCTGCAGGCTCCTCGCCCGCCCCGCTTGGATCACTCGGCAGGCCGCGTTCGAACGGCGACTTCATGCCTGCGTCGATATAGCGTTTGTGCCAGTAGAGCCGGTTTTCGAATACCTCTTCCGGATCTCCACCATCCTCGCTGATTTCCTGCTCGAGCGTGCCTGTGCCGTTGATGATGCGCTCGCTTGCGCCTTTCGCCTTCTTGACGTCATCGGCGGTTGGCTTGCTCGGACCGGTGCAGATCGCCCACAAGATCGCCTCGCGGTTGGCACGATAGACCTCGATCCCGCCCTTGAAAGGGGTCAGGCCGGTCTCTATCCGCTCGTCCACAAAGCTTGCGTAAGGGATCAGTACGTGCGGTGATGCGATGCGATCGGTTCGCCGGCGCGCGATCGGCCAGGTCGAGGCGTTCTCCATCTGGGTACTGGCATAGGTCGCCTGGGTAAAGTCCAGCGTGTACCCACCGTAAGTGATGCCGAGAGCGCGGGCCGTTTCCCGGTTAAACGTGCCGATCACATCCTTATGGTTCGGCCCCGGGGCCGTGATGCTCTTGAACTCCATGTCTTCGCCGGGCGCAAGATGCGAAACCCCTGCGCCCGGGCCAAGCCGAATTTCCGATTCCGCCGCCCGATCGAGCTGCGCCTTGAAGTAGTTCACGAAGTCGGAAGCAATGTCGGCTGCGCCGTCTCCGCCGGCTTCCTTCATCATGTCAAGCGCCTCGAACGCTTCGGCGCTCGGTTTGTCGCTTTTCAGGATCGCCGCGTAGATCGTCTGCAGGAACATCAGCTGCGCTGTCGCATCGTCGACGTTCTCGGCCATCAGATACTTCCGGAAGGTCGTTACCAGCGGCGAGATCCCGCGCACGTCGTCGCTCGAAAACGGATCGTAGGCGTGCATGACCATCTGCCGGCCATCGCTGTCGCGCGCTGCGTAATCCTTCTTCTGTCGGAACCCGTCCCGCTTCTCCTCGAAGCGATAGGCGATCGGGCGGCCGTAGCTGTCGTGCACGACGCCCTGATAAAGACCCTCGACGTCATTGGTGTCCTGCACCAACTGCTGCGGCGAAAGCAGGAGGAATTTCGTCCCGGTCTTCGTGCCAGCAAGACGCTGCGACCGCGGAAGATATTGGCAGACCCCGACACTTTCCCCGAACGCCAGCCAGTGACGAACACCGATATCGGTCATCTGCGCGATGGTCCACTTGGCGCGAAAGTCGCATTCAAGCGGGTTCCATGCCCAGACTTTCCACGCTGCCTTCAACTCCCGGATCCATACCGTGGTCTCTTCCGGGCTATAGCCGAACCTGGTCAGATCAGGACGCGGGTTAAGCTGCAGCTCGATGCCGACAGTGTCAGCGATGATCTGATCCGCCGCGCCACGAAGCTTGCCGCTGTTCTGCAACAAATCCATGGCGAGCCCTGCCGCGCGCGTCCAAACCCTGCGGATTTCGTCACGATGCTCGCGAAGCGAAGCCGGCCTCGCAGCGATGACACCCGACTGGGTGTCACGCATATAGCTAGCGCGCACCCTGCCGGGACCAGGAGCAACAGACGGAGCATCACTACGAACGCCGGTCGCCTTGACCTTGTGTCTCGGTTTCACCTGCGTCGTTTCCATCGATTCTCTGGCTCTGGCTTGTTCACCACCGGCGACGCCGGCTGAGGTTCTGGCTCGTGTTCTACAGTTTGCTGCGCGACGATGATCGACGTGGGTGACAGAAGGTCGGGATGCACGATCGGATCGTGCTTAGCCCTGAGTGCTGACCACTGACTTTTTGTCATCCGCGACAAGCCGAGATGTTCGGCCATCGCCATGGCGTAGATCCTGCAATCGAGAAAGTGATTGTCAGGTCGCCGCGTAAGCCATTCCTCGTGAAGCTTGCCTTTGATCAGCTTTTGCGAAAAGTATTCCGCCGTCAGCTGCTGGAAGTATTCCTCGCCGAGCTCCATGTGGAAATGGCAGTAACCGGGCGGATCAGCAGCCTCGCCCGACCGCAATCCAACCTTGTGCAGATTACCGTAGAGCTCGGCCTTGAGCGACCATGTGCCCACCGGCCACGCCATCGACGATCCGAACCGTCGGCGCTTACCGCCTTTCTGGATCGACTTCTTCTGAGGCGCGCTTATCGCCGGTACACCTCGGCCAGGCATGCCCTTGATAGCATATGTATTGGGGTGGCGACGGCACCACTCCAGAACCTGGTTGGTGCGATACCCACTGTCGACGCCTAGCGCCTCGATCTTTCTCAACACCCCGTTCGCATCAGGAAACTCCTGCTGATACCACTTTCCCAACAGCAGCCAGGCGCCCGCCTGGGGATTGTCGGTCGCACCCTCGAAGAACTCGGCAAAGACGTTCCAGCTCTGCCGATCTTCCGCGAAGACGACCGCTTCGCAGTAAATCCCGTAGGACTGAACGTCGGCGCCGGCGACAAACAGAAGGCCGCCCGATGGGATAGTGCCGACTTCGTAACCCTCGCGTCTTTCCATGAGCCGCTGGTGATCCGGCGCATTCCCTTTCATCTGGTAAGGCAGGGCCTTGACCAGATTGCTATAGTCCTTTGCTCCGGCCTCGCCCTTGGCCTCGTAGGTGATCTTGTCTTCCGCGATGGCCTCATAGGACATCATCAGCGACATGAAAGCGTCGACGTGAAAGCCAGGATGCCTGTCAGGCTCATCCTTGGTGGCTATGTAACGTCCCTGGCGAACACCAAGTACGCGTTCCATCTCCGAAATATGATGACCGCAATCGCAGACCATTACAGTTTTGTGCGGATGTGCTCGGTCGATACGCAATTTAGCGTCGACCTGCACCATCTCCTGCTGGCACTCGGGGCAACGGATAAACCAGAACCGCTGGTCCGACCGACGAAAGCTGCGGTCGATCCGGCAGTGTCCCGGCCCTTCACCAAGAGCGTCTCCACTGTCCAACTCCGGCGTCGACAGTTCGAAGATCTTGTAGGTCTTCTGCCTGCGAAACGCGGTGAAACGGCCGAAGAACAGGTTCTCGGGATCCGCACCATTGGTCAGCGTCTGCCATTTGGAGACTTCGTCCTTAACGCCGAATCTCGTCGTCTTGGAGGACAGGTCCATGACAGTGTTGGCGTTCGCGAGAAAGATCGATCCGCCCGGAAACTTCTTTTCGTAGGTTGTCGATCCCACACCTGAGCGGCTGGTTGTCGGCTGAATGATCAACTTCTCTGTTTTTTCCTGCCATCTGTCGATGAGAGGCTGCAGCTTCGCCGAATTGATGTCCTGCAGCGCGTCGATGCCCGGGACGCCGTAGAGCGCATTGTCAGGGCTGTTCTCCGCGATGTACATCATCCAGGCGAGAGCGAGGATTGTGACGCCCGTCTGCTGCGCCTTTCGCACCGTGACCAGATTGCAGGGATGCTCCTGACTGAGGCAGTCTGCGATATCCACCAGATACGGCGCGTCTTCCGCCGACCACAACTCTCCTTTTCGCGGTCCATCCACAAGGACGACGTTCTGTGGGAGCCAGACCGGAAACGATACTGGTGGCTGCGGGCGGATCGCGCGCTCGAGAACTGATGCGACCGATCGCAAAGCGCCAGGATGTACCGTCACGCTTCTTCATCCTCGATCAGCGGATCGTGCTCCGGTGCAGACGCTGCGATCACCGCCAGTTTGTCGGCAATTTCCGTGCCGATGGCGAAGGCGATCTGGCGCAGCAAGACGCGAACGCCGTGCACTCCCTCTTTTGAGACGGCCATCGCGACCTCGTCCGCCCTGTTCGGCAAACGCCTCAGGATGGCCTGTATCTCCCCGCCGATGATGGCCAAGGCCTCGTCGTTTCGATCCTTGCGGATCAGCTGATCGCAATCTTCCTGATGACGAATCTTTTCACGCCCAACCTTCAGCCACTCCGACTGCCGGCGAGCCTCTTCAAAGCTCTCCTCATCGCGCGGCGGCGGCCGGGTTGTTCCTTGGTGCTCGCCTTGCGGCAGATCTTCCATGCTCCTGATTGGCGCTGTCGCCTTGGCTGGGTTCGTGAACCGCTGACGAAACTCGTCATAGTGAGCGAGCGAGACCCGCATCACTTGCCCTTGAGAGCCGCGCTCGACCGGCGTATCTCGCCAGTCCTCCAGCATCTTCTTGACGGCTTTAGAAACAGCCGCCTTGGAAATCAGATCACGCGCCGCGATCTGCGCGATCGACCACATCACAGTGCTCATCGTTAACCTGCTCGTTAACTACCGCGTTAACGCCGTTAACCCCGTTAACCCAAATTTTCGAAGCTAAAGACTGAACGGCATTCGGGGTCGCCCCGGCCCGCAGGCGGTCAGATCGTTTGTACGGTCCCTTGACCGGGGGGTGCCCCCGGCCGGCCTCACCGGCCTTCGAGGGTCACCGGGGCAAGAGCCGATCCAGTTCATGAAGAACACGAGGCGCCAGGCTATCCTCAATTAGTTCGGCAAGCACCTTCACGAACTCATCCGGATTGTTTGTGACATCATGCGCCGGGTTCGGCCCGAACAACTCCCGGATCGGAAGCCGCGACTTGCCCGAGCGCTTCATCACGCCCCGATGTCCGCTTTTCATCTGTGCGATGAACGCCGATCGATACGATCCGCGCCCGCGGACCCGAACGCCTTTTGAATTTTGGCTCGCACCAAGATCGTAGAGCGAGATCCAACCTGACTTCTCAACAATTTCGATCGAGTTGCTGCCGGCATTGAAGAATGCCTTGGTCAGCGCCAGCACTTTCCGAACCGGAAGGTCGGTTCGCTCAGCACTGCGACGAACGATGCGCGTGCGCGCCATGTCTCGCATACGCCGCATCGCACTGGCCATCGCCTTTGTCTTGATTTGACCAGGCAGGTTAGCGATAGCGCGGGACAACTGCTCGAACTCACCCGCATCGAAGTGAAGCTCGGCTGTCATAGAGAAAATCCAATCAATGGCGCCATTACAGCGCCGGGTTTCATGGCCGCCTCCATCGTCTGGAAACGAAAAACCCGCCGGGCGATTGCCTAGCGGGTTATCTACCTTTTTTACTGTCTTCAATGTATGTCAACCGACTGCCGCGCCGCAATGCCCACTTATGAAAATAACATCAGTCCTTTTCAATAACTTGCGACGAGCCCGTGGTAGAATTGAATTTGGCCCAAGGCGCCCTTAGAGGACGGAACGGCAGCAAATCATTGGCCACAAGCCGTCCAGAAAGCGAATTATGGAGCGTTGCGAGCGCATCCTGCCAAAGCTGCCACTCCAATCTGGACAGGATCGCACCGCGCAACGGAGCATCAAGCTCATATTTCTGGTAGGCGCCCTTCAAAGGCTTCTGCTTTCGCCTGTCAAATCCATCGGCCTCGTATGTGTACGAACGCCGAAGGCTGTCGCGACCCTTGGTGATGAGGAACCAAGCCGGCTTGCCGTTGATGGTCACAACGTGCTCGCCAGGCCTTTCCGCCTTCCAATCTGGGCCGGCGCCGAGAATGGCGCGGCTGATCACCAGATTGACGACGTGCTTGCCGTGAAGGACATCGCGCTTGGTCCGGACCATTTCGAGAAAAGCAGCGACTTCTTTGGCAATCAGACCGCGCTCGTCATCCCATTCCGGGAATGGGTTCCACCCTTCGCCGATCTCGAACCCGCCCCGATCAGCTAGTTCGCGCACAGCATTGCCCGCTTCCACCGCATCTGGATTGGGATCTGACTGCGCCATGATGAAATCAGGGATGACACCAAAATGGTTGGGCGAGCGATCGATCATCGTACCAAGGGCCGAATACTCGCTGATCATTTGCCAGGAAGAACCGCTCACAAAGCTGCCACCACCACTACCCGAACCGATCTTGCAGAGTTCCTGCGTAAAGGCCCAAGTCAGGAACTGCTCAATCGATACCTTCTTTGTCATTTCAATCCCTCAGAGATAGTTGCGATAGTTTTGCGATAGTTCTAGAGATAGTTTTATTTAATGATTTCAATTAGTTCGATAGTTGCGATAGTTTCCTCGTATTACATAGGCAGATTTTTCACACCCCTTCCCCCGCCGTTTTTTTCATACGTATAGGCGAGGAAACTATCGCAACTATCGCAACACATTGATTTTACTCACCCCACACCCCGCCGAACTGTCGCAAAACTACCGCTGGAACTATCGCAACTATCGCAACTCAAGCCGCAGGTTAGCGACAGATTGGGAGGTGTCGGGTGGGGTTTCGGGGTCATGGAAACTCCTCTGGGAACGGCACTTCATCATCGAAGCGGCCTGCCGGCGGTGCGGGCGTGTCCCCATGCCCTTCTGGAACGTCGCGCAGGCGGACACCAAGGTAGTAGTGAAGCCTCTGGGACGTATCCTTCTTGAATTTCTTGGACATCGCTCGCCCGAATGCTGTGACATTCATCGGCTTTCCGCCCTCATCTTCCGTGAAGCGGCAATATGCGGAGTATAGGAACTTGGCCTGTAGCGGGTCCGCCTGCTCATCCCTGACCACACAGCGAGCGACGAAGGCGGATGTTCTGTCCATATCGTCACGGTATTCTTGCGTCGCGCTGCGCACCGCGTCAGGGATCACCAGTCCCTCCTTGAGGTAGATCTTCACTCCCTCGATCAACCAGTTCAGAATGCCGGGATATTCGGACCGGAAGTACGCGAGCATCTCCTCGAACTCCCGCCGCTCGGCCTCGGGCACCTTCACCGGCCAGTGAACGACGGCCATGCGTCGCCAGATGCCATCATCGTTCCCTGATATCTTCGGATAGCCATTGCCACTCATCTGCACGACGAAGATCGGGTCGAAATCCATATATCCAGCGAAGAGGTCGCGTGCGGTGATCGTCTCGCCTCCGGTCAGCTCCTTGACGAGATTCTCCTTGAGGTCCTCGCCCTCCGGCAATTCCTTGACGCGCAGCAGCCTGCGGCCAAGTAGGCGCGCAAGGTCAGGCGACGCACCTCCAGATGATCCGCTCTCGCCGATCAAGCTGGTTGCAGGCAACGTCACCGCCATCTCGCCCAGCAACCGGCTGAGCGTCTCCATGTAGACGGACTTGCCGTTAGCGCCGTCGCCGTAATGGAAAAACAGGAATTGCACTGTGATGCCGACAAGGCCTAAGCCTGACGACACCTGGACAAGCCGGCGAACAGCAGCATCCGGCAGCATAGTTTCGAGAAACCTGACCCAACGCGGGCACTCGGCCTTCGGCTCGAACCGGACCGGAGCGATATGCGTGATCAGATCTTCACGTACATGGCCTTTCGTCACTTTCACAGCCGCCTCGATGCAGACATCGATGGTCTCAGGCACGTTGGGCGTTTCTTCCCGGCTCACGAATTTCTCGTTCTTCTTGCGCTGCATTTTACGTTCGAACCGAAGGGTAGCGTTCTGCACCGCGAAGCGCATTCTATCTGCATTCAGTTCGTCTGGAGCTTTGATGATATGCGGCGCCGAGCAGGCTAGCGCCGCGTTCATGCGGGCGATGTTCTTGGAGGAAACCGCATGATCCATGCGCCTCTTGACGCGCTTACCGAAAGCATCAAGTGCCTTTTCGCGGGCAGCGATGAGCCGTCTGCCGCTGACATCGACGTCCTCGCCGCGTTGGTCCATCTCGGCCGCAGCCTTGCCCGCTTCGATCTTCTCCTGCTCCGACTGCGTCGGCTTGATCCAATGCCGCTCCTGGGCAATCCGGTCACCGAGCTGCTGCGCAATCGCGAGTGCCTTCGGTCCGCCGTTGGCAATATCCCAGTGGGTTCCGGTCCACACGCCGAACAGCGCCTGCTTTGCCTTCTCCTGAGCAACAACGAGCAGATCCTGCCCGAAATGCTTCAACAATCGTTTGCCGTTGTCGGTATCGGAGTGATCGAGGCCGGCGCAATATTCGAGAATGGCGCGAAGATCGTCGTCAGACGGCGGCGGAGCCATATCATCGAGAGTTTCGTCAGAATCGTCTGAGACGGGTGGGGTTTCGGGGTCAACGCCCCTCTGCATCATCGCGTCCTGCACGATCTCCTTGAGACCGGCAGGCATCGCCGCCGAAAGTTCGTCCTGCATTCCCCTCATGCCCTTTCGCAAAGTAAGCTGGCGAAATCCGCGCCCTGCGGAGGCCACCAGATATGGATGTCACGACCGGGCACCGAGAGCCGAGCCTTGGCTCGGGCCATCGCGGCGGCCGTGAAGTAGAATTCGCTGTCACCATCGGCCAGCAGCACCAGCGCGCTCACGTGCTCTGGCAGCTGGATAGCCTCGTCTTTCGACTGGTCTGGTTTGGGATGCGGCCAAAACGACACCTTTCGGCCGCCAATCTGATAGCTTTCGCTGCGCCCCTTTCCGCGATCGGCCGGACCGGAAAGATTGCCGAGGTCTCCAGCCGCGAAATAAAATGTATCGGTTCTGAAACCCTCGAAGCCAGCAACCGCCAAGACGGTCTCAATCCCCTCACCGCCCATCCAGCGCCGAGACGTCATTTCGCCGAGGATAGGAACGAGCGATCCCTTCTTGATGCCGCGCATCTTCTTTGTCGTAAGGCGATCACCCTTGGCATTGAGGCCGAGGTCTGGCCGAAACTTCGGTCCGTTTTTCAGGTCGATCCACGTCTCGTGGCATCCGGTCACTTGACCGTCGAGCGTCACAAATGGCGCAATCATCGCCGGTCCGGAATGAATGGACAGCGGCCGGCCAAACTCGTCGTTCCCGTCCCAATAGCTGTGTCGTCCATCGAAACGAAGATTGAAGAAGGTCTCCATCGGCACGATGTATCCGGTGCGGCGGCGCAGGTAGGCCCGGATATAGCGGGCACCATCTGTCGTTTCGTCCGCGCATTCCTGTGCGTTGAAATAGATGCCGCGAGCCTTCTTGATTTCGCGTTCGCGGAAATCGTTCTGCTGGCGATCACGATCGGCCCGCTCTTTCTGCAGCTTACATTCGCTTTCGTCGCGCCGGCGCTCTCGCTCTGCCCGCTCGTCATCGGTCTCGCGCTCGCCACCAGCCGGGATTTCTTCTCCCAGCACAGCAGCGCAGGCACCGAGAAATCCGGACTTTAATTTGGTGTCGTGGTGCAACAGGAAGGCAGCCAGGCTGATACCGTCACGTCCGCCAATCTCGCAATTGCGGCAGTTCCAGACCTGCTTTGAACCATTGATTGAGAAGCGGTCATTGCCGAAACAGCGCGGGCAAGGCTGGCCGGAATCGCCTGACCAATCGTTGCGCCGCTTAGGAAATGGAACACCAAGCCTCAAGGCAGCGTCGGTCACAGACACCGCCTTTGCCCGGAAAACGAAGTCGTCGAGTGCGGGGTTGCTCACTATGCGAATGCCCTCTGCGGCATACGCACGACAGCCGCCTCAGGCTTTCCCAACGGGCACCCGCGCAACGGGTCGAGATCCCGGTCGTTGGCAATGCGAAGCTGACCGGTCATCGTC
Organism: Rhizobium sp. 01N424; assembly: GCF_056399485.1. Lineage (NCBI taxonomy): Bacteria > Pseudomonadati > Pseudomonadota > Alphaproteobacteria > Hyphomicrobiales > Rhizobiaceae > Rhizobium > Rhizobium sp. 01N424. The sequence continues at coordinate 28,530 of NZ_JBFTRK010000002.1, forward strand.
AGCGCATGCAGCGCCATATCCAGAGGCTCCGGCCAGCGTGCACGGTTCAGCGCGATGAATGGTGTGCCGCGCGACCAGCCCCTCAGATGATAAGGGTTGCTGATGCAGCGCATTTCCCCGACATGCAGCATGTCGAGCTCGAACTCTTTTGCCGTCTTATAGCACTCGGTGATGGACGGCGCGACGATGAGGAGAATACGGGTGCGACGCTCCCTCATTTCAAACCCTCCCAAATCTTGAGCTGGGCCAAACCGGCAGACGTGATCTTCCATTCGGATGGTTTTCCAGTGCGCGGCACATGAAGCCGCTCGATAAGCCCCATCTCGCGCATACGGGTGATGGCACTATCGACGGATGCGAGAAGGCAGCCGCACGCTTCACTCATTGCCTGCCGACTAATCATCAGCGCGCCGTCGTCGGCATCAGCGATCAGTCGCAACACTTTTGTGGAAACCGCTGGTGGCCTGCCATTGGAGCCTGTTACCGGCTTTTCCTCAGGACTCTCATGAACGACCGGCAGGTTGTAAAGGTGCCGTTCCGAGGCCAGATCGGCGAGCGCCCGCCCGCTGATATCGAGCGCCCGCCGGATTTCGGAGGCAGAGACGCCGCGTTCAAGGCACAAGCGAACCGCCAGGGACCGGTCATGCGGTCGCATGGCGGAAAAGCTCTGTGGCGACACGTCGAACAACTGAAACGCAGAAAGAACAGCCATCAGCTCCACCTCGTCTTCTTCGGGATTACGGAAACCGTTTCGGATTCGACCGCGCGGGATGCGGCCTGAGCATTCGCGAACTCTTCAAAGGTCATAACCGGGGCATCTCGACGTTCAGCCAAGGCCTCTTCCAGGATCTTCGCTTCCGCCGCGGCACGCCTAGCCTTCCAGTCATCGAGCTTTTGAAAAAAGGCTTGCGAAACGCCCTCAAGTCCACCCTCGCTGCGGCGATCCTCCCAGGCGAGCTGAGCCTCGTCGTGTTCACGAGCACCCCAAGCGAACCACCAGCCAAGGCAGCGAACTCCCTCGGGAAGCCGTCTGATCTCCTCGGCCTCTGTTACGATGCGTACAAAGCTCGGAAGATCATGGAGGTTGACGCCAACCACATCAAAGCAGGCGCGCTCCGCATTATCTGTAATGATGAAGAGATGAATGGCCTCGCTCATGCAGCACCTCCGAACAGAGGGCCAGCGTCATGCTCTGTTAGGCCGCGCCGCTTGATGATCTCGCGCTTCTTTTCGCCCGGTCCCGCCAAGCAAAGGCGCATGCGCTCGGCGATATCCTTCTGGTACTCAAGCTCGCGCTCGATGAGGATGGCATTGAAGCCCTCCCGCCACGCCGCTTCGCCTGTCGTTCCGGTACCGGCAAAGCAGTCCAGCACCGCGCCGCGCGGAGGCGTTACAAGCCGAACCAGATAGCGCATGAGGTCTATAGGCTTCACGGTCGGATGCTTTGATCCTATCCGATCATCAGCATCGGCCTTGGCAGAGTAGAAGAAGCGGGCTGCAGAGCCACTGTCGCCGCGAGGCGCTCGAGTGTCATGTGTCCCGCCCAAGCCAGTCAAAATTGCTCTTCGTTCCGAGCTTGGCTCGTCCCCGGTCACCGCCGCCATCTGCCCCGGCGCTTCAGGGAAAGCCTCGAAAACTTCGGCGCTACCATCGTGGATGAGGTTTGCAGGCCAACGCCCGTCTGGCGAACCGCCGCGCGGCCCCGGTTTGGCGGCAAAGTTTGTGCTGCCGCTATTCTGGTATCGACGCTCGGCGCTAGCTTCTCCATCGCGATAATGCGACCAGAGCTTCCCGGCGCCTGCGCTCATCTGCTCATCGGTACCGATGCGGCATCCATCGATATTGACGGCGCCGGTACCGTGGCGAAGAATATTTAGCGTGCCGTTTTCCTCGCTGAAGGGCTTCTGACCCATGTAGATCGGCTCGATCGCGGGTTTGAGCGCCTGTCCACCGTAACGCCAGCCATCCACGTCTATGCCCGCGAACGGGCCATCAACGGCGCAGGCTTTGATACGGGTTGCCTTCGGCATGCCGGCGGCGAAGATCCAGGCGATGAACGGGTGATTGATGAAGCCAGCATCCTCGATCGCCACCGACATACGGCCGAAGCCTCGCGTCGACGCGAAGGCAAGCAGATAACCGCCGGGCTTGAGAACGCGTAGAACCGCGCGCCATGTCTCTACCTGAAAGGCAATGTCGCCGCCGTCCCACTGTTTGCCCATGAACCCGGCGGAAGCACGCTTGAATGCGCCGGTCTCTCCCGACTTTGCCTCAGCCGATCCATCTTTCCCAAAGCGCTCGACGATGCTCGCCAAATGATACGGCGGGTCCATCACAGCGCTATCGACGCTGTTCTCGGGCATCGACGCGAGGACCTCGCGGCAATCCCCAAGGTGAAGCGTAACGCGACCATCGAGGTACTGGGCCGTCGTCATCAATCTCGAACCTCTTGAGGCGCGATATCACCGCATTCGGCACAATATTTCTCGATGATCTCTGCAAACGAGAGCGCCCGAAAGCACACTGGACAGGCGTAGTGAGTCGACCGCTCCGGGCGCCTCTGGGAAACGCCGGTACCGCTCGCGAGCCGCGCGATCTGATCCCGATCGAGGTTGAGCCGGTTGAACGCGCCGCTCATTCGTTATCTCCAACGACGCGCAAACCTGCCTTTTGCCCACCGCCGGCGATGACGACAGCCAGGGACTGACGGAAAGGCGGCAACGCCCGCTCGATCGACGCCGCTTCCCGGTCCATCGCCCGCGCCTCGGTATTTGAGACAAATCCGTCAGCCAAGGCTGCTGCAGCGGTCGACATCAGGGTGGCGTACTGCTGCATCACGTTCGAATAGGACGTCAGAACATCGATGTTCGCCTTGTGCTCCGCATCCGGGTCTGTGAGCCTGCGTCCGCTCAGCTCCGCCATGGCCTGTGTTACGACAGGCACACCGCACTCCGTCTCCAGTGCGTAGACAACGGACAGCGGCATGAGATCGGTATCGCGTGCATTGTTCATCCGACCGATATGGCTGTCGGACACCGACGAGATTTCCGCCGCGCGCTGGATGCCGCCGACCAGCTTGATGAGGTCGCGCTGCGCTGCCTTGACCCTGTGAAACCATGCTTCTGAAGACATGACAAATCCTTTCCCGCGCCGGGAAATCCGGTCGGTTTTTCCCGTTTTGGGAAACGATTAAAACTGTGACAACTCAGTCCGTTAACGGGTCACGGAGGACCACATGGAAAACAGGAAAGACAACAACTCATTCAGCCGTCTCCCTCACCGAGAGGGGACGGGGAACATCCTTCGGCCAGCCCTGGCCCTCTGGCCAATGGGTGGAAAACCAGCCGACGACATCGTCGTACTTTTTGGCAGTAAAGGTCTTTCCTTCTCGAATGCGCGGAAAAAAACGACCGTCTGCCGCACAGTGCCGCCCAACAGTCGCCTCACCCAATTGTCGGGCTTCCGCGAAGCTGTCGCAAAGTACCAGGAGGTGGCGTGCAAGTTCGGTTTCCATACCTCACCAATAGTAGGATGTTTCCAACTTTGCAATGGGAAAGTTCCTATTCGCCAAGTGAGGGGGAAATTTCCTATTTTGGAGGCATGAACAAATTGCAAGAGTTAGTCAAAAATCGGCTGGAAGAATTGGGGTTGAGCCCCATCGCGGCCGCCCAGTCCGTAGACTTGGAACGGAGCTTCATCCGCGATATCGTTTTTGGGAAGAAGCAGACGGTCAAGGCAGACAAGATCGCACAGCTAGCAAAGGCGCTACGGCTAGATCCGGAAGCGCTCGCCAGAGCCGAGGCTGTGCCTGTACAAACTGTTGAGGTAAGTAGTTCGCCGGCACGCCCAGCGCCCAACGCCAGCTTTCCCCCTCAATTTCAGCAGTTCAACACGACGAAACGTATCCCCCTGATGGGGCAATCGGAAGCAGGCCCTAACGGTCGCTTCATTATGAACGGCCAGAAGATAGCGGACGTGTTCTGCCCGCCAGGCTTGGAGAATGTTCCTGATGCCTACGCCGTACGGGTGTATGGTACCAGCATGGAACCGAGATACCGCGCCGGCGAGACCGTGTGGCTGAATCCACAGCTGCCGGTCCGGGCGGGAGACGACGTCGTCGTTCAGCTCAAGGCGACGGCAGACGGCGATGATATGGCAAGCTATATCAAGGAGTTCCGTTCTCGCTCCTCGAAGGTTCTTCGACTCTGGCAATACAACCCAGAAGAGGGCGAAGATTCTGAGATTCTTATCGACAACGGCGAAGTGTTCTCCGTGCACGTGGTAGTTTATTCTACGCGATACTCTTAGTGAAACGCCATATCGGGTGCAGCCTCAACCTACGCCACTGCCGCGGCATTGAGGGGCACTCCGAACAACTCAGACGTTCGCGCAAGAGGCGAAAATTGTAGGCGCCGGCGAAACTTGCCCGAGACAGCTCCGCGAACCCAAGACACCGGTCTCTGCCGCAATCTTCGCAAGCTACGCGGAGGCTCACAAGCTCGCTTAGCATCCGGTTCTCGTCGATATGTTCGCAAGACCCCCGCATTTGTTTCCTCGGATGTTCCTGTTGTGTTCACCGTAAAAAATCAGGACTCTTGCCGAGAGTCGATAGGCAAAATGCCTGCGCGTTAGAGCGTCCGGTTAAGCTATTGACGTTGCCTGTATTTTTCTTGGCGAGAAAACGAATCGTTTCGAACTCATCAAACCCTTCTGCTTTTCCTTGGCAATCGAAGTCCGTCCAACATCCTACAAACCGTTGGATGCATCCTACTTTTGTTGTTGCATAGTTGGAAACTTCCTACTATAACGATTTCCACGCCATTCTTGTCGGGCTGATTGAAAGAGGAAATCGTCATGTTGAACGCGCAGTCCAATCCCCTATCAAAGACCCCCGCACCCGTTCACGGGGCAATCGCCCGCGACGTCGCCCTCGAAATGGCCAACTGGATGCTGTCGCACCCCGGCTGCAGCCGCGACGAGCTGCGCGAAGAGTTCACCGATCGCCAGATCACTCGCTACGCCCTCGAAGCCAAAGGCATCGCTGACCGGCGTCGCGTGCGCCGCCTCGCCTGACGATCGGTTTTGGCATGGCCGCCTTAGCTGCGGCCATATCCGAACCGAAGCGAGGGCGTTTCCATGGACGACAATTATTTCACACCTTTTGGTGCACGCGTCGAAGCGCCCCCGGTCATCCCGATCGAGCGCAAGCCGGCTATCTCCTACAGGGCTATGGCGCTTATCTGCTCCTTGTCCTACGCGGCCGTCATTCTGTCGGCCGGTCACCTGGTCTATCAGACGTACTACGGCATTAAGTCCTATGATCAGCAGATCGCCTGGGATGATCGCCGATGACCATGGCAGTTCGTCTCACCGAAAAACCGATCTTTGCCCTCTGCGGCAATAACCTGCGCATCAACATCGGCGCGCCGGACCCCACGGTCATTGATTTCCGGCTGATGGCTATCGCGCTTTCGAAGCAGGCACGTTTCGACGGCCGCGACGAGGCGGGATTTGCGTTTTCGGCTGCACAGCATGCCGTCCAGGGCGCCCAGGCCATCCTGAACGAAACACGTGACCAGTTGTCGGCTGCCCTGTTTCTACTTCGCGACGGCCACCAGTGGCTGCTTGGCGATCGCAGTACCCCGGCGCAGCGCCTGCTATCGCTGAAGAGCGGTATAGATCTCGATCGCATCGACGACGAGATCAAGGCGGCCTGGAGCGAAGCAATATACGAGGCCGCCGGCCTTCTCCCGCCGAGCCGTTGGACGGCGAAGCAGCGTCAGATCGTCGAGATGATGGACGATCGCATGGCTCGCGCGGAAGCGATTTCGCTTTTCGGACCCAAGGCCGCAACCGACTTTCCGAAACTGGCCGACCCGAAGCTCACGGGCGCCCTGCACCCTTGGGGGTCGGCGAAGGCAGAAACTGCCTGGCGCGAATTCCTCATGCGCGTCTCCAGCCGCGCCCGCGTGAATTAAGGGGCCATGATGACGGACGCCGCCCATCTCTGCACCATCTGCGGTCACGCGATCGGCTTGGCTCCGGCCACCGATTTTCCAGATGCCGATGAGATGAATCTTCCGCGGCGGGAACGGCAAATATTGAACCTTTTGCTTCGAGCGAAAGGCCGGTCGGTGTTCTCGGTAAAGCTTGTCGACGAACTCTATGGCGACGATCCCGATGGTGGTCCCGACAACGCAGAGGGATGCGTTCAGTCGCATATCAGCAAGCTACGCCGCAAGCTTCGTCCGCGAGGCTGGCTGATCGATAGTCGCCGTTTCGACGGATACCGGCTCGTCCGAGATCCAACTTTTATGAAATCCAACGCAAAGGCGTCGACGCATGCCCACTGAAAATAACGACAAGCCCGTGCTGGACGCCATCGCGGGAGCGATCGACGACGTGCTGAACGGCCCCAAGATCGACGGACGCCGTCTAGGAAACACGTGTTTCGCAATCATCATCTTCGAGAAGGATGGCGAAGACGCTTCCCTGGCCAGCTTCGTTTCGAATGGCGACCGGGACGATATCCACATCGCCCTGAAAACCATGGTCGCCCGCTTCGACGGTCAGGCCGAGCTGCGAGGTCACGCCTGATGGCCGGCTCAGTCAACAAGGTTATTCTGATCGGCAATGTTGGCGCCGATCCTGAGATCCGGCGCACCCAGGACGGCCGCCCGATTGCCTCCATTCGCCTCGCGACGTCCGAGACCTGGCGAGACAAAACTTCTGGAGATCGCCGCGAAAAGACCGAATGGCACAGCATCGTGGTCTTCGCCGAGCCGCTCTGCAAAGTCGTCGAACAGTACGTGAAGAAGGGCTCGAAGCTTTACATCGAGGGGCAGCTGCAGACCCGCAAATGGCAGGACCAGCAGGGTCAGGACCGCTATTCGACAGAGGTCGTTCTGCAGGGCTTCGGCTCGACGATCACAATGCTGGATAAGCGCGAGGGTTCCGGGTACCGCGCCGGCGGGGAGGGTCCGGGAGATTACGGCCTCGACGAGGATCGCGCTTCCAGGAGCCAGTCGCACGGCGGCTCCAGCGGCCAGCCAGCTAACTTCTCCCGCGATCTCGACGACGACATCCCATTCGCGCCCGAGTGGCGCTGATAACCCGAGAGGACATCATCATGAAGCTTATCCAGAACGGTCAGGCACTCATCGGCATGCTCGAGTCTGGCGAGTTGAACGAGCGCCTGACCGAGACCTGCGATGCCACCTTCAGCGAGTTGCTCGACATGAGCAACGAGAACCCGAAGGTCAAATTCAAGGGCGAGATCAGCCTCAAGCTGAAGCTCGAGGTCGCCAACGGCATGATCACCATTAACGCCGATGTGGCCGCCAAGACCCCGAAGCGCAGCTATCGCTCGTCTGCCTACTGGATCACCGAAGGCGGCAAGCTTTCGACGGAACATCCCCAGCAGCACGACATGTTCAGCGGCCCGCGCGAAGCACGCGACCGCGCCTGACCTTTTCACTCCAACCCATAGAGGGGCAATATCATGGATCAAATGACCGCACCTGCCGTCCGGGAAATCGCCGATCTGGCGCGCGACGGCAAGTTTCAGATTTTCTCGATCGCGACACCGAGCCAGGCCAAGGGCCTGCCAAGCTCTTTCCCGGTCCTGCTGGACCCGAAGACCGGCAAGGCCGCCAGTATCAAAGCTCTCGCCGACGAATGGCGCCTGACCCCCGATCGCAAGCGCGGTAGCGCCGAAGTCACCACGCTCGAAAGCTTCATCAACCTGGTGGAACGGCACAAGACCGAGAACTCGGTGATCTTTGCCGACACGGATTGGAGAAACCCGTCCCTGACGGCGGTGATCGACTATCATCCCAGGGACGCGACTGACGCCGATAACGGCAAGCACCGCATCCACTACGAGTTTCCGCTGTCCGATAGCTGGAAGGCATGGAACGAGATCAACGGCACCCCCCTGCCGCAGGTGCAGTTCGCCGAGTTTATCGAAGACCGGATCATGGACCTCGCTGCGCCGGATACGCTCGAGGAAGAAGACTGGCGCCACAAGTTTTCGTTCCGCGTCGCCTTCCCGAATGAGCTCGTCGCGCTGTCCAAGGGATTGCAGATCAACTCCGAGGCCAAGGTCAAGAACGCAGTCTCGCTTCAGTCCGGCGAAGCTCAGATCGTCTTCGAAGAAGAGCACCGGGACGCAGCCGGTAACAAGATCGACGTGCCCGGCATGTTCATTCTCTCGGTCCCGCCCTTCTATCGCGGCGACGTTGCTCGCATCCCGGTTCGGCTTCGCTACCGCCTCGCCGGCGGCCAGTTGAAGTGGATCTGCCAGCTCTACCGGCCGGACATCTACATCACCGAGCAGGTAATCCGCGACATGGAACGCGCCGGTGCTGACACCGGACTTCCTGTCTATTCCGGCGCTCCCGAGATGCCAGCCTAACCGATCGGCGGGCGGCGCCGACGTCGCCCGCCTACCCTTCCCAGGAGATTTGCAGATGTTTACGGCTGAAAAGTCCGCTCTCATGGCCGCCCTCGCACTGACCGCTAGTGTGGTCGAGCGCCGCAACACGATTCCGATTTTGCAAAACGTCCTGATCGAGAAGAGCGCCATGTCGGGACATCTGAATGCCCGTCTGTCGAACCTCGATATCGAGGCATCCACACCGTTCAAGGCTGACGCCGCGATCGACTTCGAGCCTTTTACCGTTCCCGCTGGCCTCTTGGCCGATATCGTCCGCAAGCTTCCCGATGGCTGCAATGTCGAGGTCACCCGCCGCAGCGGCGCGCTCGACGGCATCACCATCAAGGCCGGCAAGTTCAAATCCAGCCTGCAGGTTCTCCCAGCAAGCGACTTCCCTGCCATGCGGGAAGCGAACGGCGAGCTTCCGCACAAGCTCACCATCCCGGCCGCTGATCTCGCCGCGGCGCTGTCTGCCTGCGGCTTCGCAATGTCGACGGAAGAGACCCGCTACTACCTCAACGGCATTTATCTGCATCCAACATCGGCCGACACCGAGCATCAGGGTGTCATCCTTGTTGCCACCGATGGTCATCGCCTGTCGAAGCGCTTCGTCGCAGCCGAGAGCAACCCGGAGATGCCCGGCATCATCATCCCCCGCCAGTCGGTGAAAGTCATCGAGAAGGTGATCCCGAAAACCGGCGATGCCAGCATCGAATATTCGGAGAGCCTGGTGCGCGTCGCCTATGGCGCCGGCGTCATCACCTCGAAGCTGGTCGACGGCACCTTCCCTGATTATCGCCGGGTTGTTCCGCAGGAGGGACCGATGGCAGTCACCATCGCCGCCGGCTCCCTGACGGCTTCCGTCGATCGTGTTTCGACGGTCAGCGGCGACAAGGGCCGAGGCGTCAAATTCAACTTCGCTGGCGGCCAGCTGCAGCTGCAGGTCATCAATCCCGACGCAGGCGAAGCCAACGACGAACTCTCCTACGAAGGCGATGCTGAAATCGAGATCGGCTTCAACGCAAAGTACGTCAACGAGATCCTAGCCAACCTGGCAGGCGACAACGTGCTGATGAACCTGACCGATTCAGGCAGTCCGACTGTGCTCCGCAACCCCGGAGCCCACCCCGAAAACCTGATCGTGCTTATGCCGATGCGCGTGTGAGGACATAACCATGAACGACATGTCTGAATTTCAGTTTCGTGTTCACGCCTGGATGCTTGAGTGCTTCGGCTCTGAGGTTGCTGCCGACCGCCGCGAGCGCGGCCACCGGTTCCTTGAAGAGTCGCTCGAGCTTTCGCAGGCTATCGGCTGCACCCGCGAAGAAGCACACCAGCTCGTCGAGTACGTCTTCAACCGGCCGGCCGGAGACCCCGGCCAGGAGGTCGGCGGCGTCATGCTGACGCTGGCAGCACTCTGCACCGCGACGCCGGCCAGCATGCTGACCGAGGGCGAGATCGAGCTGCGGCGCGTCAACACGCCGGAGATGAACGCCAAGATCCGCGCCAACCACATGAGCAAGCCGATCCGCTCGCCCCTGCCTGGCTATAGCGAGCCCGCAGAGGTGCAGGCATGAGCGGCATGGCAAAGCTCGTTACGAAGATCCTCGCTCCGCGGTTGGTCGCCATCGCCGACCGGCGCGATGCAGACCTCTATATCGGAGGAAGGGACGACACATATCTCGCCAGATGGTGGCTGATCCCCCGCAATAAGTGGTTCAACATCTACCTCCATCACTTCCAGCGATCCGATGACGACCGGGCTCTTCACGATCATCCGTGGTGGAACCTGTCGATCCTGCTGCGTGGCACCTATACCGAGCACACAATCGACGCTGGCGGCATCAACGTGCGGACCGTTCGCCACGCTGGTCAGATGAAGTTCCGCTACGCCTCGGACGCCCATCGCATCGAACTTCATGACGGCCCGTGCTGGACCGTCTTCATCACTGGCCCTAGAATTCGTGAGTGGGGTTTTCACTGCCCGCGGGGTTGGCGGCATTGGAAATTGTTCACCGCCGGAAAGAACGGCGAGACGATTGGCGCTGGTTGTGGGGAGGACGATACCCCATGACCCTCACCGCCTCTCTCCGCTACCGTCCAAACAAGTTCGACGACTGGGGCATCATCCGCGATAGCGACGGCAAGCTTTTCGCATCGGTTCGACGACCGGCATCGGAAGAAGAGCTTGCGGCTCATCGCGAGGCGGGCACAGACCCATTCGAGGATCTTGCTCGACGTCTGATTGACTCCTACTCCTCCCCAGCGCCCCAGCCACTTTTGGTGGGGTCTCAGATCGCTACCGCCGTCGCCCTGAAGCTGGCAATCGAGCACATCGAGCACATGGCCGCCTTCATCGGGTCGAAGCAGCTTGGCTATTCGTTCGAAAGCCTTGGCGAGGACATGCCTGGCATGAAATCAGCCTTGGCCGACAACCCACCCGTCGATTTCCCTTACCAGCAGACGTTCAACGCAATCGCTGCCGCCACGTCCCTTGGCGCCAAGGGCATAACCTCCATCAACATTTCGGTGCAAGCATTCCAAGACGCATGGAATGCTGCCGCTCGCTCCGCAATGGATGGTACAAAGTCTGGGTATAAAAGCGATTTGCACCCCGGATATGAACCAGCGGGAGACGCCGAATGAAGGTGCTCATCGGCTGCGAAACCTCCGGCATGATGCGGCGCGCCTTCGATCGGCTCGGCCATGATGTGTGGTCTTGCGATCTACTGCCGGCCGATGACGGCAGCAACAGGCACATCGTCTGCGACGTCCGCGACCTGCTTAATGACGGCTGGGACTTGCTCGCTGTCATGCACCCGCCCTGCACCAGGCTATGCAATAGCGGTGTCCGGTGGCTTTCCGAGCCGCCGACGAAGCTGAACGAAACATATACCCCAGAGCAGCAGGAGACCTATCGTCTTTGGACGCGGGCCGAAAAGCTGGCCTTCATGTGGCATTCGCTTGATGAAGGCGCGGCACTGTTCTCCGACTGCTGGAACGCACCGATCGAGCGCGTTGCAATTGAGAACCCGGTGATGCACCGGCATGCGAAAGAACGCATCCGAAACTACCAGCCGCCGGCGCAGACCGTGCAGCCGTGGTGGTTCGGCGACGAAGCGTTCAAGGGAACTTCGTTCTTCCTTCGCGAACTGCCGAAGCTGGTTCCAACCAACCGCCTGACACCGCCGAAGGCCGGGACCGACGAACACAAGGCGTGGTCCAAGATCCACCGCGCCCCGCCGGGCGTCGATCGCTGGAAGATCAGATCCCAAACATTCCCCGGCATAGCCGACGCTGCAGCGCTCCAGTGGGGCGGCCATGCGGCTGAACAGATGAGGACAGCAGCATGACCAACCAGACCGAAGACGACTTCCTTGACGGCCTGGAAGATGAGCCTGTGTTCATCTGCAGCCAGTTGCGGGTCGGCGAAACGCTGACGCAACGCGAGATCGATGCAATTCAGGCACTCCTCTCCGAGAACGATAAGCTTGAGAACACTGCTACCGACGTCTTTCACGAAGGCCGTATCTGCGGCATTCGAGAGGTCGGTGGCGATGATCTCGTCGCAGCCGTAGCGCGGAAGGACGAAGCCTACATCACCAAAACCGTCCGCGAGACCATGATCAAGATGGATGCCAAGACGCGGGAACTTCAAGCAGCCACCCCGCCACTGCCCGTAGAGAGGATGGAGAAAGCAGTCGAGGTGAGCCAATGAGGGTGAACGCCACTACAGACCAACACTTTTCGACGGCCTTCCTGCTCTTCGCTCAGTACGGCGGACGAGCCGTCATTCCTGTCGACGAAGTCTGCCGCGACTACTTCAATCACCTGACCCCGGCAAAGTTTCTGCGGAAGGTAACGGAGGGCGAAATCGCAATACCGGTCGTTCGCGCTGAAACCTCACAGAAGTGCCAGAAGGGTGTGTATCTGCAGGATCTCGCCAACTACCTCGATAATCGGCGCGAGGCTGCGCTGAAGGAATTTCGGCAATTGCATCGATAGCCGCAAGCGATCCGAGCTTGACATTCAGCTCGCGCTGTAGTTGAGAGCGCACGAATATATTGGTTTCGACGTGCGAAAACTTTCAACAAAACAGAAATCTCACCTTATCAGACGCGCTCGGAGACTTCACCGTCGCGCAGTCGCCCATAAGCTATGGCAAAAGGCGAAGCACCGAGGTCCCGGTGCTCAGTACGTCCTCGCGCATCGCGATGGAAGCAATATCAGAGCCAGGGCATTGTCATCAGTCAAGATGCCGGCGGTGTTCTGTCTTGATGAAAATACTGAGGAAACCCTCAAGTTTTTACAGGAAGTCAGTGGCGATATTTTGAAAAGAACCCCGCGGCGATCGCTCGTCCGAAGAGGAAAGTCAGAGCCACCGACCATTAAGCGCTATCTCGACTTTACGACGATGGAGACTATTGGGCCGTCCGCCGCTTTGATACTTGCAGCGCTTTTCCAGCGGGCGAAGAATGCCAACGGGTACAAGTTATCCACGATCGATGAGCATAGGTGGCATCCGAATGTCGCTGCAATCCTCCGTGCGTTGGGCTTCCACGAGCTTCTCGACATGCGCCCGCTACGAAACTGGGATTTTGATAGCGCTCGTTTGAAGATTTTGAAGTTCCAGTCCGGGCGCGATGCAGCGGGAGAGCCTCCCGGAAAGTTGCAAGAAAAACTTACGGAATTGCTTCCCGAAAGGCTCAAGGAGAATTTATTAACAGCCGAACCTTATGGTGGTATGTTTGAGGCAATCCTCAATTCTAATAATTGGGCATACCCCGATGGTCATGAATGGGATTTCCCCGTTCTACCCAATTGGTGGATCACCGGGGCGGTTGATGTGGGTACTAATGAGGTAACTGTGTGCGCCTTTGATCAGGGCATTACGATACCCGTTAGTCTTCCTCGATGGACCCATTGGGGGCCGTTGGAACTTCGGGGGCGCAGGATCGTTGAGCGGCTGAAGTTGGGAAAGCCGATTGATGATCCCTCAAATGACGGAATTGCAATTCAGCTGGCTATGAAAATTGCTCGAACGAATACCTATCTACCTCAGCATGGTAAAGGCCTCCATACCATGGTCGAGGTTGCCGAAAGAGCTAGACACGGCAAGCTTAGGATCATAAGTCGCAACGGCGAATTTGTATGGGAAACTGGAAAGAAACCAAGAAGCAGAAATCACGAGTACTCAATACAGGGAACTCTCGTGGAATGGCAGCTTCAGCTTTAGGTTCTTAAGATGGAAAACGAGATCTCAGTCGCACAGGACTTCACGAAGTACCCGGGCCCCCGATATCGCAAGTCGGGGCCGTACAGCGGTGAGCAATTCCGTGAGGACATTCTGGCCCCAAAATTGCGGGAAGCGATCGATCGCGACATGGTTCTGGTGGTCTTGCTGGACGATGTTGCGGGTTACGGCTCGTCTTTTTTGGACGAGGCGTTTGCGGGCTTGATACGGGCCGGCTTCACCCATGACGAGCTTGAGGCTCATCTGAGGATCGAGGCAAGAACGACCCGCTTCCGACATCATGTCGTGCGTGCATTGGAGTACATTGAGGAAGAGGCCGCCCGCAGCGCGGCTTTGACCCACTAACGCATGTTTGTACTCTCTGGGATTATCGGCGCCCTGGTCGGCGCGATGATGACATTCGGCTTCAACATGTGGAAATTTCATCGGGACGAGCGGAATGCTCGTCTCGATGAGCTCTGCAAGGCGATTTGGGATGCCGGCGTGCTCGCCGCCGCTTATTGGGCGACAGCTTTCACCGACGCAGACAAGCAGGCGATTGAGGAGGCGAAAATTGTTGCGTCTCAAACCCTGATCGATGGCCTTTACGCCGATTTTGGCGAATACGGCCTTACAACCACCGAGTTGGATAAGCAGTTCTCCGATCTGCTTGATGCGCTGACCGGCGGGACGTTCACCGACGAGCATCGACCTATCGACATCGGGAGAACCTCTCGCGCTCCTCGCGTCGCCGGGCTGACCATTGTCGCACTGAGACGGAATTATCGCCAGTCCATCCCCTTTCACAGACTAGGAAAGACAATCCGCGAGAACCGCCGGCGCGCTCTAGATATGCCGACTCCCAAGTGCGAACTTCGCTAGGGAAGCCATTTCCACCCTGCGTACTTGTCGCCGGTCTGCCGGATATGGGTGTACCGCTTCAAGCTGTTCCATGAACGATGTGCCGACACTGTTGACGCCCTGGGGATATCCCAGCCGATCTCGAAAAGTCGGGAGATTCCGTCATGGCGGAGATCGTGGAAATGCAGATCCTCGATCCCCAGCAGCTTGCAGGCGTCGGTGAAATTCTTGGAAATCGTTCCTGAGTTATAAGGGAAAATCCGCTCGTCAGTTTTCGGCATGGCTTTGATCAACGCGATAGCCTCGGGCGTCAGAGTACACCAGGTATTGTTGCCGACCTTCTCCCCAGGATGCTTCATGTCGCGGACCAGCACTCGCTTATGATCGTCCTCGAAATCATCCCAACGGATAGACGTAATCTCTTCCTGCCGGCGGGTCGAAAAGATCGCGAACAGGATCACCTTGTCCATTGGCAACGCCTGTGGCGCCTTGATCCTCTTCTCGGTGAAGTAGTCGAGCAGCCGGTCGAGATCGGCGATTGTCGGCCGCTTGTCGCGCTCCTTGCTTCGACTGGTCACACCGAGACGCTTCGTCACCGTAACCGCATCCTCGAAGGCACCCTTATCCAGCTGGAAACCCCACATCGGCCGCGCGACAGCGAAGATTGAGCCGAGATGCGCCATGTAATTGCCGACCGTCTGCGGCTGCCGCAGCTTCACCTGATGTTCCCGATCTTCCTCGATATCGGAATCATCCTCTCCTTCCGGCAGCCAGCCATCCTTCAATTCGGTCGCGAACCGGCCGATATCGACGCTCGTGATCTGGCTGCACCGCATCGCTGCCAGCGGATGCTTTTTGATGAGCCTCAGGCACTGAGCCTTCGTCTTGCCGATTTTCTTGACCGACACCTCGATGTATTTGTCGATCGCCTGCCCAAGTGTCACGTCAGGATTTTTCAGCCGATCGATCGCGCCTGGCTGGTCCAGCTCCGTTTCGCGTCTCTTGAGCCAGGACTTGGCAGCCGGCCGCCGCTCGAAAGTCTGCGCTTCGGTGTGAACCAACACGCCATCTCGCTTTATCCGGATCTGTGCTGTATAAGCCTTCGTTCCGTTCCGGCGCGTTCGCTCTGATATCGTCCCCATGAAGTGCTACACGGCCTCCTGCAGATGCTACGCTGTAGCATTAGCATCGCAGAAACGGGCAGAAAAGCGATAAAACGAGAGAAAACGAGACAACATGAAAGTGGCCGAAACCACTGCGCAGCAAGGAAAGTCGCTGTATTCCAAGGGTCCCGTATTTGCGGTTGCACCCATGATCGACTGGACCGATCGTCATTGCCGCTATTTTCACCGCCAAATCAGCCGCAACGCCCTGCTCTATACCGAGATGGTGGTGGCCGATGCGATAATCCATGGCCCGCGCGAGCGGCTGCTGTCCTTCGACGCGGCGGAACATCCTGTCGCGCTGCAACTCGGCGGCTCCGATCCGGCCAAGCTTGCCGAGGCCGTCAGGATCGCCGCGCCCTATGGCTATGACGAGATCAATCTCAATGTCGGCTGTCCCTCCGACCGCGTGCAATCAGGAACCTTCGGCGCCTGCCTGATGCTGACGCCCGAGGTGGTGGCCGATTGCGTGCGTGCCATGAAGGCGGTGTCGGCGGTGCCAGTGACCGTGAAATGCCGCATCGGCGTCGATGAGCAGGAACCCGCGGCCGCCCTGCCCGATCTGATCACCCGCGTTCTCGATGCCGGAGCTGACGCGATCTGGATCCATGCCCGCAAGGCCTGGCTGAAGGGTCTGAGCCCGAAGGAAAACCGCGAGATCCCGCCGCTCGATTACGAGATGGTCTATCGCATGAAGCAGCGCTGGCCCGATGTCTTCATCGGCATCAACGGCGGCATCCACACGCTGGATGAGGCGCAGGCGCATCTCGGGCATGTCGATGGCGTCATGCTCGGCCGCGCCGCCTATCAGAATGCCGCCATTCTCGCCGACGTCGACCAGCGTTTCTATGGCGCCCCGGCCCGCGAGATGGATTGGGATCACCTGCGCGACCGGATGATGGCCTATGCGCAGGCGCATATCGACAAGGGCGGCCGTGTCCAGCATATCGCCCGCCACATGGTCGGCCTGTTCACCGGCCTGCCCGGCGCCCGCCGATACCGGCAGATCCTCTCGACCGATGCCACCAAGCCCGGCGCCGGTCCGGAGGTGATCGCCGCCGCCTTCGCAGCGGTGGATCTCAGCGCGGCGCCGGCCGAAGCGCTCAGCGCCTGAGCGCAGCAATGCGCACAAACGAAAAACGGCGCCCGAAGGCGCCGTTCTCATTCCTGCCGGAAGGCAGAAACTGAATTAGTTGGCCGAGATGTTGACGGCCTTCGGGCCCTTGCCCATGCGATCCGGCTCGGTGTCGAACGTGACCTGCTGGCCTTCGCGCAGCGACTGGATGCCCGAAGCCTGGAGAGCGGAGATGTGGACGAATACGTCCTTAGCGCCGCCTTCCGGAGTGATGAAACCAAAACCCTTGTCCTGGTTGAAGAATTTTACGGTGCCCTTGGTGGCCATGTGGGATAGTCCTTTTCCCTTAGTCTTGTCTTAGTATCCGCCCCCTCGAGAGGAAGCGGACGGCTTTAGCTTTCGTCCCGCGAACCGGGCGCGAAGGGTCAGTCGGAGAAGTCACGTACGGGGAAAGAACGTCTACGAAGCGGTTTTGCCGCTCTGCCACCCTTGCGGGAGAGCTACCAATCTGTCCAGTCACCGGCATGCTAATGCCCGAGTACTGCATGACGTGACAGCATTCGGAATAAAAAGCAAGCGGCAATATTGTGGCATGCTCATGAGTGAGCCCGGAAATGCCAAAGATTCAGATACTTGACCAAATGTGACAACCCACAGATTCGGCTGTCCCATTTCGGGACTCCGTGCCGGAACGGGACCGTTATACAACCTGCAGAGATATATCAGGTCGCAATCAACAGCATCACATGGGCGATTACAGTCACCATTGATCCGTGGAGGCAAGCGTCATGCGACGGTACTTGCCGCGGGCGATCGCAATCGCTTCGTTGCCGGTGTTCGCTGGACGGCACGCGACCGATAATCGCGCCCGCGTCCTTTCATTGCCTGCCGCTTTGCGTCTAAGATCGCCGGACCGCAACAGCAAGAGCATGCCATGTCCTCCGCCATCAACACCGTCATTCCTGTTCCGCAGCCCGTTCTCATGCCGGTCGAAGGCAGCGCAGCGTTTTTCCCTGTGCGCCGCGTCTATTGCGTCGGGCGCAACTATGCGGACCACGCGATCGAGATGGGCCATGATCCGAGCCGCGAGCCGCCCTTCTTCTTCCAGAAGAACGCGGACAATCTTCTGCCAGCCGGCCGGCCCTTCCCCTACCCGCCGCTCTCCGAGGACGTGCATTACGAAGCCGAATGCGTGATCTTCCTGAAAGAGGGTGGCGAGAATATTGCGGTCGAAAGGGCGCTCGGCTGCATCTACGGCTACGCCATCGGCATCGATTTCACCCGCCGCGATCTGCAGGCGGTTGCCAAGAAGATGGGCCGTCCGTGGGAGGTGGCCAAGGCCTTCGAATATTCGGCACCCGTCTCGCCGATCGTCCCCGCCGACGAGCTCGGTCATCCCGAAAGCGGCCGGATCTGGCTCGATCACAACGGCAAGCGCGTTCAGGAAGGCGATCTGAACCAGATGATCTGGAAAGTGCCGGAGATCATCACCGAACTCTCCAAGCTCTTCATCCTCGCCCCCGGCGACGTCATCATGACAGGCACGCCGGCCGGTGTCGGCGCTGTCAAGAAGGGCGACACGGTCGAGTGCGGCATCGACGGCATCGCCACCCTTACCGTTACCGTCAGCTGAGGCGCGCCATGCCCATCTATGCACTTGCAGGATTGAGGCCGAGGCTGCCGGCAGACGGCCTCTATTGGATCGCCCCGGATGCTCATGTGATCGGCGACGTCGCGCTCGGCGAAGGCGTTGGCATCTGGTTCGGCGCGGTGCTGCGCGGCGACAATGAGCCGATCACCATCAGCCGCAACACCAATATCCAGGAAGGCGCCATGCTGCATACCGATCCGGGCGCCCCGGTGACGATCGGCGAAGGCTGCACCATCGGACACCACGCCATCGTCCACGGCTGCACCATCGGCGACAATTCGTTGATCGGCATGGGCGCAACGGTGCTGAACGGCGCGAAGATCGGCAACAACTGCCTGGTGGGCGCCAATGCGCTGGTCACCGAAGGCAAGGAATTTCCAGACGGCTCCCTGATCGTCGGCTCCCCCGCGCGCGCCATCCGCACGCTGGATGAAAAGGCGATCGAGGGGCTGAGGCGCTCGGCGGAGAAATACGTGTCGAACTGGCAGCGGTTTGCGCGGGATTTGAAGCGGCTGGATTGATCAGAACAGAAGAGTGACGCCGGTGACGTTTTTCACCGCCACCTTGATAAGGCCGAACACCGCGGACAGGATCTTCTGGGCGGCGTTGTAGAGAAGGAATTCGAACTCCGTCAGAGCGCTGTTGAGATTGATCTCAAGCAGATGAAGCGTCAGGTCGGCGTTCTTGTCGCTAACTTCCCCGGTAGCAAGCTGCGCGATGACCTTGGCGGTTTTCTGGGCGATGAATTCAAGCTGGAAGGTCATCTCCTGCTTGATACCGCTCCATTGGTCTTTTGCCTTGACGATCGCCACCTCGAGGAGACCTTCGAGAAGCTCCGTGGCAGACCCCGGCGCGAAATTCGCAGTATCGATCGGCATGAACAACCCCCTATTATTTCAAGGCGCCTTCCATCGTCTTCGGAATGGCGCAGACGTTTCGAACAACGGAAATATTGTCGGCCTCGTTAGGCGCCTGGCCGTCGGCCTTGAATGCTGCGCGCGAAGCCTCGAGCGCCCGGCGGCAATTATCGATATTATCGACAAGAAGCTGTGCGGCATTGGCCGCCGGCCGCCCGCGGAGGTAGGCCGGCCGCTTGCCGGCAATGTCCGCAGCCTCCTTCACACCCGCCAAGGCGTCGATGTAATAGGGCTCCACCTTGCCATAGGGCACACGCGATGGGCTGCTTGCCTCGATAGAGGTTTCGATCTTGGTGAGACTGGCATGCGCGCCGTCCAGCTTCGCATAGATCGCCTCATTGTAACTGGGCGCGAAAATGGTACAGCCGCCGAGCAGCAGCGGTAGCGGTAGCGTCAAGCCCATCAGTTTGCGGATAAGACCCATAGGATGCCCTCCATTCACGGACATCCTAGCGCGTGCAAAATCAAGTGCAATCTTAAATTACATACAAAATAAAATACACCAAATAGATGCATTCGATTGCATGACGTCAGGCCGCGCAGCTCTCGCAAACGCCGCGGATCTCGATCGTCGTCTTCTCCGCCTTGAACTTCTTGCTGCGCATCCAGTTCATCAGCTGATGATCGACAGCGTGGTCGTGGAACTCGATGACCTGGCCGCAGCTTTCGCAGATGGCGAAGGCGACGGTGCCGTGGCTATGGCAATTCTCATCCGGATGGGCGCAGACGACGAAGGAGTTGATGCTCTCCAGCCGGTGCACGACGCCATATTCCAAAAGCTTCTCCAGCGCCCGGTACACCTGCAACGGCGCCCGGAACCCATGATCGCGCAATTTGTCGAGGATCGTGTAGGCGCTGAGCGGGCCCTCCGCCTTTTCCAGGACATCGAAGACGAGCGCCTGGTTCTTGGTCAGCTGTGGCGTGTTCATGTGCCTTGTCCTTGCGGTTCCTTGCGCCCCAGCCGCGGCAGCAGGCTGAGGATGAAGAGAATGAGGGCTGCGACGACGATCGACGGGCCTGACGGCGTGTCATAGGTGAGCGAGCCGAAGAGACCGCCGACGACGGCAACGGCGCCGATCAGCGATGCCAGCACAGCCATGATCTCGGGCGTCGGTGAAAAGCGGCGCGCCGCAGCGGCCGGAATGATCAGCAGCGATGTGATCAGCATAATGCCGACGATCTTCATGGCAATGGCGATGACAACCGCCATCAGCAGCATGAAGAACAGCCGCGCCCGCTCGGGCTGCAGGCCTTCGGCTTCGGCAAGCTCCGGATTGACGGTCGAGGCCAGCAGTGGCCGCCAGAGCCAGGCGATCGCCGCGACGACGAACAGCCCGCCGCCCCAGATCATCGCGATATCGGTCTTGGATACGGCAAGGATGTCGCCGAACAGGAAGGCAATCAGATCGATCCGCACCCAGCTCATGAAGGCGACCATGACGAGGCCGATCGCGAGCGTGGCATGCGAGAGAATGCCGAGCAGCGCATCGGCCGAAAGCGCCTGACGCTTCTGCAGAAACAGCAGCAGGATCGACACCGTGGCGGCAACGCCGAAGACCGCGAGCGTCAAATTGAGCTGAAAGAGCAGCGACAACGCCACCCCGAGCAGCGCCGAATGGGCGATCGTATCGCCGAAATAGGCCATCCGCCGCCAGATGATGAAGCAGCCGAGCGGCCCTGTCGTCAGCGCCAGACCGACGCCGGCGAGAACGGCACGGACGAAGAAATCGTCAAGCATGGCGCTCTCCCGCATGGTGATGGTGATCGTGAGCACTATGATCGTGCCCGTCCCCATGATCGTGATCGTGGTGATGGCCGTCTTCTGGATGGCAGTGATCGGTCACCGATCCGTCTGAATGCAGGACGCGCCCATCCGGCAGATGCGTATGGTCATGGTGGTGGCTGTAGACGGCAAGCGTCTGCGCCGCCCGGCTGCCGAACAGCCGCACATATTCGGGGCTCTGGCTGACGGCCTGCGGCGTACCGCGGCAGCAGACATGGCCGTTCAGGCAGATGACAGTATCGGTCTCGGCCATCACGACATGCAGGTCATGGGAAATCAGCAGAATGCCGCAGCCGGTTTCGTTGCGGATCTGCTTGATCAGGTCGTAGAGCGCGATCTCGCCGGAAAAATCGACGCCCTGCACAGGCTCGTCGAGAACCAGCAGATCGGGCTTGCGGGCAATGGCGCGCGCCATCAAGGCGCGCTGGAATTCTCCGCCGGAGAGATGCTGAACTTCGGCATTCAGCATATGCGCCATGCCGGCAGACTCGAGCGCGGCCATCATTTCCTTTTCGGCGAGCGGGCCGGTTAACGTCATCAGCCGGCGCACAGTCAGCGGCAATGTCCAATCGACTGCAAGCTTCTGCGGCACATAGCCGACCTTCAGCCCAGGCAGCCGTTCGACGCTGCCCTCGTCAGGCTTGAGCACGCCGATGGCAGCCTTGGCGCTTGTCGATTTTCCGGAGCCGTTCGGCCCGATCAGCGTCACGATCTCGCCGCGCGAAACGGAAAAATCGACGCCGCGCACCAGCCAGCGGCCATTGCGGCGGATACCGGCATTATTGAGGGAAACCAGTGGCTTCACCCCGGAATTGGCGGGAGATAACATCATTTTTCCTGATGTGCTGTTGCGTCCTGCTATCGCACACGTTATAGCATTACGCAATTGATGTAATAACATAACAAACGCAATTCAAGCGGAGCGTGCACATGAAACTGGCTGCCGGCCTATCCCTCGCCCTTCCGGCTCTGATGCTGGCAGGAGCCGCCAAGGCTGCCGATGCGCCTGTTGTCGTCACCTCGATCAAGCCCGTCCATTCGCTGGTCGCCTCGATCATGCAGGGCGTCGGTACGCCAGAGCTGATCGTCGATGGCGCCGCCTCCCCGCATACCTACAATCTGAAACCATCCAACGCGCGGGCGCTGCAGGATGCAAAGGTGATCTTCTGGGTCGGCGCCGGGCTGGAAGCATTTCTGCAGAAGCCCCTAGAGGCGCTGGGCACCGATGCCAGCATTGCCGAGCTCGACAATGCGCCCGGCCTCACCAAGCTGAAATTCCGCGAAGGCGGCGCTTTCGAGCCGCATGATGACGGCGACGAGGCCGAAGGCCACGATCATGACCACGATCACCAGGCTGCGGAGGCCACCGGTCACGATGGCGGGCACGACAATGACCACGATCACGGGCATGGCGAATTCGATACGCATCTCTGGCTGGACCCGATGAACGCCAAGGCAATGGCCGCCGAAATCACCACCACGCTGGTCGCCGCCGACCCGGCGAACGCCCTGACCTACCAGGCCAATGCCAAGACGCTCGATGACAAGCTCGATGCGCTTGACAAGGAACTGGCGGCGACAGTCGCTCCGGTCAAGGACAAGCCTTTCATCGTCTTCCACGACGCCTACCAGTATTTCGAACATCGCTACGGCATCAAGGTGGCCGGATCGATCACCGTCAGCCCCGAAACCATTCCCGGCGCCGAGCGAGTGTCCGAGATCCACCAGAAGGTCGGCGAACTCGGCGCCACCTGCGTCTTCGCCGAACCGCAATTCGAACCGCGCCTCGTCGACGTCGTCATCGAAGGCACCAAGGCCAAGTCGGGCGTGCTCGATCCAGAAGCTGCAACGCTGAAGGCCGGCCCCGATCTCTATTTCACCCTGATGCGCGGAATCGCCTCCAGCATGAAGGATTGCCTCAGCCGCGATAGCTGAGCGCGTTCGAGCACCGGCCAGAGAAGGCGAGCGCTTCTGCTCGCCTTTTTTAGGTCATCATATGTAATGGTATAACATTTAAAATGGAGATATCCATGGACAGCAGACTTCCGGTCACGGTTCTCTCGGGCTTTCTCGGCGCGGGCAAGACGACACTTCTCAATCATGTCCTCTCCAACCGGCAGGCAATGCGCGTGGCGGTGATTGTCAACGATATGAGCGAGGTCAATATTGATGCGGCGCTGATCCGCGACGGCGGCGCCAATCTTTCGCGCACGGAGGAGCAGCTGGTCGAAATGACCAATGGCTGCATCTGCTGCACTCTTCGCGACGATCTGCTGAGCGAAGTCCGTAAGCTCGCCGCCCAAGGCCGGTTCGACTATCTGCTGATCGAATCGACCGGAATTGCCGAACCCCTGCCCGTCGCCACCACCTTCGAATTCCGCGACGAGGAGGGTGAGAGCCTCTCCGATATCGCCCGGCTGGATACGATGGTCACTGTGGTTGATGCCGCAAACCTCCTGGCCGACTATGGCTCGACCGATTTTCTCGCCGACCGCGGCGAAACGGCAGGCGATGGCGACAACAGGACGATCGTCGACCTCCTCGTCGAACAGATCGAATTCGCTGACGTCGTCGTGCTGAACAAGAGCGGGACCGCAACGCCGGAACAACGCCATGCGGCCCGCACCATCATCACCGGGCTGAACCCGGACGCACGGCTGATCGAAACCGATTTCGGCCGTGTGGACCTCGGCGACGTCCTCGGTACCGGCCGCTTCGATATCGACAAGGCCGAGACCCATCCCCTCTGGTACAAGGAGCTCCACGGCTTCCGCGATCATGTCCCGGAGACTGAGGAGTATGGTATCCGCTCCTTCGTCTATCGCGAGAAGCGTCCCTTTAATCCCGCCAGGCTGCAGGCCTTTCTCGATCAGTCATGGCCGGGCGTGGTGCGTGCCAAGGGCTTCTTTTGGCTGGCCACCCGGCCTCACTATGTCGGGGAGATCAGCCAGGCTGGCGCAATCGTGCGGACCAGTAAGATGGGATTGTGGTGGGCAGCCGTGCCGAACGAACAATGGCCCCGTGATCCGGGCTTTACGGCAGCACTCGCGCCCTATCTCGACCCCATCTGGGGCGACCGGCGTCAGGAGATCGTCTTCATCGGCGCCGATCCGATGAACGAAGCAGCAATCCGCGCCGGCCTCGATGCATGTCTTGTCGAAGCCGACGATTTCACACCGGACCAATGGCGCCACCTGCCGGATCCCTTCGCCAGCTGGGCGCTGCGTGCCGCATGACCGCAAGGCCGATCAAGCCGTTCCGCTGCGTCTGCGAGGAATGCGAACCGCTGCCGCCGATCCCGGGCCTCAGCGCTCCGGCAGAAGAGAAGAGCAAGCCAGCAGCGCTCGGAGCGGCACTCCTCACTGCCGCTATCTGGCGCCGTCCATCCGGCACCAGGAACAAATGAAAAGGGCGGCATCGCTGCCGCCCTTCTCATCGATCCCGGCTGCTTAGCGGCCGGAAATGATGCTGGAGATGATGCCGCTTGCCACGCCAACCAGCAGGAAGTCGTTATCGACCTTCACCCAATGGTAGCCACGCGGCGGAGCCGACAGGCGGTAGCGGCGGTAGTCGCCAACGTCAGACATGCGGCGGCGTTCCGCAGCACTGACGCGGTGACCCTTGGTCCAGCGGTACTTCTTGACGATGACCTGCTTGTGCACGTCCCGCTCGACGACACCGGGACGGCGGTAATCGTTGGCGCTGGCTTCCGAAGCAACGATCGGCGACAGCAGGAAAGAGGCGGAGAGCAGAGCGGCGAAGATCTTTTTCATTGGGGTTTCCTCGTGTTGAACACGCCCCGAAATTACGTCTGTAAAGATGAACCGAATCTGAAACTTAAATTAAACTTTCGTAATCAAATCTGCATGATAAAGGGAGAAGTTTATAATTTAGTTTTATCTTATTAGCGATTATTACCTTGCATCTCTGGTGGCCAACCTCGTCCTTCGAGGCCCCTGCGGGGCACCTCAGGATGAGGTTGGAGTGGATGTTTTCGCCGGGACCAGGAGATCACATGATCCGAGACACCTGCGAAGCCATCCACAGCTAGACCGTCTGCAAAGCGATCAGCGACTAAACCACCGCAAAGCCATCAACAACCAAGCCCGCAAACGACCAGCCCTCATCCTGAGGTGCCCCGCAAGGGGCCTCGAAGGACGAGGGCGGGTGGCCGACACTCCCTCACAACTCCTCGTAATTAAACCAATCGAAATCCGCCGTCTTCGCCCTGCCCGACGTGTCGAAAGCAAACACACCGGCAAAGGCACCGGTAAACGAGCCGTGCTCGCCGCGCCCACCCTCGTCGGAAACCACACCGGCATCCAGCTCCGGCCCGATCGGCTGCCAGGCGCCCATCCCTTCCGTCTGCCAGAAAAACTGCAGCCCGTTCTCGCGGATTTCCATAGACAGTTGCACGCGCCCTTCCGGCGGCAATGCGGCACCGCTTCCGGCCGGAAATGTCATACGCCCATTCGGATAGTCGCCATCGCAGGAGAAGATCGTCACGCAACGGCCGAGCTTCTCGTGCAGTGTCACGACGGCAGCGTGAAACTTGTGACGGTTATAGTAGTGAGTCAGCCCAGCCACCTGCTGATAAGTATCCGGCTGAAACTCCACCACCGTCTCTGCGCGAAAACTATGGTGCTCTTGGCGGCGCGCCACCAGAGCCTGCTCGAACCACGAGCCGATGCTCTCACGCCCGATCAGCCTCAGATGGCCAGGCCGGTCCGTGAGATTGAAGATGCGCTGCGGTTCCGGCGTGCGCAGCCATTGGAAATCGGCCGGCAGCTTTCCGCCGTCGAAGCTGTATTCGGTGCGCACCGACTGCTCGGCCCGAACAGCCCCGTTGAGCCCGGGCACCTCGACATCGGGGACGACGGTGCCGTTTTCCAGATAGAGCCAGCCGTCATCCTTCCAGACGCATTTCTGCAGCGCCGTTTCGCGCCCCAGCGTGCAGCGCCGCTTCGGCGGCATCGGCCGGCCGCAGAGATGCGTGTGATAAACCTGACCATCCGGCGTCTCGACATATTGCCCGTGCCCTGCCCGCTGCAGCACCGCGCCCGGCTGGTCCTTCGAGGTGATCAGATGCATGTTCGGATGCATCTCGTAGGGACCATCGATGTTGCGCGAACGCGCCATGGTCACCGCATGGTCGTAGCCGGTTCCGCCTTCGGCCGTCGTCAGATAATAGTATCCGTTCTTCCTGAAGAGATGCGGTCCCTCCACCAGCCCCAGCGGGCTGCCGGCAAAAATGTTCTTGATCGGACCGACAAGCTCGCGCGTTTTCGGATCCCATTCCTGTAGCAGGATACCGTCGAAAGCCGGTGACTTCGGTGCGCCGCCATAGCTTTCCGTACGGTGGTTCCACTGCATGTTGACGAACCATTTGCGTCCGTCATCGTCATGGAACAGCGACGGATCGAAGCCCGAAGAATTGACATAGATGGGCTCGGACCATTCGCCGTCAATCGTCGGCGACGTGACGATGTAGTTATGCGCGTCCTTGAAATTGCCGTCGAAACGCTTGACGTCGGTATAGACGAGCCAGAACAACCCGTCCGCATAGGAAAGACACGGCGCCCAGACGCCGCAGCTGTCGGGGTTGCCGCGCATGTCGAGCTGCGACTTGCGCTCCAGCGGCCGCTTAACCAGCGTCCAATTTACCAGATCGCGCGAATGATGGATCTGTACGCCCGGATACCATTCGAAGGTCGAGGTCGCGATATAGTAATCGTCTCCGACGCGGCAGATCGACGGGTCCGGATTGAAACCGGGCAGAATGGGGTTGCGGATCATAGCGGCTCCTCCAGAATTTGCGGTACGTACGTCAGTATAATAAGAGGTACGGGCGACGTTTCCCCAACTCCCTCATTCCTGTGCTCGTCATAGGAATCCAGCCGGCCCAAGTCCTTGGGCCGGGAAGAGTCTATTCGTCGCGCAGACGCGCGACGGCTGGATCTCTGTGCCATCCCGTGGGCGCAGCCCTAAGGGCACAGAGATGAGGGAGCGAGGGATTAGCCCCCAAACTCCCCCAATCGCCCTTACCCTAGTCCAGCTCGGCCGACTTGGCCCACAGATTGATATCCGCTTCCTTGGCATAGACATCGATCTGCTTCAGTTCGTCCGCCGTGAACTCGAGATTATCCAGCGCCTTGACGCAATCGACGATCTGCGAGGAGCGGCTGGCGCCGATCAGCGCCGAGGTCACGCGGTCGCCGCGCAGCACCCAGGCGATCGCCATCTGCGCCAGCGTCTGGCCGCGCTTTTCGGCGATCTCGTTGAGCTTCCTGATGTTGTCGATGATCGAAGGACGGATGAAATCCTTCTTCAGGAAGTGGTTCTGCGCCGCACGGCTGTCCTGAGGAATGCCGCCGAGATATTTGGTGGTCAGCATGCCCTGTGCCAGCGGCGAGAAAACGATCGAGCCCATGCCGGTTTCGTCGAGCGCGTCGAGCAGCTTGTCGTCCTCGACCCAGCGGTTAAGCATCGAATAGCTCGGCTGATGGATCAGGCAGGGCGTGCCGAGATCTTTGAGGATCTTCGCTGCTTCGCGGGTGCGCTGCGAATTGTAGGACGAGATCCCGACATAGAGCGCACGTCCCGAGCGCACGATATGATCGAGCGCGCCGCAGGTTTCTTCCAGCGTGGTCTCCGGGTCGAAGCGGTGCGAATAGAAGATATCGACATAGTCGAGGCCCATGCGCTTCAGGCTCTGGTCGCAGGAAGCGATCAGATACTTGCGGCTGCCCCACTCGCCATACGGACCCGGCCACATGTCGTAACCGGCCTTCGACGAGATGATCAGCTCGTCGCGCAGACCGGCAAAATCGGTGCGCAGGATTTCGCCGAAGGCGGTTTCCGCGCTGCCTGGAGGCGGGCCGTAATTGTTGGCGAGGTCGAAATGAGTGATGCCGAGATCGAAGGCCGTGCGGCACATATCGACCTTGCGGTCATGCGGGGTGTCGCCGCCGAAATTGTGCCAGAGGCCGAGAGAGACGGCTGGCAGCTTCAGGCCCGAACGGCCCGTGCGGTTATACTTCATCTTCGAATAACGGTCGGAAGCCGGTTGCCAGCTCATAATTCTATTCCTTTAAGAAAATCGCGCGGGCAGATTTTGCCCGCGCGGGACAATAGTCGTTTGAAGCCTTACTTCAAGAGCGGCCTTATCGCAGCAGAGCTTGCGCTTCCTCGATGCCGAGGGCGGCCGGCTGGGTGCAGGTCGTCGTCAGTTCGATGAACCGGCCCTCTTCGCCCGACTTCAGGATCGAGGTCATGACATCGACGCCGTGCAGCGTGCGATCGAGCGAGCAGCGTGCGTCACGCCCCTCGATGATCGCCATCGCCATGTCGGCGAGACCAGCCGTGCGATAGTTGGCGCGCGGTCCCTGCGGGCTCTCCTGGTTGAAGATGCCGAAGGGATGTTCCCAGCCCTCAACCGGCTTGATGTCCTTGTCCTTGCCGCTCGCCTCGACGACGCCGCCAAAGAAGTTCGGGTCCGGCACGTAGATCGAGCCTTCGGTGCCGTAGAGCTCCATGTTGGCATGACGGTGCGACCAGACATCCCAGCTCGCCGTCAGCGTCACGGTGGCGCCGCTGACGAATTCGAGGATCGCCTGGATCGTCGTCGGCGTCTTCACCGGGATGACTTCGCCGTTGCGAGGGGCACTGGTGATGGTGCGGGTTTCCGATGCCATCGAGGTCATGGCGCCGACGCGCTTCACCGGGCCGATCAGGTTGATCAGGTTGGCGATGTAGTAAGGGCCGAGATCGAGGATCGGGCCGCCGCCCGGCAGGAAGAAGAAGTCCGGGTTCGGATGCCACATCTCCATGCCGGGGCTCATGACGTAGCAGGCGCCCGAGGTGATGCGGCCGACGCCACCTTCATCGATATATTTGCGGGCGAGCTGATGCGCACCGCCGAGGAAGGTATCCGGTGCGCAACCGACCGACAGGTTCTTCGCCTTGGCGATGCGGCGAAGCTCTTCGCCCTGCTCAAGCGTCAGAACTAGCGGCTTTTCCGAATAGACGTGCTTGCCGGCTTCGAGGATCGACTTCGAAACCGGGAAATGCGCGTCGGGGATCGTCAGGTTGACGACGACGTCGATCTCGTCGTTCTTAAGCAGCTCCTCGATCGTCTGCGCCTTGACGCCGTATTCGGCGGCGCGGGCTTCGGCGGCCTGCATGTTGATGTCGGCACAGGCAAGGACCTTTAGGCCCTTGAACAGCGGCGACAGCGAGAAGTAGGTGGTGGAGATGTTGCCGCATCCGATGATGCCGACGCCAAGTTCCTTGGTCATGATAAGCCTCAATAGGTCTTGTAGGATGCGATCGAGCGGGTGATCAGGCGGTCGATATCAGCCGGATTGTCATGCTCGACGACGAAATGCTTTGCCTTGGTGCCCTTGAGAGCAGCGATCAGCTTTGCCCAGGGCAGCGTGCCATGGCCGACATCGGCCCAGCCGTCTTCGTTCTTGTTCTCGCCTGCAGGCGCGATGTCCTTGACGTGAACCGCCGTGATCCGCGAGCCGAGCTTTTCGATCCAGGCGAAGGGATCGGCACCACCGCGAACGACCCAGGCGATATCGGCTTCCCAGGAAATGTCAGGCGCGCCTTCGAAGATACGCTCGATCGGCAGCGAGCCGTCGGCGAGCTTGACGAATTCGAAGTCATGGTTATGCCAGCCGAACTCGTAACCTGCATCCTTGAAGGGCTTCGCCATTTCATGCAGGCGCTTGCCGAATGCCAGCCAGCCGGCACCATCGCTCGGGCGCCGTTCAGCCGCCAGATGCGGCGCATAGATCGAATCCATGCCGAGCGCCTTTGCGATATTGAGCGACTTCTTGACTTCGCCGTCGAGGAAATCCGGGCTGAAATGGCCGGTCGCCATCGTCAGGCCGTTCTTGTCGAGTTCGGCGCGCAGGCTCTTCAGGCCGGCATCGTCGAGATCGGCATAAATGCCGCCGAAGCCTTCGACTTCCTGGTAGCCGGCCTTGCCGAGCTTTTCGAAGATCGCCGAATAGGGCTGGAAGTTGCGCGCGCTGTAAAGCTGGAAGCTGAGTTTCGTCATAGTATCCTCCTCGGGCCTCGTGCCCATCTTTCAAATCATTCTGCCGACTGGCAGGAATGCAGATCATAGAAACGGAAGTCCGGCAGCTTGCCCTTCTCGAGCGGATTTGCCGGGGTGAAGGTGATGCGGCGGGTCTCACCAGCCGCCAGATCGAAGGCGTTGTCGGAATATTTGCCGTTCTCGTCCGTCTCGATCATCACGAAGAGCGCCAGTCCCTTGGCGGTGACATTGAGGCAGACGGAACCGTCCTCCTCCAGATATTCGTGGGTCACCTGCAAGCCGGCGGGCTCAAGCTCCAGCGCCTTGTAGGTGCCGTGAACATAATGCCCCTCGCCGGCCATGCCGTTCGACGCCGTGAAGCGCCAGGCAAGCAGCGTCCCATCGGGAACGTCGGACAGGTCGATCGAGGCAGCCGTGACCGCCGCATCCGGCGTGCAGATCGCCTGCACATCCCTGAGATGCTTGCGCTCGCCCTTCATGGTCAGGATCGAGATCGAGAGATCGACGCTGACTTCATCGAGCGTATCGTTCACAAGCGAGAAACGGATCGCCTTGCCGTCGTCATTGGGGATTGCGGCGACCGCCACCGGCTGGAAGAAACGCTTGACCAGATAGTGCATCGCCTTCCAGCGGCCGCCGTAATCGAGGCTCGACCACGAGGCGACCGGCCAGGTGTCGTTGAGCTGCCAGTAGATCGTCCCCATGCAATGCGGCTTCAGCGACCGCCAGTATTCCACCGCCGTCTTGATCGCCAGGCCCTGCTGGATCTGGCTGAGATAGACGAAATTCGGGAAATCCTTCGGGAAGCGGAAATAGCGGAACATCGTCCCGGCAATGCGCTCGTTGCCGCCGGCATTCTTCTGGTGCAGCTCCATCACCGGCGATGCGACGTTCATGTCCTTCTGATCCGCATAGGTCTTGATGACTGGCAGCGAGGTATAGGACTGGAAGCCGAATTCCGAGCAGAACCGCGGCCGCACCGTGCGGTAATTGTCGAACGACTTGTTCTCGTGCCAGACCGACCAGTAATGCATGTCGCCGGAGCCATCGGCATGCCAGGCATCGCCGAAATCGAGATAGCCGGAAGCCGGGCTGGACGGCCACCACAGCGCGCCCGGAAGCGCCTTCTTGACCGATTGCTCGATGGTCCGGTTCAGCCGGTCGTAGGAGACGAGGTACCGGTCGCGGTCCTTCTTCGACTCGTCGAACCAGGTGAGCGCGCCCACCAGCTCGTTGTCGCCGCACCAGAGCGCGATCGACGGATGCGACGACAGCCGCTTGACCTGGTAATCGACCTCGACGGCGACGTTGTCGAGAAAGTCCTCGGTCGAGGGATAGAGGTTGCAGGCGAACATGAAGTCCTGCCAGACCATCAGTCCCAGCCGGTCGCAGAGATCGTAGAAATAATCCTGCTCGTAGAAACCGCCGCCCCAGACGCGGATCATGTTCATGTTGGCGGCTTTTGCCGATTGCAGCAGGTCTTCGGTCTTCTCTGGTGAAGACAGCGAAAACAGCGCATCGGCTGGGATCCAGTTGGCACCGCGGCAGAAGATTTCGCGGCCGTTGACCTTGAAGGCAAAGCGGCTGCCGGCGGCGTCAGGCGTGGTGATCAGTTCGATGGTGCGAATGCCGATCTGCTTTTTGACCACATCCGTTGGCAGATCGACGGTCAGCTCGTAGAGCGCCTGCTCACCGCTGCCCGCCGGCCACCAGAGCTTCGGCCTGTCGATCTGGAAGACGTGATTGACGACGGTCTCGCCGCCGCTGACGCCGACATCGAGGCGGACGCGTTCGCCATCCAGCGCAAAATGAACGGGAACGATACCCGGGTTCTTCGAATGGAGGGTGGCCGTCACCAGCACCTCGACGCTACCGTCGAGATTGTGCGTCTGGCGCGTCGTCACCTGCTCGATGCGCGCCGTCTCCAGCTTCTTCAGTTCGATGGTGCCGTAGAGGCCGAGCGGTGCGATCGCGATGTTCCAGTCCCAGCCGAAATGGCACTGCGGCTTGCGCAGCATGTTGCCGTTCGGGATCGGCGAATTGCCGGTCGAATAAGGAATGTAGAAGGGCTGTTTGCCCTGCCGGTCGGCGCCTTCGGCGATGCTCGACTTGAAGACGATGCGGATGGTGTTGTCACCAGCCTTGAGCATCGAGGAGACATCCGGCCGGTAGCGGCGGAAGCAGTTGTCGGCGGACAGCGCCAGGAAGCCGTTGACGAAGACCGAAGCCACCGTATCGAGATAATCGATATCCAGATACCAGTCGCCCTCCGTCTCCTTCAGCTTGAAGCTGCGCTCGATCGCCCATTCCTGGTGCGCCACCCACTGGATCGTTTCTTCGTTGCGGCCGAAATACGGATCCGGGATAAGCTTGGCGGCATGGAGCGCGGAATGCACATCGCCGGGGATTGCGATCGTGCTCTTGATTTCGCCATCGGCGGAAGCCAGCTGCCAGCTACCCGCGAGATCGATGGAGGAACCGTTCTTCGGCAAGGACGTCATGATAGTACCCGATCAGGCCGCCTTGGGGGATGCCGGACGAACCGGACCGCGGCCGAATTTGGACGGCCGGATGGCCGCTATTGAAGATCAGGCGGAGCCATCGCCCCGCCTGTATTGCGATTTAAATACGGTCTTCGCTGGCGGCGTCAAACAGCGATGCAAGCGACATATCGAAGCTGAGCTTGACCGGCGTGCCCGGGGCAAAGCGGCGTGAACCGGCAATGCGCACGGACATCGTATGCCCGGCATGTTTCAGCCACAGCAGGTTGTCGGCGCCCATCGGCTCTTCGATATCGACCGTCGCCTCATGCACCTCGGCGCCGATATTCTCGTTCACCTTGATATGCTCCGGGCGAACGCCGAGAACCACCTTGCGGCCGGGCTGCAGCACCTGCTCGGTCTGATAGCCGTCGAGCGAGAAGGTCACGCCGTTGGAGACGAAGGCTGTCTTGCCGCCGGCACTCGTCAGTTCGCCATGCAGAAAGTTCATCGACGGCGAGCCGATGAAGCCCGCGACGAAGAGATTGCGTGGCTTGTTGTAGATCGTCGTCGGATCGGCGAGCTGCTGGATGATGCCGCTCTTCATGATGGCGATACGATCGGCGAGCGTCAGCGCCTCGATCTGGTCATGGGTGACGTAGATCATCGTGTTCTTCAGCGACTGGTGCAGACGCTTGATCTCGACGCGCAGTTCCGAGCGCAGTTTCGCATCGAGGTTCGAGAGCGGCTCGTCGAAGAGGAAGACATCGACATCGCGCACCAGCGCACGGCCGATCGCCACACGCTGACGCTGGCCGCCGGAAAGCTCGGCCGGCTTGCGCTTCAGAAGCGGCTGAATCTGCAGGATTTCGGAAGCGCGGGCAACGCGCTTGTCGATCTCGGCCTGCGGGATCTTTGCAACCTTCAGGCCGAAGGACAGGTTCTTCTCGACCGTCATCTGCGGATAGAGCGCGTAGGACTGGAACACCATGCCGATGCCGCGGTCCTTGGGTTCTTCCCAGGTGACGTTCTTGCCCTTGATGTAGATCTGCCCTTCGGACGCGTCGAGCAGCCCGGCGATGCAGTTCAACAGCGTGGACTTGCCACAGCCCGATGAGCCCAGCAGAACCAGGAACTCGCCGTCGTTGATATCGAGGTTCAGGTCCTTGAGGACGCTGACGGCACCGAAATTCAGCGACAGATCTTTGATGGAAACGCTTGTGTTCATGATCAACCTTTCACTGCGCCAGCGGCGATACCGCGGACGAAGAGACGCCCGGACACGAAGTAGACGATAAGCGGCACCAGACCCGTCAGGATCGTTGCGGCCATGTTGACGTTGTATTCCTTCACACCCTGGACGGAATTGACGATGTTGTTCAGCTGAACCGTCATCGGATAGGTGTCAGGACGGGTGAAGACGACGCCGAAGAGGAAGTCATTCCAGATGCCTGTGACCTGCAGGATCATCGCGACGACGAAGATCGGCAGCGACATCGGCACCATGATGCGCAGGAATATCTGCCAGAAGCCCGCACCATCGACGCGCGCCGCCTTGAAAAGCTCCTGCGGCAGCGACACGAAGTAGTTGCGGAACAACAGCGTCAGGATCGGCATGCCGAAGATCGAATGGACGATGACGAGGCCCGTCAGGCTGCCATAGAGGCCGATTTCGCGCAGCACGATAACGATCGGATAGATCATCACCTGATAAGGAATGAAGGCGCCGATGATCAGGATCGAGAAGAACAGTTCCGATCCTTTGAAGCGCCAGTTGGCGAGCGCATAGCCATTGACCGAGGCGATGGCGATCGAGATCACCACCGACGGAACGGTGATGCGCACCGAGTTCCAGAAGCCGCGCGAAAGGCCGTCGCAGTTCAGACCCGTGCAGGCCTCCGCCCAGGCCTTCACCCAGGGTTCGAAGGTGATTTCCATCGGCGGCGAGAAGATATTGCCCATGCGGATTTCGGGCATGCCCTTCAGCGAGGTGACAACCATCACATAGAGCGGCAGCAGATAGTAGAGAGCTGCGATCGTCAGCGTGCCGTAGAGCATGATGTTGCGGCCCGACAGCATCGGCTTCGGCCGCGGCCCGCTTGGCCCTGTCCCGAGCTTCGGCTTGACGGCGTTAATGCCGGCAGCGGTGGTATTGAGGGTTCCTGTATCAGCCACGCTTGCGCCCTCCACCGAATTCCAGATAGGCCCAGGGAACGATGATGATCGCGACCGTGATCAGCATCATCGTCGATGCGGCAAAGCCCTGACCGAGGTTCTGCGCCTGGAACATGTAGTCGTAGACATATTTTGCAGGCACTTCCGACGAGATGCCCGGACCGCCCGAGGTCTGCGCCACCACGAGGTCGTAGACCTTGACGATGCCGGACGCGATGATGACGAGCGTGGTGATGAAAACAGGACGCATCATCGGGATGACGATGAAGAGATAGGTTTTCCACATCGGGATGCCGTCGACACGCGAGGCCTTCCAGATGTCTTCGTCGATGCCGCGAAGACCCGCCAGCATCAGGCACATGACCAGCCCCGTGCCCTGCCAGAGGGCGGCGATCAGGATGCCGTAGATGACGATCTCGGGCGTATAGAGCGGATTGAAGGTGAAGCTCGTCCATCCCATCGAACGCACCACGGACTGCACGCCGAAATCGGGGTTCAGGACCCACTGCCAGACAAGACCGGTGACGATGAAGGACAGCGCGAAAGGATAGAGGAAAATGGTGCGGAAGGTGTTTTCGAAACGGATCTTCTGATCCATCAGCGCCGCCAGCACGAAGCCGATCACCAGCGAGAAGATCAGCGAGAGAATGCCGTAGACGGCAAGGTTCTCGATCGCCGTCACCCAGCGCGGCGCGGCCCAGAGCCGCTGATACTGATCGAAGCCGACGAAGCTCATGCGCGGCAGAAGCTTCGAATTGGTGAAGGAATAGAATACGGTCCAGACCGTCCCGCCGAGGAAGATAACCACCGCAGTCAGGATCATGGGAATGGATGCAATCTTCGCATTGAGATTGCGCAGTAATTGATTTGGCCGGCCTGCTCGCGCTTGACCCGTCATTGTGGCTCCTCCTGAAATCGCAATCGCGTTTCGTGATCCGGAATGGAAGACGGCCCTGCGGGCGAACTCCCAATCGTCTCCATCTCAGCGCCGCCCTTCAAGGACGCCTGAGACCTACCCCGCCCGCCGATCCCGAAGATCAGTGCAGATCCGGCCCTGAAAACCAGGGCCGGACCGCAAGGGCAGATACACGGGATCAGTCAGCGGAGCCGATGATACCGGCGAAGCGCTTCTGAGCGTCTTCGACAGTCATCGCCGTGGAGAAGAACTCGGAGAAGAGGTCTTCCTTCTGCTTCTGGCTGTCCGCCGAAAGCAGCTGGTCGGTCCATTCGACGACATTGCCCTTGGCAAGGATGTCGAGACCCTTCTTCATGCAGTCGTTGGCAGCGCCGAGATCGACGTCCCCACGAACCGGCAGCGAACCCTTTTTCAGGTTGAAGGCAACCTGTGTCTTGGGGTCGAGCAGCGTCTTGGCGAGAACGGCCTGCGCCTTGGACTTCTCTTCGTCCTTCAGCAGCGGGAAGTAGAAGGCATCGCCACCCGTTGCGATCATGTCGGTCACGCCGAGGCCCGGAAGGCAGGTATAGTCCACACCGGCCTTCTGACCGGCGAGCTGGAATTCGCCCTGCGCCCAGTCACCCATGATCTGGCCGCCGGCCTTGCCGGTGATGACCATGTTGGTTGCCTGGTTCCAATCCTGGACGTTTGTGCCCTTGGACATCTTGCGGGCGTCGTCTGCAGCCTTGAAGACCTTAGCGATCTCGGGGCCAGCGGCGACTTCCGCATCCTTGTCCTTGTAGACCTTGTAGAACGTGTCCTTGCCGGCGAGAGCCAGCAGCAGAACGTCGAACGCGCCTGCGGACTGCCATGCCTGACCGCCGACGGCGAGCGGCACGATGCCTGCCTTTTCGAGAGCCGGCGCAGCAGCGACCAATTCATCCCAGTTCTTCGGCACTTCGACGCCGGCCTTCTTGAAGGCGGCATTCGAGAGCCACAGCCACTGCCAGGAGTGGATGTTTACAGGGGCGCAATAGATCTTGCCGTCGATGGTGCAGGAATCGAGCAGGTTCGACGGACGGACGATGTCCTTCCAGTGTTCTGCTGTAGCGACATCGGTCAGGTCACGCATCAGGCCGGCCTGGACGAGCTCTTCAGCCTGACGGCCGTGGTTGAACTGCGTGGCGCCCATCGGATCGCCGCCGGTGATGCGGCTGATCATGATCGGACGTGCGGTACCGCCGGAACCTGCAATGGCACCGTCGACCCACTTGTTGCCGGTGGCATCGAATGCCTTGGCGAGTTCTGCGACAGCCGCAGCTTCGCCGCCCGAGGTCCACCAATGGGTGACTTCGAGATCGGTCGCCTGCGCGGCGCTAAACGGAATGATGACCGAAGCGGCAAGCATGGCCGCGAACGAACGGATATTCATGAGTTCTCCTCCCTCACTGAAACGTTGCCGGAAAAACTTAGTGCAATCGATTTTTTGACGCAACAGCCTGCACGTAAAATTTTCTTTAGCGCCCGCGATTGCTACCCATACCTGTCAAAAAGCCAGGAAATGTGCATCTATGGCGCCAACTTGTGCGGTCAATACCGCAGCGCACTTCATAACATAAATTATTGTTATAGCTTATATATTTACAATAATTCCCAGAAAAATCCAATTGCGGCCCTTCGCAGCCGCAAAAAATCTGTGCGACTTCCATCGATTCAACCTATGCGTCTATCCCTGCCCTACAGGCATCAAAAAGTGCTCGACTTTTCTACTGTATCGTTACAGATTTTATGACTTAGGGAGGAGCGGCTTTTCGATGCGGATGCGCTTACGGCGCGTTCAAAAAGCATCTATAAGCAGACGCAAATCGCGTGAGGGTAGCTTAGACCTATGGAAAACAAGGGAAATTTCGCAGGGGCGGCGACGGTCCAGCGCGAGCGTCCGACGCTGAAGACGATCGCCTTCATGACCGGTCTTGGCATCACCACCGTCTCGCGCGCCCTGAAGGACGCACCGGATATCGGCGCTGAAACCAAGGAGCGGGTGCGCATGGTGGCGCGTCAGCTCGGATACCAGCCGAACCGCGCCGGCGTGCGCCTTCGCACCGGCAAGACAAACGTTATCGCGCTGGTTCTGTCGATCGACGAGGAGATCATGGGCTTTTCGAGCCAGATGGTCTTCGGCATCTCGGAAGTGTTGACCGGAACGCCCTACCACATCGTCGTCACGCCGCATTCCCACAGCCGCGATCCGATGGCGCCGGTGCGCTATATTCTCGACACCGGCTCGGCGGATGGCGTCATCATCTCGCGCATCGAGCCTGATGACGCACGGGTGCGCCTGCTCGCCGAGCAGAACATTCCCTTCGCGACCCACGGCCGCACCGATGCCGGCCTCGTTCATCCCTACCACGACTTCGACAACGAGGCCTTCGCCCACGAGGCCGTGAAGCGGCTAGTCGAGCGCGGCCGCAAGCACATCGCGTTGCTGCAGCCGCCGAGCAAGCTCACCTATTACACCCACACGCGGATCGGCTTCCAGACCGGCCTGCACGACTACGGCGCCGAGGAGGTGCCGCTCAGGGTCAATATCGATGCGCCGCTCGACGAGATCAGGAATGCTGTGGAGACGATGATGCGCTCGCCTGGCGCACCCGACGCGATCGTCTGTTCCGCCGGAAGCGCTGCCATCGCCGTCAATGCCGGGATCGAGGCCGCCGGCAAGCGCCTCGGCAAGGACGTTGACATGGTCTCGAAAGAATCCGCCCCGATCCTCAACTGGATCCGCCCGGAGATCATCACCGCCTACGAGGACGTCCGCCACGCCGGCCGCGAAATGGCCAAGGCCGTCATCGCCCGCATCGACGGCATCGAACCGGAACTGCTGCAAAGCGTCAGCAAACCGGTGTGGCCGGATGGGCGGCGCCGAGCAGACTGGTAGCCTGACGGCAAGTCCGCCTGGATGGACGGCACAAAACGGTTCTAAAACCGTTTTGCCGCCCCTACCCTGGCACCGGCCGATGTCTCACCGTCGCCCTCCACATTCAGGAGCAGGCTGGCATCGATCATCCACAGATCGACGGTCTGGATAGACAGGCCGGCCGTGAGCGACCCGAATGCGCCCGATCCGTCCAAACCGGAGAATCCGGCTGTCACGCCGAGCTTCGGCGTCAACACCGAACCGCTTTCAACCGTAAACGACCGGGCAATCTCCGCCCCGAGGCTGAGACGGAACTGTTCTTCGTCGAAGCCATCGATCGCGATCATATCGCCGGCGCCGTTGCTGACGGCGTAGTCCTCGACCTTTTCGGAGAAGTATACAGCCCGCAGCTTTGGCGTCAGGGTGGTGTGGTCATCGATCGCCCATTGCCCCTCGATCGAGGTATCAGCCATCCAGCGCGTCGTATCGAACGTGCCGTCCCAAAAATCCGTATCGATGTCGTTGGACGATCCGCCATAAAGCAGGCTGGTGTTCCAGAACACGTTCTTGCCGATTTCGAAGGAGGCATACGGACCCGCCAGCCAGCCGTTTCCGGTCAGCTCTGCATCGGCATCCGTCGGATCGGTCATACGGTCGTAATGCAGGGAGAAGCCGAGCAGGGCCTTGTCGGAGAGCAGATAATCCGCTCCCAGGTTGATCATGGCGAAGCTGCCCCACTTTCCGTCATCGGTGTCGCTATCCCTGTGTGTCAGAAATGCGCCGTCGATCCAGATGTTGAAAGGCGAAAGATCGGCATTTTTCTCGCCCGCCGGCGTGCTGCCCGCCGCTTCCATTTGCGCGAGACTGGTCGAGAATCCGACTGTCAGTCCGTTCTCGGACGGCATCATGCGTGCGGTCACAGGATTGCTTTCCTGCCCCATCTGGCGGCGCTCAAGAAGACCCGGCACCTTGATGGTCGAGGAAATCATGTTCTGGCGGCTTTGGACGAAGTCGTGGACCAGATGGTCGATGCTTTCTGCGACCTGGCCTGCAGCGTAGTTGAGGTTGTAGGTCACGGTACCGGTATTTGAATTGCCGAGCGCACTGGTAAGCCGGAAGCCCACTCGAACCTGACCCGAATATGCAGGGTTCGGTGTGAACTGAAGGTACCAGCCGACAGGCGCGAACGATCCCGCTTGCGCCAATTGGCCCTGAATGATCGCCGTGCTGCCGGCATTGGCCGGTTCGACAAAGGTAATGTCAGCTGATGTAAACGGACCGCCCGTCGCCCCGCGGTTGAGATAGACATCAGGCGGCGAGGAACCGGCGGGTACATTCACCACCTTGTCGGTCACCGAGATATCCTGCGCCTTGACCTTCAGCGTGTAGGCCGCGGTGGCAGTCGCATGGTGGCTGTCCTCCACCTGAATCGTGAAGCTATAGTCTCCTTCGGTATTCGCATGCAGGGGACCGGACAGTGCGCCGGTCGAAATGTTCAGGATCAGGCCGGGCGGCAGGGTCCCTGTCGAAAGACTATAGATCAACGGCGCGGTACCGCCGGTAGTGCTGATAGCCTGGCTGTAGTCCTCACCGGCCATCGCCTCCAGCAGCGCTCCGGCGGCGGGCGTGAATACAAAACTCGCGCTACCGGCTGCGTTCACCTGCAGCGAATAGATTGCTGTGCCTGTCGCGCCGTTTGAATCCGTTGCGGTGATGGTGAAGCTGGAGTTTTCGTCCGCTGTCGGTGTGCCGGAGATCGTGCCATCTGTGGCAAGCGACAGGCCGGAAGGCAGGGAACCTGCGGTAACGGCGTAGTCGTAGGGAGCGCCGCCACCCGAGGCGGCAATAGTCTTGTTATACGCGATTCCGACCGTGCCTGTTGTCAATGCGCCGGCAGCTGGCGCGAAAGTGAACGTCGGCGCCGTCACCGTGATGGTCACCGTTGCCGGTGAAGACGTGCCGGCAGGATTGGTCGCCGTATAGGTGAAGCTGTCACTGCCCGAATAGCCGGCAAGAGGCGTATAGGTGACCGCCGTACCGGAAACCGTCGCCGTGCCACGCGTACCCGTCAAGTCGACAGCAACCGAAACAGGCGCGCCGCCGGTGATATCGAGCGTGATCGGATTGGCTGATGAATTCGCCGCCACCGTCGCCGAAACGCCGTTAGCGTAGGGAGCTTGGGCGCCGATGACAAGCGAATAGGATACCGTGCCCGTCGCGCCGTGTGTATCCGTTGCGGTGATGGTGAAGCTGGCGTTTTCGTCAGCTGTCGGCGTGCCGGAAATCGTGCCATCGGTGGCAAGCGACAGACCGGCAGGCAGCGAGCCGGCTGTGACGGCATAAGTATAGGAGATGCCACCACCCGAGGCGACGATCGTCGTGCTGTAAGCGGTTCCGGCCGTGCCTGCCGTCAACGCACCGGCAACCGGCGCGAAAGTAAACGTCGGCGCCGTCACCGTGATGCTGACCGTTGCCGGTGACGATGTGCCGGCGGGATTGGTCGCAGTATAGGTGAAGCTGTCGCCACCCGAATAGCCAGCAGCGGGTGTATAGGTGATTGCCGTGCCGGAAGCCGTCGCCGTGCCGTGGCTTGCCGCCGAGGCGACCGCAACCGAAGCAGGCGTGCCGCCGGTGATCGCGAGCGTGATCGGATTGGCGGACGAATTCGCCGCAACTGTCGCCGATGCCAAACCGGCGACCGGCTTGGTCAATGCGGCTGCCGGCGTGACGGCAGCGGTCGCAGCCGAAGCAGTCCCTGCCCCCATGCTGTTGCTTGCCGTCACCGTGAACGTGTAGGCCGTGCCGTTGCTCAGCCCGGTGACAGTGATAGGGCTCGCTGCCCCCGTCGCCGTCACATTGCCAGGGCTCGACGTTACCGTATAGCCGGTGATCGGCGTCCCGCCGTTGCTCGCCGGCGCGGTGAACGAAATCGTCGCCTGCTCGTCGCCCGCAGTCGCCGAACCGATCACCGGAGCGGTGGGAACAACGGCGCTGACTGAGAAGCTCTGGGAAACCGTAGGCGCAGCAAGATAGACGCCGTCGCCCGTCTGGTCGGCATCGATCGTGCAGGTCCCGGTCGAGATGAAGGTCAGCACCCCGCCGCTGGAGATCGTGCAGATACCGGCCGTCGAAGACGTGAACGTCACCGCCAGTGTCGAGGACGAACTCGCCGTGAGCGTCGGCGAGGTGTCGAAGTTCCGCGTGCCTGGATTGCTGAAAGTGATCGTCTGAGTGCCCTTCGGCGTCACCGAGTTGGACGCTGCGGACGCCACGCCCGCTCCAACGCTGTTGGTCGCCGTGACAGAGAAGGTATAGGACGTTCCATTGGCCAGACCCGAGACGCTGATCGGACTGGCGGAGCCGGTTGCGGTGATGTTGCCAGGGTTCGATGTGACGGTATAGCCAGTGATCGTTGCGCCACCATTCGACGCGGGGGCCGTGAAGGCAACCGAAGCTTGTTGATTGCCCGCCGTGGCGGTTCCAACCGTCGGCGCGCCGGGCACCTGTTGAACCGTATGCACGACACCGGAGGTGTAGCCGGCACCGGGAGCGTTGCCGGCGCCATCTTTGAGCGCCGCGCCGGACACCAGATCGAGACGAACAGTCCCAGAGCCAGACGTGACCCCGACGGTAACGGTAGCGTCTTGTCCGGAGGTTGTAACGCCGCTGATCGAAGAGACCACCGAGCCTGTTGTCGTCAGCTGAAATGCAGACGTGTCGACGCCTGTTACCGGTTCCGAGAACGCCACGGCAAACGTGAGCGTCCCTGCATTCGGCGCCGGGTTTCCGTTCAATGTTATCGAGGACACCGCCGGGGGCACGCCATCGACGAGAATACCGCTGGTGGACGCCACGCTGTTCAATGTCAGATCGGCGGTCATGCCACCATTCGTGATGGTGCCGCTGTTGAATGAAAGCGCGCTGATCGCGATGCCGCTCGGCGCCAGGTCTCCTGCGGCGACGAGATAGCGGAATTTCAAATCCGTTGTGCCGCTGCCCGAGGAGTAGCTTGCCTGCCGTGTCGCTGATCCGATCGTCAAACCCAGTTGCGGCGTTCCGGTGACGCTGACGGCGCTGCTGAATTCAACCGTAAACTCCAGAATGGCGCCAATCGCATAGCTGGCATTTGCCGGAAAACCGACACCAGTAACTGTAGGGGATACGGCTGCAGAGGCGCATTGCACGGAAACCGTGAGACCGCCAGAAACCTCGCCGTTGGAGTAGACCAGATGCAGGCCGTCGCGCGTCAAGTCTGTACCGGAGACCGTGGTTGAGCTATTCCCTGAACTGTACTGCCCGTTTTGATAGTTAACGTACGAATTCGAGAAATCTGGATTTGCTGCGGTAAAATAATTGGTGAAGCTGGGTGCGCTATCTGAGATCGAGAATGATAATTGATCTGTCACCAGGAAGTCAGACGCCGGATACACCACGTCCCGAAGGCCATCATCTGTCGTGGAGGGAATATTGAAACTATTCCAGCTGGCATTGATCGCCTGACATGCAGGCGATTCAGCAAGCGCCTGCGTTGGCGCAACAGACAGGAACGCCAGCAGAAGCGCTGGGATGAGCAAAAGCCGGTTCTGGGCGAGCGGCGGTGTCTTTACGGCACCCGCCAAAGGCAAGCCCGCTGAGCTGAAAAGCCGAACGGCTAAGCCAGCAGAGCGCGAAAAAAATTTAAGAAGCGCAGTAAGAAAGCCAAGAATGGCCTGTAAAACGATCGGCGCAGACGAGGAAACCCTGTGATCCTCAGGCGGTGATGAAGTATGTACGCGACCGGTTTGAAGCATATCGAAATTTGCTTCTTTGGCGCCTTCGACGCACTCTGCACGTGAACGCATTTTTCCCCACAGGGCATCTGGATCCCCTTGAGGGAACGCATGCCGCAATCGCCTAAAATAAAATAAGTGCCGTCAACGCCGAAATTTTATACGAATCGATTAATCGTTAGGAAAAATTAAACACATTTCGCGAGCAAGATCCGATAGATTTTCGCCGTTAAGTCGTAAATTTCATCATTTAAAGGTAACGTTGCAAGAAAGACGCAGAGTTGTATCCCCGAATGCAACCTCTCAACTGAGTTGCCAAGAAAGAGGGCGTACCGGACAATAAAAAAGCCCGGTCGAAACCGGGCTTTTCTAACTCCAGATAGACAGACCTCAGAAGGTCGCAGCACCGCTGCCCCACGGGCCGTGGTGGAAGTCCTTGCCGTCCAGGCGGTCGAAGCCGTGGGCGCCGAAGAAGTCGCGCTGGGCCTGGATCAGGTTGGCAGTGCCGCGGCCTTGGCGGTAGGCATCGAAATAGGTGAGCGCCGAGGTCAGCGCCGGAACCGGCAGGCCGGCCTGAAGAGCGGCGGTGACGACGCGGCGCAGCGCCGGGATCGATTCCTTGACCATCTCCGAGAAGGCAGGCGTGACGATCAGGTTGGCCGCATC
This sequence comes from Rhizobium sp. 01N424, assembly GCF_056399485.1. Lineage (NCBI taxonomy): Bacteria > Pseudomonadati > Pseudomonadota > Alphaproteobacteria > Hyphomicrobiales > Rhizobiaceae > Rhizobium > Rhizobium sp. 01N424. The sequence continues at coordinate 72,619 of NZ_JBFTRK010000002.1, forward strand.
AGGCGCCTTGGTGAAGGCCGAGGTGATCTCGTCCAGGAACTGCGAGCGGATGATGCAGCCGTCGCGCCAGATCTTGGCAATCGTCGGCATCGGCAGCGACCATTTGAACTCGCGGGATGCTTCCGCCATCACCGCGAAGCCTTGCGCGTAAGCGCCGATCTTGGCGGCGAAGAGCGCCAGTTCCAGATCCTTGTCGAGTTCAGGACCGTAAGCGATCGGGAACTTGTATTCCGGCTTGCCGAAGATCTTTTCAGCCGCTTCGCGCTCACCCTTCATCGACGAGATCGAGCGGGCGGCAACGGCCGCTTCGATCGCGGTCGCCGGAATGCCCATGTTCTGCGCTTCGATCGCCGACCACTTGCCGGTGCCCTTCTGGCCAGCCTTGTCGAGGATCATGTCGACCATCGAGCCCTTGGAAATCGGGTCGGTGGCGGCAAGCACCTTTTCGGAAATCTCGATCAGGTAAGAATTCAGACGACCCTTGTTCCACTGGCCGAAGATCTTGCTGATATCGGTCGAGCTCTTGCCGAGTCCGTCGCGGAAGATGCCGTAGATCTCGGCGATCATCTGCATGTCGGCATATTCGATGCCGTTATGGATCGTCTTGACGAAGTGACCGGCGCCGTCATTGCCGAGCCAGGCAACGCAAGGATCACCCTTGTACTTGGCGGCGATCGAGGTCAGCACCTTCTCGACGCGCTTCCAGCTGTCTTCCGTGCCGCCGACCATGATCGACGGGCCGTGACGCGCACCTTCCTCACCACCGGAGACACCCATGCCGATGAAGGTCAGGTCGGTATCCTTGAGGCGGTCGAAACGGGCGATGGTGTCGCGGAAGTTGGCGTTGCCGGCATCGATCATGATGTCGCCCTTGGAAAGGTAGGGGCGCAACAGCTCCATCTGCTGGTCGACCGGCTCGCCGGCCTTGATCATGATGATGATCGGGCGCGGCGGGCGGATCGCCTCGACGAATTCCTCGATCGTCTTGCACGGAACGATCTGCTTCTTCAGATCACCGGCGCTCTCGTAGAACTCGTCGGTTTTCTCGGGTGTGCGGTTGAAAACCGCAATCTTGTTGCCCTTTTCGGCAATGTTCAGCGCCAGGTTGGAACCCATGACGGCAAGGCCGATCAGTCCGATTTCTGCCTTTTCCACGACAATCCTCCGATGAGTCAAATTCGACCGGTGTTGTGGCACTCTAAGCCGGAAACGGCAAGTATCGAAGACGCCAAAATCGGGCCCTCCGGTGGACCCGATCGGCAAGGCGCGATATTGATCGATGGCGATCGCGCGCCATCTCGCATGGGACAGATCAGGCGCAGCTAAGTGCCGGGAGGACTTGATGACAACGATGACCGCAAGGATCGTCCACTGCTCGATCGATCGCGATTGGCAGGACGTCTACGCGTTTGCCGGCGAGCCGGAGAATATGCCGCTCTGGGCATCAGGCCTCGCCTCCGGCCTCGAAAGAGATGGCGACGACTGGATCGCGAAGGGCGTGCTCGGCACCGTCAGGGTCAGCTTCGTGCCGGCCAACAAGTTCGGCATCATCGACCATACCGTGACGATCGAGAGCGGCATGCGCGTCTATAATGCGCTGCGCATCGTTCCCAATGGCGATGGCTGCGAGGTGATGTTCACGCTGCTGAAGCAGCCCGGCATGACGGACGAGCAATTTTCCGCCGATGGCGCTCATGTCGAGAAGGATCTGCATGCGCTGAAGGCGCTGATGGAGAAATAGATGGCCAGTGATCAGACGGTGCTTCGCATCGACTATATCGAATTCAACGTCGCCGATATCGAGGCATCGAAGGCTTTCTATGGAGCGGCCTTCGGCTGGAGCTTCAAGGATTACGGCCCCGCCTATTGCGAATTCAGCGACGGCAGGCTGACGGGCGGTTTCACGACGCTGGACAAGCCCCGGCCCGGCGGCCCGCTGGTCATTCTCTATGCCAGCGATCTGGAAGCCGCTTTGGACGCAACTAGCAAAGCCGGCGGCTCGATCGTCAAGCCGGTCACCGCCTTCCCGGGCGGGCGGCGCTTTCATTTCACCGATCCCGACGGCTACGAACTCGCGGTCTGGAGCAAGGATTGAGCATGGCGGCGCAAACAACCAACCCGAAGGTCGATGCCTACTTCGCCCGCAAGGATACCTGGCGCGAGGAAAGCGCCAGACTGCGAACGATCGTCCTCGATTGCGGCCTGACCGAAGAGCTGAAATGGGGCGAACCCTGCTACACAGTCGGCAAGGCCAACATCGTCCTGATCCACGGTTTCAAGGATTATTGCGCCCTGCTCTTCTTCAAGGGCGCCTTGATGAAGGATGAAGCCGGTATCCTCATCCAGCAGACGGACAACGTCCAGGCCGCCCGCCAGATCCGCTTTACCAGCGCCGAACAGATTTCCGGCATGGAGAACCTGCTGAAGTCCTACGTGCAGCAGGCGATCGAGGTCGAGAAGGCCGGTCTGAAGGTCGACTACAAGAAGACCACCGAGTTCACGGTGCCGGACGAGTTTCAGACAAGGCTTGATGGCGACGCTGCCCTCAAAGCCGCGTTCACCGCCCTCACCCCGGGCCGCCAGCGCGCCTATCTGCTGCATTTCGCGCAACCGAAGCAATCGAAGACCCGCGAGTCCAGGATCGACAAGGCTATCCCGCAGATATTCGAGGGCAAGGGGCCGAACGATTAGCCATCCCCGGCGCGTCGCGCACAGGCATTGCGCCGATCCTAGACCCTTACCGTTTCAGGCGCCTTGACATTCTCCATCATGATCAGCGCCCCGATCACGCGCCCGCCATTGTCGCGCAGGGGCGACATGCGGCAGCGCATCAGTTTCGCGCCCTCGCCGCTGGTGCGTTCGTAATTGTATTCCACCCGCTCCCCCGCGAAGCAGGCGTCGAAATGTGCCTTGGTTTTCTCGAAGCGCTCGGCGCCGATGAACTCGGCGACGTGCCGGCCGATCATGTCGATCGGCTTGCGGCCGAGATAAGTGCAGTTCGTCGGGTTGGAATAGAGATAGCGATAGTCGCGCGTCAGCACGGCAACGCGATCCGGCAGCGTCTCGAGAATAGCCGAGTTCAGGAAATTGCCGTTGTCCATGTTCGGGACATAGCCATCCGGCTTCGGCAACCGTTCCGCCGGTGCCGGAATCTGGCGCGGCTTGCCGGAATTGCCGAAATAGCGGTCCAGCAGATTTGAAAGCGTCGCCGCATAGCCCATCACGCTCGCGCAATCATCGGCATTCTGCTCCAGCAAACAGACGACGAATTGCAGCTGCATGTGAATTTCGACGATATTCGACGCCTGATACGTAACAATAGCGCCGATCAGCGCCTCGAACTCGCTATCAAGAGTTGAAACTTGATGATCGTCGCCCGCGCGGATCGCCGCATCGATTTGTGAGCAACGTGAAGAAAATGCCTGCAGAAGTTCCAGCAATATGCCCCCCAATCCCCTGACACATAGGGGAAACCAGCATATGTCAGTTTTCACGGCAGGTTTCGTCGATTCCCGATCTTCCCCAACCGGCTACTCGCCTTGGTGGCAACCACTAACATGAACGCCGTTCACATTCAATGTGAACGGCGGTCATATTTTCACATACGAAATTTAGGGGTATAAGCTCTAGTTGAGCACGCTTTCCTTGATTTTCCACCGGTCGTGGTACCAGAGCCACTGCTCCGGATATTCCCGGACCCAGCTTTCGACCTTGTCGTTCAGCATCTGCGCCATTGCCGTCAGATCGAGATTGCCGGCTGAGTCGCGGGGGATTTCCAGCTGCGGCTCGATCTCCAGCCGATAGCGATTTCCCGGCAGGCGAATGCAGCGCGCCGGGTAGACCTCGCATCCGAACTGGCGCACGAGCTTGGGAACAAGAGGATTGGTCGTCGTATCGATGCCGAAGAAGCGTGTCTTCAGCCCCTTCTTGAACTTCTGATCGACGAGAACGCCGACGCCCTGCCCCGCCTCTAGCTGGCGCGCCAATGTGAAGGACGAGCCGGCATGCGATGGCACGAGCTTACCCATGCGCGCGCTGCGGAAATCGAAGACCTTCTGCGCCACATAGGGATTGTTCGGCGGACGGAAGAGAACCGTCACATTGAGGCCAAAGGCGGCACCAGCCACCGGCAGCAGCTCGAAATTGCCGCTATGCGCGGTAAAGACGATGAACGGCCGCGGATTGTCACGAAGATCGAGAAACAACGGAATGCCTGTCACCTCGATCCGGCCGGGCTCAGATCGTTCCGGATCGAAGTCGAAAAGCCGGTCAAGGAAGACATATTCGGCGGCAAGCCGGCCCATATTGCCCCAGCTGCCAAGCGCGATCGCCTGGATCTCGTCTTCGCTCTTTTCGGGAAAGGCGTTGCGCAGATTGACGAGCATCAGCTTGTGGCGCCGCGTCCGCGGGCCGATCTTGCGCGTTAGCCAATCGGCGAAGCGGATAGCGCCATCAGCCGGAAAGATCTTCAGGAAGTTCAGAAATCCGAACATCAGCTGGGCGATCAGCCACTGACGGAAATGTTCGGACTTCAGAACAATCCGGGTGATGAAAAGCTTCACACGCTCAATCCATCTTCAGGATGATCTTGCCGAAGATCTGACGCGATTCCATACGCTCCAGCGCCCGGTCGATATCGTCGAAGCCGACTTCCGTATCGATGACCGGATGCACCAGGCCGCGGCCCATCTTCTGCATCGCATCCGCCATGTTCTCCATGCGGCAGCCGAAGGAGCCGAGCAGCTTCAGCTGCTGCTGGAAGAGCATCATCAGGTTCATCTCGGTCGAGACACCCGAGGTCGAGCCGCAGGTGACGAGACGCCCGCCGCGCTTCAGGCAGAACATCGAGGCGGCAAAAGTGTCCTTGCCGACATGTTCGAAGACGACATCAACGCCCTTCTTCTTCGTCAGCTTACGCACCACGCCTTCGAAACGGTCGGTGCGGTAATTGATGACGTGATCGGCACCCAGCGCTTTCGCCTTCTCGATCTTGTCGTCGGAGCCAACGGTCGTGATCACGGTGCAGCCGATCTTCTTGGCAAGCTGGATCGCCGCCGTGCCGATGCCGGAACCGCCCGCATGGATGAGTATCGTTTCGCCGGGCTCGAGCTTGGCATTGTCGAACAGCATGTGCTCGACGGTGCCGAAGGTCACCGGCGCCAGCGCGGCACCGATGGCATCGACACCGGGAGGTGCCGGAACGAGCAGGCGGGCCGGAAGATTGACCTTCTCCTGCGCAAAGCCATCGAGATGGAAGCCATGAACGCCGGAGACGTGTTCGCAGAGATTGTCGCGGCCTTCGCGGCACGGACGGCAGAGGCCGCAGGTGCGCGCGCCATAGATCGACACGAGCTGACCAGGCAGCACATTGGCAACGCCGGGGCCGATCGCCTCGACGACGCCGGAGGCTTCCGCACCGATCACCAACGGCATCTTGCGCTTGGCAAACGCCATGCCGCGCCAGCCCCAGACGTCGATATGATTGAGCGCCACCGCCTTGACGCGCAGCGTCACTTCACCGGCAGAAGGGGCTTCCGGCTCCGGCAGGTCGGTGATCTCAAGTTTGCGGTCATCGACCAGCTGCAAAGCGCGCATAGCAAAACCTCTCGCCTTTCAGGCGTTCTTATCTCTGAATTTTGTCGGCAACCGCTTAAGCCGGTTCAAGCGCCATGACAAGGCTTGCGTTCTGTCCGCCGAAACCGAAGGAGTTCGACAGCACGGCCGAAACCTGCTGATCACGCTTCTTGTTCGGCACGACATCGAGAACGATGGCCGGATCCGGATTGTTGTAGTTGATCGTCGGCGGCAGCGTGCCCGTCAGCATCGTCTGGAACGAGAAGACAGCTTCGACGGCACCGGCCGCCGTCAGCGTATGGCCGATCATCGACTTGTTCGACGACAGCGGAATGGAGGCCATGCGCTCGCCGAAGACGGCGAGCATCGAGCCATATTCCATCTTGTCATTCTCCGGCGTCGAGGTGCCGTGGGCGTTGATATAGCCGATGCCGCTTTCATCCAGGCCAGCGTCTGCGAGCGCCGCGCGGATCGTCGCGATCGCCGGACCGCCGTCGGGCGAGGAGCGCGTGCGGTGGAAGCTGTCGGCCTTCTCGCCGGCACCCTTCATGATGCCGAGGATCTTGGCGCCGCGGGCGATCGCCGATTCCAGCGATTCCAGCACCAGCGTTGCAGCGCCTTCGGCGATGACGAAGCCGTCGCGATCCTTGCTGAACGGCTTGGAGGCCTTGGTCGGCGGATCGTTCTGCGTCGAAAGAGCCGAAAGCAACGAGAATCGGATCAGCGCTTCCGCACTCAGCGAACCGTCGGTGGCAACCGCAAGCGCCCGGTCCGTACGGCCCTGGCGGATCGCCTCGATGCCAAGCTGAATGGCGGTGGCGCCCGAAGCACAGGCCGTCGACAGCGTCACCGGCAGCCCGCGCGTGCCGAAGCGGTCGGAGAGGCGCTCCGAGATCGCACCGAACAGTGCGGCCTCATGGAAGGCCGCATCCGGGCGCTGACGCATCGCCGTCAGAAACCGGTCATAGGCGTCGCCCGGATGATCGGAAGGCGGCGACCGGTCGGCGAGCTCGAAACGGGCGCTCCATTCCGGCTCGATCGGTGGCGCTGCCAGAAACAGCGGACCATTGAAATCACCCGAGATATCGGCATCGGCAAGCGCTTCGATCGTCGTCTCGCGGGCGAACGCGTAGGAGCGCTCGACGGCGTTCGGCACGGGAATGTCGATGAAATCGACGGTACCAGCGATCCGCGTCGACAGGCCATCGGTCGGAAAACGGGTGATGTCGTGGATACCCGACGTACCCGATGTCAGCGCTGTCCAGTTATCCTTGAGACCCTGGCCGAGCGAGGTGATGATGCCCATGCCGGTCACGGCGACGATCGGGCGGCCGAGATGATCCTTGTAAGCCTTGTCTGTCATTTGATCACTCCTCACGCTTCCGCGGAAAGAACGGCGACGCCCTCGCCGCGCTGGTGGCCGACTGTGGTGACGACGGCGGCATCGGCCGCAGCAATCATTGCTTTTTCATGAACCGGATCGAAGGCGGGAACCTTGGCTTTAGCATCGACGGCAAGGGCTGCGAAGGCGAGACCCAGCGTAAACTGCGCTTCGAGCGCATGGCCCGAAATACCGCCGAAACCGCGGATGGCAGCGCCCGGCAGCGTGTGCTCCAGCACGGCCTTTTCCCGCTCGGCCAAATCATGCATGCCGGTCGAACCGGAAAAGATTGCCGTGCTCTCGGGCGCCAGCTTCGCAGCGGGTTCCAGCAGGCGCTCAAGGCGCTTTTCGAAATTCCCGGCATTGCGGTTGCCGCGGTCGCCTTCGATGGAGGTGATCGTCGCATAGATATGCGCGCCGCGGGCTTCCGCGTGCTGGCGCGATTCCAGCACGAGAAACGCACCGGCCGAACCGGTGATCATCCCGCCACCGTCCTTGTCCTTGCGCGACCAGAGCGGAGCCCAATCGCCGCGCGTATGCGCGCCGATTGCTTCAGTGAGCAGGATCATGTCCTGGCGTTCGGCAGCGAAGGCGCCGCCGACGAGCGCATGCGAGGATTCACCCGACTTGATGCGGTAGAAGGCAGTCTCGACGGCCGAGATACCGGCCGCCTCTTCGCCCATGAAGGTGCGCGAGGAACCGGTGACCTTGTGAACGATGGAGATGTTGCCGGCGAGCAGATTGGACAGCTGCGCCAGAAACAGCGTCGGGCGAAGCTCGGTCGTCAGCTTCTCGTTCAGCAGCAATTCCCGGTCGTTGCGCTTCAGGCCCTCGTCGACGATCAGCGTATCGACATTGATGTCGCGCTCGCCGCCACCGGCCGCAACGATCATGTCCATCGTGCCGCAGGCTTCGGCATCATCCTTGAAGCCTGCATCGTCGAGCGCCAGACCGGCGGCAAAGACGCCGATGCGCTGCCAGTTTTCCATCTGTCGCTGATCGCCACGCTTGGCGATCTGCTGCGACCAGTCGATCTCGGGCAGCGGATGCACCGGATATGGCTTGAACTTGTCGGTCTCGACGATCGCCTTCGGCGCCTCGCCTGCCGTCAGCAGCGCCAGATGCGCGTCCTTGCCGACGCCCTGACAGGTGACGATGCCGATGCCGGAGATAACGACGTCATTCGGAGACTTGCCCATCACTTCACTCCCTGCGCCGCGATCGCGTCCATCAGGCCGACTTCGCTTGCGCGCTTCTTGACGATATCGCCGAGCGGAACTTCGCTGAACGGCATTGTGCGCAGCTTCAGCTGCGCGTCGCAGACCTTCTTGCCGCCACTGGTGATCTTGGCCTTGGTAACCGCGAAGCCCGAACCGTCATGTTCGAGAAAGGCTTCGATGTCGAGCACGGCTTCGGGCTCAACGAAGGTGCGCATCTTGGCGCCATCGACCGACATCAGGAACGGCATGGCGGCGAAATCGGTCGCGGCCAGCACCAGCATGCCGGAGGCCTGCGCCATGGTTTCGATCAGAAGCACGCCCGGAACGAGCGGCATGCCTGGAAAATGCCCCTCGAAGACGGGGCTCTTGGCGGGCACTACGGAACGCGCCTTGAGCACGCCCTTTTCAAGATCGACCGTCTCGATGCGGTCGATCATCTGGAAATATTCCAGTAGCATCGGATCCTCCGGCCCGGCAGATCAGAAGCGCCGGTTACGCCTAGTTAGGAACAAAACCGCCCGGCCGCTACGGTTTGCAGAGGCAGGGCGGATAAAAAAGATGGCGGTGTCGCTTAAGCCTTGGCGGCGCGCAGCTCGTCGATCTTTGCACAGAGGTTCTTGAGCACGAAGTATTCTTCGGTCGTTACCTTGCCTTCGTTGACTTCCTGCGTCCACTTCTCGAGCGGGATCTTGATGCCGAATTCCTTGTCGATCGCGAAGACGATATCGAGGAAGTCGAGGCTGTCGATACCGAGGTCGTCGATCGTATGGCTTTCCGGCGTGATCGTTTCGCGATCGATTTCGCTGGTTTCAGCAATGATGTCGGCAACTTTATCGAATGTAGCGGTCACGCGCTTACCTCTTTGAATAACGGATTTATCCCCCTCATAGGCAAATCCATTTCAAAAGCCAATGCTTTCGAGCGCGCTGCCCTCAAAATTGGGTGGGAACTGTTGCCGAAACAGCAATGCGCAAAAGGCCCGGAAACATGATCTCCGGGCCGTATATGCGATTGGAAAGCCGGTCAGCGGGTGATGACGACCCGGGTATTGGCAAGCCCCACCTGCTTTGCCATCGAGAAGAATTGCGCGGCGTTGTTGGGGTGGAGACGCACGCAGCCATGCGATGCAGGCATTCCGAGCCGCTTGAGGTCATATGTGGCGTGAACCGCATATCCGCCGTTGAAGAACACGGCGTAGGGCATCGGTGCATTGTCATATTTGCGCGAGCGGTGATTGAGCGACAGCCACTTGGCGCTCCACGAGCCCGTCGGCGTCACATAGCCGCGCCGTGCAGTCGATACCTTCCAGCGGTATTTGAGGAAACCGTTCTCGGTCACCGTCATCGTCTGCGCATCGAGACTGACCCGGGCGACGAGATTGGCCGCGCTGGCGGCAACCGGAGAAAACTGCAGCAACAGACAAGCGGCAGCCGCCGCCAGAAACGTCTTCATGACTATCCCTCTTCACCGGAACGTTTGTCCGGCATCACGAAGAGCAGTCTACGAATAGACTGATTATTTTGCTTTAAAGCGCTTGGTAATCAGAAAGATAACGGAAGGCGGCAAGATCTTTACTTTGCCGATCGCCAGTAACGCCGTCAAAGCAGGAAAAGGAACGCCACAAAGACGGAAATCGAGAGAATCATGCAGGCGCCGTTGAAGACGAGAACGCCGTCTTCGACATCCTTGACTGTCGCTGTGTCGCGTCCGGCGCCGTTGATCATCGGTTCGCTGACGACAATACCGGAATAAACGCGCGGACCGGCAAGCTGAACGTCGAGCGCACCCGCCATTGCTGCCTCCGGACGGCCGGAATTCGGCGAACGGTGCAGCCCGCCGTCACGGATCGCCACCTGGACCGCCTCGCGGCAGGCGCGCGCGCCACGGCGCAGCCAGGCGCCCGCAGCGATGAGCAGGATCGACAGCCTTGCCGCCGGCCAGTTGGCGATATCGTCAAGACGGGCCGACGCCCAGCCGAAGTCGATATAGCGATCCGACTTGTGGCCGATCATCGAGTCGGCTGTATTGAGCATCTTGTAGATGAGGAGGCCTGGGAGACCGAGCACCGCATACCAGAGCGCCGGTGCGACCACGCCATCGGAAAAGTTTTCAGCCAGGCTCTCGATCGCCGCGCGGCAAATTCCGGGCTCATCGAGGGTTTCAGGATCACGGCCGACGATGCGCGAGACCGCTCTGCGCCCACCGGCAATTCCTTCCGCCCGAAGCGCATCCGCGACATCGGAAACGTGATCTGCCAGGCTCTTCTGCGCCATGAAGATGGCAACGCAGACGACTTCGAGGACGATGCCGATCATTCCGAAAAGCTCGAAGAACCAGTGCAGGAGCAGCCCGGCAATGGCGCTGCCGAACAGCAGGGCGGCAATCGACGCCGTTCCGTTCAGGCGCCGCTCGGGCCGGGTCAGCGTCTCGCTGTTATAGGTGCGGTCGAAATAGGAGATCGCCTTGCCGAACAAGACGACCGGATGCGGAACGCGCGACCAGAGCCAATCGGGGTCGCCGGCGATCCGGTCGAGAAGCAGGGCCAGCAGAAGAACCAGAAGATGTTCGTCGATCGTCATGCGTCAAAACTCTCAAGCGCGGCTGCAAGTCTTTGGTCAGCCAGACTGTCCGGCCCAAGTCCGAAGCGCAGCCAACTGGGCGCGTAGTCGAACCTGCGGACCAGAATGTGATGCCGGCAGAGATGCGTATAGAGGGCTGCCGCACGTTTGTCTTCGACCAGCGTGAACAAGGCTGCGTTACCGGCAATCGTCAGACCGACACCCTGAAGAACGGCGTTCAGCGCCGCACTGCGCTCGGCGATCGCGGCAGCAATAGGCGCCGGATCAGCGCGCAGCAGCGATGCGGCCAACGAGAGCGCCGGGCCGGAAACCGCCCAAGGGCCAAGCCAATCCTCGAAGCAGGCCCGAATATCGTCGCGCGCGATCACGAAGCCGAGGCGCAGGCCCGCCAGCCCGAAGAATTTTCCGAAGGAACGGAAGATGATGAGGTTCGAAAGCCCGTCCGCCAGCGGCACCAGGCTCGCTTCAGGATCAGCATCGCCGAAGGCCTCGTCGACCACGAGATACCCGCCCCTCGCCTTCAGCACATCATGGACGGCGATCAGCCGGTCGCGATCATGCAGCCTGGCGTCCGGATTGTTCGGATTGACGGCGACGACCAGCCGATGCCCCTCGCCGATCTCTGCAAGCCCGCTGATCCGGTCGACCCGGCACCCGGCGTTGGCGAAGGCTTTCTCATATTCGCCGTAGGTCGGCGAAACGATCGCCACGCGGCTCTCGCGCTCGAGCAGCCGCGGCAGGAGCTGGATGACAGATTGGGTGCCCGGAACCGGCAGTGGCGACAGCCCCCGGCTTCGATAATAGTCCCGCGCCGCTTCCACGGCCGATTGCACCAGATGCCTGTCGGGCAGCCGGTGCCAGACGGCAGGCGGGATCACCGGAAGCGGAACCGGACAAGGATTGATGCCCGTCGACAGATCCAGCCAGTCCTCCGGCTGCCCGCCGAATTCGGCAGCAGCGGCGGTGATGCCGCCGCCATGCACAATCGGACCGCTCATGCCGGCTCCGCGGCAAGATCGATCATGTGCATATAGGAGCCTGCGACCTGGCCACGGCGAAGCCCGGCCTGGCCGAGATCGGCGCCAAGCGCATCTGTGACATCGAAAAGCCGCTCGCCCTCGCCCTCCGAAACCACATTCGAATAGTGAAACTCATGGCCCGTCATCGGCTGCTCGAAGAAAGCCTTGCCGACGGGACGGACGCGCCGGTAGCCGAGATGGCGGCTGCGCTGCTCGTAGCTCGTCACCAGCGGCAGCAATCCGAGCATCTCGTGGCGGATGCCTTCGGCATCGATCAGCCCTTCACCGAGCGTCATGTAGCCCCCGCATTCGCCATAAATCCGCGTACCCCGCGCGGCCGCATCGGTCATGCCGCGCTTGAAGTTCGAGGCCGCCGCAATGGCACCGGCATTGAGCTCGGGATAGCCGCCCGGCAGATAGATCGCATCGGCATCATCGGCGGGTTCCTCATCGGCGAGCGGCGAGAAGAATGAAATCTCCGCGCCGCGGCGGCGCCAGCCGAGCAGCATGTGTTCGTAGCAGAAGGCAAAGGCGATATCGCGGGCGACGGCGATCTTGCGTCCCAACGGCGGCAAGCGGCGAATATTGGCGGTCGAGGCGACGTTCAGCCCCTGACGGGCGATCCGCAGCAGGAACTCGAAATTGCACTCATCCGAGACGGCTTCGGCCGCATGATCGATAAAGGCTTCCAGACTTGCATGCTCACCGGCCTGCACCAGCCCCAGATGCCGCTCAGGCAATGCCAGCGTCTTGTCGCTGCGAATGACGGCGACCACAGGCATGCGAATGGCATCCAGCGCCTGACGCAACATCATCTCATGCCGCTCGCTGCCGACCTTATTGAGAATGACACCCGCAATGCGGACATCCGCCCGGAAGCTCGCGAAGCCGCTGACCAGAGGCGCGACCGATTGCGACATGCGCGAGGCATCGACAACCAGGATAACGGAGAGCCCGAGCATGGCCGCCAGATCGGCAGCCGTTCCCTTCCCGTCAGCCGCGCCATCGAACAGCCCCATCATCGCTTCGATGATCAGGGTGCGGTCGCCCTGCCGGTGGATCGCGGCATTGGCCGAAATCAGCTCGCGGCGCATCGCCCAAGGGTCGAAATTGAGGCACGGCGTCCCGCTGGCCGCCGCATGAAAGGCCGGATCGATATAATCAGGGCCTGCCTTGCCGGGCGCCACCGCCACGCCGCGATTTCTCAAGGCGCGCAGGAGGCCGAGCGTGATCGTCGTCTTGCCCGAACCGGAGGACGGGGCCGCAATGAGAAGGCCGCTCATGCCGTCTCCTTTCCGCCCTGCCTGAACGGATCCGGCTGCAGGCGACGCCCAGCCAAGGCGCCGAGCCAATCGAGCGAAGACCGCAGCCGCACCACCTCACCGACAACCACAATCGCCGGCGGCTCCAGCCCAGAGGCTTCTACCGCTGCGACAGCTTCACCAAGCGTCGTTTCCAGCACCTGCTGGCCACTGGTGGCGGCATTGCAGACGAAGGCCACCGGCTCGTCTGCCTTGCGCCCCGCGGCCAGCAAGGACGCGCTGATCTGCGCGATATGCTTCATCGCCATATACATGACGATCACAGGCGAGCCGCGGCCGATCGCATCCCAGTTGATCGCGTCTGGAACGATCCCCGAAGAATCATGCCCCGTCAGGAAGGTGACCGCGTGATTGATATCCCGATGGGTCACCGGGATGCCGGCATAGGCAAGTCCGCCAATCCCGGCGGTAATGCCGGGCACGATGCGGAACGGGACGTTGTGCTCGACCAGCGTCAGCGCCTCTTCACCGCCGCGTCCGAAGACGAAGGGATCGCCGCCTTTCAGCCGCAGTACCCGTTTGCCTGAGCGCGCCAGCTCGACGAGACGCAGCGAGATATCACGCTGCTTGGCCGACGGCTTGCCGCCGCGCTTTCCGGCATATTCGAGAGCGGCATCCGGCCGCGCCAGCCTCAGACATTCCTCATTGACCAGCGCGTCGTGAACGACGACGTCGGCCTCCGAAAGCCCTTTCGCCGCAAGCAGCGTCAGCAGCCCGGGATCGCCGGGACCGGCGCCGACGAGCCAGACGGTTCCCGGCTCCAATACCGGCAAATGGGCGAATGCATTCTCGATCATAAGGGTGGTCTATGCCCGCCGCTTGGCGAGGTCAACGGCGGCGAAACGCCGGCAATTTCCGATTGCAGTTTCACCGCCGACTCAACTTACGAACAACCGGACTCAAAATCTGAGGAAATAGCCGGATCGAATTGATAGGACTCAGCAAAGTCGAACCGGGCGAAAACCGCCCGGTCCCAGGCTGGATCAGGCTCGCAGAAGCGTATCCCGGATCAGATCGACGACTTTTTCCGACTGGATACCGGTGCAGACGATCTGGCTCGGCAGATTGTCCCAGTCGCCCGGCGGGAAGCGGCGTCCGTCCGGCTTGACGATCGTCTGGCCGTCGGCAATGCCGCCGCAGACGACGCGCACCGCACCCGTGACTGTCGTGAACAGCTCCGGCGCCACGACATAAACAGCGGCACAGCTGTCATGCACCATCATGCCGTCTTCGACCGCATGCTTGTAGAAATCGATATAGAACTGCGAGAGATCGTTCAGCAGCTTCACCGCCGCATCGCCCTTGTCGGCGGCGGCCTTCAAATAGCTGCGGCTCATCGTCGTGATCGCGGTGACGTCGAGGCCGATGACCGCGACCTTCCACGGCGCCGTCATCACCACATCGGCGGCTTCCGGATCGCCATGGATATTGGCTTCGGCGACCGGCGAGACATTGCCCGGCACATAGAAATTGCCGCCCATGATGACCACTTGCTTCACCAGCTTGGCAATCTCGGGGTCTTCTTTCAAAGCCAGTGCCAGGTTGGTCATGCGGCCGACGGCAACCAGCGTCACCTCGCCGGGATTGGCCCGCACCGTCTCGATGATGAAGCGATGCGCCGGACGCGGATCGGTGGGAAGGTCGATCACCTCGGGGACGCCGATATTGCCGAGACCATCATCGCCATGCACGAAGGTCGGCCAGCCGATTTCCTTGCGCGATGGATCGAAGGTGACGTTCGCGCCCTTGGCGACGGGTGCCGAGATGTTCCATTCGCGTTTCAGGAACAATGCGTTGCGCGTCGTCGTCTCGATCGAGGCATTGCCGAAGATCGTGGTGATGCCGATCAGATCGATGTCGGGGTGGCGGTGCAGGAAGAGGAGCGCCATGGCATCATCGACGCCCGGGTCCGTGTCATAAATGACCTTGTGCATGAAATATCCTTCTCATTCTCGTCGCAGAAATCCGGGGATCTCCGCGAGGTGGCCGACACCATAGCGCCGGCTATTCTTTCTGCAACAGGATGCGCGCGATGGCGGCCGTCGCATGGGCAGATTTGATTTTCGGCACCAGCAACTCTGCCGCCGCTCCCGCAGCAGCCAGCGCCGCCGACTCGGCAACACCATGGCAGCCGACAAGCCTAAAGACTGCGGCCGAAGGGTTCTTGAGACGCGGCGTCTCCTGCTCCAGGCGCGCGGCAGCAAAGAAGACCGGCGTGATTTGAAATTCCTGCGACAGCGTCAGGATTGCAGGCTCCCCCGAACGGCTGCCGATCGAGGCAATGGCCGCAAGCTCGCCCGGTCCGATCCCGGCAAGCTCCATGGCTCGCTTCGCCAGTGTCCGCACCTCCTCCACCGGCGTTCCCCGCTCGCAGCCAAGGCCGAGCACGTATGATTTCGATTTGTCGGTGGCGAAGGACGGCATTGCATGAACCTGAAAGGGCAGACTGTGTCTCCGCAGCCATTGCAGGCGAGTGCGGGAAATGCAACATGGCGCCGCTTTCTCCCGCCTGCCCACAGAGTCCCGCCGTGTCCGATATTGCCCCTCATCTCCTCG
Organism: Rhizobium sp. 01N424; assembly: GCF_056399485.1. Classification (NCBI taxonomy): domain Bacteria; kingdom Pseudomonadati; phylum Pseudomonadota; class Alphaproteobacteria; order Hyphomicrobiales; family Rhizobiaceae; genus Rhizobium; species Rhizobium sp. 01N424. Next base: position 88,270 of record NZ_JBFTRK010000002.1, read on the forward strand.
CCCTGCTCTGCCTTGCCGCCTTCTGCGCAGGCTTCGTCGATTCGATCGCCGGTGGCGGTGGACTGATCACCGTGCCCGCCATGCTCATCGCCGGCATTCCGCCGCTGCAGACGCTGGGCACCAACAAGGTGCAGTCGATGTTCGGCGCCGCCTCCGCCACGCTCGCCTATTCCCGCAAGGGCCATGTGAACCTTCGCGAACAGCTGCCGATGGCGATGATGGCCGTGATGGGCGGCGCGCTTGGCGCGGCGCTGGCAACCATCGTGCCCGGCGACGTGCTGCGCGCCCTGATGCCGGTTCTGCTGGTCGCGATCGCGCTCTACTTCGCCTTCAAGCCCAATCTCAATGACCTCGACACCCACCGCCGCATCACGCCCTTTGCCTTCGGCATGAGTTTCGTGCCGCTGATCGGCTTTTACGACGGCGTTTTCGGCCCCGGCACCGGCTCTTTCTTCATGCTCTCCTTCGTCACCCTTGCCGGTTTCGGCATGCTGAAGGCGACGGCGCATACCAAGCTTCTGAACCTCGGCTCGAATATCGGCGCCCTCATCGTCTTCGCCTCCTTCGGCGCGACGCTCTGGACGATCGGGCTGATGATGGGTGTCTGCCAGTTCCTCGGCGCGCAGGTCGGCTCTCGCCTTGCCATGCGCACCGGCGCCAAGCTGATCAAGCCGCTGCTGGTCGTCGTCTGTATCGCCTTCGCGATCAAGCTGATCGCTGACCCCGCTAATCCGCTGCGCGTCTGGCTGGGCGTCTAGCCCGGAGCCTTGCCGAATTTGATCGCATCTATCTTCGTCAGCTTCGTCTTCGCCGAAACACCGGGGGCATTGGCGAAATGCCAAGTGACGTACTGCTCCGCATAGGGATCGGTGGACGACATGCCATCGACGGGCAACACTACATCCATGCCCTTCAGCGCCGCATAGGCCGCCGTGTTCAGCACTGCTCCCTCCGAAGCCGTGCCTGTGACGATGACGGTCTTGATATGCCGGTCGGTGAGGATCTTTTCGAGATCGGTATTGATGAACTTGTTGGCGCCTGACTTCACGATGGGGTCGCCATCCTTGGGCGCGAGCACCGTCGCGATATCCTCAGGCGCCGCATTCGACGTGATGCTGTAGACCACCGGTGCACCGCTATCGCGCGCCTCCTTCATCAGCTTGGCCACATGCGGCAATTCCGCAATGCAGCGCGGCTTGACCTTGGTATTGCACGGCCCCTTGTCCGGGTTCTGCGCCCCGTTGAAATCGAGCAGCAGCAGCGCCGTCGTCGAGGGATCGACGGTGACATCGCCGAGCTTCGGCGCCGGCGGAGCCTTGATCTTCTTCCACTCGTCGACAACGGTTGCCGCATGCGCGGAAGACCAGCCGAGCGCGGATGCCAAAAGCGCCAGTTGCGCCACCCGTGCCGCATATGCCGAAAGCGATGTCATCAGGCCGTCCTCCATCTTCGAAATCGATTGCCAAGCCTTCCGGCGGATGACGGCACTGTCAAATCACCAAGCCGCGAGCTTGATTACCTCGCGCGTAATTGATGAGCGAACGGCCTTTGCCGATGATCGCGATGCCTGGACGAACCGGGCGATCAAAGGAGACATGACATGACCGACGCGAGCAACACCGCCGAACGCTACATCGCCATCTGGAACGAGGAGGATGCAGACCGCCGCCGCGCGCTGATCGCCGAAAGCTGGGCCGAAAACGGCACCTATATCGATCCCCTGATGCGTGGCGAGGGTCACGAGCAGATCAACGCGCTGGTGGAAGCCGTACAGACCCGCTTCCCCGGTTTCCGCTTCAATCTGATCGGTGCCGCGGATGGCCATGGCAACAACCTGCGCTTCTCATGGGGCCTCGGCCCCGACGGCAGCGAGGCGATTATTAAGGGAACGGACTTTTCCCTGCTTGAAGGCGGACGCCTGAAGGCCGTACACGGTTTCCTCGACCTCGTTCCGGAAGCCTGATGATGATGACTTCAGCCCGCTCCCTCGGTGACCACCTCCGCGACTGGCGCAAGCTTCGCCGCATGAGCCAGCTCGATCTCGCCCTCGAAGCGGAGATTTCAAAGAGGCATCTGAGCTTCATCGAGAGCGGGCGCTCGACGCCGAGCCGCGACATGCTGCTGCATCTGGCAGAACGGCTCGGCGTTCCCCTTCGGGAGCGCAATCCGATGCTGCTCTCCGCCGGCTATGCGCCGCTCTTTGCCGAGCGCTCATTGGACGATCCGGCCCTGAAACCGGCAAGACTGGCTGTCGACATGGTCCTGAAAGCGCAGGAGCCCTTTCCGGCCCTCGCGATCGACAGGCACTGGACGCTGGTTGCCGCCAATGCGGCGATCGCGCCGCTGCTTGCGGATGTCGCTGAGAAAGGCCTGCTCGAAGGCCCGGTCAACGTCCTGCGCCTCAGCCTGCATCCAGGAGGATTGGCACCTCATATCGTCAATCTCGCCGAGTGGCGCGCGCACCTTCTCGAGCGGCTTCGCCAGCAGATCGACACCTCGGGCGAGCCGATCCTAGGCGCACTTCTGAAGGAATTGCAGGAACTTTCGCCTGGCGGCAACCCGGCGGATGAGACAAAGCACGATTATTCAGGGATCGCCGTGCCGCTACGGCTGCGCACCGCCGCAGGCACGCTATCGCTGATTTCGACCACCACCGTGTTCGGCACGCCTGTCGATGTCACGCTCTCGGAACTGGCGATCGAATCCTTCTTCCCCGCCGACGAGGAAACGGCTGCAATCTTGCGAAAGCTGGCGAACGGCTAGAACAGCGCCAGCAACAGCGCCCCACCCGCAATCATCACCACACCGAGCCAGTTCACCAATCCAAGCTTCTCGCCGAGGAAGACGACGCCGAAGACGGCGACGAGCACGATCGACAGCTTGTCGATCGGTGCCACACGCGCCGCATCGCCGAGTTTCAACGCCCGGAAATAGGCGAGCCAGGATGCGCCCGTCGCAGCACCCGAGAGCGCCAGAAACAGCCACGTCTTGCCAGATATGCTGGAAAGTGGCTGCCACTGGCCGGTGGCGGTGACGATACCGGCCAGAATGGCGATGATGACGATGGTGCGGATCAACGTCGCCAGATCCGAGTTGACGCCGGCCACACCGATTTTCGCAAAGATCGCCGTCAGCGCCGCAAAGGCTGCCGACAGAAACGCCCAGAATATCCAGCTTTGCGCCATCAGAACTCCACGCCCGGCTGCCCTTTGATGCCGGAGCGGAATGGATGCTTGATCAGCTCCATCTCGGTCACGAGATCGGCGATTTCGATTAGCTCGTCCTTGGCATTGCGTCCGGTCAGCACCACGTGAGTCATATAAGGTTTTTCGGCCTTCAGGAATGCGACAACGTCGTTGATGTCGAGATAATCGTAGCGCAGCGCGATGTTGATCTCGTCGAGCAGCACCATCGAATTGCGCTCATTACGGATCAACTCCTTCGCCTTCTCCCAGGCGGCACCGGCTGCCGCAACATCGCGGGCGCGGTCCTGCGTCTCCCAGGTGAAGCCCTCGCCCATTGTGTGGAACTGGCAGAGATCGGAAAAATGCTTCTCGATCAGATCGCGCTCGCCGGTCCACATGGCGCCCTTGATGAACTGCACCACGGCCGACGGCTTGCCATGGGCAATATGGCGGAAGATCATCCCAAAGGCGGAGGACGACTTGCCCTTGCCTTTGCCTGTGTGGACGATGATCAGGCCCTTCTGATCCGTCTTGGTGGCCATGATCTTGTCACGCGCCGCCTTCTTCTTCGCCATTTTCTCGTTGTGGCGGCTATCGTCCTTTTCGGCGGTGTCTACTGGTTCTTCGCTCATTGTCTTTCCCGATGAAATGTCATGCTGTCTGTTTATGGTGTGATGGCGCGAGATCGAAGCGCGCCGAATTGCTGCGTGGCGTCCAGAGATGCCGGTCGATCGCCTCCATCAACCGTTCCTTCATCTCTTCGAGAGCGGCTGGGTTCTTCTCCGCCATGAAATCACGCACCTTGGGATCGGCGACAAAAGCCTGATAGACGGCCTCGAAATGATGGTTGCCGACGGCTCCCGTCGTTGCCGCAAAGGCAAAGAGATAATCGACCGTGGCGGCGATCTCGAAGGCACCCTTGTAGCCATGGCGCATGACGCCATCGATCCATTTCGGATTGACGACACGCGCGCGCACCACACGGCCGATCTCTTCCTCCAGCGAACGGATCACCGGCTTTTCCGGCCGCGAATGGTCGTTGTGATAGATGGAAGGACGCGCACCGCCGACATGCTCGGCAGCCGCGGCCATTCCACCCTCGAACTGATAGTAATCGTCGCTGTCGAGCAGGTCGTGTTCGCGGTTATCCTGGTTCTGCACCACCGCCTGGATGGAGCGCAGCCGCTCCTCGAAGATGCCGCGCTCGGCCCGGCCCTCTTCGGCCGCACCATAGGCATAGCTACCCCAGGCGAGATAGGCTTCGGCCAGATCGGCGCGCCGCTCCCATCCTTTCTCGTCGATGAGCGCCTGCAGCCCCGCGCCGTAAGCGCCCGGCTTTGAGCCGAAGATGCGATATCCGGCGCGTTTGGCCGCCGACGCTTCATCCAGGCCGGACGCCGCAAGCCGCGCCGCCTCGCCGCGCATCCGCTCGGCAATCGGATTATCCGAAGCATCCTCATCGAGAGCGCCGACGGCGCGGATCGCCTTGTCGAACAGCGCGGTCTGCTCCGGAAAGGCATCGCGAAAGAAGCCTGATATCCGGAGCGTCACATCGACCCGCGGACGCCTCAGCATCGCAGGCGGGATGATTTCGTAGCCGGTGACCCGGCGCGAGGTCATGTCCCATACCGGCTTGACACCGATCAGCGCCAGCGCCTGGGCGATATCGTCCCCACCGGTGCGCATGTTGGACGTACCCCAGGCCGTCAGCCCGAAGGACACCGGCCACTCGCCGTGATCCTGCACATAGCGGCGGACCAGCAGTTCCGCCGATTTCTTGCCGAGTTCATAGGCGGCAGGCGTCGGCACCGCGCGGCTATCAACGGAGTAGAAGTTCCGCCCTGTCGGCAGCACATCGGGCCGCCCGCGCGTCGGAGCGCCGGAGGGACCGGGAGCGACGAAACGGCCGTCGAGGCCGGCGAGGAGTGCCGAAATCTCGGCGGCGCCGCAGGCGAGGATCGAGGGCTTCAGGCGGGATTCGATCTCTGTGAGGACGGATCTGGTTTGGGACCAGTCAGCCGGGCATTCGGTTTCGCCGGAGACGAACTTTGCGGCGAGCAGTTCGATGCGCTCGACGGTGTCGCCATTGGTGCGCCAGGGGGCGTCGAGGATGTCACCGAGAATGTCGGGGCGTGGACCGTTCCAGGGGGCGGCCATGTTGCAGTCGAGGGGATCGAATTTGGCGCTTGTATGCGGGGTACCCCCCTCTGCCTTGCCAGGCATCTCCCCCTCAGGGGGGGAGATTGGCTGGGCGGACCTGCTCGCTTCGACTTCATTTGGCTGGTGGGACACTCGCCACGAGTCGATCTCCCCCCTTGAGGGGGAGATGTCCGGCAGGACAGAGGGGGGTACGGCACCCACCAACCCCAAAGCCCCAGCAATCGCCCGCTGCAAACTCTGATCCCCGCCCTCGCCAAGCCCGCGCGGCACCCGCGCCAGCGCCACTGTCAGATCCGTCAGCAGCCGTCCCTGCGGCGACACACCAAACACATGCAGCCCGTCACGGATCTGCATCTCCTTGAGATCGCAGAGATAGGCATCGAGCTTCTTCAGCGCCTCATCCTCGGTCTCGCCCTTGGCAATCCCGGCATCACTATCCAGGCCGATATCGGCGACGAGCTCAAGGATCTGCTTCGACAAAAGCCGGATACGGCGCGGATCGCTGCCGGATGCCTCGTAATATTCGTCGACCAGCGCTTCCAGATCCTTCAGCGGACCATAGCTTTCAGCCCGCGTCAGCGGCGGCGTCAGGTGATCGATGATGACGGCGGCCGTCCGGCGTTTGGCCTGCGTGCCCTCGCCGGGATCGTTGACGATGAAGGGATAGAGATGCGGCAGCGGCCCGAGGATCGCCTCCGGATAGCACTCCTCCGAAAGCGCCAGCGCCTTGCCCGGCAGCCATTCGAGATTGCCATGCTTGCCCATGTGAACAACCGCATCGGCGCCGAATTCCTGGCGCAGGAAAGCATAGAAGGCGAGATACCCGTGCGGCGGCACGAGATCGGGCGAATGGTAGCTTTCCTTCGGATCGATATTGTAGCCGCGGGCCGGCTGGATACCCGCCAGTACATTGCCGAACCGCGTAAACGGCAGGGCAAAAACATCATCCACGACGTAGGGATCGCCCTCCGGCACGCCCCAGCGCGCCGTCATCTCGTCTTGAATCTTTTTCGGAAGAGACGCGAAGAACGCCTTGTATCGACTCATGGAAAGCGTTTCGCGGATCACCTTTCCGTCGTGTCCGGAATTCGTCGGCCCCTCCGAGAGATGGCGGATCAGCGCATCGCCATCATCAGGGAAATCGGCGACACCATAGCCAGCCCCGCGCATCGCCTTCAGCACCTCGACGGTACCCGCAGGCGTATCGAGGCCGACGCCGTTGCCGAGGCGCCCGTCACGGTTCGGATAGTTGGCGAGCACCAGCGCCACGCGCCGCGCCGCAGCCGGCTTGCGCCGCAGCCGCGCCCAGCCGGCTCCGAGCTTGGCCGTGTAGCGCATCCGCCCTTCATCAGGCTGGCTGGTAACGATATTCGCTTCGACAGCCGCGTCATAACGCGCCGCCGACTTGAACGAGACGGCCCGCGCCAAAACCCGTCCATCGACTTCAGGCAGCGCCACGTTCATCCCGAGATCGCGCGCCGACAGCCCCTGCGATGACACGGCCCACGCCTCATGTGATGATGCAGACAGGATTGCCTGCAGCACCACGGAACCGCTTTTTTCCAGCACGGTCGGTTCACGCTGCGCACCCGGCGCGGACACGGCAAAGCCCGTCGTGTTGACCACGACATCGGGAGGGGCCTGATCGAAAATGCTGGCGATGATGCCCTTGGAGACCGGGTCTTTGAGGCTGTAGGCAAAGACCGGCAATGGCCGGAGACCTTCCGCCGCCAGGGCCTCGATCATCGCCTCGACCGGTGCGGTCTCGCCGCTCTGGACGAGGGCTCGGTAGAAGCTGATGGCGGCGATGGGGGCGTCGTTAGATGTAGAGGGGGGTGCCACGTTCCGCAGCATCGCCGCAGACAGCACCCGCCACTCCCCGACACCAACGACTCCCCGCCCCGGCCACCATATCCCGGCCTTCATCAACGGCGCGGCCGCACCGGGCTTTTCACCACCCGACAGCATCGCCGCCGCATAATCCAGCAGCCGCAACGAATTCTCTTCGCCGCCTTCGATCAGGTAAGCCCACAGCGCATTGAGATCATCGAGCGCCACATTGGAAAACGGTGTCAGCCCCGCATCCGGCTTGGAATCCCCCGGCAGAACGGCAATCCGCGCGCCATGCCGCGCCGCGCAGGTATGGAGAGCCTCCAGCGCATAGTGAAAATAGCTGGCACCACCGAGCGCGCGGACAATGATGAGCTTTGCGTGCAGCGCGGTGCGCTCGACATAGGCATCGACCGACATCGGATGCTTGAGACTCATCAGGCTGGCAAGACGAAGCGTCAGCGATGAACCGCCGCCCTGTCCGTGGGCGGCGGCGATGGCCGCAAGCTCCGTATCCGCTGCAGACAGGAACAGGATATCGCCGGGCGACTGGCCAAGATCGATGGCCTCGTCACCGTCGCTGATCGTTCCTTTCTGGGCGAGAAGCAGATGCATGGATCAGACGAGCGCCTCGATGGCCTTGCGCACGGCCGCTTCATCCATGTCATGCAGGCCGATGACGACGAGGCGCGTGCCGCGCGTTTCGTCCATCGCCCAGGCGCGGTCGAAATACTGGTCGATACGGCTGCCGACAGCCTGGATCTGCAGGCGCATCGCCTTGCCCTCAACTGCGGCAAAGCCCTTCAGGCGCAGCACGTCATGCTCTGCAATCACGCCCTTCAGCTTCTCGATGAAACCGGCCGTATCGGCAATCGCGCCGAGCTCGACGACGAAGCTGTCGAACTCGTCGTGATCGTGCGGCGTGCCGTCCTCATGCTCGAGCTCGTGATGGGACTTGCGGTTGGCGATATCTTCCTCGGTGCCGACGCCGAGGCCGAGCAAGACGCTGGCCGGAACCTCGCCGTTCTTCGCCTCGATCAGCGCAGGCTTGCGCGAAATGCGCGACGCCACTTCGTCACGGACGCGGATAATGCCTGCGGCATCGAGCAGATCCGTCTTGTTGAGCACGATCAGATCGGCGCAGGTCAGCTGATCTTCGAACAGCTCCTCGATCGGGCTCTCGTGATCGAGCGACTCGTCTTCGGTGCGGCGCGCATCGACGGCATCGTGGTCGTCGGCGAAACGTCCGGCGGCAACGGCGGCGCTGTCGACGACGGTGATGACGCCATCGACGGTGACTTCGCTGCGGATGTCAGGCCAGTTGAAGGCGGCGACCAGCGGCTGCGGCAGCGCCAGGCCCGAGGTTTCGATGACGATATGATCGGGGCGCTGCTCGCGCTCCAGCAGCTTGGTCATCGTCGGAATGAAATCGTCGGCAACCGTGCAGCAGATGCAGCCGTTGGTGAGCTCGATGATATCGTCCTCTGTGCAGTTCTCCGCGCCACAGCCCTTCAACACGTCGCCATCGACGCCGAGATCGCCGAATTCGTTGATGATCAGCGCGATCTTCTTGCCGCCGGTGTTGGAAAGCAGGTTGCGGATCATCGTCGTCTTGCCCGCGCCGAGAAAGCCGGTGATCACGGTTGCGGGGATCTTCTGGTTCATAAACTTCAACCCTTCATTTTCAGCGGCAGCCCTGCCGCAATAAAATACACGTCCGCGGCGGAGGCCGCGATCATCTGGTGCAGCCGTCCGGCATGATCGCGGAAATCCCGCGCCATCCGGTTCTCGGGAACGATCCCGAGGCCGACTTCATTGGAAACAAGCACGAGCCGCGCCCTGGCCTTCGGCAGCCAGGCGGCAAGAGCCGCAGATTCCACCGCCATGTCCCGCTCGCCCATCATCAGATTGGTGACCCAGAGCGTCAGGCAATCGACAAGGATCGCCCGCCCTTCGCCGTCGACGGCCGACAGGCATTCGACAAGCTGCAGCGGCTCCTCATGCGTCGTCCAGGACGGCCCGCGATCGTCCCTATGGGCAGCAATCCGCGCCCGCATCTCGTCGTCCCAGGCCCGCCCGGTGGCGATATAGTGGCGCTCGAGGCCGCTCTCGGTGATCAGCTGTTCGGCGAAACGGGATTTGCCGGAACGAGCGCCGCCGAGAATGAAGGTGGTGCTGCTCATGTGAGGATGGCTCCGGCATCAGCGTATTGGCGTCCACCACACCCACCTCCCTCATTCCTGTGCCTGTCACAGGAATCCAGCCACGGCGCGTCTGCGCCGTGAATGAAACCTAGCAGCAAGGAAATAAGTCTTCTGTGCCCAAGGACTTGGGCACGCTGGATTCCTGTGACAAGCACAGGAATGAGGGAAATCCTCAGGGCCGCACGTAACGGCATGCAAATTCGTGTTTCAGCCATGACAACCTCCGTGCTGGCAGCGGACAGGATTGCCCTTGGGTGGGCTCTTCGCCCGGCACGGTTGGCAGGTCTCCTGGCTCGCGGTTTGAGGCCCCGACAGGGATGGCGCAAGGCCATCCCTGATCGTGCCAGCGGATCTTCCTCGCCTTCCCGGCTGCATTCTCGTGAAAAGGCGGACGATTCGTAGAAATGGAGGCGTCCAGCCCCTGCTGATCACGATGCATTCCAGTGGCTTTTCCGGTGTCCTTGAGCCAACGCCCTGCCACAGAATGCGGCGATCAGGCGGTGGTGCCGGTGCACCGGATGGAAGACCCTGACCGCTCTACAGTCGCGGGGTCGGCTGTGATGAAGACGCCCGGTTTGGGTCCGCCCCGTCACATTCCCTTTTCATCCAGGGCGGCAATCACCGCTCCGGAACCATCCGTTATTGATTTCATCGTTAGGCGCGCGGCAGCGCGAAGTCAATCGAGCCTGACGCGATGGAAAATGCCTCGTCTTAACACGACTGAGTCTACCAAACAGATAGTCTATTAAATTCATTGACTTACGGACAGATTTCGCTTGCCGCCGCCTCGCTTTTGCTGCAATTGCTCGCGAAATCATGCGGCGCACAAAGCGTGCTTCCTTGATCCTGCTCCCCGTCGCCTAGTTCTGTCATCATGCTCACGAAAACCGATATCGGCCGCCTGACGCGGCGCCATCTCAAATTCGATTTGGCGCGGCTGCGCGCGCTGGCGCGGCAGAACGAAATGGGCATGGTTTTCGCCGGTGGCGCGGTCGGCGTCATCTCCGGCTGCGCGGTCACCGGCATGAGCCTGATCTCCCGGGAGATGCACAGCCTCATCTTCGGCATCAGCGATGTCGATCGTCTCAGCTCCTCCGATATCAGCAACAAGCTGCTGCTGCTCTTGGCACCGGTCTGCGGCGGCATGCTTCTCGGCTTGCTGCTCTTCATCCTCAGCAGGACACGCAAGAAGCCGATGGTCGATCCGATCGAGGCCAATGCGCTGCATGGCGGCCGCCTGTCGCTGACGGACAGCATCATCGTGGCGATCCAGAACCTGATTTCCAACGGTTTCGGCGCCTCGGTCGGCCTGGAGGCCGGCTATACACAGCTTGCGGCGGGCCTGGCCTCGAAACTCGGCCTGAAGCTGCAGCTGCGCCGCGCCGATCTGCGCGTCCTCCTCGGCTGCGGGGCGGCGGGCGCCATCGCCGCCGCCTTCAATGCCCCGCTAACCGGCGCCTTCTACGCGTTCGAGCTGATTATCGGCACCTATACGATCGTCTCGTTGACACCTGTCGTCGTCTCTGCCCTACTGTCGACGCTGGTGGCACGGCTGCTCGCAGGCAACGATTTCACCATCGACGTCGGCAGGTTCGGCACTGTGGTGCCCGCCGATTATGTTCCGGCCATTCTGCTTGGCGCCTGCTGCGCCGGTGCCGGCATCCTGATCATGCAGGGCGTTTCCTTTGTTGAGGAATTGGCTCGCAAGAGTTCCGTGCCGACGCCGGTACGCCCGGCGCTCGGCGGCATCGTCGTCGGCCTGCTGGCCACCATCTCTCCGCAGGTGCTTTCGGCAGGGCATGGCGCCCTGCATCTCAACCTGGCGCATCAGGTGGCGATCCCGACGCTCGTCGGCATCCTGCTGTTGAAGTCGCTGGCCTCAGCCGTGTCGATCGGCTCCGGCTTCAGGGGCGGCCTGTTCTTCGCCTCGCTGTTTATGGGCGCGCTGCTCGGCAAGCTCTTTGCCTATTCCGCGCCGTTCTTTGCGCATGCCTCGCTGACACCCGAAGTCTACGCCGTCGTCGGCATGAGTTCACTCGCAGTCGCCATCATCGGCGGACCGCTGACGATGACCTTTCTGGCGCTCGAAATCACCGGCGACTTCCCGATCACCGTATTGGTGCTCGCCGCGGTCATCACGTCCTCGCTCGTCGTGCGCACCACCTTTGGCTACTCCTTCGCCACCTGGCGTTTTCACCTGCGCGGCGAAAGCATCCGCAGCGCTCACGATGTCGGCTGGATCCGCAATCTGACGGTCGACAAGCTGATGCGCGCCGACGTCAAGACCGCCAATGCCGCAACCACTGTCGAAGAGTTCAAGAAGGCTTTTCCCGCCGGCGCCACGCAACGCGTCATCCTTGTCGATGACACAGGCAAATATGCCGGTCTGGTGCTGGTGCCGGAAATTCATGCGAATCCGATCGCCACCGACGACGAGGGCAAGGGGCTGGAGAGTTTCGTTCGCTACAAGAACGATTTCCTGCAGCCGCAGATGAATGCCAAGCAGGCAGCCGCCATTTTCGACAAGAGCGAGAGCGAAGCGCTCGCCGTGCTGAACAATCTGATCGAGCGCAAGGTCGTCGGACAGCTCAGCGAAAGCCACACGCTACGCCGCTACAGCGAAGAGCTCGACCGGCGGCGCCGCGAAATCTCCGGGGAAATCTAGCCAAGCAGCCGGTTCAGCCAGTCACGGTCGAGATGCGCCTCCAGTTCGGCCGCAACGGCATCCAGCGCCCGGTTGACGCTCTCCGCGTAATTGCGCCTTTCGCCCTGAAGGCCGAAACTCTGCAGCAACCGGCTGCGATAGGCATCGCCGGAAAACAGGCCGTGCAGATAGGTCCCGACGATACGTCCATCCGCAGATACGGCACCATCCGCGGCACCATCCACCACGGCCGACGGCCGGTTGCAATCCGGCCCCTCGGTCACGCCGAGATGGATCTGATAGCCTGACAGCGGCGTACCATATTCAGCAGAAACAGCATGGCTGTTGCGGACCGTCTTCTCCGGCGCCATGACGGTCTCGACGTCGAGCAGCCCGAGCCCGTCAACCTCCGCCGTTCCGCCCTCGATGCCGAGCGGGTCGTGCACCTTGCGGCCGAGCATCTGATAACCGCCGCAAATGCCGATCACCCGGCCGCCGCGCCGGACATGGGCGGTCAGATCGCGATCCCATCCCTCAGCGCGAAAATCGGCAAGGTCGCTGATCGTCGATTTGGAGCCCGGCAGCACGACGAGCGCGGCGTCTTCGGGAAGACGCTCCCCGGCACGCACGAACACCAGCTCGACGTCGTCTTCGGCTCTCAGCGGGTCGAGATCGTCGAAATTGGCAATCCGCGGCAGAACGGGGACGGCGATCTTCAATGCGGCCCCGCTTCCCCGCGCCAGCTTTTCAAGAACGACTGAATCCTCCGCAGGCAGCCCGCCTGCCGCCTTCAGCCAGGGCACGACGCCGAAGCACGGCCAGCCGGTATAGCGGCCGATCGCGGCGATCCCGTCGTCGAAAAGCGAGACGTCGCCGCGGAACTTGTTGATGATATAGCCGGATATCATCGCCCGATCGGCATCGTCGAGGATAGCATGCGTCCCAACGAGCGAGGCGATGACACCACCGCGATCGATATCGCCGACCAGCACGACCGGCACGCCGGCCCTTGTCGCAAAACCCATATTGGCGATATCGCCCGGGCGCAGATTGATCTCCGCCGGCGATCCTGCGCCCTCGACGATTACGAGATCGGCGCCTTCTGAAACCGTAGAGAAACTCGACAGTACAAATTCCAGCAGTTGCGGCTTCAGACGCTGATAGTCACGCCCCTTTGCCTGCCCCCAGACCTTGCCCTGGACGATGATCTGGCTGCCGTTCTCCGATTGCGGCTTCAGCAGCACCGGATTCATATGAACAGATGACGGCGTGCGTGCAGCCAGCGACTGCAGCCACTGCGCCCGTCCGATCTCGCCGCCATCGTCGGCAACGGCGGCGTTGTTGGACATGTTCTGCGGCTTGAAGGGTCGCACGCTCAGTCCACGATTGGCCGCCAACCGGCAGAGACCGGCAACAAGCACCGTCTTGCCGACATCCGATCCTGTTCCCTGCAGCATGATGGCTCTGATCATGGGACGAGGCCTACAACGCGTTGCCTCGCACGGTCAACGGCAGGGCCAAAAACACGAAAACCGCGCAGGCAGTAAGCCGCGCGGTTTGCCGTAAACTCTGGCGTATTCGCCCATACACGGCGAAACTCGTCTTCTCCGGGACGCAAAACCTGATCCGGAGAACCGGCGGTTTGTCCCCCGCCGTGGCTACACTGATAACGCGACATCCTTACCGGAGAGTTATTGAGGCCTTAAGCAAACATGAATTTTGACCTTTTTTGAACTTTTGTTGGCAGTGGCGTGTGCGCCGCATCATTAAAGCGCCCGATCACAGGCGGCAGAATTCGCTAATATTAGCCGTTGTAAATCAATGTTTTAGGCCAAAAAAGTTCAACTGCGGAAAGTTGACCGCAACCTTTTCTGCGCTAGCATATGTAAATTTAAAAATCCTGAGTGGAAATAAGGATGTGCAGATGAAGACCGCAGGAAAAATGCTGTTATTCGCCGCCCTTGCCTGCGCCTTTGCGACCTCGGCCGCGGCATCCGGTTGCGGAAGCGTCTCGATTGCCGAGATGAAGTGGGGCTCGGCCGCCATCGCCGCCAATTTCGACAGGATCATTCTCGAAGCCGGCTATGGCTGTGACGTCAAGATCGTCCCCGGCGACACCATGCCAACCTTCACCTCGATGAACGGAAAATCGACGCCGGACGTCGCGCCGGAACTCTGGGTAAAGGGCGTCCAGACCGAACTGGACGATGCCATCACCGCCGGCCGCCTTGTCGAAGGCGCGGAGATCCTTTCTGAGGGTGCAGTCGAAGGTCTGTGGATCCCCAAATTCGTCGCCGACGCCAACCCATCCATCAGGACGCTGGAAGACGCCCTCGCCCGTCCGGATCTCTTTCCGGGCGACGGATCGACGGACAAGGCTGCGATATTCAATTGTCCAACCGGCTGGGCCTGCAAGATCTCGACGCAGAACATCTACAATGCCTTCCATGCAGAAGAGAAAGGCTTTGATCTCATAGGAGCTGAAACGCCGCGGTCGCTCGATGCATCGATTGCCGATGCCTTTGCCGACAAACGCGGCTGGCTCGGTTATTACTGGGCGCCGACTGCGGTCGCCGGAAAATACGAGATGGTGCGGCTGGCGATGGGTGTCCCCTTCGACCAGGCAGAGTGGGACAACTGCACCTCCGTCCCCGGATGCGCCAAGCCGGAGCGAAACGCTTATCCGATATCCCAGGCCTTCACCGTCACCACAAGGTCATTCGCAGACCGCGCTGGTCCGGCGATGGATTATCTTCGCAAGCGCAGATGGGACAACGGCACGATCAACGACGTGCTGGCATGGCAGGATGAAAACGGTGAAAGCAGCCGCAACGCCGCCATCTATTTTCTGCAGAATTACCCGGAGCTCTGGACCCTGTGGGTGCCCGAAGACGTGGCGGCCCGGGTGAAGCGAGCGCTTTAGCAAGCTTCGCGAAGGCCAGCGCCGTCATGATATGCCTTCGACAACGAAAACGCAGCCAGGCTGCGCCCATTGATATTGCAGGTGCTTGAAATGACCCCCGCCGCTTCCTTTCCCGATCGCGACACCGTTGCCCAGAAATTTGCCGGCAGCAGCGATGCAGACAAGTCCTACCTCCAGCTCCTGATGGAGAATGCGGCGCAGGACGACAATCTGGTCGACGGCCTGCACCGCTATCTCGATCAATCGGCCGAGAGCCGATTTCTCAATTCGCTGAAGCTTGAGACGACGGGGAAATGGATCGGCTCAGCCGCTCCGGACCGCCTTCAAGTCCGCCTGATGGAAGCCGCCAAGTCCAGCCAGCATCCGGCCTATGAGGCCTTCCGCACGGGATTGGTGCGCTCCGGCGGCCTTGAAAGGGCCTATCCGGCAGCCAAGATCTGATTAGCGGCGTGCGGCCCGATCGACGGACCGGCCGGCATCCTGTGTCGCATTGACGGCGTTGGCCGTATCGCGGCCGACGCCGCGGATCGTGTTGCCGCAGGACGAAAGAGCAAGCAGGAGCATGAGGGCAGCGCCGATTTTGGCTGTGGTCGTCATCGTGGAATTCCTTTGAAAATATGACCTCTCCGAAGCGGCGAACGCCGCTCCGGCCGATAAACGCATCAAAGCCAAAAAGGTTCACGCCAGAATGGTTTAGGCAGCCGCGGCCTTCGCTTTTTCAGCAAAGGCAAAGCGGATGCTGTCGGCAACCGCCTGCATCGGCCCAGAGAGCTGCGACGCCGTTAGAAGGCGAATCTCGAAGGAGGCGAGCTCCGGCAGGCCCTCCTGCGCGCCGAGGATCACCATATCGTCGCTGACATAGGAGCGCGGTAGCGGCGCAATCGCCAGATCGGAAACCACAGCCGCCCTCTGCGCCATCGTATGGCCACTGAGATAGGCAACGCGATAGGGCCGCTTGTTGCGCTCAAGTTGCGACAGCGCTTCGTGACGCCAGATGCAGCCCTCTTCCCAGATCGAGATCGGCAGCGGCTCCTTGCGATGCGCCGTTCCGCATTTCGCACCTGCCCAGACCAGCCTCTCGCGGTAGACGACCTCGCCGCCGGTCGGGAATGGCCGCGTGGCGAAATTGACGAGCGCCAGATCGAGGCGCTGCTCTTCCATCCGCTTCTTCAGCCCGATGCTCATGTCGATGGTCACATCGACCATGATGCCGGGATAGCTTTCGGCGAAACTCTTGAGAATGCTCGGCAGCAGCCGTTCGCCGATATCTTCGGGCGCGCCGAGGCGCACCACGCCGCTGAGCTCGGGCATGATGAAGCGCGAAACCGCTTCGTTCGAGAGCGCCAGGATATTGCGCGCATAGGTGAGCAACAGCTCGCCATGCTGCGTCAGCGTCACCGAGCGGGCGTCGCGCAGGAACAATGTCGCGCCGAGCTGCTCTTCTAGCTTCTTGATCTGCATGGAGACGGCAGAGGGTGTTCTGAACACCGCTTCGGCGGCCGTCGAAAAATTGCCGGTTTCCGCGATCGCCACGAAGGTGCGCAGAACATCGTTATCGAGAAGCGGGATTGGCCTGCGAAAGGGCATCGTCATCGGCGCATCTTTCAATTTTTCTGATCTTAACAACCATATCATTTCGTTTGGCTGAAAGTCAATCGAACCTTATATTTCACTCATGGCTGATAGACAAAGAGGAGGCCATGATGACCGACACCGTCCATTCTGCGATCGACGCCTTCTTCGCGTTCCGTTCGCGGCAGATCCAGCGGGCCGCATGGGACAACACGATGCGCCAAATGACGGCCTTGCCGCACCACCTGATTGCCGATGTCGATCCCTACGCTTCCGCATCTGCCGAACGCGAATTGATGCGAAAGACCTTCAACAAAACTGATGGTACCAATAAAATCTATTCGTTTGATTGATGGATACCAAAAGCCCATATCAGGTAACGGGCGCAAGACGCTCAACGATCAAAGGACAAGGAAAATGACCACCATCACCTATCGGGATAGCAAGAGCTCATCCGGCCTGCATTTCGACGTCGGCGGCCTTCTGCACAAGGCGTCGCACGCATGGCACCAGTGGCAGGCAGCACGCGAAATCGAATCCATGCCGTTCGACATCCGCAAGGACGTTGGCTATCCGTCGGCAGAAGCAGCGGATGACCGCAAGGATATGTAATGAATGCGACATACCTCCCAGCGTGAGGGCGGCGCCCTGCCAATGGCAGCGCCGCCCTCATCGTTTTTGGGCAGGTGAAATTTAATCTTGAATTTCAGACGCATATATTTGAAATCAGTTTCAGCTTGCGACTTTTGACGAAGCCGTCGTGCATTTGGAAGGCCGCTTAGAGCGGCATGTCGCAAAATAGCGCTTATCAGCCGCAGATTTCCATGCGAATGTCGCTTTCAGAACATCTAAGCGACGCATTCCACGCACCAATAGCGCATCGCCCTCCAGCATGGATTTTGCTCATGAACAAGATGCTGACCAAGAAGCGCTCTCTCGTCTTCTTTATGGTTCCCCAGTTCACCATGCTGCCCTTTTCGGCGGCGATCGACACGCTGCGTATTGCCAACCGCATGCTCGGCTATCAGGCCTATACGTGGCGCCTCACCTCGGTTGACGGCAACAAGGTCTATTCTTCCTGCGGCATCGGTGTCGAAGCAAATTCCTCGCTCGCCGAAGAGCGCCGTCATCTCGGCGGCGAGAACCGACCAAGCATGGTGCTGGTCTGTTCCGGCATCGATGTCGAGGATTTCAACAACAAGTCGGTCAATGCCTGGCTTCGCGAAAGCTACAACCGCGGCGTCGCCGTCGGCAGTCTCTGTACGGGCGCGCATGTGCTTGCTCAGGCCGGGCTCCTGAATGGCAAGCGCTGCGCGATCCACTGGGAAAACCTGCCGGGCTTCTCCGAAGCCTTCCCGCAGGCGGAGGTCTATGCCGACCTCTATGAAGTGGACAGCAATCTCTATACCTGCGCCGGCGGCACCGCCTCGCTGGACATGATGCTGAACCTCGTCGGCCAGGATTTCGGCGAGAGCCTCGTCAACCGCATCTGCGAGCAGCACCTGACTGACCGCGTCCGCAGCCCGCACGACCGCCAGCGCCTGCCGCTGCGTGCCCGCCTCGGCGTCCAGAATGCCAAGGTCCTGTCAATCATCGAGCTGATGGAAGGCAACCTGGCCGAACCGCTGTCGCTGCTGGAAATCGCCGATGGCGCCGGTCTTTCGCGCCGCCAGATCGAGCGCCTGTTCCGTCAGGAAATGGGCCGCTCTCCTGCCCGCTACTATCTTGAAATCCGCCTCGACCGCGCCCGCCATCTTCTGGTGCAGTCGTCGATGCCTGTCGTCGAAGTGGCGGTCGCCTGCGGTTTCGTCTCCGCTTCGCACTTCTCCAAGTGTTATCGCGAACTCTACAACCGCTCGCCCCAGCAGGAGCGCGCCGAGCGCAAGATGACGATGGCGACCGCGCGCCAGGCGCTGGCAGCCTGAAAACCAGAAGATTGAGATCGAAAATGCGAAGCGGCGTCTATTGCGCCGCTTCTTGCGTCATGCGGGCATCCGAATAGACCATGTTCCGGCCCTTGTGCTTGGCCATGTAGAGAAACTGGTCGGCAGCGTTCAGATAGTTCTCGAAGCTCTCGTAGCCGGYAATCTCGGCAACGCCGATCGAAACGGTCACCGAAAGCTCCTCGTCATCAGCCGATACCTTCAGCCGCGACAGATCGGACCGGACTTCGTCGCAAAGCTTCGTGGCGGCATGCGAATCCATCATCGGAAACAGAATCGCGAATTCCTCGCCGCCGAGCCGCGAGAGAAGATTGTCGCTGCCTTCGAAGATCGTTGCCAGGCGCGCGGCGACAGCGATCAGAACCTTGTCGCCGATCTCGTGGCCATAAGTGTCGTTCAGCCGCTTGAAATGGTCGATGTCGAGAATGGCAACCGAGCTTACCGCCTTCTGGCGCAGACATTGGTTCACGACCTTGGGGCCGGAATCATAGAAATAGCGGCGATTGTAGAGGCCGGTGAGATAATCGCAGGCCGCCGCAGCCCTCAGCTGCTTCAGCTGCGTCAGCGTCTCGACATTGTTGGCGATCCGGCACTGCAGCTCTTCGGCAACGAAGGGCCGGTAGACGAAGTCGCTGGCGCCGGCTTTCAGGAAGCTCGCCGACAGCATCCTGTCATTCGACGACGACACGCCGATCACCCGGATCTTGTCGGATCCGAACCGGTGGCGGATGCGCCGCGTCAGTTCATAGCCGCTCATATCGGGCATATGATGGTCGGTAACCACAAGCTCGATATCGCTGTATGCCTCCAGCGCCGCCAGCGCCTCAAGTCCGGAATTCGCCTCGACCACCATATATTGCTGCGCCGTCAGCAGATCGACCAGGACCTGGCGGGCGGATTGGACGTCATCGACGACGAGAACCCGGGTCTTGCGGTTCAGGATTGCCCTGCGCACGGTGCCGACCAGGTTATCGAGCGCAAACTCGTTGTCCTTGAGCACATAGTCGATGACGTTGCGCTCCATGATCCGGTTGCGCGTCGCAATGTCGAAGGTGGCGGTGAAGACGATGGCCGGGATCTTGTGCTCGATGGCGCAATCCAGCGCCTCGCCATAGGGCGAATCCGGCAGGTTCAGATCGACGACGGCCATCGTATAGCCATGCGGATCCTGGGCCAGCGCTTCCTGAAGCGCCTTGAGTGAAGGGCACGTCTTGACGTTGAGACCGAGCTCGGTCTGAAAGCGGTGGCACAAAACGGCAGAAAACATCCGGGAATCTTCAACCAGAAGTATTTTGTGCCCGCCAAAACGCGGCACAGAGCTATCCCGATTGAAATCCGCCTGAAAAGCCATCCAGTCCCTTACTCCCCGCGGCGCCTGGAGCAGCCGAATCGGCTGTCCCCATAACAGCTTGGACGATAGCGGACACACCCAATTGGGTGAAGAGGCAGAACAGGCTCAAAATAACCTGAAATTGCAGAAATTCGAAGTCTCTTAACAACGGCGACAGGTCCCCGCGTCGATCGGGGACCTTTCGTACTCCGCGGCTCAGGATCACTCGTCTCAGGCAACCGCCCGTTCCCGTTTCATCGTCTTGATTTGCAGCAATGTGTCGAGGTTCTGATTGACGCGGCAATAGAACTCCTCGTCGATGAACGGACGCAGCATGAAATCGTTCCCGCCGGCCTTCAGGAAGCGCGCCGACAACAGCCGGTTCGACGACGACGAGACGCCGATGATGCGCAGTTCGTGGGAGCCGATGCTGGCGCGAATGCGGCGCGTCAGTTCAAAGCCGTCAATGTCAGGCATGTTGTAATCAGTGACCATCAGACCGATATCCCGGTTGGCCTTGAGAATCTCGAGCGCCTTCGCGCCGCTTTCGGCAACGCTGACGCGGAAATTATAGCGCTTCAGACGGCTGGAGAGCAGCGCGCGCGCAGTGGCGCTGTCATCGACGATCAGCACGTGATGACGCTTGTTGGTGAGGAAGCGGCAAATGGATTCGGCCAGCAGATCGACGGCGAAAACATTGTCCTTGAGGATGTAGTCGACGATATCCTTGGCCATCAGTTCGTCGCGCAGGCCCTCGTGGAAAGTGCCGGTAAAGACGATCGTCGGGATGCTGAGATCCACCAGATATTCGAGCGCTTCACCCTTTTCGGCGCCGGGAAGATTGATGTTCGAGATTGCTAGCGTGATCGGGTCGGAGGACTTGTCATAGGCCAGCTGGAGGTCTTCGAAATTGCGGCAGACCTCGACATTGATATCGAAAAGCTCCTTCAGCCGGGCGCTGATCATCGACGTGAAGACATTGGAATCTTCTGCGAGAATAATACGCGCACCCGCAAACATTTCGCCGGAATATTGCATTCCCGAAATACCTAAAAACGACATAGCAAAACCTTTGAATGAAAATGTGTCCCTGGATGAGACAGATATATCAATTCATTTGAATAATGATTAATCGAGGCACCCGGAAAACCCGCCCGGAAGTTCTTGCAGATCGCGCCAAATGCTTTCTTATTCTTATGATTAAGAGATCGTGCGCAAGCATACCGGTCAGACTGCGAAATCGCAGCCCTGTACGACCGGGATGTGAGGTATCGGCGCTACTTGATGACAGCCGAGCCCTTGACGATATCGATCGTCTCTCCGCCATCGAGCCCGATCCGGTCGCCATCAGGTGCGGTCATGAAACACCCGGACGCACACAGCGTCTCGGAAGCGCCGCTATCGACGACGATCTCGACCTTGTTGCCGCCTTCGGTGATGACAACCACGACGGCGGCGGGATCGGTATTGGTGACGGTTGCCGCCCACGCGTTGGCGGCGGCAAAGAGGGAAAGAAGCAGTCCAACGGCAAGTCTTGCCATTCACAACGGCGCCTGTAGGCGCCCTCCCCAAGGGCTTATCGGCGCTGCTGCCCCCAGCAGCGAAAACCCGATTGCCAGGATCTTATAGCCAGCGGCGCGTGAATGGCCGCTGAATAAGACCCCTTACCCCTTGAGACTGCCATCGGCGGCCTTGCCGCGCAACTGGCGGACGGAGCCACCATCATCCTTCGGCGTTTTATCCTGAAGATTTTCCTCCACCAACGGCTTTGCCGCAGGCGCCGGAGGCAAAGCATTCTCGCGATGATAGGTGATGTCGCTCTGCGGCAGCGGAATCTCGATGCCCTCTTCCCTGAACCGCTTGAGGATGGCGATGCGCAAGCCGTTGCGCACCTTCAGGCCGTCGCCCATATCGGCGAGCATGAAGCGCAGTTCGAAATCCAGCGAATAGGTGCCGAAGCGCAGGAACTCCACATGCGGTTCCGGATTACGCAGCACCTGCGGTACGGCGTTCACCAGCTCCAAGAGGATATCCATCACCTTCTGCGGATCCGCCTCGTAGCTGACGGACACCGGAATTTCCGAACGGCCGACCTTGTTGCGATGCGTCCAGTTGCCAACCGCGGCATTGATCAGCTCCGAATTCGGCACGATGATAGACTGCTTGCGGAAGGTCTCGATCTCGGTGGCGCGCACCGAGATGCGCGTGACGATACCCTCGGCCGTGCCTGAGACGACATGGTCGCCGACCTTGAACGGCCGCTCGACCAGCAGGATCAAGCCGGAAACGAAATTCGAAACGATGTTCTGCAGGCCAAAACCGATACCGACTGACAGGGCAGAGGCGACGAGCGCCAGGCTCGAAAGGTCGATGCCGGCAGCCGAGACGCCGACGATCGCCGCAACGCCGACACCGAGATAGCCGATGCCGGTCTTGACCGAATTGCGCACGCCGATGTCGACATGGCTGCGCGCCATGACATTGCCGTCAAGCCAGCGCTGTACCCAGCGCGTCACCAGATAGCCGCCGGCAAACAGCAGGATGCCTGTAAAGATCCCCACAAGCGAAATGCTGATGCCGCCGAGGCGAACCTCGGTGAACAGCCTGTAGGCGATCTGCTGGAGATCCTGGATATGGAAGCCCCAGAGAAGGAGCACGAGCGGTATGCCGGTCATCAACGCCACGGCATAGATCGCAAGACCTGCCACAAGACCCGCCTGATCGATGGCAACCGCCCCCAGCTTGAAACGCTGGCTGAGGAAGCGGCCGATGAACGTATCGCCGAACGTCTCGGTCTTCGAGATCGCCTTGCCCGACAGCAGGCCGATATAAGTGGTGACGACGATCGCGCCCGTGATGATCAGCTGGGTTGCGACGAAGCGTGCCAGGCCAACATAGCCCGTCAGCGCGGTGACGATCAGGCCGACGCCAAGCACCCGGAGGATGATTGCCATGCCGCGCGGCCAATGGCGGCCCGGCGCATCCGGATCGCCGCCCCGGGCGAGCATCGGCCGTCCGAAAGAAGCGGCAATCAGGATCAAACCGATGATCATCGCGGCTATCAGGCTGCGCACCACCGTCAGAACCAGCGGCGATCCCATCGCTTCGCTGACGCTGCCGAACAGATAATCGAGCGCGTTGACGACAGCCATGGCCAGCAGGCAGGCGCCGATCGACTGCGCGCCGCGGTTTGAAAGCCTGACCAGCCGCCAATGCGGTTCGCGCGGTGCAAACACGGCATTGGTGAAACGCCGGACGAAATAGATGAGCCCGATCGCACCGAACAGCGCGGCAATCACAGGGGCGATATCGGGCCGGAGCACATTGAAACTGTCGAGGAAGAAATAGGACGTGACGAGCAGTGCGGCCAGCGACGATGTGCGGATCACCGTTGCCCAGAAGGCAATCGACAGGCGGCTGATATAGCTCGGATGCTCGATGCCATCATCGCGCTTCAGGTAGCCGCCGAAGATCCGGTAGCCCCCCGACAACAGGATCAGCGCGGTCGCCAGCGACAGCAAGAGCGCGGTGAACAGCGGCAACCGCTTGAACTTCCAGACGAACACCATCCAGCCGGTCATGGCGTCGTTGAACTTGCCGATCTCGGTGAGGAAGGCGCTGCCGGCATCGTCGAGAACCGACATAGACACATCGGTGCGGCGCAGCAGCGTTGCGGCAAACAGACGGCGGCGGGTTTCGGCAACCTCGTTGATCAGCTTGTTGACCGCCATCGACAGGTTCTCGGCATCACCAGTCACGGCGTTGATCTGCGACCGCTCGGCGGTCAGCGCGTTGCGCTCGTTGGTGACGATCTCCGCTTCCGGCGGCTGCCCTTCCTTCGGCGGCTCGCCGATTTCGGCAAGGCGGTTCTTGATCTGATCGAAGCGCGGACGCAGGCCGACGGATGTAGCGATCACGGCACGGCCGAGCTCGTCGACCTGACCGGAGAGCGTCACCAGCCCATCGTCATTGTCGGAATTGACTTTGGCGCTCTCCTGATAGGCCGCGAGCTTCTTCTTCGCCGCCTCGATATCCTTCAGCGCCTGATCGAGACCGCTATTGGCGAGCGGCGCATCGGCCGCCGGGGCAGGAGCAGGAGTTGCGGCGGGCGCGGGTGCGGGTGCCGGCTGCGGTTGGGAAACGGCGGGAGCAGCCGGCTGGGTGGCCTGCGCCAGCGGCACACCCACGGACTGCACGAGCGTCGCCAGCGTCAGCGCCACGAGTACGAAGGGTCGAAGCAGGAAATGATTGAGCCGCAAAATAATCCCCGCAGGATTCGCTTTTATCGATGAGGCCGCTTCTTATAGCAAAGAAAGGCGACAGAAAGGCGGAAGTCGAAATCCGCCGTTAGAAGCCTGCGCCGGGCTTTGCCAGATACGCAAGTTCTGCCGCGCTGGAATCGCGCCCGACAATGGCGTTCCGATGCGGGAAGCGCCCGTAGGCAGCAATCACCTCCCGGTGACGCAGGGCATAATCCGCATATTCCTCATCGCCGAGAGCAGCAAACAGCGCCACCGAGCGATCCTGCTCTGCCAGCACCTCGGAATGCTCGAACGGCATGTAGACGAAACAGCGATGCGCCGCGTCGATCGCCATGTCGGCGCCCGCATCGACGGCAAGCTTCGCTTCGCGCAGTGCCAGTGGATCAGTGGCAAAGGCCAGCGGCGTTGCCCTGTAGATATTCCGCGGAAACTGGTCGAGCACGATGATTGCCGCCAGCCGCTGCTCCGGGCTTGCCCGCCATGTTTCCACGGCACCTCCGGCCAGAGCCAGATGCGTGTCGCGAAACCGCGCCGTGATTTGCGAGTCCAGCTCCGGGGACGAGCGAAACCATTGATCGCGTCCGCATTCCTCCAGCCAAAAACGCAAAACTTCATCGGGCGTACAGATCGCTGCCAATACGGCCTCCAGCTCAGTTGATCGAAAAGACGAGCGTAGCCCGGGTGCCGCGATGCTGGCGGTCGTAACCGAGCTCGGATTTCAGACTTGCGGCCATCGCCGTCAGGATCTTCGTGCCGAGACCGGTTCCCTTGGCCGGGCTTGCA
The DNA here is from genome assembly GCF_056399485.1 of Rhizobium sp. 01N424. NCBI lineage: Bacteria > Pseudomonadati > Pseudomonadota > Alphaproteobacteria > Hyphomicrobiales > Rhizobiaceae > Rhizobium > Rhizobium sp. 01N424. Next base: position 113,106 of record NZ_JBFTRK010000002.1, read on the forward strand.
TCGTCGAACCCTGCCCCGTCGTCCTCGACAATCACGGAAAGCTGGCCGTCCGTATGGTCGATGATGACGCGAACCTCGCCCTCGACGCCGTCGCCATAGGCATATTTGAAGGCGTTGGTCACCAGTTCGCTGACGATCAAGCCGAGCGTGATCACCTTGTCGGTGGCGAGATTGACTGCCTGGGCCGTCAGCACCACGCGATGCGGCCGCTTGTCGTCACGCATCGACGCCTCGAGCTCGCTGAGCAGGCTGCCGAGATACTCATCGATCTGGACAGTGCCGACCTGCCGGTTGGTGTAGAGGCGCCGGTGTACGCTGGCGATCGCGTTGATGCGCATCTGCGTTTCCTGCAGCGCGTCGATCGCCACCTGATCCGTCGTCACCGAAGACTGCATGCGGATCAGCGCGCCGACGAGCCCAAGGCTGTTGGCGATGCGGTGGTTGACCTCGGCGAGCAGCATTTCCGCGTGATCGCGCTGCTGGCGGATAACCTCCTGCGCATGCGCCGTGTCGCGGCGGAACCGTGCCCGCTCCAGCCCCTGCTCGAGAGCCGCCGCCAGAAGGTCGAAATAGTCGTGCGAGATTCCCTTCAGCACATAGTCGTCGGCGCCGGCCTTCAAGGCGGCGACGGCAACGCTGGTATCGCCGGAAGCCGTGGCATAGATCACCGGCGGATGATCCGGCAGTTCCATCAGCTTCGGCAGAATGTCGAGCCCGGTCTCGGTCTTCAGGAAATGGTCCAGAATGACGGCATCGATTGCACCTTCGGCAACCCGCTTCAGGCCGGTCGCGCCATCTTCGGCCCATTCGACGGTGAAGCCGCGCCGCGACAGATTCCGGCGCATGAGCATCGCCAGCGCTTCATCGTCGTCGATGTAGAGGATACGGATCGTCTTCTCCGTATCGCCTTTGACCTCACCCATTCCGCCTCCGGACTCTGCCGCGCAGAAACGTGGCAGCCTGTCGGCCGAATCGTCTGCTCCCGATTGTGGTATTGCATCGATCATCGCGCGTAAACAGCGGCAAATCCTCCGCTTCCCGGCAACTGAATCGACTGTCCGATTTCAAACGAACTCATCCGGCAATAAGACCTCAGCCTCCCGGAAAAACCGGCAGAGGCGCAATATGTGAAAGGTAAAACTCAGGAAGACACACTCACCCGCGCTGAAAACGCCTGCGGGCGGAAATGGTTCCATCACTTTTCCAGTTTTTTCACATAACGGCGGTGGCGCGAAACCTCGGCCCCCGCATTATCGGGAAGCTTGATGAAACGCAGGCAGGCGATCACACCGACGATACCAATGGTCAGAAACGCCCAGCGGAAATCCGCAAGCTCCGGACGCAACGCGCCGCGGCTCGCAGCCGAGATGTTGAGGGCGGCGGCAGCGACCGCCACGCCAAGCAGCATCGACACCTGCTGCAGCATGCTTGACAGGGTCGACGCAGAACTGCGCTGCGCTGCATGGATATCGGCGAAAGACAGCGTGTTGAGCGCCGTAAACTCCATCGACCGCGAAAGCCCGGCAATGAAGAGAACCGCGTAGATCAGCAGCGTCGATGTATTCTCGCCGAAAAATCCGCAGGCGATGATCGAGCCCGAGGCGATGAGACCGTTGACGACAAGGACGGTACGGAACCCGAAGATCGCCAGCAACGGCGTCGTCACCGTCTTCATGCCGAGATTGCCAAGGAAATAGACGAGCAGATAGGCGCCCGCCGCGATCGAGCTCATGCCGAAGCCCAATTGAAACAGCAGCGGCAGCAGGAACGGCGTCGCATTGATGGCGACCCGGCAGGCAGTACCCGCCGACAGTGTCGAGAGGGCAAACGTCTGCACTTTGAAGGCAGACAGGTCGAGCAGCGGATTGGGCACTTTCAGGAAATGCCGCGTGGCGAGGTAGGAAAACAGCACGCCGCCGCCAAACATCGCCGCGACGGGCAGCAGCCCGCCGTTCCATTTCACCGACAACTCAAGTGCCGCCAGCAGCAGCGTCAGCCCTGCAGCACTCAGCACGAAGCCCAGGACATCGAGCCGCCCGGCCTCCTCTTCCCGCTGTTCGGGAACGAAGCGCAGCACCAGCGCGAGACCGATCAGGCCGATCGGAATATTGATGAGAAAATTCCAGTGCCAGCTGGCATAGGTGGTGATGAAGCCGCCAAGCACCGGGCCGACGACCGGTGCCGTCAGCGCCGGCCAGGTGATCAACGCGATCGCCTGGACCAGCTCCGATTTCCGGGCGTTCTTCAGGACGATGATCCGTCCGACCGGCGTCATCAGGGCGCTGCCTGCGCCCTGGATCGCCCGGGCAACGATGAATTCGCTTAAGCTGCTGGAAAGACCACAAAACAGCGACGCCGCAGTGAACACGGCGATCGAGATCAGAAACACCCGCCGGGCGCCAAAGCGGTCCCCGAGCCAGCCGGACAGCGGAATGAAGGCCGACATGGTCAGCATGTAGACGGTGATTCCGATGCTCATCGAGACAGGCTGCACGCCAAAACTCGCCGCCATCTGCGGCAGCGAGGTCGCGACGATGGTGCCGTCGAGGATCTGCATGAAGAAGGATACGGCGACGACGAGCGCCACGATCTTCGCCTGGCGTGCGCTGGCGGCTTCGTTAGAAGTGTCTGTCATGTCCGCCGGGGTCATCGAGTGGCCAATGCGATTGCAATTCCGTAGCACCGGCATGAAGCAGCCGAAAAGGCCAGCCGGCAGGGCGATGACAGTGCATACGCCGGTTATCGGATACCGGAAAGGCCAAATCTTGCATCATCTGACGGTTCGCTTGGCACAAAACGCCTCGCCGCACGTTCTTCGATCGTAAGGGCAATTCGCCACTTTTTTCGATTGAGGACATTTTCATGACGCCGGAAGACAGACGCACCGTTTTCAGCAACCGTAAGATTGAAGCAGTCGTTGAAGGAATGACCCAGGATGACGGCACAGACAATCCGATCACCGGCAAATCGCTTGGTGATGCCATTCTCTTCGTCGTCGAACAGGCGGCCACCGATGCATCGAGCGTTCATATCATCTATGGCGGCAAGGGCACGCTCAGCTATACGGATTGCCTGAGCATCTATCGCGAATACGGAGCGCAGCTGCGCAGCGAGGCAAGCTGACCGGGTACCGCATGGCAGCTATTCGCGGTCACCCCTGCCCGCGCCTGCTTTTCTTGCGTATGTGAGGGTGCGATCCCTCTCAAACGCGATTCTATATCATGCCCTCTTCTGCCTCGCCGCTCCGCGGCGTTCTCGTCGCGTTTGCGGCTTACGCCGTTTTTGCCTTCAGCGACGCCTCCATCAAGATCCTGCACGGCGCCATCCCCGCCTATCAGATCGCCTTCCTCGGCTGCGCTTTCGGTCTCGTCGTCATGCCGTTCATCAAGTCCAGGGACGACAGCTGGTTCGACATGGTCAAGACATCAAACCGCACGCTCTGGATGCTGCGTTTCGTCTGCGGTGCCGTCGGCGCCATCGCCTCGATCATCACCTTCACCAAGCTGCCGATGGCCGAGGCCTTCTGCCTGCTCTTCCTGCTTCCGTCCTTCGTCACCATCCTGTCGGTCATCTTCCTCAAGGAAGATGTCCGCTGGCAGCGCTGGACCGCCGTCGTCGTCGGCTTCATCGGCGTGCTGATCGTTCTTCGCCCGGGATTCCGCGAATTGTCGGTCGGTCATCTGGCGGCCGCGATCGGCGGCCTCAGCGCGGCGATCTCCATCGTCATCCTGCGCGCCATGGGACCGGCCGAAAAGCGGCTGTCCCTCTATGGCGCCGGTCTTCTCGGAACATTGACGGTCAGCGGCCTGCTGATGATTTCCAACATCGCCGTACCGACCGCGCAGGAATGGTTCTTCATCGCCAGCTACGGCATTCTCGGCGCCATCGGCAACGTGCTGCTGATGAGCGCCGCCCGCCTGGCGCCAGCGAGCCTTGTCGCGCCGCCGCAATACAGCCAGATGATCTGGGCAATCGCCTTCGGCTACCTGATCTTCGACGACGCCATAGACCTGCCGATGGCAGGCGGCATCGCGCTGATTATCTGCTCCGGACTGCTAACGCTGATCCGCGAACGCAAGCGCGGCACTCCGCTGCCAACGGCCGTGGTATCGACCGACAATCAGGCGCCCGCCGTCACCACGGCAGCAACCGACTGATCCGATTTGAGGCTTCGTAAGCGGAACAATCCCGTCAGCGGCCTGTTCCCCATAAAACAACGGAGGCTTCATGGCTGACACAAAACCAGACGAGGGCCGGCAACCCTCGCTTTCCCCGGCAGAGGAAGAACAGCGTATCTACGCGGCGGAGCGCCGCAGCTGGCTGATCTGGACCTTCGGGATCGCCGGCGCCATCGTCGCGGTCATCATCGCCGGAACGGTGGCGATTTCGCCCTGGCCGGATCCGGCAACCACAGGCTCGACGCCGAAACCACAGCATATCGAGGCGCCGGCGCCGTGAACGGCTTTCCCGGCGCGGATTTCGTCTGTATGACCGGCTCAGTTGAAGAGGATAGCAGATGGCCGCACGCGACCGTTTTTCGAAGAAGCTCACTTGCCCGCAATGCGGCAACAGCGGTATCGCGGAAGTCTCGGAAGACGATCACCCGACCCGCAAGCACCCGGCTTTCCTGGTCGATGAAATGCCGCGCGGATTCTTCGAGGAAAAGGCCTCCAACTTCCAGGAGACCTATATCATCCGCTGCGAATGCGCCCGGAAATTCCCCTTCCGGGCATTGACGGAAAAGACGGCCTGACGCCGGAGAAAGCGCTCAGGCAAGCCCGAGCGGCATTTCTGCAACCTTGCGGCCCGGACCGTAGTCACGCTCATGCGAAGAGCGGTACCGCCCGTCGCGGCGGGTGCTGACATCGATGCGCTGGCTGTCGAAAAGGCCATCCGCATAGGTACCGGTATCGTCGCTCTGGACTTCCGATTTTGCGGCAAAAATTTTAAAGATCATCGTTTCCTCCAGTTCGCTGCCTTAACGGCAAGCAGCTCGCTTCCGTTCCACCCTAACGCCCATATAGTTAAAAAATTAACCATAACCCGGCGAGAAATTTCCGCTCCCCAGGGCTGGCCTGTCGCTGGCCGTGCCCTACCTCATTCCTGGCGATGGAGATCGCTTTTACTCTCACTTCCCCAGCTACCCCCGCTTCGGCGGGGTTTCTTTTTCCTCGAAGAAAAAATAGGACGAGACCACTAACAAAGCATGGATTTTCCCATGCCGGAACAGGTGGTATTCTTGCTGTGGGTTAACAGAGGGAAAATGTCATGCCGCGCTTAGCAGAACTGTACTTCAAGACTGCCGTTATCTTCTTCATCATCGGTATATCGATCGGACTGAAGATGGCGATATCGGAAGATCACACCGTCATCGGCGCCCATGCGCACTGTAATCTCTTGGGTTGGGTCAGCATGGCGCTGTTCGGAGGCTACTATGCGCTCAATCCGAAGAAGGCAGAGCGGCGGATCGCGATGATTCAATATTATGTCTATACGCTGGGCGTCGCGATCATGGTCCCGGCGCTCTACATGATGCTCGAAGGCAACATGGCGATGGAGCCGCTGGTGGCGGTCTCCTCTCTGATCGTCTTCGCCGGCGTGCTGCTGTTTGCTTTCGTCATCTTTTCGCCGAAAGACAGCGTCGCCACACCGACGCCGCAGCCGCTGCGCTAGCCGCATCCGGCACCAGCATCAGGCGCCGTTCGCCAGCGGACGGCGCTATTTCTTCGCGCCTGCAGACAGCACGCGATGCGTGGCATTGTCCATCGCGTGGCTCGCGTCCTGGCCGTCACGCTTCAGGCCCCAGGCGGTATTTCCGCAGGATGCAAGCAAGAGAGCGGAAAGGCAGACGAAAGCGAGAGAAAATTTCGGCATTGATATCCCCTGTGTCGAAACTGGCAATGGGATGAAGATGTTACCAAGCTCGCCGAAATCAATAGCCGCGGCAGGCACGCGCCACTTTATTCAACGCGGCCGCGAAAAGGCCTGTGTCACGGCCATGTCACGCGAAATCCTCAGCGGCGGATGTTACAAGAATAACGAGGCGTCTGTTTTGCGTTATGCCTCCTGTTCGTAGGCCCGCCTCACCCCAAAAGCGGCGGGCCTCTCCACCTTCGGGATCCGACATGTTCAAGAGATTGGCCAAGTTCCTGAATCCGCCACCGCCGAACAGCTATATCTGGCACGAATGCACGCCACCCTACCCGCCGCGCAGCACCGTCGACGGCGCCTTCACGCGCGACGGCCAGCCGACATGGCGCCGGATCACCGCTGATGGCTGGGAGTACCGCCAGGACGGCGAAACCGCAGCCCTCCACCGCCTCTCCGCCTGAGGCCGCCACCGGCCATTTCTAGCAGCTTGCACTACAGCGAGACTCACGGCTGACTGTGGCAATCGCAAAGCCGTTTCAGCGAGCCGTCTGCACATGCTGGTCTATGAAGGCGAAAGCCGGACATCGAAGATCGATCTGCTTCTTGCAACCGCCCTCGCCTTCGTCGCTGGCGGCGTCAACAGTGCCGGATATCTGGCCTTCGGCTATTTCTCGGCGAACATGACCGGCAACGTCTCGATGATCTCCGATCATCTGTCGATCCGGGAGCTTAGTGCCGCCATCGCCTTTACGACCATCGTCGTGATGTTCATCCTCGGCGCCTTCTGCGCCTCGCTGTTTATCGAGATTGGCAGGCAACGGCGGCTTTCGAACATCTATGCGCTAACTCTTTTGGCCGAATCCGCCCTGCTGATGGGCGTCGGCCTCTATACCGCTTCATCGGCCGCCGGCGGCATCACCATTGCCGGCCTGCTCGGCTTCACAATGGGCATCCAGAACGCCGCCTCGACCCGCATATCAGGCAGCCGGGTGCGAACCACCCATGTCTCCGGCATCGCAACCGATATCGGTGTCGGCCTTGCGCTTCTGATCGGCAACAGCACCGCATCCGACCGGGCGCAGACCGTCCGCCGCCTGAGCCTGCACGGCACCACGATCCTTTCCTTCCTGCTGGGCGGCATCGCTGGCGTGCTTGGCTACAAGCTGGCAGGCGGGATGGTCTTCTGTGTCTTCGCAGTCATCCTGCTGGCTCTGTGTGCCCGCTATCTGCGCAGCCGCACAGCAGCGGCCTTGCCGGGGACGAAAACATAACCATCTGATTGGGATGAGGCCGCAAGAGAGCGATCAGCGGCCCGAATTGGAGGCTGGAATGAAGATCCTGATTGCCGCCCTTGCCGTCGCCACCCTGTTGCCATCGGCAGCCCTTGCGCTCGACGCGATCGAGGTCAAAGCTCGCGACCATTCCTGCGAGGAACTGGCAAAGATCATCCGCCAGAACCCGGCGGTCTTCGTCCGGATCGGCATCGGTGGCCGCAGTTTTCGCCACCCGCCGTCGCAGTGCCGTCTGGGCGACAAGTGGGCAACCACGAGCCTCAGAGACGCCACGGGCAAGCAATGCGTGCTCGACTACGCCTGCGTCTACGATCCGGAATCTTTCTACAACAAATTCCCGCACTGACAGCCGCAGACGCATGGCCGAAGAAACGAAAAAGCGGCCTTTCGGCCGCCTGCGTCATCAGCGATATATCTAATCTTTTCAAAGAGAAGATGGTGGGTGATGTAGGGCTCGAACCTACGACCCGCTGATTAAGAGTCAGCTGCTCTACCAACTGAGCTAATCACCCATTCCCTAGCGTTTCCGCCGGTGTCCCGTGCATCTCTGCGCGGTGTGAGGGGGCGTATAAACAGGATATTCGACCTTGTCTAGCGCCCCTGGAAAAATTCTTCGATTAATTCGGAGATTTTTCTGCATGGCTGAAATGCAATGAAATCAAAGGTCGAGCGAACCCGTTGCCAGACGCACTGCCTGGCCGCCGATCCGGGCATTCGAGATCGCCCCGCCCTCCACATCCATGTGAAGATGGATCATCGAGGGCCGCCCCATTTCCACACCCTGCTCGACGGTGATCGGGTGATGGCCATCGGGCAGCCGGTCGAAATGATGGATCGCGCCCGACAATGCGGCGACCGCGGAGCCCGTCGCCGGGTCTTCGGTGATCCCCATTCCGCTCGCAAACATCCGGGCATGGAACCTCGCCGAATGGTTCGGTCCGCCGCGGCAATAGATATAGGCGGACGCCAAGGCCCCATCGACGAAGGGCACGGTCTTTTCCCAAAGCTGCGGATCGAACTCCATGCGCTTGGCCGCGCCGATATCGTGGATCGGCACCAGCAGGAACGGCACGCCGGCGCTCCAGATGCAGGGCACATGATTCTCGAAGCCGATCTCGGTCACCTTCAGCGACAGCGCGTTGGCGATCCCGAGCTTTTCGAGCGGCATGCTGATCTGCTGCGATTTGCGCGGCAGGTCGAACTCGGCGAAGCTCGCCTCGCCCTCGCGCAGCTTCACGGCACAGCGCACCGGGCCGACATTCTCCTCCAGCACGCAGACGAGATCGAGCGCCCCATCCTTGCCATGTGTCCGCTCGGCCAGCGCGATCGCCGTGCCGACGGTCGGGTGACCAGCAAACGGCAGTTCGCGCCCCGGCGTGAAGATGCGGATCCTGGCGCTGTAAGCCGGGTTCGTTGCCTTCTGGACGAAAACGGTCTCGGAAAGATTGGTCTCACGGGCGATCGATTGCATCGCCTCATCGCTCAAGTCCTCGCCGTCGAAGATGACGGCCAGCGGATTGCCGGCGAGCTTGCGGTCGGTGAACACGTCATAGACGCTGTAGCTGCGCGCCACATCGGCCTCCTTGAATCGGTCATCGAAGGCTCAACCTGCCCGACCGGCGAAACGAGTGCAAGATATTAGGTTTCGATTGGATTACCGAAATACCAATCGATGACGGGGAACATCGCGACGTTATAGGGAAAGGCGGCGTGATCGGCCGAACGGATAGCAACCGCACCGGCGATTTCCTTGTCCTCGGCAACAAGCATATGGGCCGCGATCCTCTCGACGATCTCGTCGGCGGTCAGATCGAAACGGAACAGCCGGAAGACCGTGACCGTGCGCCTGAAATGGCTGGCATAATAGCGTTCGCCCGGCGTCGAATCGGCAAGGTCGAGGCCGGTTTCCTCCAGCACCTCGCGGCGCATGTTGAATTCGACATCGCAGACACCGGATACGATATCCTCGGGCTCCAGCGAACCGGCGGCGAAATAGACCTGCCCGGGATTGGCGGTATGCGCGCCCATGCGGATCGCCACCAGCGCGCCGTCGAAGCTTTCGATGACAGGATAGGCGAAGAGATGCATGCCGCCCATGCGATCCTGCTGGCGGCGCCAGTACATGAAGGTCGAGAAGGGTATGATATATCCCTGCCCCTGTAGCCCCTCCTCCCCGAATGCCAACTGGTGCTGAAACACCATGCGCCCGTCGAACAGAGCCGGATTGGCCTCGACTTCAGCCTTCCAGTTCGCGGCGATCTCGTCTCGCCGCGATTCGCGGTACGGATGTTCGCCATCGAGCACCCGAAGGTTCAGGGCGGCGACGGGAAATACGGTCTGCTCCGGCGGCCAGCCGGCAAAATCCTCGGAAAATATGGAATTCATTTTAAATCCAATGTCATGACTACGGGGCAATGGTCGGATGCTTTCGGCCGGTCCCAGCCTGTGCGCGGATAGCGCTCCACCTCCTGGCCCGGCGGAAACACGGTGCGGAAGGGCTGGCCGTGGCGGATGATCTCGGGCTTGCGCCCGGCATTGGCGGCGGAAAGCGCCGGTGACAGCCAGATATAGTCGAGCTGACAAAGCCACTGCTCCTGCGGGCCGCGGGCGTGGTAAAGCGTCCAGCGATCGATCGGGTCGCGGCGGCGCATGACATTCTCCGCAAAACCGTCATGGCTGAAAGCGTCGAGCGCACTTTCCGTCTCGTCGCGATGCTCGAAGCGGTAGCCGGTCCGCCGGCTTCCGATCACGTCGACGCGCTCCTGATAATCATTCATGTCGCCGCAGATGGCGAAATTCTTCGAGGCTGTCGCGCCCGCGCCGAATCGATCCTCGATGATCCGCCGCACCGCCCTCACCTCGGCCCGCCGCACCGGCATGGTCGATTGCCTTCCATCGAGGCCATCGCGCGGACTGCCCATCGATTTGAAATGCACGACATAGAGCGTCAACGGCACGCCGCCGATCAGGAGATCGAGCTCCAGGCAGTCGCGCTTGAACACCTTGTCGTCGATATGTCCATGCGACGCCAGCGTCTCGTCGAACAGGCCGAGCTCGCGATAGGTCACCATCGCATGGCTCTTGATCTCACGTAGTTCGATCTTCTGGCCGTCGCGCGTCTCCTCGCGCATCAGCACGGCGACGTCGATGCCGCGGCTGTCGTTCCCCTCGACAAGATATTTCTGCCGGTAGCCATTGCCGACCATGCGGAACAGATAGCCGTATTCAAAGGCCTGCAGCGCCGCCATGTTGTCGATCTCCTGCAGGCAGAGGATATCGGCGTCGGCATCGGCAATCGCGAGCGCCGTCATCTGCCGCGTGTCATCGGTGGAGGCAATCACACGCGCCTGCTCCAGCTGCTGGTAGACACCTTCGTTGCGCACTTCGAAGAGCTGAATGACCCGGTCCTGACGCAGCTGGTTGCGAAAGCCGGTGAAGTCGAAACGCGTCATCAGGTTTTCGACATTGAACGTGGCAAGGCGAAGCGACATCAGGCATTCCCGGTTGGCATCGCAGCCATTAGTAGAGTCGAAAATCGCGTTCGTGAAGGCCGCAAAGTGATCAGAGCCGCCACGCTGACCGCACGGTGACAGCCAGCCGGTCGCCCGCCGAAACCGGCTCGCGGCTGAAGGCCCGCAGGATCTGCCCATCGGCCAGCGACAGCTTCAGCGCGTAGCGCTCGCCCTCGAACAGCACGGATTCGACCAGCGCAGGGATGCCTTCGCCGCCAATGGTCACATCTTCAGGGCGAACGAGGATATCGCAGCCGGGGCCATCGGCAGCCGCGCCACCAAGCGCCTCGCGCATCGCTTCCCAGTCAAGGCTTCTGGCGTCACCGGTAGGAGACTTCAGATGAAGGATCGCTCCGCGGCCGATCAATCCGCTGACCATGCGGCCCTCCGGGCGGGCATAGATTTCGGCGGGTGGTGCGACCTGCAGCAGCCGTCCTTCGGACATCACGGCGACATCGGTCGCCAGTGCCATCGCCTCGCTCTGATCATGCGTCACATAGATCATCGTCGCGCCCGAACGCTGGTGAAACTCGCGAAAGGTCTCTTCCATTTCCTGCTTCAGGTGGCGATCGAGATTGGCAAGCGGTTCGTCGAGCAGCACGACATCCGGCGACGTCACCAGGCAGCGGGCGAGCGCCACCCGCTGCCGCTGGCCGCCCGACAGGTCTGCAGGGCGCCGCTCCGCATAGTCGGCAAGCCTGACGGTCGCCAGCGCCTCCTGCACCTTGCGGCGATAGGCATCGCCGGAAATGCCCCTGACCTTGAGCGGATAGCCGGCATTGTCGGCGACACTCATATGCGGCCACAGCGCATAGGACTGGAAGACCATCGCCATGTTGCGCTTCTCGGGCGGCAGCGCCTGCGATGCGTCGGCAAGCAGCCGCTCGCCGAGATGGATAGAACCGTCCGTCGGCGTCTCGAAACCGGCGATCATCCTCAGAACCGTCGTCTTGCCGCAGCCGGAGGGGCCGAGCAGCGCCAGGAACCCGCCTTCCCGCACATCAAGCGACAGCCCATCGACCGCCGCTCGTCCGGTGCCGAAATCCTTGCTGACATGATTGAGCGTCAGTTTCGCCACGGCACCACTCCCTTGGGCAGCCGCTTTGCCAGCAATTCCAGAAGCAGCATCATGAAGACGACCATCAGCACGACAAGCACGGACAGCGCCGAGGCGAGGTCCGAGCTGCCGCTGTCGTCGAGATTATAGATCGCCACGCCGAGCGTCTGCGTCCCCGCCGACCAGAGCAGCGCCGAAATCGTCAGCTCGTTGCAGGCGATCAGGAAGACGAGAATGACCGAGGCACCGGCCGCAGGCGCGATCAGCGGCACGATGATATCGGCCAGCCTGCGGAAAAAGCCGGCGCCCGAAAGGCGCGCCGCCTCTTCCAGCGCCGGATCCAGCTGATGGAAGGCGCTGACGACGGGCTTCAGGCTGACGGCAAAGAAGCTCGAGAGATAGGCAAGCAGGATGATCCAGATCGTACCGTAGAGCGTGATGTTCAGCACCGGCAGCGGCGCGGCAAAGACGAGGATGAACGAAACGGCGACGACGATGCCCGGCAGCGAATAAGGAATTTCGATCACGCTCGAGACGGCACGCGCCAGGAGATCGCGGCGGCGGCTCAGGGCATAGGCGGTCAGGACCGTCACCAGCAGGAGACATACCGCGGCACCTGCGGCCAGCGACAGCGAATTGACGAAGGCCGTCCGCGTCACCGCCTGCCGGAACAGGATCTCGTCGAAGGCGTGGAAGGTCATGGTCTTGAAGGTCAGCGGCACGCCATAGGCAGGCACCAGCGCACCGGCGACGAGCGCGAAGAACGGCGCAGCCAGCATGAACAACAGAATGAGCCAGAGAAGCGGCGTGAAGAAAAGCCTCCACGATCCGAGCTCGAAGGCGGCGGTTGCGCCCGACAATCCCAGCACCCGGTAATCGCGGCCGCGCAGTGCCCTGTCCTGGATCGCCAGACCGGCGACCGAGATCAGCGCGATGATGGCGGAGAGCAGCGCAACATCGCCGAATGTCCGGCTGGTGAAGGCCGAGAATTTCGAGAAGATCAGCGTCGGCAGCGTATAGATCGATGCCGGGATGCCGAGAATGGCAGGGATGCCGAAATTGCCGGTACAGGAAACGAAGGATATCGCCGCACCCGCGATGACACCGGGCAGTGACAGCGGAAGGATGATATCTCGGAACACGCGAAGGCTCGACGCACCCGATAGCCGCGCCGCCTCGACGCCATCGCGCGGCAGGCTCATCAGACTGGCCCGCAGCGCCAGGTAAACCAGCGGCGCATGCTGCACACCGTAGAGCAGCGCGATTCCGCCGACCGAATAGAGCGGCTGCGGCGTGCCGAGCGGCGGGGCGATATGCAGCGCCTTCAGAAGCGGACTGGAGGGTCCGGACATCTGCACCCAGGCAAGTGCTGTCACCTGCGGCGGGATCATCATCGGCAGCACGAAAAGGAAGCTGACGAGCCCCCTGCCGCGGATATCCGTCAGCGTCAGCACGAAGGCGAAGATGCAGCCGATGACCAGAGAAATGACGGTGCCGAGAATAGCGGTCACCAGCGTGTAATAGATCGCGGACCAGAGCGCCGGATCGGAGAGCACCGCTGCTGCGCCGCCCTCTGCGAAAGCCTCAACGCCGGCGACGGCAAGCCGCGCCAGCGGCAGGACGCTGAGAATAAGCACCACCAGAACGATAAAAGGAAACAGCCAGACTGGCTGGCTGTTTCCCGGACGAACATAACCTTGCATCGGCGATCCGGTTCGATCAATTCGATCCGTAGATGCCCGAGAAGGTCTTCAGATCCTGATCCGTGTTCTTCAGTGCTTCAGCGGCATTGATCGGCAGCACCTTGATGCTGTCGCGTGCCGGAAAGCCTTCCGGAACCTTCATGCCGTTGCGGGCCGGAATATAGCCGAGCTTCAGGAAGCCTTCCTGGCCTTTTTCCGACAGAACGTAATCGACGAATTTCTTCGCGGCGTCGGCATTCTTGGCGCCGGCGAGAATGCCGACCGGTTCGGTGACGGCCGAAACACCCTCTTCCGGGAAGACGAATTCGACGGGCGCGCCCTTGGCCTTTTCGCGGATCGGCATGTAGTCGACGACGACGCCGTAGGCCTTCTCGCCCGAAGCCACCGACTTCAGGATCGCGCCGTTGCCACCGGCAGCCGTCGCACCATTGCCGGCAAGCGCCTTGTAGTAATCCCAGCCGAGGCCCGGAACGGCCGCCAGCGTCTGCGTGTGGATCAGCGCCGCACCGGAGGTCAGCGGGCTCGGCATGGTCACGAGGCCCTTGGCTTCCGGCTTTGCCAGATCCTTCCAGCTCGTCGGCTTCATTCCGGCCGAAGTGTTGTACATGATGCCTGTCGTGATCAGCTTGGTCGAATAGTAGTAGCCGTCGGCATCGTAGAGCGCCGCGTCGTAATTGACGGCTTCAGGCGACTTGTAGGCGAGCAGCTTGCCCGCTTCCTTCAGGCGCTCGAGCGTCACGGTGTCGGCGATCAGCAGCACGTCGGCAACCGGATTGCCGGCTTCGATCTCGGCCTGCAGCTTCGCCATGATCTTCGGCGTGCCGTCGCGAACCCAATCGACCTTGATATCGGGACTGGCGGCCATGAAGCCATCGACGGTCGCCTGCGCGTCTTCGTTCGGCTGGCTGGTATAGAGAACCAGATTGCCGGCATGGGCCGAAACGGAGGCAAGACCTGCCGCGATCAGCGCGGCCAGTGCGGAGAGCTTCTTGGTCATGGCGATATCCCTGAGCGTGAATGTTAGCCGTTCCATAGACAGGCCGAATAACATGATTGTGACATCCGGCCAAAGATGCCGGAGGCGTGACATCAGCTCTGCGCTTGACCGCAGCGCGCCAGCGCTATTTTCTTGCGGCGGATTGCGTGTTTCCGTTCAAATTTTGGGAGAGAGAATTATGGAATACCGTCTGCTTGGCCGTTCCGGCCTGAAAATTTCGACAGTCACCATGGGCACCATGACCTTCGGCGGCGTCGGCTGGGCCAAGGCAACCGGCAGCCAGGACGTGGCGGAGGCAAGCCGCCTTGTCGAAATGTGCCTGGATGCCGGCGTCAACCTGATCGATACTGCCGACGTCTATTCGTCCGGCGCCTCGGAGGAAATTATCGGCGAGGTGCTCGGCGGCAAGCGCAAGAGCGGCGTCATGCTCGCCACCAAGGCGCGCTTCCGCATGGGCGACGGACCGAACGACGTCGGCTCCTCGCGCCAGCATCTGATCGAAGCCTGCGAAGCCAGCCTGCGCCGCATGAAGACCGATGTCATCGATCTCTACCAGCTGCATGAATGGGATGGTCAGACGCCCGTCGAGGAAACCATGGAAGCGCTCGACACCCTCGTGCGCCAGGGCAAGGTCCGCTATATCGGCTGCTCGAACTTTTCCGGCTGGCACATCATGAAGGCGCTCGGCGTCTCCAGGGAGCACAACTACCAGCGCTTCGTCAGCCAGCAGATCCACTATACGCTCGAAGCCCGCGATGCCGAATACGAGCTGCTGCCCGTGTCGATCGATCAGGGTCTCGGCGTTCTGGTCTGGAGCCCGCTGGCCGCTGGCCTCCTTTCCGGCAAGCACCGCCGCAATCAGGCAACGCCCGAGGGTACGCGCCAGTTTGCCGGCTGGCCGGAGCCGCCGATCCGCGACGAGAACCGCCTGTGGAATATCGTCGATGTGCTGGTCTCGATCGCCGAAAGCCGCGGCGTCTCGGCCGCCCAGGTGGCCCTCGCCTGGCTCATCGGCCGCCGGGCGGTGACTTCAGTCGTCATCGGCGGGCGCACCGAAGCGCAGTTCAAGGATAATCTCGCCGCCGCCGAGCTGACGTTGACCGCCGAAGAGCGCAAGCGCCTCGACGATGTCAGCGTCCCGCCGCTGCTCTATCCCTACTGGCACCAGCGCAACACGGCGAGCGACAGGCTGAGTGAGGCCGATCTCGAACTGCTCGCCCCGCATCTCAACCCGTAATCAGAGCATGATCGGCGCCCTCGGGCGCCGATTTCCTTTGCGATCAGCGAGGCGTTTATCCGCCGGGCCCATCAAGCGTCTTCGTGAATCTCAAGCCGGTATGTTGATACCCGCAACGTTCATAGAGGCGGTGCGCGTCTTCGCGGCGGGAGCTGGGTTTCACTGTCGCGAGGCGGGCACCGCAATCATAGAGCCAGCGCTCGCCATGAGCGACCAACAGTCCTGCGATGCCTTTGCCTCTGAAGTTCGAGGAAACGACCAGCGCTGTGATGGCGCCATCGAGATCGTCTCGATAGAGAGTAGGAATGACGGACAAGGCGATCATTCCCGCCACTGCACCCTCTTCATCGGCGACGAAGATCGCGTAGTCCTCGCGGTCGGTAAGCCGCTCGATTCGGGCGGCCATTTTGTCCGACGTTGTCGGATAGCCCAGCTCGGCCATCAGTTTTGCCAATTCCTCGACATCCGACGGAGTAGCACTCCTGACCTTGATCCCGCTCATCGTCTTCCCTCAATCTTCCAAATGGGCGGGAAGATGCAGCGCGAGGCGAGTCGATGCAACCGTGTATCCGTGTAGGAAGAACGGTAACGAACAGCGTGAGCGGCAGGGGAGCGCTACCCCTCGCCATGCCCCCTAAAGCGCACCAATCTCACCGGCGACCAGCTTGCCGAGGCGGCCGATACCCTCCTCGATCATCGTATCGTTGGCACAGGAGAAGCTGAGGCGGATGGTGTTGGCGCCCGAGCCGTCGGCGAAGAACGCCTTGCCGGGCACGAAGGCCACCCTCGTGGTCTCGATCGATTTGGCCAGCAGCGCCGCGCCATCCATGCCCTCAGGCAGGGTGATCCAGATGAACATCCCGCCCTCGGGCTTGGTCCAGCTGACGCCGGCAGGCATGTGCCGTGCGAGAGCATCAAGCATCGCATCGCGGCGATGGCCGTAGGCCGCCTTGATCTTCGCCACCTGCGCATCGAAACCACGTTCGGCAACCTCGGCAATGGCCATCTGGTTGATGGTCGAGGAATGCAGATCAGCCGCCTGCTTCATCAGCACCAGCTTGCGGATGACCTGCGAATTGGCAACGATGAAGCCGACGCGCAGACCGGGCGCCAGCGTCTTCGAGAAACTGCCGCAATAGATCGTGCGGGTAAGGCTGATATGACCCTTCCTGGCGATCTCGAGCGCCAGGATCGGCGGGATCGCCTCGCCGTCATAGCGCAGGTTCTGATAGGCCGCGTCTTCGATAACCGCGACATCCAGCTCTTCTGCCAGTGCCAGCACCTTTTCGCGTCCCTCGCGATCCACGCTCTCGCCGGTCGGATTGGAGAAATCGGCGGAGAGATAGGCGAACTTCACCTTGCCGCCATGCTTTTCGGCCGCCGCACGATAGCTGTCCGGCGTCCGGTTGCCGTTGGGCGTCAGCTGGTCGTAGGCCGGCTCATAGGCGTTGAACGCCTGCAGCGCACCGAGATAGGTCGGCCAGGTGACCAACGCGGTATCCTTCGGCGACAGGAACAGCTTGCCGAGATAATCGAGACCCTGCTGCGAACCCGAGACAATGAAGACGTTTTCGGTCTCGCAGGCAATGCCGAGCCCGGCCATCTGCGTCACCAGCCATTCGCGCAGCGGCTTGTAGCCTTCGCTGACGGAATATTGCAGCGCCGAGTTGACCGCCGCGCCGTCGAAGATGCCGGCATAGGCAGCCTTGAATTCCTTGTCCGGAAACAGCGCCGGATCCGGTATGCCGCCGGCAAACGAGATGATATCGGGCTGGTCGAGCAGTTTCAGCAGCTCGCGGATCTCAGACGCACGCATCCGCGACGAACGCGTCGCAAACATTTCATCCCAGTTCAACATGGGGTTTCCTCGCACTCTTTTTATAATATCAGCAGATCATCACGCTCCGGAATTTATGTCAACAATACTGACCTATTTTCTTGTCGCGGTGACAAGTTCGTACAGATTGGCATCCAGAAGGCCTGCGCATGCGGAAATCGGGCGGAACTCCCCGGACATTCGGCGCAACCCGCCATCATTCCGCTCACGAAATGCCGAAACTCGGTGAAACAGACCTTTCCAAAACGGGGGCGGCAGCAGTAGTGTGCCGCCCATTATTCAATGGACTACCAAGGTGCCAGCAATGACCGCGACGTCGCCCTCTCCTGAAATCACAATCGAATTCCACAAATCTCCCGTCTCCGACGCAGACCGCACCAAGGCGATCGAAACGCCCGGCTTCGGCAAGGTCTTCACGGATCACATGGTTTTGGCGAAATGGACGGCCGACAAGGGCTGGCACGACGCAAAGGTCACCGCCCGCCGCCCGCTGGAACTCGACCCGGCGAGCGCCGTGCTGCACTACGCCCAGGAAATCTTCGAAGGCATGAAGGCCTATAAGGCCGATGACGGCCGCGTGCTGCTCTTCCGGCCGGAAGAAAATGCCCGCCGTTTCGCCCAGTCTGCCGCTCGCATGGCGATGCCCGCCGTGCCGGAAGAACTGTTCCTGAAGGCGGTCGAAGAGCTCGTCCGCGTCGACAAGAACTGGATCCCCACGGGCGATGCCAGCCTCTACCTTCGCCCCTTCATGTTCGCCAATGAGGCATTCCTCGGCGTGCGCCCGGCGCAGGAATATATCTTCTGCGTCATCGCCTCGCCGGTCGGCGCTTATTTCAAGGGCGGCGCCAAGGCCGTCTCCCTCTGGGTCGAGACCGAATATACCCGCGCAGCAGCCGGCGGCACCGGTGCAGCAAAATGCGGCGGCAACTATGCAGCCAGCCTCGTGGCGCAGGCAGAAGCCTCGAAGAAGGAATGCGACCAGGTCGTCTTCCTCGATGCCGCCGAACACAAGTGGGTCGAAGAACTTGGCGGCATGAACGTCTTCTTCGTCATGAACGACGGATCGGTCGTCACCCCACCACTCGGCGGCACCATCCTGCCGGGCATCACCCGCGCTTCCGTCATCGTGCTGGCCGAGGAAAAGGGCCTGCGCGTCGAGCAGCGCCCCTATTCCTTCGCCGAATGGCAGGCTGATGCCAAGAGCGGCAAGCTCGTCGAAGCCTTCGCCTGCGGCACGGCCGCCGTTCTCGCCGGTATCGGCCTCGTCCGCCATGCCGGTGGCGAATTCCTGGTCGGCGACGGCCAGACCGGCAAGCTGACCACCGACCTGCGCCAACAGCTCGTCGGCCTGCAGAAGGGCACCACCAATGACCAGCGCGGCTGGACCCGCCTCATTCCGGCCTGATCTGCATTTGGCCGAAACACGACACGCACTACGGAAACCGGGCCTCACGCCCGGTTTCTTGCTTTAGGGAGAGGAACAGAATGCCCAAGGACGAAACCTCAGCCTTCTACGACGGCAACCCCGCGGTCTACGCCTCCCGCGAGCGCCGCCTTCCGGCGACACGGCTCGATGCTTTCCTCGCAGCCTTGCCACCCGGCGCGAAAATCCTCGAACTCGGCTGCGGCGGCGGGCAGGACAGCGCCTACATGCTGGAGAAAAGCTTCGACGTGACGCCGACCGACGGCTCGCCCGAGCTCGCCAGGCAGGCGGAAAAACTGATTGGCAGGCCCGTGGCGGTGATGCGCTTTCAGGATCTGGAGACGGTGGAGACGTTCGATGGCGTCTGGGCCGAAGCCAGCCTGCTGCATGTTCCCCGCGCCGAACTCCCCGATGTCTTCACCCGCATCCACTGCGCGTTGAAGCCCGGCGCATCGCTGCATGCAAGCTTCAAGAGCGGCGAGGCCGAGGGCCATGACGGCCTCGGCCGCTATTACAATTACCCGTCTGTCGATTGGCTGACCGAATGCCTGTCTTCAGGCGGCTGGCGCGACATTGCGCTATCGGAAGCCGATGGCGGCGGATACGACGGCAAGCCGACCCGCTGGCTTTTTGTTACCGCCCGCAAATGAAAAAGGCTGGAGCTTTCGCCCCGGCCTCTCTCGCAAAATCAGTCGCAGAACCGATTAGTTGACCGACTTGTCGACCAGCTTGTTCTTGCCGATCCACGGCATCATGCCGCGCAGCTTGGCGCCGACTTCTTCGATCTGGTGGCTGTCGTTCATGCGGCGGATGCCCTTGAAGCGCGAGCCGCCTGCGCGGTATTCCTGCATCCAATCCGACGTGAACTTGCCGGTCTGGATGTCGTGCAGGACGCGCTTCATTTCAGCCTTGGTTTCAGCCGTGATGATGCGCGGGCCGGTGACGTATTCGCCCCATTCTGCCGTGTTCGAGATCGAGTAGTTCATGTTGGCGATACCGCCTTCATAGATCAGGTCGACGATCAGCTTCACTTCGTGCAGGCATTCGAAATAAGCCATTTCAGGAGCATAGCCTGCTTCCGTCAGGGTTTCGAAACCGGCGCGGATCAGCTCGACGAGACCGCCGCAGAGAACGACCTGTTCGCCGAAGAGGTCGGTTTCGCACTCTTCGCGGAAGTTGGTTTCGATGATGCCCGAACGGCCGCCGCCGACGCCGCAGGCGTAGGAGAGAGCGAGTTCAAGAGCGTTGCCCGAAGCGTTCTGGTGAACGGCAACGAGGCAGGGAACGCCGCCGCCCTTCTGGTATTCGCCGCGAACCGTGTGACCCGGGCCCTTCGGCGCGATCATGACGATGTCGACGGATGCCTTCGGCTCGATGAGGCCGAAATGGATGTTGAGGCCGTGCGCGAAAGCGATCGCAGCGCCGTCACGGATGTTGGCGGCGATGTCGGCCTTGTAGATGTCGGCCTGGAGCTCGTCCGGGGTCGCCATCATCATCAGGTCGGCCCAGCCGGCAGCTTCGGCAACGGTCATGACCTTGAAGCCGTCAGCTTCGGCCTTCTTGATCGTCGGCGAACCGGCCTTGAGGCCGATGACGACGTTCTGTGCGCCTGAATCCTTCAGGTTCAGCGCATGGGCGCGGCCCTGCGAACCGTAGCCGATAATGGCGACCTTCTTGGACTTGATCAGGTTGAGATCGGCATCACGATCGTAATAGACGCGCATTGTAAAGTTCCTTCCCTTTTGCTTGTCGCATCGTTTGATAGAAGCGGAAAATCAGGCGAGTGCCGGCATTTCCGCGAGAACCTTCTCCGTTCCGTACAGACGCAGGAAGGCGGTGACCGCCCTCTCCGCCTGACGGGCGGTATCCTTGAGGCCCGGTTCGCCGAGCAGCATGCGCACATGCAGATCGGAGACAACAAGGCCGTAAAGCGTGTGATATGCCTCGTCGGCATCATGGAAGCGCAGGAGCCCCGCCCGCTTGCCGGCATCGATCAGCGCCATGGCGCGGCGATCGATCTGACGACGGCCGCGTTCGAGCAGAAGCTTTCCGAGCTTGGAGCCGTCGCGATGCGACTGGCCGATCGCCAGCCGGTTCAGCGCCAGCGACACGTCGCCTGCCAGAACCTCCAGCAGATCGCGCGCAAAGATGACGAGGTGATCATGCAGGCTGGCCGACGTCAGGCGTTCGCCGTTGCGCTCGAAGGTTCGTACCTTGCTCGCCTGATAGGCGATCATCGCCGACAGCAGGCCGTCGCGGTCGCCGAACCACTTGTAGAGGCTTTCCTTCGAGCAGTTGGCGGCGCGCGCCACACCCGAGGTCGTCAGCGCTTTTTCTCCGCCATCGACGAGAAGCTGCAACGCCTGCTCCAGAACAGCGTTCTGACGCGGCGAAAATTCGCTGGGCTCCAAGGTTTCGACAGACACGATATGCGCTCCCAAATACGTACCGTACCGTACGGTTCGCGACGTCTTATGCCGGAGCCTCTAATCGCCGTCAAGCGAAATTCGTTGCTGCAACGCATCAAAAAACAGCGGCTATTCGGCGGCCATCTGCCCGCGCATGGCGTCGATATCCTTCAGCGGCGGCAGACCGTAGAGGCGGCCATATTCGCGGCTGAATTGCGACGGGCTCTGGTAGCCGACGCGGTAGCCGGCGGTGGCGACATCCACACGCTCGGTCAGAAGCAGGCGCCGCGCCTCGTGCAGCCGCAGTTGCTTCTGATATTGCATTGGCGTCATCGCCGTCACCGCCTTGAAATGGTGATGCAGCGACGAGACGCTCATGCTGACATGATCGGCCAGCGCCTCGATCCGCAACGGTTCGGCAAAATTCGTCCGCAGCCAGGCGACGGCGCGGGCAACCTTGTGGCTCTGGCTTTCCGCCAGCGTCATGTCGAGCAGCCGCGAACCGTCGGGTCCCGTCAGCAGCCGGTAGGAAATCTCCTGCTCGATCAGCGGCGCCATGGCGGCGATATCATCGGGATTGTCGAGAAGCCGCAGGAGACGGGCCGATGCATCAATCAGCTCCGGCGGCGCCGTCTTCACGACCAGGCCGCGCGAATCCTCCGGCGACGGCGTGGCGCGCGAAACCTTGGTGCGCGGCAGCAGGTCGCTCAGCTTTTCGCTGTCGATGAACAGCGTGAAGCAGAGATAGGGAACATCGGCCGTCGCCTGCGTCACATGCGAGGCGACAGGCAGATCGAGCGACGTCAGCACATATTGACCGGCGCCGTAGACATGCACGTCGGAGCCGACCATCAGCCGCTTGCTGCCCTGCAGGACGAGCGAGAAACTCGGCTTGTAGGCCACATGCTGCAGCCGTGTCGGACAGCTGCCCTTGAACACATGCAGGTTTTCGATCGCCGTTTCGGAATTTCCGTCCTTCTTGGCGTAACGGGCAATGATCGATGTCATTTCATCGAAGGGGCCAATATGTAACGTCATAACATTACCGTTTATTTTCTTGATGTTACGCCTGCGGCGCTTGCCCAAATGATGGGATGGATCGTGCTCTTGCGCAAGGAGATTTGCAGGATCGTACAAAAAGCTTGCAGGATCGCTATACCGCTTTTGATGCGACCCGGGGCATAGTCCACCATCCCTTCCACCCTCCCTGAAATGAAGGAAACTACCCATGCCCATCGCAAAAGGCTACGCCGCTACCGATGCATCCAAGCCGCTGACGCCGTTCACCTTCGAGCGCCGCGAACCCAATGCAGATGACGTCGTCATCGACATCAAGTTTGCCGGCATTTGCCATTCGGACATTCACACTGTCCGCAACGAGTGGAAGAACGCCGTTTATCCGATCGTTCCTGGCCACGAAATCGCCGGCGTCGTCACGGCCGTCGGATCCGCCGTCACCAAGTTCAAGGTCGGCGACCATGTCGGCGTCGGCTGCTTCGTCGATAGCTGCGTCGGCTGCGCCAGCCGCGATGTCGACAACGAGCAGTACATGCCCGGCCTCGTCGGCACCTACAACAGCGTCGAAGCCGACGGCAAGACGGCGACCCAGGGCGGCTACTCCGACTCGATCGTCGTCAAGGAAGGCTACGTCCTGTCTATTCCGGAAAACCTGCCGCTCGACGCTTCCGCGCCGCTGCTCTGCGCCGGTATTACCCTCTACTCCCCGCTGAAGCACTGGAATGCCGG
The DNA here is from genome assembly GCF_056399485.1 of Rhizobium sp. 01N424. Classification (NCBI taxonomy): domain Bacteria; kingdom Pseudomonadati; phylum Pseudomonadota; class Alphaproteobacteria; order Hyphomicrobiales; family Rhizobiaceae; genus Rhizobium; species Rhizobium sp. 01N424. Next base: position 136,189 of record NZ_JBFTRK010000002.1, read on the forward strand.
CCCCGGCAAGAAGGTGGCAATCGTCGGCATGGGCGGTCTCGGCCATATGGGCGTGAAGATTGGCGCCGCCATGGGCGCTGACATCACCGTGCTCTCGCAGTCGCTGTCGAAGAAGGAAGACGGCCTGAAGCTCGGCGCCAAGGAATATTACGCGACCAACGATGCCGAGACTTTCAAGAAGCTCGCCGGCACCTTCGACCTGATCATCTGCACGGTCAGCGCCGAAATCGACTGGAATGCCTATCTCGGCCTGCTCAAGGTCAACGGCTCGATGGTCGTGGTCGGCGCCCCCGAAAACCCGATCCCGGTTCACGCCTTCTCGCTGATCCCGGGCCGCAAGAGCATCTCCGGCTCGATGATCGGCTCGATCAAGGAAACCCAGGAAATGCTGGATTTCTGTGGCGAGCACAACATCGTTTCGGAGATCGAGAAGATCAACATCCAGCAGGTCAACGAAGCCTACGAGCGCGTCCTTAAGAGTGACGTCCGCTACCGCTTCGTCATCGACATCGCCTCGCTGGCAGCTTGATTTTTGTGAGGGTGGTGCCAAACGCACCACTCTCATTCCTTTGCTCGTCACAGAGACGAGGGGCGCTAGGACGACCGCCGCCTTGCAAAAAGCGGAAGCCCGGCCTCCCCTAATTCTCCTCCCGCATCGTCTCCTTCTGGGTAATCAGCCGTGCGCTGTGCTGGCCGCTGAGATAGATCCACAGCCAGCTCCAGGCGACGGCGAAGCGCGAGCGGGTGCCGATCAGGAAGTAGATGTGGGCAAGGCCCCAGACCCACCAGGCCAGCCACCCCTTCAGCTTGATCCTGCCGAAATCCATGATCGCCGCGCTCTGGCCGATGGTCGCAAGGCTGCCCTGATGCCGGTAGCGGAAATCGCCGGGCGGCTGCCTGCCCGCGATCCGGGTGCGAATGACTTTCGCGGCATAGGCGCCCTGCTGCTTGGCGGCCGGCGCAATGCCCGGCACCGGCTTACCGCCCTCCTGGATCACCGACGCCGTGTCGCCGATAACGAAGACATCGGGTAGTCCCGGCGCTGTCAGGTTCTTTTCGACCACGGCACGCCCTGCCCGGTCGGCCTCCACACCCAGCCATTTCGCCGCCGCCGACGCCTGGACGCCGGCAGCCCAGACGATCGTTCGGCTCGGAATGAATTTCTCGCCGATCGATACACCCTCGGCACTGCAATTGGTGACGGGTTCGCGAAGATGCACCTCGACGCCGAGCTTTTCGAGCTCGCGCTGCGCGTAGGCCGACAGCTCCTCGGCAAAGGCCGGCAGCACGCGCGGCCCGGCCTCGACCAGCACCACCCGCGTCTTGCGGGTATCAATGTTGCGAAACTCACCGGGCAAGGTCTTGTGCGCCAGCTCGGCGATGATGCCGGCCAGTTCCACGCCTGTTGGACCCGCGCCGACGATGGTGAAGGTCAGCAGCGCCTCGCGGGCAAAGGGATCGGTCTCGACCTCGGCACGTTCAAAGGCGATCAGCAGGCGGCGACGGATGGTCGTCGCATCCTCCAGCGTTTTCAGCCCCGGCGCCACCGGCTCCCATTCGTCGCGGCCGAAATAGGCATGCGTCGCGCCGGTGGCGAGCACCAGCGTGTCGTAAGGTAAGGACTTCCCGTTACGCAAGGTGACGGTCTTTGCCGCGGTATCGACACCGGCGACCTCGCCAAGCAATGTCGTTACGTCAGGACGGTTGCCATAGAGATGACGGATCGGCCAGGCAATCTCGGAGGTCGAAAGGATGGTCGTTGCGACCTGATAGAGCAGAGGCTGGAAAAGATGATGATTGCGCCGGTCGACGAGCGTGATTGCCGCCCCCGCGCCCTTCAGATCGTTGACGAGCTGTAGCCCGCCGAAACCGCCGCCGACAACGACGACGCGATGTTCGCTCATGACAACCCCCTTGTGCGCCATTCAGCCAACGCCAATGTCGTCAATTCCGCGGGGCTTTCAATGGATGTTTGCGAATAGCTCCCTTGCACTTACCCGGCATAACCAACGGGAATGGTGGTGCCGCTCTTCAATATCTCCATCGAGATCGATGCCGAGACGTCGAAGAGCTCTATCTTGCGGACGATCTGCTTGTAGATCACGTCGTAATGCTCGACGCGCGGCAGAACGATCTTCAGGATATAGTCGTGATTGCCAGTCAGCCTGTGTGCCTCGACGATCTCTGGAACGCCGCTGATCGCCCTGCGGAAGCTCTCGATCCATTCGTCCGAATGATGTGCCGTCTTGATCAGCGCAAAGACGGTGGTCGGCACGCTCATCTTTTCGCGGTCGAGGACGACGATCCTCCGGGCGATATAGCCGCTTTCCTCCAGCCGCTGGATGCGCCGCGAGCAGGCCGAGACCGACAGCGAAACACGCTCCGCAAGATCGCTGACGGATATGCCTGCGTCCGCCTGTAGCAGGTCGAGAATCTTCCGATCGCGATCATCCAGCATTGCCAAACCTTAAATTGACGCCGATTTTTTGCACATTACTGGAAAATGGCGCAAACTCAAAGCCGCTTGCTGCAATATCGCCCGAACAATGCAAACATTCGGCGCCACACCTGCGGCATGATTTGCCTATCGAAATCAACAAACGGGAACATGGAAATGCGGACAATCGGCCTGATCGGCGGCATGAGCTTCGAAAGCTCGGCAGTCTACTATCGCCTGGTCAACGAGATGGTGCGCGAGCGCCTCGGCGGCCTCGCCTCGGCCGAAGTGCTGATGCATTCCGTGAATTTCGAAGAGATCGTCTCGATGCAGAAGGCCGGCGATTGGGATGGCGCGGCACGCCGCCTCGGCGACGTTGCTTTGAAGCTCCAGGTCGGCGGCGCCGATTGCGTGCTGATCTGCACCAATACCATGCACCTGATCGCCGAACAGGTCGCCGCACGCATCTCCGTGCCGCTGATCCACATCATCGACGAAACGGCTTCGGCGCTGAAGGCTGCCGGGCGCAAGCGCCCCTTGCTGCTCGCCACCCGCTACACGATGGAGCACGGCTTCTATGCCGACCGCATGAAAAGCCTCGGCGTCGAGATCGCCGTACCGGAAGCCGAAGACCGCACCATCGTCCACGACATCATCTTCAGCGAACTCTGCGCCGGCAAAGTGCTGGATTCGTCGCGCGAAAAGCTGATGCGGATCATCGAACGCGAAAAGGCCAAGGGCGCCGACAGCATCATTCTCGGCTGCACCGAAATCTGCCTGATCCTCGACCAGAACAATCTACCACTGCCGGGCTTCGACACCACGACGATCCATGCGAAGGCCGCGATTGAATTTTCGCTGGGTGCCGATCGTAAACGGGAAGCCGCATGATAAATATTTGACTCAGTCAACTAAATATTGGACGAGGTCTCCAACAGGAGATTTTGTCCATGACCGATTCCGCGCTCATCGAAGCCGCACGCGATTTCAACCGCTTCTGTACGAACCTGCTCGGCGTGCTGAACAAGGCCTATCTCGATACGCCCTTCACGCTGACGGATGCGCGGGTGCTGTTCGAAATCGGCTCGCATGACGGCATCGGCGCCACGGCACTTGCGGGAGATCTTCATCTCGACCCTGCCTATCTCAGCCGCATCCTCAAGCGCTTCAAAGCCGAAGGGCTGATCGAGACTGAGGCCGATCAAAGTGACCGGCGCAGCCAGACCATCCGCGTTACCAGTAAGGGACAGACACAGTTCGAGGATTTCGGCCGCCGCTCCAATGCCCAGCTGGCCGAACGCTTCGACCGGCTGGCTGATGGCGAGCCGCAGAGTGTCGTGTTCGCAATGCAGACGATCCGCTCGCTTCTCGATCCCAAGACGCAGCCACCCGCCCCGGTCATCCGCGCCCACCGCCCCGGCGACGTGGGCTGGATCGTCCAGAGCCAGGGCAAGGCCTATGTCGAGGAATATGGCTGGAACATGCGCTTCGAAGGTCTCGTCGCCGAAGTCGCCGGCAAATTCCTGGCGAATTTCGATCCCGCCATGGAATATTGCTGGATCGCCGAGCGTAACGGCATCAACATCGGCTCGGTGCTGATCACCAATGGCGGCGATGGCATTGCAAAGCTGCGTCTGCTCTATATCGACAAGGCGGCGCGCGGCCTCGGCCTTGGCAGAACGCTGGTCAACGAATGCATTCGCTTCGCCCGCGCAAAGAATTACCGGCAGATTTCGCTCTGGACCAACGACATCCTGCATTCGGCGCGGGCAATCTACGTCAAGGCGGGATTCCAGCTTGTCTCCGAAGAGCGACACAGCATGTTCGGCACCGAAGAGAACGGCCAGACCTGGGTGCTCGATCTCTGAAATCAGCCGTCACGAATATTTCGCTTGATTTGGAAACGATCATTTCCTAATTGAGTGAGCCATGACCACGCTCGCCCCCGAAGATATGAGCCGCAGCCGCGGCCGCCCGCGCGAATTCGACATGGACGCCGCCCTCGACAAGGCGCTAGCAGTCTTTTCCGAACGCGGCTACCACGCCACCTCAATCAGCGAACTGACCGAGGCGATGGGGCTAACCTCCGGCAGCGTCTACAAGGCCTTCAAGGACAAGCGCGGCGTCTTCCTCGCCGCCTTCGACCGCTATCGCAAGATCCGCCGTGGCAAGATCACCGAGAGCATGGCGGGTGCAGAGACCGGACGGCAGAAACTGCGCGCCCTGCTCCGCCTCTACGCCGTCTCGTCGCACGGCGAATCCGGCCGCCGCGGCTGCCTCGTCGTCGGCAGCGCCAATGAGATCGCCACCTTCGATCCAGAAGCCGCCAAGCGCATCGAGGATGCCTTCACCTCGAACGAAGAGTTCATCCTCGACCTCATCCTGATTGGACAGGCCGACGGATCCGTTGCTCCGTCGATCGATGCCGCATCGGCGGCGATCAGCCTGCTCTGCGTGATGAACGGCATGCGCGTCGTCGGCAAGACCGGCAGCACCGCGGCCGAAATGAATGCCGTCGCCGACACCGCCATGAAATTACTGACCTGACGCCGCCCGCCAAAGCAGGTGGCCTGAACCGACTTTTTATACCGATCCTCCCCCAGATCCGCATACTGGAGTTCCCATGAGCATTTCCTCAGCAACGGATGAGACGGCCGCCGCCCCGGCAATCTCGTCCCTGATGACATTTCTATTTGCAGCCACTTGCGGTCTCGTCGCCGCCAATCTCTATTACGGCCAGCCGCTGGCAGGCCTCATCAGCGCCGATCTCGGATTCACGCCTGCCGCCACCGGTCTCATCGTCACCTTGACCCAGATCGGCTACGGCCTTGGCCTGCTGCTGATCGTGCCGCTCGGCGATCTTCTCGAAAACCGCCGCCTGATCCTGCTCCTGATCGGCGTCTCCGCCGTCGCCCTCATTGGTGCATCCTTCGCCTCGACCCCGGCGCTCTTCCTGCTGGCCTCGCTCTGTATCGGCCTGTCCTCCGTCGCCGTTCAGGTGGTCGTGCCCTTCGCCGCCCACATGGCGCCGGATGCAAGCCGCGGCCGCGTCGTCGGCAATGTCATGAGCGGCCTGCTCTGCGGCATCATGCTGGCCCGTCCCTTCGCCAGCTTTGTCGCCGAAGCCTCGTCATGGCACATGGTCTATTACGTCTCCGCCGTCTTCATGGTGCTGCTGGTCCTGTTGCTGCGCGCCACGCTGCCGGTGCGCACGCCGCATACGAAGCTGAGCTATGGTGCGCTCCTCGCCTCCATGGGCCATCTCGCCATGACCTCCCGAGTCCTGCAGCGCCGTGCGCTCTACCAGGCCGGCATGTTCGGCGCCTTCAGCCTGTTCTGGACGACGACGCCCTTGCTGCTCTCCAGCCCGGCTTTCGGCTTCAGCCAGAACGGCATTGCGCTCTTCGCCCTTGCAGGCGCTGCCGGCGCCATCGCTTCCCCGATCGCCGGACGCCTCGCCGACCGCGGCCTGACGAAGGTGGCATCGACGCTTGCCATGGTGCTTGCGATGGTATCGTTCCTCGTCAGCCATTTCGCCACCGACGGATCGACGCTGGCGATCGGCCTACTGACGGCTTCCGCCATCCTGCTCGACTTCGGTGTCACCACCAATCTCGTCTGCAGCCAGCGCACGATCTTCTCGATCAGCGCCGAACATCGCAGCCGCCTGAACGGCCTGTTCATGGCGACATTCTTCATGGGTGGTGCTGCGGGCTCGGCGATCGGCGGCTGGGCCTATGCCACGGGCGGATGGACGATGACGGCCTGGATCGGCTTCTGCTTCCCGGCCTTCGCCTTCCTGCTCTTCCTCACCGAGGGACGCGGCAAGTAAGCCGCGTCTCAGCCTTCCTAGAGCGTTTCCTGGTTATATTGAAGCATTCTGTTGGCTCAAACGGAGTCGGATGGTCGACCGGCTGGCGCGCGCCGTAGCCCAGATCTACGGCCAAGCCAGCCGGTCGATCAGGCGGCCCGTTTCAGCCAACCCCGCAGGGGCCGGGCATCTTTCCGCCAGGATCAAAGACGATCGGCTCGACCATACCTAGGGGTATGCCCTTCGCCAATCGCCTTTGCCCTGTCGAAAACCTGCTCCGGCAGAATGCTTCAATATAACCAGGAAACGCTCTAGGCATCGAAACGAATTCGGGCGGCGCGAACGGCTTCATGGTTCGCTTCCGCCCAATTCAGCAAAAGCGCCAGCGTCGCGTAGAGCGAGACGCCAAGCTCGGTGATCCGGTACTCGACGCTCGGCGGCTTCGTCGCAAATACCTCGCGCTCGATATAGCCTTCGCGCTGCAGGTCCCGCAGCGTCTGCGTCAGCATGCGCTGTGAGATATCGGGGATCTTGCGTCTCAGTTCGCCAAAGCGATACGGCCGCGCTGCAAGCGCTTCCAGCATCAGCGTCGACCATTTTCCGCCGATCTGCTGCATCATGTCCCTGACCGGGCAATTGCCGAAATCGAGCTGCTCGAAATCGATCTCGCGGCGAACGCCGGGGGCCGGCTTGCTCTTCAGGCTGACGACAGTGCCACTCATGACGGGTGGTTCCCTTTTGGTAACGTAGAGCTAAAAAACTGCCTCCTTTACAGAAGGACGTCAATTCCTATTTTAGTGCTAGTCTCTTCTAGAGACCATAAAAAGGATAGATCCATGAGCGATACAATTCTCGTCACTGGCGCCGCCGGTCAGCTTGGCCAGCGCGTTCTCCACCACCTGCTTGAGACCTACAAGGTACCCGCTTCACGGATCATCGCCGCGACGCGCGATCCGTCGAAGCTTGCCGATCTGGCCGCCAAGGGCGTTGCCACCCGCAAGGCGGATTTCGACGAAGCCGCAGGCCTCGTCTCGGCCTTTGAAGGCGCAGGCACGGTCCTCATCATCAGTACCGATGCGCTTGCCGTCCCAGGCCAGCGCCTGAAGCAGCATACGGCTGCCGTCGATTCCGCCAAAAAGGCAGGCGTCAAGCAGCTCGCCTACACCTCGATGCCCTCGCCCGACAAATCGCTCGTCACCTTCGCGCCCGATCATCTCGGCACCGAGAACACCATCAAGGCCAGCGGCATCTCCTACACGATCCTGCGCGACGCCTGGTATTTCGACAATTTCATGCATTCGCTGCCGCATAATCTGCAGGGCGGCAAGTGGTACACCGCCACCAAGGGCGGCAAGGTGCCTTACATCTCGCGCGAAGACTGCGCGCTGGCGATTGCCGCCACGCTCGCTTCCGGCAAGGCTGAAAACAAGACCTACACGCTGACCGGTTCGACCTCCTATTCGATCGCCGATGTCGCCTCCGCCGTCAGCGCCGTCACCGGCCGCCCGCTGGATGTCGTCGAGGTCAGCGACGAGCAGCTTTCCGCCGGCATGACCGGCGCCGGCCTGCCCTCTTTCGTGGTCGAGATGCTGGTGTCTGCCGATGCCAATATCCGCGCCGGCAATTTCGATAGCCTGAGCGGCGACTTCACAACGCTGACAGGCAAGCAGCCGCAGACGCTGCGCAGCTTCATCGAAGAGAACAAGGCAGCGCTCACCGCCTGAGCGAAGCCTGTGAGCCCGCCGTGCACCACCGCGGCGGGCTTTTCAGATCAGATCTTTTGGCCGCAGGCGCGGCAGAAGCGGCGCACGGTTTCGGCCATCCCGTATTCCAGCGCATCCGCCGTCAGCCCATGGCCGATCGAGACTTCCGCGAGAGCGGGAATACGCTTCACCAGCGGCGGCAGATTGGCAACCGTGAGATCGTGACCGGCATTGACGCCGAGGCCGATCGCCAGCGCCGCATCCGCCGTCTTTCCAAGTGCTTCGAGAATGGGGCCGACCCGCTCCGGCGCGTCGTAACAGCCCCCATAGGGGCCGGTATAGAGCTCGATACGGTCAGCGCCGACAGCCTTGGCGATCTTCACCGCTTCCACATCGCCGTCACCATCGGCAAACAGCGACACCCGGGTTCCCATCGCCTTCAGCTTGGCGATCACATCGGTCAGGAAACGCTCGTCCTTGCGGAAATTCCAGCCGTGATCCGATGTCGCCTGCGTCGGGTCGTCAGGCACCAGCGTCACCTGTTCAGGCGCAGCGCTGCGGCAGAGATCGAGAAATTCTTCGGTCGGATATCCCTCGATATTGAACTCGGCTTCGGGGAATTCATCGTCGATCAGGTTGCGGATCACCGGCAGGTCGGAGAAGCGGATATGCCGCTGGTCCGGCCGCGGATGCACCGTCAGCCCGCTTGCCCCCGATTTCAGCGCGATACGGCCAAGGCTTTCGACACTCGGCCACGGCAGATCGCGGCGATTGCGCAGCATGGCGACGGCGTTGAGGTTCACGGAAAGCGTGGTCGGCATGACGATGATCCATTCGATGGCAGATGCGTGCTCCGCTTTTATGCCAATGGCGCCGCCAAGGCCAACGAGATTCGCAGATGGCAGCATGCAAATTCGTGATGCTTCACGCTGCGTGACGCGATCCGTACCGCGAGGAGTATTTCCCGTTCCGCTGGAAGAAACGCTGACCCTCGCGCAAACGGCATCCGGCTATCTTTTCGCGATGTTTCAAGCTTTTCCGTCCGCATTGCTATCCTATTTAAAAACGATTATTTTTAGCACTTACAAAAAAGACCGTTCACGCATAACGTGAAGAATATGTATCGAGTTTAGTACGCCGCGTACTGCTTCCTTCCCCAACGACAAGAACGCCTCGAGGAAAACCCCACTCCGCAGCGCCGTCGAAAGCAACTGGCAACCGCATGAGGTGCAACAGTATGCCCTAGGAGGGTTCATGCCAGACGGTTCCAAACGCATGTTTGCTGCCGCCGGCAACGCTTCGGAGGCCCGGTCGAAATACCGGTTCCTGCCTTCTGCCGCGCTGCCGCCGGATCTCCCTGATGGACCGGTGCCGATCGCCGACATGGCGAATGCATTCGGTGTCACCCACAGGACCTTACATTTCTACGAGGAGAAGGGCCTGCTTTCGGCCAATCGCATCGGCCTGATGCGAGTCTATGGTCAGGACGACGTGATGCGCATGGCCGTCATCAACGTCTGCCGCGAGACCGGCATGCCGATCGCCGTCATCCAGGATCTGATGGATGAGCTGCGCCATGCAAGGTCGCAGGAGGAAGCAGAGACGATGTTTCGCGAAGCGCTGGGGGTGCGCAAGCGTGAACTGACGGCCGAAATGTCGACGCTGCACCGCCAGCTGCAGCAGGTCGGCGACCTGCTCGATCTCGACGCCCATGGGGAGATGCCGCCGCTCAACGACAACGAGGATCCGGACGGGCTCTCTGAGAAGGAACGGCGCTGCCTGTCGCTGATGGCCGAGGGCTATTCGACACAGCGGATCGCCAGAGCGCTCAGCCTTTCCCATGACGAGGCAAAGGCGCTGGAATCGGCAATCATCCTGAAGTTCCGGGCCAATAACCGCTTCCAGGCAATCGCCAAGGCTGTTCTGCTCGGCATCGTCCAGGTCTGAAGACTTTTCACTCCCACGGGAACGGCGTCCGCCACGCCTGCCCGCCTAACGAACGATGGTCAAAGTCTCGGCTGCACGGGTGATTGCCGTGTAAAGCCAGCGCTCGCGCGTATCGCGGAAGGCCCAGCTTTCATCGAACAGCACGACATTGTTCCACTGCGAGCCCTGCGCCTTGTGAACCGTCAGCGCATAGCCGTAGTCGAATTCGTCGTAGCGCTTACGGGTGTTCCAGGGAATTTCGCCCTCGACATCCTCGAAGGCCTGCTTCAGCAATTTGATCTTCGCAGCACCACGATCCATGTCGTCGTCTTCCGGACGGATCAACAGGTTGATGCCGGGCTTCGTCGTTTCCTTGGAGGACGTCATCACCTGCCAGAGCGAGCCGTTGAGCAGCCCCTTGGCCGGATCGTTGCGCAGGCAGACCAGCTTGTCGCCTGTCTGAGGATATTCGGCATTGAAGCCTTTCAGCTCGCGCAGCCGCTGATTATAGCGCCGCCGCGTCCGGTTGGTGCCGACGAGCACCTGATCGGCCTTCATGACGAGGTCCTGATTGACCTCGTTCTTCGAGATCACCTGCGCGGCGCCATAGTCGCCATACATGATCTCGTTGCCTTCGCGTACCTGCATGGCAAGCTTGATGATCGGATTGTCGCGTGCCTGGCGGTGAATATCCGTCAGCAGGTAATCCGGATCCTGATTGGTGAAATAGCCTCCGCCCGAAACCGGAGGCAGCTGGCCGGGATCACCGAGCACCAGGATCGGCGTGCCGAAGCTCATCAGGTCCCTGCCGAGCGCCTCGTCCACCATCGAGCATTCATCGACGATGATCAGCGCCGCCTTGGCGACAGGGCTCTGGCGGTTGATGGTGAACATTGGCGCGATCGATGTCTTGCCGGTCTCCTCGTCCTCGACCGCCTCTTCGCCGCGCGGGCGGTAGATCAGCGAGTGGATGGTCTTGGCATTCGATGCGCCGCGCGAACGCAGCACCTGCGCCGCCTTGCCGGTAAAGGCCGCAAACAGCACGTCACCATCGACATTCTCGGCGAAATGGCGCGCAAGCGTTGTCTTGCCGGTTCCGGCATAGCCGAAAAGACGGAAGAGCGGCGACCGTCCCTCCTTCAGCCATTTCGAAACGGCCTTCAGGGCTTCATCCTGTTGCGGAGCAAATTGCATGATGCGCGACTTGGCAGGATTCGCGCGCCGGACGCAAGGCGAAAACGCCTCTCAGTTGCGCGATCACCAGATTGAAAGCCGGAGCGCACGCCACTAGTCTCACAGCAGTCCGGCGAAAGGGATTCGTGTGAAGAAAACGGCCGCGTTGTTTCTCCTGACGGTATCGGCATCGATGCCGGTTGCCGCCCATGCCGACTGGCAACCTGTCGAACAGATCAAGACCTATGCAATCTCGGGCACAACAGGCGCCGGGCTTTACCAGTCGATCGGCGAACGCGGCCCGGCGGCAGGCAACGGCCAGGTCATCGCCCACACGACGTTCAAACTGACATGGACGCGCAAATACGAGGTCCAGCCGGACAAGTCCTGCAAGATCACCGTCGCGCGCCCGAAGCTGATCATCATCTACACGCTACCGAAGCCATCCTCGGCGCTTTCGCCCGCCGTTCAGGCAAGCTGGCAGAGCTTCATCTCCGGCGTCGAGACCCACGAGCGCTGGCATGGCGGCACGATCAAGGAGATGGTCAAGCAGATCGAAGGCTACAGCCTCGGCCTCAGCGCCACAGACGATCCGCAATGCAAGAAGATCAGGGTCACCCTGCAGCAGCGGCTGGGCGAGCTTTCCGGCTACCAGCGCCAGCAGGGCCGCGATTTCGACAAGGTCGAGATGGGCGACGGCGGCCATATTCAGAGCCTGATCCTGAAGCTGGTGAACGGCCCCTGAACCTTCGAAAGCAAGGAGCTGATGTGACCATACCTGACGCAACGCTCCTAACCCGAAGCACCTATTCGGACCGCGCCTGCGCACCGGAGGAAACGCTCGCCCGCATTACCCCGCTGCTTCCCCGCTTCGGCATCACCCGGCTCGCCCGAGTCACCGGCCTCGATTGCATCGGCATTCCGGTCTGGAACGCCATCGTCCCCAATGCTCGGTCGATCGTCGTCAATCAGGGCAAGGGCCTGACCGATATCGACGCCAAGGTCTCCGCCGCCATGGAAGCGCTGGAGCGGACCATTGCAAGCAATCCGGTGCTGACCACGCGGCTTTGCAGCGGACTGGACCTCACCGCCCACGGCCACGCCTGGCATCCGCTGAACGAACTGATCGCCGCGGGCGCCGCCGATATCGAGCCGGACGAGACAATCGGCTGGGTTGCCGGCACAAGCCTCGAAGACGGCAAAACCATTTTCGTCCCGAAGGATGCAATCCTGCTCGACCGGACCATCGGCCATTGCCGATTCTGGCAATCCTCCGACGGCCTCGCCTCCGGCAACACCATCGACGAGGCACGCCTTCACGCCCTTCTCGAACGGATCGAGCGCGACGCCTACGCGCTTTGGCAGATGACGCCGCCGGAGCGTATCGAGGCGATTGCCCCGGAAAACTTCGCCGATCCGGCCATCGGCGCGCTTTGTGCGAAGATTGCCGCTGCCGGTCTCGCCCTTCGGCTCTTCGAGGTGACCAGTGATATCGGCATTCCCTGCATCGCCGCCCTGCTCGGCCCCGGCGATGTCACCGCTGCCAGACATACCCGCTATGTCGACGTCACCCACGGATGCGGCGCCCATCCCAATCCCGTCCGCGCCGCGATCCGCGCCATCACCGAGGCCGCACAGTCACGCCTGACCTTCATCAGCGGCGCCCGCGACGATATTCTTCCGGAGGTTTTCGAACGTCCGCTTCCGCCGGGAACACGCGCACTCTTCGCCGTGTCGGTTCGGGAGCTGGTGGTCGAGAGGCCCGATCTGCCGGATGGCGCTGCCGCACTGCTGGCAGGCGTGGTGGGCAAGCTCAGCCATACCGGCCTCGGCCCTCCCATCGCCGTCGAGCTGCACGAACCCGGCCTCGCGATCTCCGTCTCCAAGGTCTTCGTCCCCACGCTGGAAAATCCCGAGGGAGACCGCAAGCACCGTTTCGGCCCGCGCGCGCTCTCGCGGTCGATGGAGTTCCTATGAAGACCGTCTTCGTTGGCCCCACCCTGCCCGATGCCGCAGCGCTGACCGGCGGCCGCCTCGATATCCGGCCACCAGCTGCCCAGGGCGATATCCTGACAGCCGTCAGACAGGGTGCTACGGCGATCGGCCTGATCGACGGCTATTTCGAATATGCCGCCCCCGTCTGGCACAAGGAAATCCTCTTTGCGCTATCCAAAGGAATACCGGTCTTCGGCGCGGCCAGCATGGGCGCGCTGCGCGCCGCCGAATGCGCCGCCTTCGGCATGACCGGCATCGGCAGGATCTATGCGATGTATGCGAGCGGCGCGCTGGAGGATGACGATGCCGTCGCCCAGCTGCATGCGCCAGGCGAACTCGGCTACAAGGCGCTCAGCGAACCGCTGGTCAACATCCTGTCTACGCTTGGTGACATGCTGGCACGCGGCGTCATCGATGAGGCCGAGCAGCAGGCGCTCCTGGCCGCATCCCGCACCATCTTCTTCAAGAAACAAACCTGGCGATCAATCCTCGACGGCGCGGCACTTCCAGCTGCACGCTGCACCGATCTGCTGCAATGGGTTGGCGGCAACGCGGTCAATCAGAAGCGCCGAGATGCCGAGGAGCTGATCGCAGTGCTTTCGGCTTACAAGCCCGCAACCGCACCCCTCGCCCGCGATTGGACCTTCGCCCGCACCTCGCTCTGGAACGCTCTTGAAAACGGCATGGAATAAACCGGCGGGCTCGCGTGTCTCATATCCGGCAAAGCAACAAAGCCTGCCGAACGTGAGGAGAGACCGCATGAAAATCGTATCATTCGCAACCGCATTTGCCGTTGCCGCCATGGCTGCGACCGCCGCCTTCGCCGCCGCCCCCGTCCAGACCGTCGATTCCGCCAAGGGCAAGGTTCTTGCCGGCGAAAATGGCATGACGCTCTACACCTTCAAGAAGGACGCCATGGGCACCTCCAATTGCAACGGCGATTGCGCCAAGAACTGGCCGCCGCTCGCCGCCGCTGGCGACGCAAAGGCAGATGGGGCATACTCAGTCATCGATCGTAAGGACGGGACGAAGCAGTGGGCCAAGGACGGCATGCCGCTCTATTTCTGGGTCAAGGACAAGAAGAAGGGCGATGTCACCGGAGATGGGGTCGGCGGCAACTGGGACCTTGCCAAGCCCTGAGTATCCGCGCGTGAAAACACCCGCACCCGAAACCTTCGAGGGCCAGATCCTGGCCCTCCTGCCCTCGCTGCGGCGCTACTCGCGAAGCCTCACCCGCTCCGACAGCGAAGGCGAGGATCTGCTCCAGGACTGCGTCGAAAAGGTCCTGGCCCGCCGTTCGCAATGGCGCGGCCTGAACCTGCGCGGCTGGGCGCTGACGATCATGACCAATCTCTACCGCAACGCCCGGCGCAACGGCCCTCGCCACATGACGGTGGAGCTCGATGCCGCCGAAAGCCTTCCCTCGCCCGCCGTGCCCTCCGATCCGCTGGAGCGCGCCAGGCTGGAGGATGCGCTGAACGGGCTTTCGGAAGAAAACCGCGCCGTGCTGATGCTTGTGGTCGTCGAGGGCTACACCTACAGCGAGGTCGCGACCGCCCTCGATATCCCCATCGGCACCGTGATGTCGCGCCTGTCGCGCGCGCGCCAACGGGTCGCCGAGAGAATGAAAGCCGATAATGTGATTACGCTTCGGAGACCGAAATGACCGAATCCAACCCGACCGTGACCGAAGCGGATCTGCATGCCTATGCCGACGGCCAGCTGCCCGAAGCCGAGCAAGCCCGCATCGAGGCATGGCTGAAGGACAATCCCGAGGAAGCGGCAGCCGTCGCCGAATGGAAATCGCAGAGTGCCGCCATCCAGAAAATGTTCGGCCCCTATGCCGTTGCCAAGCCCAATGACGTCCTGCTCGTCACACCGCGCAACGCTCGCCCGTCATGGCCGCGCCGCGCCGCGATCGCCGCCTCCATTGCCGCCATATTCGCGGCAGGTGCGGTGAGCGGCCACTATGGCCCCGCGCTGTTCGAAAAGCCGCAACTGCAGCTCACCGCCTCCGAGACCTTGCCGCAGCAGGCGCAGAACGCCTTTCTCGTCTATGCCAGCGAAGTCCGCCATCCCGTCGAAGTCTTTGCCAACGAGGAGGCGCATCTCGCCACCTGGCTCGGCAAGCGGCTGGCGATCCAGAACCTGAAGGTACCCGACCTGCAGACGCTAGGTTTCCACCTCGTCGGCGGCCGTCTGCTGCCTGTCGATGGCAAGCCGGGCGCGATGTTCATGTATGAGGATCAGGGCGGCGAACGTCTGACGGTTCTGGTCGGGCGCAATGCCGGCAACCACACCACCAGCTTCCGCTTCGCCTCGGCCGATAATCTCGAGACCTTCTACTGGATCGACGGCGAGCTCGGCTATGCCGTGACCGGCGAGATATCGCGTAACCAGCTGCGGCAAGTGGCCGAGGAATGCTACCGGCAATTCCCGTCCTAAACTTCAGCGCAGCGGATCGTTGGCAAGCTCGATCGGCCTGCCATGCGGCGTCGCCTCGGCGGCGCGCTGCCAGCTCTGCTGCAGCGACAGGATCGTCTCACCGTCCGTGACGCCCTTGCTGGCGAGGATATGCGAGAGCGCCGCCACCCAGCAGTCGAAATAATCGCTGCCATCGATGGCGCGGCCGGGCTGGTGCAGCTCGGCAGACAGCGTCTTCGCCCATTCGCTCCAGGTGAACAATCCGCGCTGGTGCAGATGCACGGTCATCGCGAAGGCTTCGGCTGCCCAGGGTTCGGGAAAGACCGGATCGCCCTCGGCCGATTTCGGCAACTGCGGCGAGTCCCGCAGCGGTGACATGTGATCACACTGGCTCAAGATAGCTCTCCCAGGCGTCGATCGACACCATCAGCGACGGATCTGCGCCCTCGCCCCAGATCTCTCTGCCATCGAAAACAACGGTGTAGATCCATTGCGGGTTCTCGCCTTTTCCATGCGCATGATCGTCAGGAAAGACGAAGGAGCCCTGCACCGCCTCGACGACACCGGTCTTTGCCCGGGCGTAGCGCGGCAGCCGCGTATGGGTCTCGGGATTGAAGTTTCGCGTCCGCACCCGTTGCCCGGCGGCGAATTTCGCGGGCGCATCGACCGGCCGGTCGCAGGGTGCGCCCTTGGCCAGCACACCCGCGACCATGTCGGCCTTCAGCACACGTTTCGGCACCGCGCCGTCGTCACGCTTGTGGCCTTTGGCGATCTCGTCCTGTGCCACGAAGCCGTGGCGTTCCAGCAGCACTTCGAGCGCCCGGGTCCATATCTCGTAATAGCTGGCCGACAGGTAATCGGCTGGCGGGATGCGCTCGCGCGCATGGCGGCTTTCATCGATCGTCCAGGCGCCGAAGGCACCGCAGGAAAGCACGACGCCAAGTGCCCGCTTTTCCCATTCCGCATGGAAATACGGCTCGTTCGGTTCTGGCGCCACCGGCCCGAAGCCCATCTGTCCGCCGAGATCGTGCGGCCCGTTCATGCGCAGGCTCCCGGAGCGGCCGCAATACCGGTGCCGATCATCGCGTCGCGGCTGACGAGGTCGGCCAGCGCCTCCTCGCCGAAACCATCGGTTCCCTCAGGACGTTCGGGAATCACGAGGTAACGCAGCTCCGCAGTCGAATCCCAGACGCGAATCTTCTTGTCTTCAGGCAGTGACACCCCGAATTCCGCCAGCACGCCGCGCGGATCGATGACGGCGCGCGAACGGTAGGCCGGTGCCTTGTACCAGACAGGCGGCAGGCCGAGCACCGACCAAGGATAGCAGGAGCAGAGCGTGCAGACGACGAGGTTATGCGTCTCGGGCGTGTTGAAGACGGCGCGCATATGCTCGCCCTGGCGGCCCGTGTAACCGAGGCTGGCAATCGCCGCCGTTGCATCGCGCTTCAGCCATTCGGAAAATTGTGGATCGCTCCAGGCCTTGGCCACGACCCGTGCCCCGTTGCGGGGACCGATCTTCGTCTCGTAGGTCTCGACGATGGCGTCGATCGCTGCCGGATCGATCAACCCTTTCTCGGTCAGCACCGTTTCCAGCGCCCGGACCCGCGCCTGCATGTCGGTATAGCGGTTGTCGTGATGGTGGTCGTGCCCATGATCGTGGTCATGGTGATGGTGATGGTCGTGATCATGATCGTGCAAGACGATGCCCTCCGCGATGTCGAACCCTGTTTAGGCCTTTGCGATCCAGCCGCCAAGCCACATCAGGCAAAACTCATTTCAGCATAGGCCAAAGGCTGAGCACCAGAAGCAAGGCCATGGTGATGTTGAACCATTTGAGCCTGGCCGGATCAGACAGCCAGTCGCGCAGCGCCGAGCCGAAACCGGCCCAGGTGGAAACGCTGGGCACATTGACCAGCGCGAAAGCCAGGCCGACGATCAGGACGCTGACGACATAAAAATCCGGGTTCGTGTAGGTCGCCATCGCCGTGACGGCCATCACCCAAGCCTTCGGATTGATCCACTGGAAAGCCGCGGCCGACAGGAAGGACATCGGCACAGCACTTGTCTTGCCCTCGCTCAGCGAGCGCGACGAACCGATCTTCCAGGCGATCCACAGCAGATAGGCGCCACCGGCAAACTTCAGCGCCGTATAGAGCGCCGGAACCGTATGGAGGACAGCACCGAGCCCCAGCCCGACGGCCAGCAGCAGCGACAGGAAGCCGGCGCCGATGCCCAGCATATGCGGGATCGTCCGGCGGAAGCCGAAATTCACCCCCGAGGTGAACAGCATCATGTTGTTCGGCCCCGGCGTGATCGATGTCGTGAAGGCAAACAGCACCAGTGCTGCGAACGTATCCAATGGCATTGCGTCCTCCCGGAAGGGCCGGTTTTTCGCGGCCCCTTATTTAGGTCAGTATAACTGTCCTAATTTTCCTGTTCTACCAGATCATTGTCACCGTGACAGGATTGCTTGAAAGATGGACTATCGGCGCAATCTCCTCAACTACATCAGGAAAGGCAGAGCCATGCAGGAAGACATCATCCCGGCCATCGCGTTCCCGGATGGCACCGAAGTCCCCGCCCTTGGCCAGGGCACCTGGAACATGGGCGAGCGCGCTTCCGAGGCCGACCGCGAGATAGTAAGTCTGAAGGCCGGCATCGAGCTCGGCATGACATTGATCGACACTGCCGAAATGTATGGCGAAGGCGGTGCCGAACGCATCGTCGGCCGCGCCATCAAGGGCCAGCGCGACAAGGTCTTCGTGACGAGCAAGGTCTATCCGCACAATGCCAGCCGCACCGGCACCATCGAAGCCTGCAACCGCAGTCTCTCGCGCCTCGGCATCGACCGGATCGACCTCTATCTGCTGCACTGGCGCGGCGAATATGCACTCACGGAGACGGTGGAAGCCTTCGAAGAATTGATGGACGCCGGAAAGATCGGTGCCTGGGGCGTCTCGAATTTCGATGCCGACGATATGGAAGAGCTCTTCTCGGTCCCAGGCGGCCGCAGATGCGCCGCCAATCAGGTGCTCTTCAATCTGGCGCGCCGCGGCATCGAATACGACCTACTGCCCTGGTGCCAGAAACACGGCGTCCCCGTCATGGCCTATTCGCCGATCGAGCAGGGGCGCATCCTGCACAATCCGGAGCTGATCCGTATCGCCAAGGCCAATCAGGCGACACCGGCGCAGATCGCGCTTGCCTTCGTGCTGGAACGCGACGGCGTCATCGCCATCCCCAAGACATCGAGCGCCGAGCGCGCCGCCGAGAACCGCGACAGCGTCACGTTCGATCTCAGCGATGAGGATTGGGCAGCACTCGACAAGGTCTTCCCGCCACCCGGCCGCAAGTCGTCGCTGGAGATGCTCTGACCGGCCGTGGCAAAATGAAAACGCCCGGGCCAAAGACCCGGGCGCTCTCGAATTTTGCCGATCAGCGTCAGGCTTACATGCCCTGCGCCCCGCGGTTCATCGCCGCAATGCCGGTGCGGCAGACCTCGATGAGGCCGAGCGGCTTCATCACCGAGACGAACTGGTCGATCTTCGAGGACTTGCCGGTGATCTCGAGAATGAAGTGATCGACTGTGGCGTCGACCACCTTGGCATGGAAAGCATCGGCAAGGCGCAGCGTCTCGGCACGTGCATCGCCGGAGCAGACGACCTTGATCAGCGCCACTTCACGCTCGATCGGCCGGTCCTGGCCGAGTTCGCGGGCCCGGACCGTCAGATCGACGACGCGGTGAACGGGAACGATGCGTTCCAGCTGCGCCTTGATCTGCTCCAGCACCTGCGGCGTGCCACGGGTGACGACGGTGATGCGCGACAGATGCGCCTGATGCTCGGTTTCGGAGACCGTCAGGCTCTCGATGTTGTAGCCGCGGCCGGAAAAGAGACCGATGACCCGGGCTAGGACGCCGGGCTCGTTGTCGACGAGGACCGAGAGCGTGTGGCTCTCGGCTGCGGCGGTTTCCGGCGAAATGAAGTAGGCGGAACCGGTCGGCTGTAGGTGTGCGTTCATTGTCTTCTTCCTCTACTTCAGATCAAACGAGCGCACGGCCCTTGGCATCGATGGCATTGGCGACCGCTTCGTCTGTCGCTTCGTCCGGCAGCAGCATCTCGTTGTGAGCCTTGCCCGACGGGATCATCGGGAAGCAGTTGGCGAGATTGGCAACGCGGCAATCGAAGATGACAGGCTTCTTGACGTCGATCATTTCCTGGATCGTCGCATCGAGCTCGCTAGGCTTTTCGCAACGCAGGCCAACGGCGCCGTAGGCTTCCGCCAGCTTAACGAAATCAGGCATCGCTTCGGTATAGGAGTTGGACAGGCGGTTGCCATGCAGCAGCTGCTGCCACTGGCGGACCATGCCCATATACTGGTTGTTCATGATGAAGATCTTGATCGGCGCCTCATACTGGATCGCCGCCGACATTTCCTGAATGCACATCTGGATAGAGGCATCGCCGGCAATGTCGATGACCAGGCTTTCCGGATGGGCGATCTGGACGCCGAGCGCTGCCGGCAGGCCGTAGCCCATCGTGCCCAGGCCGCCCGAGGTCATCCAGCGGTTCGGCTTTTCGAAACCGTAGAACTGCGCTGCCCACATCTGGTGCTGACCGACTTCGGTGGTGATGTAGGTGTCGCGATCCTTGGTCAGCTCGTAGAGCCGCTCCAGCGCATATTGCGGCATGATCACGTCGTTGCTCTTGGTGTAAGCGAACGAGTTGCGCGCGCGCCAGCGGTTGATGTCGGCCCACCAATCGGCGGTCTGGCTCTTCGCCGGCTTGTTCGGCAGCGCCCGCCACAGGCGGACCATATCCTCGAGGATGCTGCCGACGTCGCCACGAACAGGGATATCGGCACGGACATTCTTGTTGATCGATGACGGATCGATGTCGATATGGATTTTCTTCGAGTTCGGCGAGAAGGCGTTGAGGCGGCCGGTGATGCGGTCGTCGAAACGCGCGCCGATGCAGACCATGACGTCGCAATCATGCATCGCCATGTTGGCTTCGTAGGAGCCATGCATGCCGAGCATCTTCAGCCAGTTCTTGCCCGATGCCGGATAGGCGCCGAGGCCCATCAGCGTCGAGGTGATCGGGAAATCGGTGAGCTCGACCAATTCGCGCAGCAGCTTCGATGCTTCCGGACCGGAATTGATGACGCCACCACCGCTATAGATGATCGGACGGCGCGCCGTCGCCATCAGCTCGATAGCGGCGTGGATCTGGTTCAGATCGCCTTCGAGCTTGGGCTGATAGCTCTTCTGAATGATATGCGCGGATGGCGGCGTGTAGGTGCCGGTCGCAAACTGGATGTCTTTCGGAATATCGACCAGAACCGGACCTGGACGGCCCGACTGCGCGATGCGGAACGCCTCGTGGATGATCGCCGCCAGCTGGTTGACGTCCTTGACCAGCCAGTTGTGCTTGGTGCACGGCCGGGTGATGCCGACGGTATCGGCTTCCTGGAAGGCGTCGGAGCCGATCAGCGAGGTCGGAACCTGACCGCTGAGGCAAACGAGCGGAACCGAATCCATCAGCGCGTCCTGCAGCGGCGTAACGGCGTTCGTCGCACCCGGACCCGAAGTGACCAGCATGACGCCGACCTTGCCGGTGGAGCGCGCATAGCCTTCGGCCGCATGGCCGGCGCCCTGCTCGTGGCGCACCAGGATGTGCTTGATCTCGTCCTGCTGGAAGATCTCGTCATAGATCGGAAGCACGGCGCCACCCGGATATCCGAAGATATGCTCGACGCCATTGTCCTTCAGCGCCCGGAGTACGATCTCCGCCCCCGTCATCCGATTGCTGTCTGCCGTCTGGTTGTCCGTGCCCGTCATTTTTCTGTTCCGTTTTGACTGCTGGGATTGAAGTTTGTGGTCGGCAAGCCTGAATTTCAGGCATAAAAAAAGGCCCCTTAGGGAGCCTGTCATCTAGCGCATGGGTGGCTACCGCCGGATGGTTACACCATCCTGCCCATGCGCTTTCCCACCACAATAAGAATTGCTGCTATTTTCATGGGCGCAATTGATAGACAGAAAATTTCGTAGCGTCAACGCCAGCCGAAATAAAAAACCGTCCTGCTGGAAAGCCTCTCCTACAGGTTCTCACCCTCCAGAATTAAGGGCCGGAACCATTTGTTAAAAGATAAATCATATCTTTGTCCGCTAACGCAGGGAGTAGGCCGTTGCGCAACAACGACTTGCAGACGTCAGGTAAAGCCGGCGAGCATGACCGCCGCGATATGGGGAAACGGGGAAACCGCTTTCTCGGCCGTGTCGTCGCGTGCAGCGGATCCCGCACAACGATCGCCGCCATTGCCGAAGCCGGCGGCACTGATCTCACCGAACTCTGGTCCGTCGGACGGTTGATTTCGATCAGCGTCGGACGCAATCGCGTCGTCGCCCTCGTCTATCAGATGAATACCGGCTCCCACATGTGGGGTGAAGGCGAGGATAACGGCTTCAGCATCGAGGCCGAACTGCTGGGCGAAGTGCGCGTCGAAGAAGACGGACGCGAGGAATTTTCCACAGGCATCTCGCGCTACCCCTATCTTGGCGCCGTAGCCCACCGCATCCGCTCGGCTGACCTGATGCGGATCTACGATGCAGGCGTAGGTACCACCGCTGTCATCGGCAATCTGACCCAGGACGAAAGCATCGACGCGGCGATCCACGTGCCCTCGATGCTGTCGAAGCATTTCGCCGTCGTCGGCTCGACAGGCGTCGGCAAGTCGACCGCCGTTTCGCTGCTGCTCAACAAGGCGATCGAAGCCGATCCGAAGCTGCGCGTGCTGATCCTCGACCCGCACAACGAGTTCGCAGCCGCCTTCCCCAAACATTCCGTCGTCATCGACACCGATACGCTCGACCTGCCCTTCTGGCTGATGCGGCTGGAGGAATTCGCCGAAGTGGTCTTCCGCGGCCGTCCGCCGGTTCCCGAAGAGCTGGACATGTTGCGCGACATCATGCCGGACGCCAAGCGCGCCTTCCGCGGCAGCGACAGCTCGCTGGTGCGCCGCACGACGGAAAAGAGCTCGATCACCGCCGATACGCCGGTTCCCTATCGCATGGCCGATCTGCTGGCGCTGATCGACGAACGCATCGGCCGCCTGGAAGGCCGCGCTGAAAAGCCGTTCCTGCGATCCTTGAAGATGCGCATCATCGCGGCGATCAACGATCCGCGCTATCACTTCATGTTCTCCAACAACACGATCTCCGACACGATCACCGAGACCGTGGCGCAGATCTTCCGCATTCCGGGCGAAGGCCGCCCGATCTGCACCTTCCAGCTTTCCGGCATTCCCTCCGAAGTCGTGAACTCGGTCGCCTCGGTACTCTGCCGCATGGCCTTCGAAGTCGGCCTCTGGAGCGAGGGCGCGATCCACATGCTGGTTGTCTGCGAAGAAGCACACCGCTACATACCGGCAGACCCGACGCTCGGCTTCGTGCCGACTCGCCAGGCGATCGCACGTATCGCCAAGGAAGGCCGCAAATACGGCGTCTCGCTCGGGATCATCACCCAGCGCCCCGGCGAGCTCGACCAGACGATCCTGTCGCAGTGCTCGACGCTGTTTGCCATGCGTCTTGCCAACGACCGCGACCAGGAAATCATTCGCTCGGCGATCCCGAACTCGTCGATCTCGACGACAAGCTTCATCTCCTCGATCGGCAATGGCGAGGCCATCGCCTTCGGCGAGGCGATCAGCGTTCCGATGCGCATGCGCTTCTCGCGCGTGCCGGAACACCTGCTGCCAAAAGCCAATGGCGCCACGGCCAAACATTCGGACGATGATCCGGATACCGTCGACCTGCGCAAGATCGTCAGCCGTATGCGCGCCGTCAGCGGCGCTGCAGGGCCTGACATCTCATCATTCCAGAATAGCTTCAGCGCCGCGATGCAGAGCGACATGTTATTCGACGACGAGGAGCCGCCGGAAGGGCAGCCCTATCCGCAGCCGGTCACAGCACCCCCGATGTCGCCGTCCGATCCTTACCGGCCGGATATGCTGCCCCGAGCCTACGCATCTCAGGATCAGCAGCCCGCAGCCGCCGGATCGATCGACAGCCGTCTTGAAGCGCTGCGGCGCGAGATACGCCGCGAAGAGGCCAGCCAGCCCCGCGCGTTCGGCAACCAGGAACCGGCCCCGTCGATCCGCCGGGAGCCCGGAACATCGCCATTGCGCGAAAGCATTCTCAAGAAGCCGCTGAGCAGCCTCTACAAGAAGGACTGATTGCTTAGGCGGCACCCGAAAGCCGCGACCAGCTCTCGTCCATCTGATTGCGGAACCAGGTCATCTGGCGCTTCGCATATTGGCGCGTCGCAGCCGAGCCCTTTTCGATCACCTCGGCGCGAGTCATCTGGCCTTCGAACATCGCGGCTATCTGTGAAACGCCGATCGCCTTCATGACAGGCATTTCGGCAGGAAGCCTCAACGCCAGCAGCGCCCTCACCTCGTCTTCGGCGCCCTGCTCCAGCATCTTTTCGAAACGGCCGTTGATGCGCTCATGCAGGACCGCACGATCCGGCAGCACGACGATCTTCTCTGCGGCATCAGGATCGACGATGACTGGTCCGGCCTTTCCCTGGAACTCCGCGATCGACCGTCCCGTCGCCTCGAAGACTTCGAGCGCCCGGACAATCCGCTGGCCATCGACCGGATTGAGGCTCTCGGCCATCGGCGGATCCCTGGATTGCAAGGCCGCGTGGAGTGCTGCTGGCCCCTCCTCGTTCAACTGCCGCCTGAGCCGCGCCCGGATCGCATCGGGAATTTCGGGCATATCGGAGAGCCCTCCCGTCAGCGCCTTGAAATAGAGCCCCGTGCCTCCGACGAAAACCGGCATCAGCCCCCTGCTCTGCAGCTCGGGAAGCAGCGCCGTGACGTCGCGCAGCCAGGCACCGGTCGAATATGCCGCGCCCGCCGGCACATGCCCGTAGAGATGATGCGGTACGCCTTCCATATCCTCGCCGGACGGACGGGCGGTCAGCACTCTCAGCGTGTCATAGACCTGCATGCTGTCGGCGTTGATCACGACGCCGCCATGCTGCTTTGCCAGCTTCACGGCAAGCGCGGACTTGCCGCTGGCGGTTGGCCCGGTTATCAGGATCGCACTCGTTGTGCTCAGAAGGTTTTCCATATGGCTCTCGTTGCCACGCTTGTTGCCAATCCGTCAAACCCCGTTCTGTCACCGGCGCTTGCCGAGAAGGCGCATGACAGCGTCAGCGCAGCCGGTCTCTACTGGCTGGCAGACGGAATTGCCTGCGATATCGCCCTTCGCGACGGCTCGAATGCAGCAGAGGCGGAGGCCGCGATCCGCGCTGTCATCGGCAGTGAGCCTGTGGATGTGGTGGTGCAGGAAGCCGAGACCCGCCGCAAGAAACTGCTGATCGCCGATATGGATTCGACGATGATCGGTCAGGAATGCATCGACGAGCTCGCCGCCGAAGTCGGCCTCAAGGACGAGGTCGCGGCCATCACCGCCCGCGCCATGAACGGCGAGATCGCCTTCGAACCGGCACTGCGCGAGCGCGTGGCGTTGCTGAAGGGCCTGCCAATTTCCGTCGTCGATGATGTCATCGCCAAGCGCATCACGCTGACTCCGGGCGGCCCGGAACTGATCGCCACGATGAAGGCCAAGGGCTTCTACACCGCTCTCGTCTCCGGCGGCTTCACCGTCTTCACCAGCCGCATCGCCGCCACCCTCGGTTTCGACGAGAACCGCGCCAACCTGCTGCTCGAAGAGAACGGCACCCTGTCAGGCTTCGTCGCCGAACCGATTCTCGGCAAGCAGGCCAAGGTCGATGCGCTGAACGACATCGCCGAAAAGCTCGGCATTTCGCCCGAAGAAGCGATGGCGGTCGGTGACGGCGCCAACGATCTCGGCATGATCCATCTCGCAGGCTCCGGCGTTGCGCTCCACGCCAAGCCGGCCGTCGCCGCCGAAGCGAAGATGCGGATCAACCACAGCGATCTCACCGCCCTGCTCTACATCCAGGGCTATCGCAAGACGGATTTCGTCACGCCATGACCGGGACCATCCTCACGACAGAGCGCCTGATAATCCGCAACTGGCGTGAGGAGGATCGCGAACTCTTCCACGAGATCAACTCCGATCCTGATGTCATGGAGTTCTTTCCGAAGCGGCGCAACCGCGCGGAATCGGACGAATTTTTCGACTATGCTCAAAGAATGATCGCCGAAACCGGCCTCGGCTTTTACGCTCTGGAACTGACGGCCACCGGCGAAACGCTCGGTTTCTGCGGCATCGTGCGGACCTCGCATGAGCCGGCGATCCCTGACGGTACCGTCGAAATCGGCTGGCGGCTGGCAAAGCGCCATTGGGGCGCGGGCTATGTGAGCGAGGCCGCAACGGCACTGCTCAAACACGGCTTCGAAAACCACGGTCTCAAGGAAATCGTCGCCTTCACCGTCCCGCAAAACCGCCGCTCCCGCGCCGTAATGCAGCGCATCGGCATGACTCACCGCCCCGAGCGCGATTTCAATCACCCGAAGGTCCCGGACACAGCGCCACAATTCGTGCGCCATGTCCTTTATGCCATCAGCGCGCCCGAGCGCGGCTAGGCTCTTACTCCATCGGTACGGCGATGAAGCGCAGGTCGCCGTTGGCGGCGGCGATCATCATCTGGGCGTTACGGCGGCCTTCCTGCTTCAGCGACTGAACCTTGGCGGCGACCGCATCCGGTGACTTCATGAATTCCTGCGCCACCTCGACGATCACGTCGCCGGGCTTCAGGCCCTTTTCGGCAGCAGCCGATCCGTGCGTCACTTCGGTCACAACGACGCCATCGACGCTCTCGGCGATGTTGAAGGTCTTGCGGATATCGGGGTTGAGCTGCGACAGCGACAGGCCGAGCACGTTCTTCGGCAATGCCGCATCCGGCGCCACCTGACCCTGCTGGTCCGTCTGGCCCTGATTGCCCTTGGCATCCGGTGCCTTGTTCTCCGTGCCCTTGTTGTCGGGCGACGGTTGAGCCTGACCGCTATCCGGCTCGTCCATATCGTCGTTTTCGCCAGGATCGGGGTTGATCACGCCGCCATCCGAAGAGCCGCCGCTATCGCCGCTCGCCGCGGCAGCCTGATCGCTATCCTCCAGACGCCCGAGCGTCACCTTGACGGTCTGCTCCTTGCCGTCGCGGAGCACCAGGACATCGACTTCCTTGCCGACAGGGCTTTCGGCAACGACACGCGGCAGATCGCGCATCTCGTTGACCGCCTTGCCGTCGAATTTCAGAATTACATCGCCGGCCTTGATCGAGCCGTTATCGACAGGTCCGCCCTTGATGACGCCTGCGACAAGCGCGCCCTTGGCGGCATCTAGGCCGAGGCTGTCGGCGACGTCGTCGGTCACAGGCTGTATGCGAACGCCGAGCCAGCCGCGCCGCGTCTCGCCATATTCGCGCAGCTGCGCCACAACACCCGAAGCGAGCTCCGACGGCACCGAGAAGCCGATGCCGATCGAGCCGCCGCTCGGCGAAATGATCGCCGTGTTGATGCCGATGACTTCGCCCTTCATGTTGAACAGCGGACCGCCGGAATTGCCCTTGTTGATCGCCGCATCCGTCTGGATGAAGTTGTCATAAGGGCCGGCATTGATGTTGCGGCCGCGGCCGGAAATGATACCGACCGTCACCGAGCCGCCGAAGCCGAACGGGTTGCCGATCGCCATCACCCAGTCGCCGATGCGCATGCCGCTGGAATCGCCGAACTTGACGAATTTGAGTGGCGCCTTCGGCTCGACCTTCAAGACGGAAAGGTCGGTCTTGGTATCCGTACCGATGAGCTTGGCCTTCAGCTTCGTGCCGTTGGCGAAGTTGATTTCGATGTCGTCGGCACCTTCGATGACGTGATTGTTGGTGACGATATAGCCGGCCGGATCGATGACGAAGCCGGAGCCGAGCGAGCTGACATTGTGGTTGCCGCCGCCCTTGCCGCCCTGCTGCTTGTTGAAGAAGTCGTTGAAGAATTCCTGAAACGGCGAACCATCGGGCGCGCGTGGCGCAGGGCCTGCCCCTTCGTCGCCCTTCACGTTCTGCGATGTCGAGATGTTCACGACGGCATCGAGAAGGCCTTCAGCAAGATCGGCGACGGAAGCCGGGCCATTCACCGGCGGCGTTCCCTGGGCTGCAACGGAGCCGGCAAGACCGATATTGGCAAGAAGGGCAGCGCCGGCCAGGAGAGCGAGCGATCGTCTGAAGGTCGGGCGTGTCGTGGGGGCCATCAAGCTTCCTCATGTCGGGTCAAAGCGGCAGTCTGACCACCAACATAGGGCGGAATGATGGAGCGTGAAATCACCTTTTCGCGAAATCCCGCGCAATCTCAACTTAGCGTCTCAGAAGCCAGACGAAGCCGACACCAAGGCCAATCGCGGCCAGCCCGAAGGCACGAATCTGCTGCTCGGGTATCGAGGGCAGAAGCTTGGACATGCGCACAAGAAAACGAGGGGCCAGTGCATAGACCAGCCCCTCGATGATGAGAAAGAATGCAAGTCCCGTCAGGAAATCCTGCATTCTTCTATTGTCAGTTTGCCGGTGCGGCAGGTGCTGCCGGAGCCGGAGCGGCCGGCGGTACCGACGGCACACCGGTCGAGCTGTCGAAGTAGCGGAAGAACTCCGAATTCGGCGACAGAACCAGCGTCGTATCCTGCGACGAGAGTGCCGAGGAATAGGCCGACATCGAGCGGTAGAACTCGAAGAACGACGGATCCTTGCCGAAGGATTCGGCGAAGATCCGGTTGCGTTCCGCATCGCCCTGACCGCGCAGGATCTCGGAATCACGCTGCGCTTCCGCAGTGATCTCGACAACCTGACGGTCGGCGACGGCGCGGCGGCGCTGACCTTCTTCGTTACCCGAAGCGCGGATACGCTCGGCTTCGGCCAGACGCTCGGAGCGCATGGCGTTGTAGGTGTTCGGCGCAACCTCCGGCGAAAGATCGGTACGGCGGATGCGGACGTCGTCGATGTTGAGGCCGAGGTTTTCGGCATCGATCCGGAGATCGTCACGGATCTCCAGCATCATCGCAACGCGCTCTTCGGAAAGAGCGGCGTTGTAGTCACGCAGACCGTAGACGCGGCGCAGCGACGAATCGAGCTGGGCGCGAAGGCGTGCTTCGGCAGCCTCGCGGTCGCCCGAAACCGTTTCGCGGAAGCGGCGGACATCGGCGATGTTGTAGATGACGAAGGCGTCGACATCGAAGGTCTGGCCGTCCTGCACCTGTACACGGATGTTATCGAGGTCGAGGCGAAGGGCTTGCTTCTCGACATACTGGACGCGGTCCGCATCCATGAAGGCGAACGGCAGCTTGAAATAGAGGCCCGGCTCGGTCTTGACCGACTGGATCTGACCGAAGCGGACGACGATCGCCTGCTCGCGTGCATTGACCACGAAGACCGACGAATAGACGATGAAGAGGATGACCGCGAGCGCGATCAGCACCGCGGGAAGTTTATTGGATGTCATGGCTCAACCTCCCTGCTGTGCCGGTTTGCCGATTTCGTTGAGCGGCAGGTAGGGTACGACCCCCTGCTTCTCGTCGATGATGACCTTCTTCGAATTCTTCAGCACCTGTTCCATGGTTTCCAGGAACAGACGCTTGCGCGTCACATCAGGGGCCTTCGCATATTCGTCGTTGATCGAAGTAAAGCGCTGCGCTTCACCTTCGGCTTCCTTGACAACACGGTCCTTGTAGGCGGCGGCGTCTTCGCGGATTTGAGCCGCCTCGCCTCGCGCCTGGCCGAGCCGCTGGTTGGTGTAGCGGTTTGCCTCTTCGATCGTGCTGTCGCGGTCGCGGCCTGCACGCTGCACTTCTTCGAAGGCATCGGAGACTTCACGCGGCGGAGCAACGTTCTGGATGGTCACGCCGGTGACAGTGATACCCGCCTTGTAGCGGTCCATCGTTCCCTGCACGATATTGAGAACATCGGTCTCGATCGGCTGACGGTTGCTGCGGAATGCGTCCTGGGCCGGGCGGCGTCCGACGATTTCGCGCATCGCGCTGTCGGAAACCTGCTGCAGCGTCTCTGCCGGGTTCTCGACGTTGAAGAGATAGGCCTTCGGATCGCTGACCGTGAAGAACACGGCGAACTGCACGTTGATCACACTGCGGTCACCCGAGAGCATCAGGCCGCTCGAGGATGCAGAGGATGTGGCACCGATATTCTGCTGCTGCACGGTGACCTTGACCGTTTCGACCGTTTCAAGCGGCCAGAAATGGAAATGCAGGCCCGGCATCGAAACTTCCTGCTTCGGCTGACCGAAACGCAGTTCCACGCCACGCTCATCTGGCTGGACGATGTAGATGCACTGGAAAATCCAGAACGCCACAAGGATCGCAACGACGATCAGTGCCACGCCGCCGTTAAAGCCGCCAGGTACGATCTTGCCGAGCTGATCCTGCCCGCGGCGAATGATGTCTTCGAGATCTGGCGGACCGCCCTTGCCCCCACCACCGCCTTTTGGACGGTTCGGGCCCTGCCCCCATGGTCCCTGATTATTGTTGTTACCGCCGCCGCCGCCCCATGGGCCGCCGCCGCCATTCTGATTGCTCCAGGGCATCAAAACCTCTTTGTTCGTTGAACTCCCGATCGCATAATGCCCGCGGGGGCGGCAGACGGTAAGCGATTGTGACCGTTATAGGTATCGCCGCCCCTGCTTTCAACGCGACATGCAGGACTTGGTGTTCTTTCTTGGAAAATAATTCGTTATCAGCCGTTACAGCGCTCGTAGACGACGTAACGCGTCGGATAGTTGTCCTTTTCGCCGGCGGGCACGTCGAGTGTCTCGACCGGCTTCCACAATGACGCGTCGATCGCAGGAAAGGACGTGTCGCCCTCGACCTCGGTCTCGACATGCGTGATGCACAGGCGATCGGCAATCGCCATCGACTGCGCATAGATCTCGCCACCGCCGGCGATGATGATCTCGCTGCCGCCGCTGGCCCGCGCCAAGTCTTCGGCAATAGTGACAGCCTCGGCAAGCGACTGCGCCATCGTCACGTCAGGGTGGTCGATCTGCGCCTGTCTGGAGATCACCACATGCGGACGACCCGGCAGCGGCTTGCCGCCAATAGACTCATAGGTCTTGCGGCCCATGACCAGCGGCTTTCCCGAGGTCAGCGCCTTGAAGCGTTTCAGATCGGTTGACAGCCGCCATGGCATATCGCCGTCCCGGCCGATGATACCGTTTTCGGAAACCGCAACAACGATTGTCTTCACGATGCCAGACATAGCCGCCCCTCTGCACTGATTGCCGAGCGCGACACCTAACCGCTTCTCAAAAGGAAAGCTAGCCGACCGCCCGCCCGGCTATCGCCTGCTGCGGATGCGGATTGCCGAGCCAGATGACGGCGACGCGGTCGCCCGTCTGCTTGGCAAGATACATGTAGTTGTCAGCCCGCTTGACGAAGGAAGCCGGCGTATCCGACGGCTCGAGCAGCGCGACGCCAACGGCCGCGCCGACTTCGGTAATGGCGCCGTCGATGGCAATCGGCTTGAAGATACGCTCCGCGGCGTCGTTGACCGTATGGCGCACATCATGAATGAGCACCGGATCGACCTCGATCAGCACGACGAACTCGTCGCCGCCGATGCGGGCGATGAAGTCGTTGGCCCTGAAACTATCGCGGAAGCGGCTGGCGAGCGTGCGGATCACCTCGTCTCCGGCGCCATGCCCGAGCCGGTCGTTGACCGCCTTGAAACCGTTGAGATCGATGAAAGCGAGCGCCATCGCCTTGTCGGCAGCACGCGCTGCTGCGATCTGCTCGGCAAGCGTCTCGTCGAAACAGGCCCGGTTCGGGAGCCCTGAAAGCGCATCGGTGCGCGCCGACGCCCGGAGCGCCAGTTCGATCTCGCGCTGATGGCGCACGCGGGCCGAGACATCCATGATCACTTCGACATCGAAGGAGACGCCGTCGACGATCGTTCTCTGCGCGGAAATCAACGTCGGGATGATCGTTCCGTCGGCATGGCGGATATCGACTTCCTCGAGGACATAGGCGCCCTCTTCGGCCAGCATACGGTGGCGCCGGTCGCGTGCCGGGTTGTCGATCGCAGCCCCATCCGAGGTCAGCTTCTTGCCGCTGATCTCTTCCCACTTCAGGCCGGTCAACTTCAGATAGGCATCGTTGACCTTCGCGTAGCTCGAGGTCCTCGTGTCGCTGGTGGTGATTGCCATGGCAATCGGCGCAAACTCGAACATGCGCATCAGCATCGACGAAAGAACGTCTGGAGGAAGGAGGTCAGTATCGTCCATAAAAGCCCCGGGAGCTTCACCTAAGCGGGCGAAAATAACCGAGATCTATTAAGATCTTACTGATGGAATGCCGCCGATTTTCAGACATTGCTGCAAAGTGACGTTTTCCGTCGCGGATGCGGCCTGTTCTTGCCTGAAGTTGCGAAGCCTCAAACGGCGATCGGCGCCTTGATGTTGGCATCGGCGTCATAGCCGACGAGTTCGAAGTCCTCGAACCTGAAGCCGAAGATATCCTTCACATCACGCTTGATCAGCATCCGCGGCAGCGGCTTCGGATCCCGCGTCAGCTGCAGCTTGGCCTGCTCGAAATGGTTGTGATAAATGTGTGTGTCGCCGAGCGTGTGAACGAACTCGCCGTATTTCAGCCCGGTCACCTGTGCCA
Organism: Rhizobium sp. 01N424; assembly: GCF_056399485.1. Classification (NCBI taxonomy): domain Bacteria; kingdom Pseudomonadati; phylum Pseudomonadota; class Alphaproteobacteria; order Hyphomicrobiales; family Rhizobiaceae; genus Rhizobium; species Rhizobium sp. 01N424. The sequence goes on from NZ_JBFTRK010000002.1 coordinate 168,306, forward strand.
CCATCATCGTCAGCAGCGCGTAGGAGGCGATGTTGAAGGGTACGCCGAGAAAGACGTCCGCGGAGCGTTGATAGAGCTGACAGGAAAGCTTGCCGTCGGCGACGTAAAACTGGAACAGGCAGTGGCACGGCGGCAGCGCCATGTTGTCGACCTCGGCAGGGTTCCAGGCCGAGACGATATGGCGGCGCGAATTCGGGTTCTTGATGATGCCGTTCACCAGATTGACGATCTGGTCGATATGGCCACCGTCGGGCGCCGGCCAGGAGCGCCACTGGGCGCCATAGACAGGCCCGAGGTCACCGTTCTCATCGGCCCATTCGTCCCAGATCGAGACGCCGTTTTCCTTGAGGTAGCGGATATTCGTCTCGCCCTTCAGGAACCACAGAAGCTCGTGGATGATCGAGCGCAGGTGCAGTTTCTTCGTGGTCAGGACAGGAAAGCCGTCGTCGAGATCGAAGCGCATCTGATATCCGAAAACGGAGCGCGTGCCGGTACCGGTCCGGTCGCCCCTGTCGGTGCCCTTGTCCATCACATGGGTCAAAAGATCGAGATATTGCTTCATGGCCGCCGGCGACTCCGTTTCCGCCAATATTTAAGCTCTTCCGGGCGTGAAACCAACCGCCGCCGCTGAATTATCCAGCCATTTCCGCACCGTCTGCGATGGTTCTGTGACGAAGCCTCTTCCCATGCTGTCAGGAAAACACTATATCAACCCTTGCCGGTCTTCGGACCGGATATGGCGATAAATGAGCGGTGTAATAAACCTATTGGACCCGGGGGCGGTACCCGGCGCCTCCACCAAAAACAGCCGGTTGGCGACTGCTTTTGATGGGGGCGAAATAGGATCGACAAGGGTGTAAAGATCGTCTTTTTGCTCGGCATGATACCGCCGTTATCGGGTCACAAGTGTAGTTGCAAACGACAACAACGCTAAGGAATACGCTCTCGCTGCCTAACGGCGGTGCGGGAATTCCGCTCCAAGTCCTCTAGGTTAGCCCCTTGAGGCGGGGTCCGAAGGCACCTGGCAACAGAAGCCTTCACCTTCTCCCTGCTATTGAAATCATGTATGCTTCTCATCAAGCATGACTCGGAGCGAGACTTTCGCAGGGCGGCCAGACATGGCATATATCCCTGAGAAAAGACTCCCGAACCAACGAAAGACAGGAAAAGCATGGGGCAGGACCACATCCGCTACGACATTCTGGCACAGGACGCGCTTCGTGGCGTCATCCGTAAGGTTCTGTCTGAAGTCGGAACGACGGGCCGCCTCCCCGGCGACCATCACTTTTTCATCACCTTCCTGACCGGCGCTCCCGGCGTGCGCATCTCGCAGCACCTGAAGAGCAAATATCCGGAACAGATGACCATCGTCATCCAGCACCAGTTCTGGGATCTGAAGATCACCGAATCGCTGTTCGAGATCGGCCTGTCCTTCTCCGACGTTCCGGAAAAGCTGGTTATTCCGTTCAACGCCATCCGCGGCTTCTACGATCCCTCGGTGAATTTCGAGCTGGAATTCGACGTGCCGCTGGCCGATGGTGAAGAACTGCCGGAAGCCGAGATCACCGCCTATCCGGTTGCGGCCGAAAAGAGCGAGGAAACCCCGGCGGCCGCCCCTGCCGAAGGCGGCGAGGAGAAGAAGCCCGGTTCCGTCGTCTCGCTCGACGCATTCCGCAAGAAGCAGTAATCCGAAGGGAAGCAATCGCTTCCCTTTTTTCATTCCGGCCCATTTCCTTTGCAGATGGAGGCACGCCGTGAGCGCCGAAATCGTCAATCTCCGCCAGTTCAAGAAGACGCAGGCCCGTTCCGAAAAAGACAGGCAGGCCGAGCAGAACCGCATCAGCTTCGGCCGAACCAAGGCTGAGAAGCAGCTGACGAAGGCGCTGAACGACAAAGCCGAAAAGACGCATAGTGACGGCCGGATCGAAAAGGACGGCGGCGAAGAGCGCTGAAAAACCGTCTCACGCCAGCCATTTATCCTGGTCTCCTGAATCAATATCTCAAGCAAGCACCGAAACCGGACGATGATCCGCAAGCATTCCGCAACGCTTCATGGCCACCGCACCAGCTTCTCGCTGGAAGACGAATTCTGGTCTGAATTGAGAATGATCGCCGCGGCCCGCTCGATACCGCTTGCCGCCCTGATCTCCGAAATTGACGACGGCCGCGATTCCGAGAGCAACCTCTCCTCGGCATTGCGGCTACATGTCCTGGCATGGCTGAAGGCGCGGTAGATTTGGCGAGGTCGTTGCCGCACCCGTGGGCGCCCGGCAACGACCCCTTGATGGCTAGGTTAGCGGTAACCATCCAAGTTCATCTTATGCAATCTGCAGCCACATAAAACTTGGCCGTTTGTGCGAGCGGCACATCCTTCCAGCCAGCAGCATCGCTGAAAAGGAGAAGCTACTCCCGCCAATGCTTCTTCACCCACGGCGTAGGGCGTATGAAGTGCCGGAGGTGGGAGAACACACTCTCGCCGCCGCGAGACGTCCTGTTGACGATCCGTGAAAGGTGCTCGCGCGCATTGTCGGCAGCGCCGTCCCGATATTGGCCGGCTATCGCGTGTTCAGGCCGCAGCCCACGCGGGAAGATCACCACTTTGGCTCCGGATGGCAGCCGGGGGCCGAAGAAATAATTGAGCGGTGTCGGCCACCGGCAGTCCTGCCGGAAATGCAGCACCCAGCTGCGCGGGAAGAACTTCGGACCTCCCGGCACGTTCTTGGTAACGAACCGCTGCTCGAAACGATATTCGTCGGCGATCTTTTGCGGATTGGCAAAAAACTTGTCCTGCAGAGAAACCAGCTTGCCGACAGGAAACCGGAAAAGCGACGTCTGGCCAAGTCTCTCGAACGGGGTCGTCTGATTTCGGGTCATGACCACGTCATCTGGGCCGCCAACTTCGAAGAAGGCATCGAGCGAGCCGACAATCACCAGATCGAGATCCAGGAAGAGGACGCTGCCTTTCAAGTTCCCCAACGTTGGTCCCCAGAGGCGCGACTTGTTCCAGATCCCGGGCGTATTGATCGGCAGGCTCGGGATGTTGAGCGGCGGCAGATCCTCGCAGAGGATCTCGGGATGCAGTCCCTCGCGGCTATCCGTGAAGCAGGTGAAGGTAAAGGGCGGCGTGATGTTGCGCGCAACCATCGCATAGAGACGGTTGATATAGGCCGGGCCGAACATCGTGCCCCAACTGATGCAGATGACCTGCTTCACGCCATTGCTGCCATCCAAGACGCCTGTCATTCCTGCTCCATAAGTCATCGCGCGCGTTGTCCCGGTGCGTATCAACCTATCAGCATCCTGTGAAGACCGGTGAGAGCGAATTTAGGCATCCGCGGGAAACGGTAATCCCGATCCGCTCTGATTATTGCTGCACCGGCACGCCCGGCAGCGTGTCGAAATTCAGCTTGTTGCCGCTGACGGGCGGTGCCGGATCGACCAGTTGCCCTTCGGCACGGCGCTGCGCTTCCGCGGCAGCGGCCGCCTTGGCGTCAGCTTCTGCCTTGGCTCTCGCATCGGCTTCCGCCTTCTGCCGGGCAGCCTCCTCCGCAAGCGCTCTCAGGCGGTCTTCCTCGGCCTTGCGCTCAGCCTCGATCGCCGCTGCTCTGGCGCGCTCGGCGTCGTTGAACTTATAGAGGGCCACTTCGCGGCGCAGCCGCTGCTTTTCCAGTACGTTGGCCTGCAGCCGCTCGACGCGGCGGCGTTCGCGCTCGAAGGCGCGCAGCGACAGGTAACCGGTGATGTCGGTGACATCCATCGTCCGGCCGGGCGATGCCAGAAGGCCGGAGAAATCAAGCCGCAATGCCGGGTCGGCACCGGACAGCGCCTCGTTGCCGGGGTTGAGGCCGATATCGAGCGAGGCGTTCACCCGCTCCTGCGGCAGATCGATCTGCGCATTGCCGGTGACCTTGGCAAGATCATTGGCGACGGTGACGTTCTGCACGCGCAGCACGCCGTCGGTAATGTTGAAGGGAATACCCAGCGGCGGCAGCTTTGCCTCACCGTTGTTCAGCAGCGTTTCGACGATCGGATGCACCTTGCCGGCGTTCAGCTGGTCCTTCATCGGATCGGTGGCCGACAGCAGCGGCGCAAGGATCGCAAGGTTCAGGCCGCGCACGTTGGTCTCGCCCAGCCGAAGCTCGCCCGAGCCGGTCAGCGAACTCGCAAGCTCCGTCATCGTCTTGCCCGAGGCTTCCGAGCTCATCGACAGGCCGAACTTGCCGCTGGCAACAGGCGTTCCATCGCGCGCCCAGATCACACCGCCGAGATCGGCATCGGCAAGCGCCAGCTTGGTCTGGAAGAACCCGGTTCCGTCGGCATTGGTGAAGAGCATATTGCCGGAAAGCTTGCCGCCGTCCCAGTTGCCCTGCATGCCGTTCAGCTGCAGCTCGTCGCCCTTGTAGGCAATGGTGCTCGAAAAATCGTTGATCGCGCCGGACCAGCCCGGCCAGAACTGTTTCGCCGAGAACTTCAGATTGACGTCGGTGTCCTTGAACACCGGCTGTCCGAGACCCTGTGTCGTCAGATTGCCGGTCGCAGCATCGGTCATCGGCCCGTAGACGGTCTCGCCAAGCCAGATCGCATCCGCTCGGTCGAGCGCCAGGTCACCCGTCGCCGTGGTCTTGTCAGCCTTGCGGTCAACGGTCAGCCCGCCGGAAAACTTGTTGTCGGCGGCATGCCCTTTGAGATCGGCAAAGACGATCTTACCGCCATCGATGGTCGCCGTCGTCTGCAGCCCGAACGGCAGGCCGGTTCCGAGCTGCGGCAGCGCGATGCCGTTCATGATCAGGTATGGGTCGAGATCGGCGCTCTCAAGCGATATGCCGATCTGGCCGTTCATGAAGTTTTCCGGGCGGACATCGACCTTGCCGCTGGCGGTGAACGACGTCCGGTCGGTCGCAAAGGCCAGCGATGCATCGGCGGGATCCGAGTCGGTAACTTGAACCTTCAGCGACAGCCTGCCATTGGCATCGGCCTCTACAGGCAGCGGATCGAGCCCGGCCTGACCGAAGAGCACGGCCGTGGTCGCATTCTCCAGCGTCCCTTCCAGGCTGGTCGTCCCCTTGCCTGTCAGCGCCAGAAGATCGGACATCCGGTAATCAAGATTGACCCGGCTGCCATTCGAAACACCGGCGAGCGTCAGCGTCAGCCCGTCGCCCTGATCGCCGCCGAGCGTCAGCGCTCCGCGCAGCGCCGTGTTGGTGTACCAGGCGGCATTGCGCACCAGCCGGTCCATTACGGGATGACCAGGCAGATGCTCCTTCAGCATGGTGAAGAACGGGCCGGGGTCAGCCGATTTGAAGGTGATCTCGCCGGAGCCTTTGTAGTCGAGCAGCGAGCCTTCGGCGCGGCCGGTGGCAGTCAATTCCGCACCGGCAAAATTCTTAACCGCCAGCTTTTCGATCGCCAGTGCGCCATCGGCAATCGTGAAATTGGTCTCGACATTCGCAGCCTCGACGCCGAAAGCGGTAAACTTGTCGACCTTCAGCTGCGCGGTGATCTTGTGATCGAGCACGTTGTCGCCGCCGTCCTGGCCGGTGAACAGCCCGGTCAGCGCCCGCAGCGCATCGAGATCGAGCGCATCGCCGCCGAGCGCCACGTTCAGCGATGGCGTCTGGTCCTTCGGTGCCAGCCGCTCCAGCCTGCCCTTCAGCGTTGCCGGACCAACGGCGATCTCCAGATTGTCGAAAGCCTGCCTATGGTGGGTCAGGCTGACATCCGCCGAGAAGCCGGCCTGCCGCAACTGACGGATCGACGGATCGACGGAACCGGCAAGCCATGATGCAAGCCCGCTCGGCTGGTTGGATGCCACCGTCACGTGCCCGTTGAAGGACGGCTGACCACGCAGCGCAAGGCGCCCCGTGCCTTCCACCTGCGTGCGGCCGGGCAGCGTTCCGACCGCATCGTCGATCGTCCAGCCGTCGCCGGCCGGCTGCAGGTCGAGCTGCACGTCGCGGATCGTCGTATCGCCGGCAACGATCGCCGGTAGCCGGACGCTCGCCTTGCCGGGCACCTGCGGGATCGGCACCTGGGCAACGATATTGATCAGCGAATTGAGACGCTGGCGGGCCGACAGGCCAGGATCGCGCGCCGTCTTGCCGCCGGCGCCCTGATTGCCGATCCTGTTGACGTCGATCTGCTGGCCATTGGCGATCAGCAGGAATTCCGGCGCACTGCCGGTATCGAGCGTCGCTTCGCCTGTTATCACATAGGGATCGTCCGTCGAGCCAATTTCCAGCCGGTAATCAGGCACGCGGATGCGCTCGTTGGTCAGTTCGAAGCGACCCTTGACGCGAGGGGGCGGCGCGGTCTTGTCGCTCTTCGCCTGCCCGCGGTTCTCGATCGCCGCCGACATCGTGCCCTGATAATTCGGCTTGCGATCGACGAGCTTCAGCTCACCATCAAGATCGACGCTGACGGGGTGCTGATCCGGAACCAGCCGGGTGCGGACCTTCAGCGCACCGTTTTCATCCGGCTGACCGCTGGCGATCACGAAACTGCCATGCTCGCCATCGAGCGTCGCATCACCATCGATCCGCCAGGGACCGGCAAGCGATTTCGCCGACATCTCGGCATTGAGGCCAGTAATATGGCGCGAGCGGCCGGACTGATCGTCGATGAACTGCACGTCGCCGCCGCTGACATGAACGTTTTCGAGCACGACTGTCTTGGCCGGGATCTCAGACTGGCTGCCGCGCGTCCAGTCCAGCGTTCCGTCTTTCTGCAGCCGCAGGCGGATCTTCGGATTGACGACCCGCATGTCGAAAATCAGCGCTTCGCCCGACAGGAAAGGCGCCAGCTCTGCATCCATCGAAAACTGCTCGACCTGCACGATCGGCTGTCCATCGGGCTCCTGGCCGACACGCACGTCATGCAGCGTCACTGACGGAAACGGCAGAAGCCGCGCATCGACGGTGCCATGCACGGTGACTTTCTTGCCGATGATGCGGCTTGCCTGATCCTCGAAATTCTTGCGGAAATCGGTCCAGTCTATGAATAGCGGTGCGAATAGCGCCACAACGAGCACTACGACGATCACTCCCCCTAGAAAGACGAGGAACCGGCCTATCAAATCAAGGATTCTCCATTCGGAATTCTGTTGCCGACACTACTGTTATTCATGCCGGTAGCAAGACCGAAGATCATGAGATTGTTCCGTTTTCAGCCGAGATGGAAAATCTTGCCGGGGTTGAAGATATTGTCCGGATCGAGCGAGCGCTTGACCTGCCGCATCAGATCGACGGTGCCGCCGAGTTCCTGTTCCAGAAATGACATCTTCCCCTGCCCGATCCCATGTTCGCCGGTGCATGTTCCATCCATTTCGAGCGCCCGGGCATTCAATCGCGCCACGAAATTCTCGACGGCCGAAATGCCCTCGCTGGTCTTGTCGTCGAAAAGCACAAGCACATGAAAATTCCCGTCGCCGGCATGCCCGACGATCATCGCCAGCAATCCGTTCGCTTCGATATCTGCCTGCGTCTCGGTGATGCAATCCGCCAGCCGTGAGATAGGAACACAAACATCCGTCGAAAGTGCGGCAAGCTCGGGCGCCAGCGCCCGCGAAGCCCAGTAGGCGTTATGGCGGGCCTTCCAGAGCTTGGCGCGCTCTTCGGCATTGACGGTCCACAGGAATTCGCCGCCGCCGCATTCGGTAGCGATCTCGGCAAACTGCTGCGATTGCAGCGCGACGGTCTCGTCGGTACCGTGGAATTCCAGAAACAGCGTCGGCGTTTCCTCATAGTCGAGGTTCGAATAGGCGTTGCAGCACCTGATCTGCAGCGCATCGAGAAGCTCGATGCGGGCGACCGGAATGCCCATCTGAATGGTCATGATGACAGCGTCACAGGCTGCCTTGATCGTGGGGAAAGAGCAGACACCGCCGCCGATCTTCTGCGGAATGCCCTGCAGCCTGAGCGTCACGGATGTCAGGATGCCGAGCGTCCCCTCGGACCCGACAAAGAGCCGCGTCATGTCGTATCCCGCCGAAGACTTGCGCGCGCGGCGCGCGGTGCGGATTTCCTCGCCATTCGCGGTGACGGCTGTCACCGACAGCACGTTGTCCTTCATCGTTCCGTAGCGCACGGCGTTGGTGCCTGAGGCGCGCGTCGAGGCCATGCCGCCGATCGAGGCATTGGCACCCGGATCGATCGGAAAGAACAGGCCTGTATCGCGCAGATAGACGTTGAGTTCTTCGCGGGTGATACCAGGCTCGACGGTGCAGTCGAGATCCTCGGCATTGACTTCGAGAACACGGTTCATCCGGCTGAAATCGATCGAGATGCCGCCTGAGGGCGCATTCACCTGCCCCTCCAGCGACGAGCCGGTGCCGAAGCCGATCAGAGGTACTTTGTGCTCCGCGCAAACCCTGACGGTGGCTTTCACATCATCAGCGGTCTCGGCAAAGAGAACGCCATCAGGCAGCTGCGCCGGAATATAGGTGGTCGTGTGGGCGTGCTGGGCGCGAAAGGATTCGCCGGTCTGGAAGCGCTCGCCGAAGCTCTGTTTGAGGATGCCGAGAACGGCGGCGATCCCCGCCTCGTTGCGCAACCCGGATTTCGCGTCCTTGAGAGCCATCCCGTTGATCTCCAATACATTCCACCATCGACAGGCAGGCTGGTATGAGACAACTGGGAAGACATGTCCAGTCAAGATTGACCGCAATCAGGATGATGAAGGGGCGGCCTTTTGCATGAGGCCGCCCGCGCTACGAGCAGTCAGACGATCGGCGGATTGAGCCGGGCAAAGCCTTCCTGCCTACGGTACGGGAAGTAGGGATAGGGCGCCGTCTGCGCGCTGACGCTGTCAAGCCTGCCGATCTGCTCCTTGGTCAATGACCAGCCGACGGCGTCGAGGTTCTGGCGAAGTTGCGCTTCGTTGCGGGCGCCTATGATGACGCTAGAGACGGTCGGGCGGCTGGTCAGCCAGTTGATGGCGATCTGCGGCACCGTGCGGCCGGTTTCCGCTGCGATCGCTTCGAGCACATCCACAATGTCGTAGAGCTTCTCGTCGTCAACCGGCGGGCCGAATTCCGCCGTCTGATGCAGGCGGCTGCCTTCGGGCAGCGGCTGGCCGCGGCGGATCTTGCCGGTCAGACGGCCCCAGGCAAGCGGGCTCCAGACCAGCGCGCCGACGCCCTGGTCGGCACCGAGCGGCATCAGTTCCCATTCATAGTCGCGGCCTGCCAGCGAGTAATAGACCTGGTGCGCGACATAGCGCGGCTGGCCGTTGGCGTCAGCGGCGGCGAGCGATTTCATCAGCTCCCAGCCGGCGAAATTGGAGACACCAGTGTAGCGCAGCTTTCCGGCCGCGATGAGACCGTCGAGGGTGGCCAGAACCTCCTCAACCGGCGTGGAAGCATCGAAGGCGTGCAATTGCAGCAGATCGATATAGTCGGTGCCAAGACGGCGGAGCGCGTCGTCGACAGAGCGGATCAGACGCGACCGCGAAGTCCCCCAGTCTGCCGATCCGTCGCCGGTGGGCAGCCCGGTCTTGGTCGAGATCAGCACCTGATCGCGCTTGCCGCGGATCGCCTGCCCCAACACCTCTTCCGAAGCGCCAGCCGAATAGACATCGGCGGTGTCGAACAGATTGACGTCGGCCTCGAGGCAGATATCCACCAGCCGCCTTGCCTCGGTGGCATCGGTATTGCCCCAGGCGCCAAACAGCGGCCCGGATCCGCCAAAGGTGCCGGCGCCGAAGCTGAGCACCGGAACGCGCAGGCCGGATCTGCCGAGATTTCTGTATTCCATGGTCTTTCTCCTGTTGCTCCAGCAGAGATAGACACTGCCATTACCGCGATATAGATTGCCGCAAAGAAACTCATCTATGACTTGAATTCATCATGAGCAGACAGGACATCAACCGCTCGGGCGAAATGGAAGTCTTCGTCCGGGCCGTCGAACTCGGCGGATTCTCGGCGGCCGCCGCGGCCTGCCGCATGACGCCGTCAGCCGTCAGCAAACTGATGACTCGCCTCGAAGCCCGGCTCGGTACACGCCTGATCAACCGCTCGACCCGCAAGCTGCAACTGACGCCCGAGGGAACCGCCTTCTACCAGCGCAGCGTCACCATCCTCGCCGATATCGCCGAGGCCGAGCGCTATGCCTCGGCTGGCGAGCAGGCGACTGGCCCAATCCGCATCAATACCAGCGGCTCCTTCGGCAATCATATCCTCGCACCGCTGGTGCCGCAGTTCATGGCGCTGCATCCCGGCATCACCCTCGACATCACCCAGACAGACCGGATCGTCGATCTGATGGAAGAACGCGCCGACGTCGCGATCCGCGCCGGTCCGATGAAGAGCTCCAGCCTCGTCGCCCGCAAGCTTGGCAGCACGCGCAATTTCATTGTCGCCTCGCCGGACTATCTTGCCCGGCATGGCGAGCCGAAATCCATCGCTGATCTCGAAAAGCACTGCCGCGTCGGCTTCTCCTATTCGCGCGCCATTCAGGGCTGGCCGCTCATCAGCGATGGCCAGACGGTCAACGTGCCGGTAACGCCCGGCGTGCAGGTCAGCGACGGCGAAGCAATGCGCCATATGGCGCTCGCCGGCGCAGGCATGGCCCGGCTCGCGGCCTTCACGCTACGGCAGGACATTGCCGCTGGGAGACTTACCGTCGTCATGGAAGCCTTCAATCCCGGCGATATCGAGGATTTCTATGCCGTCTATATCGGCCAGGGCGGCCCGCTTCCCGCCCGCGTTCGCGCCCTCCTCGATTTTCTGGCTACCCACGCCAAGCTATGAGCCCCTCGCGGCTAGCTCGAAAAGGCGAATTGGCAGAGGCCGCAAAGCATAGTTGTGTTCTTCCCGGCAACGGAGGGACACCGAGATGCAAGCCAAGACCAACCCGAAAATGAGAGGAATGACCGTTCTGTCGTCGACAGGAGCGGTCCTTGCGATGCTGACATCGCCGGCAAGCGCCGAGACCAAGACGGTGACGACAAAGCCGACGGCGGCGACGATGACGCCGGGAGAGCCGGTGCTGTTCGACGACAAGACCTGCCCCGCCGGGATGATCGCAAAGTTCACCAAAGCGAAAAGAAACAACAACATCAGCAAGAAATGCGTTCATAAGTGAACGGACACGCCGCTCGACTCACACGCATCGCGTGCCACCGGTGATGGTGGCGCGCAATGCCAGATTTTGCAGTTGACCCTGACGCGCGCTGACAAATATACCGGCACTGCGCCCCGGCATCCCCCGCCGGTCTGAGAAGTCATGCCGATCCCTGCCTTCAATCGCCCCGCGCGGTAAACCCGATCGGCCAACAAGATCGCATCAATGCCGTTCAAAGCCCTTGCCAGCGTCCTGCCTTCAAGAGCGAGCCTGCCCCGCTGGGCGATCCTGCTGGCGTTTTCGACGCTTCTGGTTCTCGGGCTGGAAATGCTCGGCCTGCCGGCATCGCTGCTGATCGGACCGATGGTCGCCGCGATCGTTCTCGCGTTGACCGCCTCGAAATCGCAGCTCCGCGTCCCGCGCTGGCCGCTGCTCTTCGGCCAGGCACTCGTGGGCTTCCTGATGGCCCGCGCGATTACCGTCGATATCATCCAGACAATGGCCGACGACGCCCTGCTCTTCCTGTCGATGATCTTCTCGATCATCGCTGCCGCGGGTCTGCTCGGCTATGTCCTGACCAGATGGCAGGTCCTGCCAGGCACGACCGCCGTTTGGGGCTCGTCGCCCGGTGCCGCCTCGGCGATGACCATCATGTCGGAAGCCTATGGTGCCGATGCCCGCCTGGTCGCATTCATGCAATATCTGCGTGTCGTCTTCGTTGCCGTCGCCGCCTCGGTGGTCTCGACACTCTGGGCAAGTGCGGAAGGCACTGAGCCGCCGCCGCTGATTTTCTTCCCGCCGATCGACTGGCCGGCTTTTGCCGCAACAATGGCGCTGACCTGCCTCTGCACCTATGCCGCCGCCCGCTTCCGCATTCAGGGCGGCACGATCATCCTGCCGCTGATCGCCGGGTCGACGCTGCAGGGCCTCGGCCTGCTCACCATCGAGCTGCCGCTCTGGCTGCTCGCCATCAGCTACGCCCTGATCGGCTGGAGCATCGGCCTGCGCTTCACGCCTTCGATCATCGCCCATGCCGCCCGCGCCCTGCCGCGCGTGGCCGCCTCGATCCTGACGCTGATGTCGATCTGCGGATTGATGGCCTTCGCGCTTCACAAGCTCGCCGGCGTCGATCCGCTCACCGCCTATCTGGCGACCAGCCCTGGAGGCGCGGATTCCGTCGCCATCATCGCTGCATCGAGCGATGTCGACGTGCCCTTCGTCATGGCGATGCAGGTCGGGCGTTTCCTGGTGATCCTGTTGACCGGCCCGATGCTCGCCCGCTTCATTGCGCGAAAGAGCGGACTGGCGATGAGCCGCGTCTGAGCGAGGCCCACTGCCCCGGCGTCATCCCATAGGCCTTCTTGAAATGCCGGTTGAGATGACTCTGGTCGGCAAAGCCGGTCGCAAAGGCAACCTCCGGCAGCTTCTCGCCTGCAATGATCAACGCCTTTGCCTGCTGCAGCCGCCGCATCAGCAGATAGCGGTGCGGACTGGTGGCGAAGGCGGCGCGGAAATGCCGGGACAGCGTGAACCGGTCGAGGCCGGTCACCGTCTCCAGTTCGCTGGAATGAACGGCGCGCGTCGCATGGGCCTCGAGATAGTCCCGTGCCCGCCGCGCCTGCCGCCAGGCGATCTTGCCGATCGGGCGGACCAATGCACCAGCGTGCCGCACCAGGCCTCCCGCCACGTCGGTCAGAAAATCGTCGACGAACAATCCGTCCAGCTCACCATCGAGATCGGCAAGCGCGCCGAGCAACACGCCAGCCAACGCCGCATCGCCGAAAACAGGCTCATCGACAAATGGCAGGCCCACCTTCTCCATCTCCAGACAGTCGGCGACCAGCGCCGGTTCGATATAGAGCATGCGGTATTGCAGCCCATCCTCGGTTCCCGCACCGCCGTCATGTTCCTCGTCCGGATGCAGCACGATCACCTGCCCCGGCATGCTGAAACGCCTCTCGCCGCGATAGCTGAAGGTCTGCACCCCCTTCATCGTCACGCCGATCGCATAGGTATCGTGCCGGTGCGGTTCGAAGGCATTGCCTGAAAATTGCGCCTCGATGCGCTCGATCCCCGGAAATGCCGGCGCGGTCAGGATCCCGTCGCCAGCAAGAGGCGCGCACAAATGTTCAAGACCCGCAAAGACCGTTGAATTTACATCCTCGCTCAAGGCTACCTCGAAACGCATCTGAAAGACTGGAACATGTTTGATACCAAAATTGCGATCGTCCTGCGAAACAATCTTGCATCCTGGCAGACGCTGAATGTCACAGCCTTCCTGATGAGCGGCATCGCCGGACGGCACCCGGAAATCCTCGGCGAAGCTTACAGGGACCGCGCCGGAAATCTCTACAACCCGCTTTCCATACAGCCGATCATCGTGCTGTCGGCCGACGACGCGACGATATCAGCCGTTCACCGGCGATCTCTTGAGCGCGGCGTCGCGACGTCGATTTTCATCGAGGAAATGTTTGCCACCGGCCACGATGCCGCCAACCGCGCCGTCTTTGCAGAATTCGCGCCCGATGACGCCAAGGTCGTCGGCATCGCGCTGCGCGCCGACAAGAAGATCGTCGACAAGATCACCAAGGGCGCATCCATGCATGCCTGAACGAAAACGGCCGGGCGATGACCCGGCCGTCTGCAATCGAGAAAGACGAATCAGCCCTGGGTAACCGGAGCGATCTGGATTTCGACGCGGCGGTTCTGCGCACGGCCGGCTTCCGTCGCGTTCGATGCGACAGGCTGCGACGGACCGAAGCCCACGGCCGAAACGCGCCGCTGATCGATGCCCTGACCGCCGAGATAATCGGCAACAGAAAGGGCGCGGCGCTGCGACAGATCCTGGTTATGCTGCAGGCTGCCGGTCGAATCCGTATGGCCGTTGACGTCGATGAGCGTGCGGTTGAACTTGCGCAGCACGATCGCGACCGAATTCAGCGTCTGATAGAAGCCCGGCTTCACCGCATCCTGATCGACGTCGAAGGTGATGTTCGACGGCATGTTGAGGATGATGCTGTCGCCGTTGCGGGTCACCGAGATGCCCGTGCCTTCGAGCTGCTGGCGAAGCTCCGCTTCCTGTTGGTCCATGTAGTTGCCGATCGCGCCACCGGCAAGCGCACCGACGCCGGCCCCGATCAGTGCCGCGTTGCGCGCACCATGGCCGCGTCCGCCGAGCGCTGCCCCTGCCAACGCGCCGCCAACGGCACCCAGCATCGCACCACCCGCGGTGTTCGACATCTTCTGCTCGCCCGTATAGGGGTCGGTCGTGGTGCAGGCGCTCAGATAGCTGGCGGCAAGCGCCAGAAGAAGGAATTTCTTGATCATGGGCAGAAGGCTCTCCGTTCGAAGCTGACCCGAGCAAATATTAAGGAATGCGGCAACAAGATGAATGCGATCATCCGATAGCCCAAAATTCTGGAAATGCACACGCAGGACTGCCAACTGTGCCCGGATATCACCAGTTTTACGAAGTGGCCTAACGCAAATCGCCCGGGATGACCCGGGCGATTCGATTTCAGCTTATAGAACTCAGATGCCCTGGAAGAGCTGGGTGATCGTGTTGTAGCTCGCATTGGCGATCTGCAAAGCCTGCAGACCGAGCTGCTTCTGCGTCTGCAGGGCCGCCAGCCGGCCGCTCTCCTCTTCCATATTGGCGTCCACGAGGCGTCCGATGCCGGACGTGTAGGAATCGGTCAGCGACTTGGCGAAATCGTTCTGCAGATCGATACGCTTTTCGAGCGCCCCGAATGACGAGCCAACGGTCGTCATCTGCTTCAGCGCCGCATCGGTCACGCCGATCATATCCTTGATGTCGTCAGCCGAGCTATTGGCGTCGAGTCCGACCTCGACCTGACCGGCCGTATTTCCCTCTTTGCTGAACATCATCACGTAATTCTTCGCGGCGCCAAGCTCGGTCGCAAAATGATCCGTGGTCAGCGCCCCATATTCACCGGTGCCGCCGGCGCGGTCGTCGACCATGTAGCGGGCGTCCTGAGAGGTCGTCACACCAGTGGACGGCATATCGATGTGATAGGTGAGCGTCGAGACCTTGACCGATCCATCATCGCCACGAATGAACGCCGCCGGGATCTCCTTCGGCTTCGTCGGATCGTCTTCGTCGGTCAGAACCACCCAGTTGTCGCCGTTGAAGCTCGCAGCTTCAGACACCGAGCGCAGCTGCGCCTTCAGCTGGGTAATCTCATCGTTGATCTTGGTCTTGTCGACACCGTTCTCGGTGGCCGCAACCAGCTTCGATTTGATCGTGGAGACGATCTCGATGGCGCTGGAAACCGCGGTATAGGCGACCCCCATGGTGGCCGCCGCCATGCCCAGCGCGTCCTGGATCGCGCCGTTCGCCTTGTTGTCGGTGCGGACGGTCGTGGCAATCGCCCAATAGGCACCGTTGTCCTTCGCCTTTTCGACGCGAAGGCCCGAGGAAACATGATTTTGTGTCGTGGTCAAATTGCGGTTGGTATCGCGCAGGATATGAAGCGCCGCATCAACCGATGTGCGTTGAAAGATACTCACAGAACTAGAACTCCGAACACAACTATACGCAACTAACTGACATGACCGGGTCCGCGAAACGTCATGTTCGGGCGCTGAAAATCAGCGGAAAATGCACCTCCAAAAACGCTGGAGGCATTGATCGGTCACGAGGCGATCATTGCCGCTTATACTTAAAAAACGGCTAACATTCGCAATTGATTCACGCTGTTTTGCAATTGCTCGTTGACTATAAAAAGGTGCCGCGGACGAGCCTCGGCACCTTCTCGAAATAGAGTTGCAATGCACTACTCGGCGGCCTGGAGCTGCTGCGGATCCGGCACCGGTTTCGGGCGCGCCGCATCCGACATTTCCTCGTGCAGCCGGGCCTCTTCATGGGCATGCGGCTTGGCGAAGCGGGCGATCAGAAGGTAAGCGACGGGGGTGATGAACAGCGTCACCAGCGTTGCGAAACCCAGCCCGCCGACGATCACCCAGCCAAGCGCGACGCGGGCTTCGGCACCGGCACCATGCGCAAAGACCAGCGGAACGCCCCCAAGAATGGTCGCGATCATCGTCATCATGACCGGGCGCAAGCGCAGCTCGCAGGCCCGCTCGATCGCCTCGCGCACCGCTACGCCATGATCGCGCAGCTGGTTGGCAAACTCGACGATCAGGATGCCATTCTTCGCCATGACGCCGACGAGCAGCACCAGGCCGATCTGGCTGTAGATATTGAGGCTCGATCCGGTGATGATCAACGCAAAGACCGCGCAGGCAAGGCCAAGCGGCACCGTCGACATGATGATCAGCGACGACAGTACGCTTTCAAACTGCGCCGCCAGCACCAGGAAGATGATGACGATCGCGAAGCCGAAGGTCAGCGCCATGCCGCTGGAATTTTCCTCCAGCGTCGCCGCTTCCGCCAGCGGCAGCAGCCGGGCGCCCGGCGGCAGCAGCGGCGTTGCGATCTCGGTGACCTGCTTGACGGCATCGCCGAGCGACATGCCATCCTTCAGACCCGCGGTGATCGCCACCGAGGCCAGCTGCGATTCGCGGTTCAGCTGCGGCGCCACCGAGCCTTCCTTCAGCGAGGCGATGACCGACATCGGCACGATCTTGCCGTCCCCGGTTTTCAGGAAGACGTTTTCGAGATCGGTCGGATCGTCGATCGGCCGCGTCGTCGAGGTCAGAAGCACCGGATAGGACTCACCATCAACGAACACATCGACCACCGAACGCCCCTCCAGCAGCGACTGGATCGCCGTCGAAAGACCGGTGATATCGATGCCTAGATCGGATGCCCGCTCGCGGTCGATCGCCACGGAAACCTGCGCCTGTGACGGCTCGTTGGTCAGGCGCGGCGTGTCATACTGGCCGGTGGCATCGAGTGCCTGGACAAGCTTCAGCGCCGAAGCCGTGAGATCGTCGTAATTGTTGCCGATCAGCGCCAGCTGCAACCCGTTGCCCGCACCACGGATGCGCAGGCTGTTCGACGAGATCGCGTTGCCGCGCAGCGCCGGAACGCGCGATGCCGCCTGGTTGATATCCTGAACGATCTCCGCCTGTGTCCGCTCGCGCTCGCCCCAGGGCGCAAGGGTCAGCACCATGAAGCCGCTATTGGCCTGGCCGCCCTGTCCCGAAATCGAGAAGACGTTGCGGATATCGCCGCTATCGACCAGCGGCTGCAGATACTCCTCGACGCGCTGCATCTTGTCGCGCGTATACTCGAGGCTGGAGCCCTGCGGCGCCGTCAGCCGCATCATCACCATGGCGCGGTCTTCATTCGGCGTCAGCTCGCTCTTGACCGTCGAAAAGGCGATCAGCGCCGCGCAGCCGAACAGCAGCGAAGCGACGATGACCACGAAAGGCGCATTCAGGCAGCGCTGCAGACCCCATTTATAGGTGTCGGCAAACAGCGTTCCGAAGCGGCCGAGCAGGCCATGATCTTCCTTCATCGGCTTGGTCAGCATCCGCGACGCCAGCATCGGGCAGAGCGTCAGCGCCACCAGCGATGAAAGGCCGACCGAGAAGGCGAGCACGAAGCCGAATTCGCGGAAGAGACCGCCCACCTGCCCCGGCAGGAATGACAGCGGAATGAACACGGCGGCCAGCGTTGCCGTTGTTGCGATGACTGCGAAGAACACTTCGCGGGTGCCGAGAACGGCCGCAGCACGCGGCCCCATCCCCTCGGAGCGCCGCCTGACGATGTTTTCGAGCACGACGATCGCATCGTCCACGACGAGGCCCGTCGCCAGCACGATCGCCAGCAGCGTCAGGATATTGATCGAGAAGCCGACCATATAGATCGCCGCCAGCGTGCCGATCAGCGCCACCGGCATGCTGACCGCCGGGATCAGCGTTGCCCGCCAGTCGCGCAGGAAGAGATAGATGACGGCGGTGACGATGACGGCAGCCAGAATCAGCGCCAGCTCGACCTCATGGATCGCGCCGTCGATGAACACGGCATCGTCGCTAGTAATGGCGATCTTGGTGCCCTCCGGCAGCGTCTTCGACAGCTGCTCGACGGCGGCGTGGATACCGGTCGAGATGTTCAGCGTATTCGATTGCGCCTGGCGGATGATGCCGAGACCGATGCCCGGATTGCCGTTGGAGCGCAGCGCGGTTTCGCCGTCGCGCGGTCCGAGCGTGACGGTGGCGACATCGCCGAGCCGGACGCGATCCTGCAGGATGACGTTCTGGAAATCCTCCGGCGTCTGCAGATTGGCCGTGGCACGTACGACGATATCCTGCGTCGTGCTTTTCAGCGAGCCGGCAGGCACGTCAAGCGCCGAATTGGCGAGCGCCTGCGTCAAATCCCCGACCGTCAGGCCGCGGCTAGCCAGTGCGCTCTGATCGACATCGACACGGAACACCTTCTCCTGGTCGCCATATTCCTCGACGTCGGCAACGCCATCGACGGAAGCGAGCCGGTCGACGATCTCGTTTTCGACGAGCAGCGTCAGGTCGTCCATGTTGAGCGTGCTGGATGTCACCGCGAGGCGCATGATCGCCTGCGAATCCGAATCCGCCTTGACGATCTGCGGCGCATCCGCGTCATCGGGCAGGTTCTGGGTGATGCGGCCGATCGCGTCGCGCACGTCGTTGGCGGCAACCGCCAGATCGATGGAATCGGAAAACTCCAGCGTCACCCGGCTCTGGCCGAACTGCGACTGCGAGGAGATCGACTTGAGGCCGCTGACGCGAGCAACCGCGCCCTCGATCACCTTCGTCAACTCCTGATCGATGGTCTGCGGCGAGGCGCCATCGAATGTCGTGCGCACGGTGACGACGGGACGATCGACGTCAGGCAGTTCGCGCACCTCGACGCCGACATAGGCGGCAAGGCCTGCGACGACCATCAGTGTATTGAAGACCAGCGCCAGGATCGGTCGGCGCACGAAGAGCGCAGTGAAACTCTGCTTGCCGGAGGCGCGCTCGGGAATCTCGGTCACGCTCATTGGGTTGCCACTCCGTTGCTGGAGRCAACCTCGTTGCTGACGCGCACCGCTCCGCCCTCACGTACCCGCTGCAGGCCCTGGGTGACGATCGCGTCGCCATCCTTGATATCGGCCTTGACGAGAACAAAGTCCGGATTGCGCTGCACGATGCTGACGCGCACCTTGTGCGACTTGCCATCGCTTACCTGCCAGACGAAGGAGCCCTGCGAATCCCACTGGACCGACAGCGGATCGACCGCCGGATATCTGTCGCCCGCAAACTTCATGCCGACATTGAAGGACATGCCGGCGCGAAGCTCGTCAGATGTATTGTCGATACGCGCCCGGATCCGCAGCGTGCGGCTGGCGGCATCGATACGGTTGTCGACCGCCTCGACCGAGCCAGAGAACACTTGGCCCGCCCGCGCAACCGAAGTCGCATCGACTGGCTGGCCGACAGACACCGTGTTGGCGAACCGCTCCGGCACCCAGAAATCGACGAGGATCTCGCTGCGGTCATCGAGCGTCACGATCGGCGTGCTTGTCGTGACGTTGTCGCCGATATTCACCGGCACGATGCCGACGATGCCGTCGATCGGCGCAACGATATTGCGGCGCGTCAGGTTAAGATCGGCGGCCTGCAGCTGTAGCCGTGCACCCTGCTCGGCGATCTCCGCATCGAACACATCCATGCGCGACACGCTGGACTTGATGTTGTGGTAGAGATTGGACTTCTCAAGCGCTGCCTTCAGCGCCACTTCGGCCTGGCCCTTTGCGATCACCTGCTCTTCGCTGTCGAGCGTCGCCAGAACCTGACCGGCCTTCACCTTGTCGCCGGACTTGATGTGGATTTCGCGTAACGTGCCCGTCGCCTGCGGTGTCACGGCGACGGAGCGGATCGCATCGCCGGTGCCGATGGCGCTCAACTGATCGTTGACCACACCCTGCACCACGGCCTGGGTCACCACCAGCACGGCGCCGTTTCGTCCGCCGCCATTGCGCCGGTTGCCGCCCTCACCGCGGCTCTGGCCTTCGCCGGCCGCTGGCGCCGCTGCATCCGCGGTTTTCTCCGAAGAGGAAATCTTTGAAACGAGACTTTCGGGAACCCCGGCATTTCTCAAACTGTCAGCCGAACCCGGCACAAAAAATATCCATCCGGCAAAACCGGCCGCAATCACGATAATAGAAAGAATAAACTGCTTCCAGAAAGCCATTCACGTCTCCAGAGGGACTCGAGGTTGGACCAGGGTCGGTCGAAAGAGGCGTATGGGGCAAGATTCCCGCCTGTCTGCGGCAATATCACCCCTTTACAAACCGGCTTCAAGCGTATCCGTCCGTCATTACAGAATTGTAATCTGGACGCGCCCCGGAAAGAGGCGATGCAAGTCACTTTTGCTTGAGAATGAGCGATTATTCGGGAAATTTTACCGTTCACTTCTTTAGCAGCACCAGAAAAGCGCAATAAAACCGGCGACACTCCTCCCCAGAATAAGGCAGAACCATGCGCCGCGCCCTTCCCTTCCTGCTGAGTTTCACCGGCGGCTATGTCGATACCGCGGGCTTCCTGGCGCTCGGCGGATTGTTCACCGCCCACGTCACCGGCAACTTCGTGACGCTGGGTGCGGCGCTGATATCGGGGACATCGGGCATCATCGCCAAGCTTCTGGCGCTGCCGGTCTTCTGCCTGACGATCTTTCTGCTGCGTTATGTCACCCGCCGCACCGGAACGGTCGAAGACCGCAGCCTGCGGCTGATGCTGATCCTGAAGCTCCTGTTCCTGATCGCCGCCGCTGTCATGGCGATCCGCCTTGGCCCGTTTGCCAACCCGGACGGCCTGCCGCTTGTTGTCACCGGCATGCTGCTGGTGGTCGCCATGGCCATTCAGAATGCCGTGCACCGCATCCATCTAGCCAGCGCGCCGCCGACAACGCTGATGACCGGCACGACGACGCAGATGATGATCGATCTCGCCGACCTGGCGCAGGGAACGCCCGTTGACGCTGCTGCACCGGTAAAAACCCGGCTCTCGAAGATGGCGCTAGCCGTCGCCTCCTTCGCGCTCGGCTGTGGACTGGCAGCACTGGCTTATGTCCTCGTGGGCATCTGGTGTTTCGCCCTTCCGCCGCTCCTGGCGCTGGTTTCGGTGACGCTGGCCTTCCAGCAACAGCAAACTCCATAAAAGCCTGGGGGTACGGAAGCAGAACATCTTTTCTGGTCTTTCGATACCGAATCACTACATTACGCGGCATGAGCAATAGTTTCGACGATATTCCCTTCTTCGACGAAGAGCCGCAGGCACCGCGCAAGCCGGTCCCCGCCGCGCAAGGTGGCGGCCTCGCGGCTCGCGCCATGGCGGCGCGAAATGGCGCAAACCAGAAGCCGGACTATCTCTCGGGCCTCAACCCGGAACAGACAGAAGCCGTCGAAACGCTTCAAGGCCCCGTCCTGGTGCTCGCCGGCGCCGGCACCGGCAAGACACGGGTGCTGACCACCCGCATCGCTCACATCTTGAACACCAACAGCGCCTTCCCCTCGCAGATCCTCGCCGTCACCTTCACCAACAAGGCAGCCCGCGAGATGAAGGAGCGTATCGCCCATCTGGTCGGCGGCGCCGTCGAGGGCATGCCCTGGCTCGGCACCTTCCACTCGATCGGCGTCAAGCTGCTCCGCCGCCATGCCGAGCTGGTCGGCCTGCGCTCCGATTTCACCATTCTCGATACCGACGACGTCGTGCGCCTCATCAAGCAGCTGATCCAGGCCGAAGGCTTGGACGATAAGCGCTGGCCGGCCAAGCAGTTCGCCGGGATGATCGACACCTGGAAGAACAAGGGCCTCAGCCCCGCCGATATTCCCGAAGGCGATGCCCGCGCCTTTGCCAATGGCCGCGGCCGTGAGCTCTATTTCGCCTACCAGAATCGCCTGTCGACGCTGAACGCCTGCGATTTCGGCGACCTGCTGATGCATCCGATCCATATCTTCCGCAAGAACCCGGATCTGCTGAAGGAATATCACGGCCGCTTCCGTTACATCCTCGTCGACGAGTATCAGGACACCAACACCGCCCAATATATGTGGCTGCGGCTGCTGGCGCAGCGTCCCAAGGGCGAGCCGCAGAATGTCTGCTGTGTCGGTGACGACGACCAGTCGATCTATGGCTGGCGCGGCGCCGAGGTGGACAATATCCTGCGCTTCGAGAAGGATTTCCCGGGCGCCAAGGTCATCAAGCTGGAGCGCAACTACCGCTCGACGGCCCATATTCTGGGCGCCGCCGCCCACCTGATTACCCATAACGAGGGCCGCCTCGGCAAGACGCTGTTCACCGATCGCTCCGACCCTGACGACGTCAAGGTGCAGGTGCATGCCTCCTGGGACTCGGAAGAGGAAGCCCGCGCCATCGGCGAAGAGATCGAGCAGCTCCAGCGCGACAAGCACAATCTGAACGACATGGCGATCCTGGTGCGCGCCTCCTTCCAGATGCGCGAGTTCGAAGACCGCTTCGTGACGCTTGGTCTCAACTACCGCGTCATCGGCGGCCCGCGCTTCTACGAGCGTCTCGAAATCCGCGATGCGATGGCCTATTTCCGCCTCGTCGCGCAGCCTTCCGACGATCTGGCTTTCGAGCGCATCATCAACACGCCGAAGCGCGGCCTCGGCGACACCACGGTGCGCGCCCTGCACGATTATGCCCGCGCCCGCGACATCCCGATGCTGGCGGCAGCCGCCGACATGATCGAGACCGACGAACTGAAGCCGAAAGCCCGCAAAGCGCTGTTCGACGTGATTCAATCGTTCCGCCGATGGCAGGAAATGCTTGAAAGAACTCCGCATACCGATCTCGCCGAGCAGATCCTCGAAGAGTCGGGCTATACCGATATGTGGAAGAACGACAAGAGCGCCGAAGCGCCCGGACGCCTCGACAACCTGAAGGAACTGATCCGCTCGATGGACAGTTTCGAATCGATGCGCGGCTTCCTCGAGCACGTCTCGCTGGTCATGGATGTCGAGCAGAACGAGAACCTCGACGCCGTCTCGATCATGACGCTGCACTCCGCCAAGGGTCTGGAATTCGAAACCGTCTTCCTGCCCGGCTGGGAGGAAGGCCTCTTCCCGCATCAGCGCTCGCTCGACGAAAGCGGCCGCGCCGGCCTCGAGGAAGAACGCCGCCTCGCCTATGTTGGCATCACCCGGGCCAAGCGCCGCTGCCACATCTGGTTCGTCTCCAACCGCCGCATCCACGGCCTCTGGCAATCGACGATCCCCTCGCGTTTCCTCGACGAATTGCCGGAAAGCCACGTCGAAGTCGCCGAAGTCGAGCAGAGCTACGGCGGTTACGGCCGCGGCGGCTATGGCCAGTCGCGCTTCGACAAGTCGGATCCCTTCTCCAATTCCTATTCGACACCCGGCTGGAAGCGCGCCCAGCAGAACAAGACCGAAGCCACCCGCGACAACTGGGGCAGCCGCTCCGGCCACGCCGTCGAGCGCATCGGCTATGGCGAAAGCGGCCCCAAGGGCCGCACCATCGAAGGCGAACTCGTCGCCAAATCGACCTCTGCCGAGCCCTCGAAATTCAGCACCGGCGACCGCGTCTTCCACATGAAGTTCGGCAACGGCAACATTACCGGCATCGAGGGCAACAAGCTGACGATCGATTTCGACCGGGCGGGGCAGAAGCGCGTGCTTGATGGGTTTGTGGAGCGGGTTTAGCTGGCGCCATTCTTTAGATAAGACTGGATCACCGAAACAATCTGGTTCTTCGCTTTGAAGATGTCGGTGACCTGCACGACGTCAAACCGGCTTCCTGCCTTGTCGGCATCGAAGATGGTAAGAAACTTCGTCTTGCCATTCAAATGCAGCCGAACGATCGGCTTTCGATTGTTGTCGTCGAAATTGATGCCGCAATATGACTTCTGATCACGCATGACGATCCTGTCGATATCGGCAACTTCAGCACCGATAGCACGCACGATGTTGAAGCCGTCAATTTCTTCCTGGGTTGTTTCGATGCCGTCAGCATCCTCAGTCAGTTGGGTGACTGAATCGATGTCCTTGATCGTTGGAATGTTGACGTTCTCGTTGAAGGCGGCGGTCAGGCGCTTTTGGATTTTCTGCCGGACAAGGTCCTCGAACGCGCGCTTGATGATAGGCTTGAATTCAAGCACAACCGACGCTGTCAGCTTTCCATCATAGAAACCTCGCGAGATCATTCGAACGAATTCATCATCCGGCTCATTGAACTGAGCTTCGATCGAACTGATGGCAGCCTTCATCCGCTTAAGAGTGCTGGCGGAACTTTTGATGTCCTCAATCGAAAATTTATCGTGATGAAATTTCTCGAGCTCTTTCAGGTCATTGTCATTGTAGTCAAACAGATCAAATTTGAAGAACGGATTGGTGTCGAGCTTGTTGGCTGCGTCGAGATCGGTAAAAAACCAAATCTGAATTCCGTTCGTCAGAATGGCAATCGAGCAATCGGTGGTCGAGAAATACCGATAGAGCTGGCTGTATTGAGCCTCTGAGAGGTTGGCGCTGACGGCTTTTGCTTCCAGGATATATTCAATCTTCCCTTTGATCTTGACTGCGTAATCGACCTTTTCGCCCTTCTTTAGTCCCACATCCGCGACAAACTCCGGAACAATCTGTGTTGGATCGAACACGTCGAATCCAAGAGTTCTTAGAAACGGCATAACCAAGGCATTTTTGGTTGCCTCTTCAGTCAGCGCTATGTTTTGGGCGGAAATAGCTCTCTTCGACAGTTCTGCGACATGCTCTTTAAACGACATGAAAGACCCCTCCGGCTCTGCACGGAGAAGTATTAATTCAGCCCATCAAAAGAGCAATCCAGGCGAGCGCGAATTTTTTCAACACCACCCACGTATAAGGTGCATCGACCTCCGCGCGCTCATCCCAGCATCTGCATCGACCCCAATCCCAGGATATCATTCAGCAGCGCGATCCCCATCCCCAGCGCCACGATCACCAGTCCGATCAGAAACAGCCGGCGTGAGCGGTCGTATTTGGCGGCGATCAGCGAGTCGCGGGCGAGAAGGTCGGCGAAGACCTTGACCTGGATGGCGATGCCGATGGTCAGGAAGACCATTGGCACGATGTCGATGCGGCTCCAGTCGTTCGGGTTCGAGACCCAGCGGCCGATGAAATTCAGTGAGAAGCCGAGGATGATCCCGGCCGCGGTCAGCGAACCGTTGCGGAACGTCGAATCGATCTTCTCCTCAGGGTCCGGCTCGGCCATCGCTCTCCTCCCGATGACGGTCATCGAAAGAAAGGCAGAAATGGGCGGGATCGGCAAGAGCCCGTCTGCAGGTGCCGCGCGCCACGAAGCTTCGGTGGCCCGGGCATCGGCGATGTCACCCATTCGTGACTTCGTCCACGGCGCCTCTTCCCGCATACTGCGCGCGGGCTGGCAAAGGAGGATGCAGATGAAACGCTACTCGCTGCCGATGATCGCCCTCGCGCTCCTGGCCGTCGTGCTCGGCAATCCGGGCATCGCCATGGCTTGCAACAGGATCATCGGAACTTGAGCCCTTGATGCGAACGAAGCGGAGGCGCGGGCCGGGGTTCGCGCCTTCATTGTTTTCGGCGAACGGAAACGAGCGTGCTGATTCTTCCGCCGCGCGGGACGCGCAAAATCGCCCGACAATTTGCCGCAGCAGCACAAGCAGCGTCAAACAGCGCATTGCACCCGCTGGCTGCCGAGACGGCTGGCCATGCGCAACCGGCGGACGCCAACAGCACATAGATTCCACCGCGGCAGACAAAAATTCAATAACGATTTCAATGAAATAAATACGGTAAACGAAAGATTAAACTGCGTCGCCGCCATCCGTCAATGGCAGTTATCCCCTGTCAAAACGTCGCTTTGACCACCTCCGCAAATCGGCTTAGCCCGGCTCCTGTCCGGCCATGAAGACCGGGCTTCACGAAGAACTCGCAAAGGAGGTTCCAGTGACCAGCGTTTCATCCTTGGGCAGCGCCCTCACCCAGTATCAGTCCCCGATTTCGAGCCTCGACAAGAACGGCGACGGCATTATCTCCGCCGACGAGCTTGCAGCGGCAAACATTTCCACCGGTGCTTCGACGACCGCCAACAGTACTGCGAAGGCGTCCTCCACCAGCAGTGACGACGACAGCGGTTCCACCACAGACGTCGTGCAGCGCATCACCGCCGATATCCTCAACATGATGCTGCAGATGCAGCAGCAGTCCGATAGCGGCGCCAGCGATGACGGCAGTGACACCAGCAGCGATGCAAGCGGCCCGCAGGGCATTCTCGCCTCGCTCGACGCCAATGGCGACGGCAAGCTGACGACAGACGAAATCCTCTCCGGCGATACGCAGGCCCTTTCAGGCGATGCCTCCGGCGGCGAAGACGATCAGTTCCTGACCAATATGCTGACCGATATCCAGAAATCGCAGCAGGCTTACCAGAGTACCTACGGCTCTTCGCCGGCCGCCGCTGATGCGGCAGACCATCAGGGCGAAATCCAGGCTATCTGACCCGTGCTAGGCTCCGCCGGGGGAGCCTTGCCGGTGAAGACCATTGTTTGAAGAAGGCCGCAGCATTTCGCGGCGCCGTCAGATTGGCGGAACTGCTTAAAGTACCGCACCATCAATCGAAATACCCGAAAAATAGGGCTTGCATGCTGAGCGCCAGCCCCCCACTAATCGGTGGATACTCACGATCCCGATTGCGGACGGCACGCTTTGACGGAGTCCTTGCATGAGAGCTCTTCTGCTCGTCGATATCCAGAATGGCTTTTGTCCCGGCGGCAATCTTCCTGTTCCCGAGGGCGACAAGGTGGTGGCGGTCGCGAACCGCCTGATCGACAGCGGAAAATACCAGCTCATCGTTGCCTCGCAGGACTGGCATCCGCCAGGTCACGGCAGCTTCGCCTCCTCCCATCCCGGCAAGCAGCCCTTCGAGATGGGCGAGCTTGCAGGCAAGCCGCAGATGATGTGGCCTGATCACTGTGTCCAGTACACCATCGATTCCGAGCTGCATCCGGAACTGAAGGCCGAAGAGATCGATCTCATCCAGCAGAAGGGCGAAGATCCGCGCGTCGACAGCTACTCCGCCTTCCGCGACAACGATCACGACGCCTCGACAGGCCTTTCCGATTTCCTTGAGGACCAGGGCGTCACCGATCTCGACGTCTGCGGCCTGGCGACCGACTACTGCGTCAAGTTCTCGGCCATCGACGCGCTGGACATGATCCCCGGCGTCCGGGTGCGCTTCATCGAGGATGCCAGCCGTGGCATCACGCCCGAGGGTGTCGCGACCGCAATCGCCGAGATGAAATTCCGCGGCATTGCCATCATCGACAGCCGCGACGTGCTCGAAGGCTGAGCCTCAGTCGGTCGCTGCCCGTTCCAGCCCGTAGATATCGTCGGCCAGATCCTCGGCGCGCTTGGCGAAAGCCGCATGCGCATCCTGCAGCCCCTTCTTGTAATAGGCCGCCCCGACCTCCTTGGCGAAGAAATCCATCACCAGCTCCGCCTTGATGATACCGATGGATTGATCGAGTTCGGCATCGAAGAAATGCTGGATACTCGCCATCAGCTGCGCCTTCTCATCCTTTGAAAACTCGATCGCGACCATCTGCTGTCTCCGTGGTTTGCAGCCCACCGTTCAGCGAAATCAATCGTTCAATCAAGGAAATTCGATTGCGGCGGCAGCCTTTGCCTCCTAGAGGAAGCCTATTCGAGAAAAAGGAAGCATGCATGCCGATGAGTCGGTCGGAATTCGTTGACGGCTTGCGGGGCGGCTCTGCCGTGGCCCTCGCCTCCGCCCCTTTCGGTGCGCTGTTCGGCGCCCTTGCCGCCGATCACGGCATGTCGCTTGCCGAGCTCACCTTCATGAGCGCCACGGTCTATGCTGGCGCCAGCCAGATGGTCGGCATCGAGCTTTTTGGCGGAAACGTCCCTGCCTGGGTCATCATCGCCTCGATCCTCGCCGTCAATTTCCGCCACGTTCTCTATTCGGCGGCGATCGCCAAGCACATCCGCCATTTCACGGCGCTGCAGAAATTCTTCACCTTCTTCCTGCTGGTCGATCCGCAGTTTGCCGAGACCGTCAAGCGCAGCGAATCCGGGAGGCAGGTCACCTTTGCATGGTACTTCGGCTTCGGCATCATCATCTACGTTCCCTGGGTGCTGATCAGCCTGCTCGGCGGCGTGCTCGGCAGCTTCATCGGCGATCCCAAGACCCTTGGCCTCGATATCCTGCTGCCCGCCTATTTCCTGGGCATCGTTCTCGGCTTCCGCAGCCGTGACAACTTCCTGCCGGTCGCAGCGGTCAGTGCCGTCGCCTCTGTTATCGCCTATCATCTCGTCGGCTCGCCCTGGCATGTCAGCCTCGGTGCAGCAGCAGGCATCGTGCTCGCCGCCGTCCTGCCGCTTCCCGCCGTCCACCAGCCAGAACCGGCCAACGAACCGCACGAGGTCTGATCATGGAATTCGATCTTCACATGGTCCTGGTCATCATCGCGGCCGCCATCGCCACCTATGCGACACGTATCGGCGGCTATGTATTGATCACCACGATGAAGCGCATCCCGCCGCGCATGGAAGCGGCGCTGAATGCCGTCCCGGCAGCGGTCCTGACCACGCTCGTCGCCCCCGCCTTCTTCGACGGCGGCTGGGATTCGAAGCTGGCGCTCGCCGCCGCGCTGGTCATCGGCCTGCGCTATTCACATATGTGGATGCTGGGCGTCGCCTGGGTCATCGTCATGGTCTGGCGCCACACGATCGGCATGTAATGAAAAAGGGCGGCCAGACCGCCCTTTCCTTTATCCGCTCGTTGAGCCGCTCAATATTCCAGCGGCAGCGTCGCATTCTCCAGCCACGCCTGGATATCCCTGTCATGGATCAGCGGCATCAGCGCCTCGCGGGTGCGGGCGTGGTAGTCGTTGAACCAGTGCAGCTCGTCATGGGTCAGCAGCTCAGGGATGACGATCGAGCGGTCGATCGGGCAGAAGGTCAGCGTCTCGAAGCTGCGCATCGGCGTATCGCCGCCCTCGACCTCCTCGGCCTCGCGCACATAGATCAGGTTCTCGATGCGGATCCCGAAACTGCCCGGCCGGTAGTAGCCGGGTTCGTTGGAGAGAATCATGCCGGGCAGCAGCTCCTGCGTCGAAAGCTTGGAGATGCGCTGCGGCCCCTCATGCACCGAAAGATAGGAACCGACGCCATGGCCGGTGCCATGGCCGAAATCGGCCCCTGCCCGCCAGAGCGCGATACGTGCCAGTGGATCGAGGTCGCAGCCGCGCGTCCCCTTCGGGAAGCGCGCCGTGCTGATCTGGATCATCCCCTTCAGCACCAGCGTGAAGAAGCGCTTGTGCTCCTCGGTGACGGCACCGATCCCGACAGTGCGGGTAATATCAGTCGTGCCGTTGATATATTGCGCCCCTGAGTCAATCAGGAACAGCTCGCCCGCCTGGATCGGCCGGTCGGTATCGACGGTAACGCGGTAATGCATGATCGCCGCGTGCTCACCGGCACCGGAGATCGTATCGAAGGACACATCCTTCAGAGGGTTCTGCATGCTCTGGCCAACGCTGGCGCGCACCGCCTCGAGCTTTTCGGCCGCCTGGATCTCGGTAATACCGCCGGGCTTCTGCGTCGAAAGCCAGTAGAGGAACTCGACCATGGCAGCACCATCCTGCAGATGGGCGGCAGCCGAGCCATTGATCTCCACGTCGTTCTTGATGGCCCGCGGCAGCTTGGCGGGATCGGCGCCCTCTACCACTTCGCCGCCTGCCTTGCGGATGATCTCGGCCAGCGCATAGGAGGCGATCTCGGGGTCGATCATCACCCGGCCACCATCCTCGGACACGGCAGCCAGCCGTTCATCCAGTGAAGACGGCGGCAGCTGGGTGGAAATCTGCGCCAGATAGGCTTCCTGCTCGATACCGGTCTTGCGCTTGTCGAGGAAAAGCTCGGCTTTGCCGTCGGCATGGATGATGGCGCGCGCCAGCGGATGCGGCGTATGCGGCACGTCGGCGCCGCGGATATTGAAGATCCAGGCGATCGACGACGGATCGGCGATCAGCACCGCCGCCGCCTTCTTTTTCGCAAGGTCGGCGGCAACGGTGGCGATCTTGTCGCGCGCCAGCACGCCGGCCTGGGCAATATTCTGGATCGCCACGGCGCCGAGCGGTTCGGCGGGGCGGTCGCTCCAGAGCTTGTCGAGCGGATTGTGCGGCAGGAACACCAGACTTCCGCCGATCTCGGCGAGCGCCTGCTGCAGCTTGCGGACTTCCGAACCGGAATGCAGCCACGGATCGATGCCAAGGCGCATGCCTTCTTTGCCGTTCTTCGGCAACCAAAGATGCGGCGGCTCGTTCACCAGATCACCGCCGGTAAAGACCGAACCGTCCACCTGCTCCGCAAGCTGGGTCACGTAACGGCCATCGACAAAGACCACGGCCTGGGTGCGGGCGATCAGCGCGATACCGGCCGAACCGGTGAAGCCGGTCAGCCATGCCAGCCGCTCGGCGCATTTCGGCACATATTCGCCGTTGAACTCGTCGCCGCGCGGCACGAGGAAGCCATCGATGCCGAGCGCATCGAAACTTTCACGCAAGGCGCTGACGCGATCGCGGCCGAATTGCGGCGTGGAGGTCACTTCGAAAGACTGAAACATGCTGAAAACCCAATGCTGAAGGCCGAATCCGCTCAGAGCGGTTGGCGCTATGTTACCGGAATTCCTAGGGAAGTGGAGAAAAACAAGATCACCTCCCCTTAAGGCAAGCCGCCCATTATTTTGGCAGAAATGTGACAACAAAACCGAAACTGGCACGCTTTATGCATTCCGTGCATGGCTCCCATGACGCAAACCCTCTGCCAGAGTTTTTTCGGATGGTTATATAGGGCGCATCAAACGGGTTCGAGATGAACCTCAAACGAAAAAGGAATTATGAAATGACTGCCTCTCTGTCGCGCTTCGCTTACAGCAGCCCGGTGCAGGCTGGCGAGCGCCAGACTGTCCGTCACGTCATCGGCGCGCGCCGCCCGCTCAACGAGGATAGCCTCAAGATGCTCGGCACCAGCCACAAGTCTACGCGCCACAAGGGCGCACCCAGCTACGCGTTCTGAGCTATTTGCCGCTTCGTCTCTCCTCCTCCCTCGACGGACCGGCAATCAGAACTGTAGAGCCCACTCGAGCGCTCCTCCTCCTTTAGCTCGTGGGCACGACCGTTTGACGGTCAAAAGGCGGTGCCACTGGCACCGCCTTTTCTTTTTCCCGGTATTGCTCTTCCCTGACCTTACGGGCGATCGAGGTGGATCGTCACCCAGCCGTTGCGCCAGATGGTGCGCACATGGCGAAGCTTCTGGCCGTTATAGGCCGACAGCACCTTCCAGCGCTGCGATGCCAGAATGCCAGACAGGATCACCGTACCGCCGGCCGCCAGATTGTCGGTCAGCTTCGGCGCCATGCGGATCAGCGGCCGTGCCAGAATATTGGCGATGATCAGGTCGAAAGGCCCGTGTTCGGAAAAGGCCGTCGAATGAAAACCCGGCGCCGTCTTGGTGACGATGCCGTTGGCAATGCCGTTGGTGCGCACGTTCTCCGCGGCAACGCGCGTCGCGATCGGATCGATATCGGTCGCAAGAACCGGAATGTTCTTCAGCTTGCGCACGGCAATCGCCAGCACGCCGCTGCCGGTGCCGAGATCGAGCGCGTTCCGGATGGTGCGCGAACGCATCACGCTGTCGATGACTTCGAGGCAGCCCGCCGTCGTTCCGTGATGGCCGGTGCCGAAGGCCTGACCGGCATCGATCTCGATGCCGATATCGCCGGAGCGCACCTTGTCCCGGTCATGCGAGCCATGCACCAAGAAACGCCCTGCCCGGACAGGCTTCAGACCTTCCAGCGACTTCGCCACCCAATCGACATCCGGGATCACTTCGCGCTCGATGGAAAGTTCGGGATAGGCGGCCGCCAGCGCCTCGCCGACGCGCTGCCGCACCTCGTCCTCGTCCTCGCGCATCATGTAAACGGAAGCTTCCCAGATGTCCTTCTTCTCGTCGATCTCGGTCGTCGCGATGGCGAAATCCTCTTCGCCGAAAACTTCGCTCAGGAGGTCGAGAACCTGCTCGGCCTGCTTCTCGGTGGTCGAGACGTAGAGGCGGATTTCACTCACGAATTCGTCTTTCTTTATTTGGCGCCGTCGATCCAGGGCGGAGGCGGCGTATCGTAACCTGCAATGCCGCGCAGAAGGCGGTCTGCAACGAATGGGATGCGGACGGCGATCGGCATCAGCGCGTTTCGCAGTCCTGTCACCACCGGATTACGCATCGTCACCAGCGACGTCAAACCATAGGTTTGCTTCAGCACCGTTTTCACCGCGGGAAGACGCAGCCCGGAATACTCCTGTTCGCGCCCTTCGGAGATCAGATAGGCAAGCCAGCAGGCATCCTCGATGCCGAGATTCATGCCGCGCGCACCGGCCGGCGAATGAATATGCGCCGCATCACCCGCGAGAAAGATGTTGCCCGATGACATGCGCTCGACATGGCGGAAATGGATGCGGAAATTCGAAACCCAGACGGCCTGGCCTCCCGCAACCGGATGCCGGATCCGCTTTTCAAAATCCGAGAGCGTCGAGAGATAGCGCACCGTATCCGAAGATACCGGCAGACGACCGATCATGCCCGGATTGAACAGATCGATTTCGACATAATGCGGATCGATCGGCTCCGGATAGCGGAAGTCGGCAATGTAGAAGCTCTCTTCCAGCGCCTGCCCGGGAAAGCCGAGCCCAGCGCCCTTGCGCACAGCCGAATGCGCTCCGTCTGCACCGATCAATATATCGGGCGCCAGCTCTTCCGACGAACCATCAGGACGCCGAAGCACGACATGCGGCTTGCCGCCCGTATTTTCAACGCGCTCCAGCACCGTCTGCCATTCCGGCACCACTTCATAGTCGGAGAGCTTGCTGAGCAGTAGCCGCTCGGTCTGCCCCTGCGCCAGCATCTGGATGGCAGGGAATCGTCCAGTGACCCGGCCGGGATCGAGTTCGAAAAGCAGCTTGCCGCCGGAGCGGGCTCGAAACCGGTCGATGCGATAGGCATCCTGCAGCACGACATCGCTCACCCGGGAGGGCGAAAGCAGCGTCAGCGTCCGGGCATTGATACCGAGCGCCCGGCTTTCCACCATCGGCACCGGCCCCTCATCGCTGTCGATGATGCGCGGCCGGTGACCCCGCCGCACAAGTTCCAATGCTGCCGTAAGCCCGGTGGCACCTGCCCCGGCAATCAGAATGTCACGATGTCCCCCCGGCATGTGTCACCCCTTGGTAACCAGGTTCTCCAGCTTCTTTACAGCCGTATCGGGATTTTCGCCATAGGCGATGGTTCCGGCAAAGCGGCCCTGCCCGTCGAGCAGGAAGACCGATGCCGTATGGTCCATCGTGTAGTCACCGTTCGGATTGTTCTCGTCGACCGGCACCTTCTTGGCGTAAACGCGGAAGCCCTTGACGACATCGGCTATCTTGTCCGGCGGGCCGGAGATGCCGGTGATGCGCTTCGAGACATTCGAGACATACTGGTTCATGATCTCCGGCGTATCACGCTCCGGATCGACGGTAACGAAATAGGCATTGAGCTTGTCACCTGCCGGATCGACCTTCTCCATCCAGCCATTGAGCTCGAACAATGTCGTCGGGCAGACCTCTGGGCAATGCGTGAAGCCGAAGAACAGTGCGCTCGGCTTGCCCCGCAACGCCTGCTCGGTGATCGGCTTGCCGTCCTGAGCCACCAGCGTGAACGGAACACCATAGGGACCCTCAGCCGCCAGCGGCAGGTCCTTGGTCTTGGTAATATTGAGCGTCAACCAGCCCAACACACCGGCAACGAGCAGCACGGCAATCCAGACGGCAATACGAAAATTCTTCATCATCCAACCCCTAGCGGCGCCAAAGCGCCCATCGACAGCGGGATATAACCTCCCGCCCGTCCACGCAATTCAACAACCCGTTTTCTTACCCGTGATTAATTGCCTCACCTTGCAAGATCCGAAATGTTGAAAACCGGCAAGGCAAGTTTCCTAAATTGCATATCCTGCAAGCATTTAGATGGTATTTCTGTATCACCTCCAAGAAATACATCGTTATCGAACGCTTAATTTCTGGAAGCTATATTTGACACTGCGTCCGGCGCTATTGGTGCCGTACTGACATGATGTCTGCGCGGGCGGAAAGCTCCAGCGATCGCATAGTGAAAACCGTATTTTATCCGGCGTTTTCAGGCGGGGGACATCATTTCATGAGCAGCAATACCATACGTAAGACTTTTTCCGTCAGCCAAAGGCTGTGGACACTCGCCGGCGCGGCACTCATCGGCTTCGGATCGATGGTCGCCGTTGGCTGGTATGAAAATATCCGGATCGACCGCGCCCTCAATCGTGCAAACGACATTCAGCTGAGTGTCGATCGCATCAACGAGATGCGCATGGCCAACCTGACATTGGTCCTTGCCGCCATGGACACGATTGTTGACCGCGGCGACAAGAAGGTCGATCCGGCCCGCCTCACTTCAATGTCGAAATCGATCGAACAGCTGAAGAACGGATCGAAGGAAATGGCGCTCCTCGCCGACGAGCTCAAAGCCGGCAGCCTGGTCGCCAGCTATGACGCTGACGTCGCAGCCCTGCAGAAGGCGATCCTCGTCGATCTCAAGGCGGCCGTTGAAGCGGGCGCAGCAGACGATGCCTTCGACAAGCTGGACGATGCGATTGATGGCGGCGGCGAGAAGCTGACGGCGACGCTCGACAAGCTTGCGCAGGATGGCAGCGCCGTCGCACAGCAGCGGATCGACCAGGCCAACGAGATATCGGCCGGCGCGCTCTGGATCCAGATCGGCCTCGGCGCCTTTGCCATTCTGTCCATGTCCCTTCTCCAGTACATTCACGGCGGTTCCATCCGCAACGGCATCGAAGCTGTTCGCTCAAGCATGGCGCGCATCATGCAGGGTGATCTCTCCAGCGAAGTTCCGGCGACGGAGCGCGGCGACGAGATCGGCGAAATGGCCCGTGCGGCCGAGAGCTTCCGTCAGTCGGCGATCGACAAGCGCAATCTCGAAAGCCAGACGGAGACCGAGCGCCGCAAGAGCGATACGGAACGCCGCGAACGCGAAGCCCTGAAGCTTGCCGACACCGAGGCGTTGAACAGCGCGGTCAACGCTCTCGGCCAGGGCCTGAACCGCCTTGCCGGCGGCGACGTGACGACGACGATCGATCAGCCGTTCAAGGCCGAGCTCGAACGCCTGCGCAGCGACTTCAACCAGACGACCATCAACCTGCGCCGGGCGATGTCCGATATCACCTCCAACAGCAGCTCCATCCAGGCAAACAGCCGTCAGATGAGCTCTGCCGCCGACGACCTTGCAAAGCGCACCGAGCAGCAGGCAGCCTCGCTGGAGCAGACATCCGCAGCACTCGACGAAATCACGGCAACCGTGCGCAGCGCCACCAGCCGCGCCGAAGAGGTCGGCCACATGGTCGCGCATACGCGCCAGAACACCGAAAAGTCGGATCTGGTCGTCACCCAGGCCATGGCCGCTATGGAACGCATTGAAGGCGCCTCGCGCGAAATCGGCCAGATCATCAACGTCATCGACGAGATCGCCTTCCAGACCAACCTTCTGGCACTGAATGCCGGTGTCGAAGCGGCGCGTGCCGGTGAAGCCGGCAAGGGCTTTGCGGTCGTAGCCCAGGAAGTCCGTGAACTCGCCGGACGCGCCGCAGGTGCCGCCAAGGACATCAAGGCGCTGATCACCAAGTCAGGCGCCGAAGTGAAGACCGGCGGCGAGCTGGTGACGGCCGCAGGCGAGGCTTTGCGGCAGATCGGCGAAGATGTTTTGCGGATCGATGAACATGTTAAATCAATCGTAACCTCTGCACGCGAACAATCCACCGGACTGCACGAGATCAATACAGCCATCAGCCAGATGGACCAGATGACGCAGAAGAATGCGGCAATGGTCGAGGAAACGAACGCTGCGAGCCACACGCTCGCCTCGGACGCCGACAATCTGATCAGGCTGGTTGGACAGTTCCAGATCGGCGAAGGCATGAATGCCCGTTCCACGCCGCGAGAAGCATCCGCCGCCTCGCATCCTAAACCTTCACCCGCACGGAGCTTGATCGGCAAGGTCGCGGGCGCATTCAGTGGCGGCGCCGCCGCCAGAGCCATGGCCGCTCCGGCCGGAGACAATTGGGAAGAATTTTGATGACCAACGCCATTATCACACAGGCCGGTTCCCACCTGGAAATCGTCTCGTTCCATCTCGGCGAGCAGGAATTCTGCATCGACATCATGGCGATTCGCGAAATCCGCGGCTGGGCGCCGGTAACCCCGATGCCGCATACCCCGCCTTACGTCCTCGGCCTCATCAACCTTCGCGGTGCCGTGATCCCGGTCATCGACATGGCCTGCCGCCTCGGCATGAAGATGACCGAGCCGTCCGAGCGCTCCGCCATCATCGTCACCGACATCGCCGGCAAGCTGGTCGGCCTTCTGGTCGAGCAGGTTTCCGACATGATGACCATCAAGAGCGAAGACCTGCAGCCGGCGCCGGAAATCATCCCGGAGCAGCAGCGCGCCTTCTGCCGCGGCATCGTCGCGCTGGAAAAGACCATGGTCTGCTTCCTCAACCTCGACACCGTCATCGCCGACGAACTGGCGCGCGAAGCAGCCTGATCGGCAACATATCGCAGATACGGAAAGGCCCGGTCATCGCCGGGCCTTTCTGCTTATTGCGGCTTGCCGTTCTTCCAGACCGGATTCTGCCCATAGAGCGGCACGGTCGAGATCGACATCTTCGCCGAGCCATCCGTCAGCTCGCGCGAATGGGCGAGATAGATCAGCGTATCATTGGTCTTGTCGTAGATGCGGTTGACCACCAGCTTCTTCCAGATCAGCGACATGCCCGCCTTGAACACCTCGTCGCCATCCTTCGACAGGTTGATGTCGCCGATTTCGATCGGCCCCGTCTGGCGGCAGGAAATCGAGTTGTTGGACGGGTCCTCAAACCAGTTGCCGTTCTTCACCCGGTCGATCAGGCTGCGGTCGAAATAGGTGACATGGCAGGTCACGCCCTTCACCTCGGGATCGGGAATGGCATCGACGATGATATCGTTGCCGATCCAGTCGACCCCGACCTTGCCGACCACTTCGGCAGAAGCCGCACCCGCACAAAGCGTGGCAGCTGAGGCAGCGGCAAGAACGATCTTACGAAACATGGATGGAAGCTCCCTGGTTGGCCCGCTTTGTAGATAAGCAGCACGAGGGACAATGCAAGAAACCGCTGATAAATCAGGCGCGCTTGCAGGTGCAAGGTTCGTAGCCGGTGGCGAGCAGCCGCCCGGGCTTCATGCCGATCGCAGCCGGGATCGCATGCACCGCCGCCGCCTTCACCGCCTTGGCCATCTCGATCGCCGCCTGGGCGCAGACGACGGCATCCTCGGCCGCGTTATGATGCACGAACCGCAGGCCGAGATGCTCGGCGATGATGTTCAGCCGGTGCGACAGGAACTGCGGCCAGATGCGCTGCGCCATCTTCAGGCTGCAGAGATAGGTGAGTTCGGGATAGGCCTGCCGGTAGAGATCGAGCGAGGCCCGCCAGACGCTGAAATCGAAGGCCGCGTTATGGGCGATCATCGTCGCGCCGCGGAAATCGTCATGAAACTCGTCCATGACCTCAGGGAACTCCGGCGCATCCTCGACATGTTCAGGGCGGATGCCGTGGATCGCGATGTTCATGCCCGAAAAGCGCATATCCCTGGGGCGGATCAACCGCTCCTCGACGCGGGTCACCTTGCCGTCCTCGATCCAGGCAAGCCCGACCGAGCAGGCGCTGCCGCGCTGTTCGTTGGCCGTTTCGAAATCGATGGCAATGGTCTTCAAGGTAGGCCCGTGATTCGCTGGTGATGACTCAGGCTTAGCGGCGCGCGCAGGCGCAGGCAAACGCACCAGTTGACTTCGCACCTGTGATCAACGACT
The DNA here is from genome assembly GCF_056399485.1 of Rhizobium sp. 01N424. NCBI lineage: Bacteria > Pseudomonadati > Pseudomonadota > Alphaproteobacteria > Hyphomicrobiales > Rhizobiaceae > Rhizobium > Rhizobium sp. 01N424. The sequence goes on from NZ_JBFTRK010000002.1 coordinate 206,310, forward strand.
TTTCCCGTCATGATCGTATCGAACGCGCATCTTGCCACCATGCATCTCACCACGGCCCCTGCAGGGCTCGGGGAGGCATTGGCGCGCTGAGCGTACGATCTGTCCCGAAGACCCTGCCGAGGTGAGCAGGGTTTTCAAACCGGCTCTCCTCCATCATTTCAAAGGAGAGCATTTTGAGAATCCCGGAAGACAATCCACCCAAGCGATCGGCCGCCGCAGGTCTCACCATCCGCGCCATGCGCGTCAGCGATGCCGAGGCCGTCACCACCCTCGTCAATCTGCCTGCCTTTCGCTACGGCACGCTTCGCATTCCTTTCCAGACGCCAGAGGAAACGCGAAAACGCATCGAGACCATGCCGCAGGGCAATATCAGCATCGTCGCCGAACTCGACGGCACGCTAGTCGGCGACGCCCACCTGATGCGCAACCAGGGCCGCCGCGCCCACGCCGCCAGCATCGGCATGGGCGTTCACGACGACTATGCCGGCAAGGGCATCGGCAGCGCGCTGATGGCCGCCCTCGTCGATACCGCCGACAACTGGCTCGATATCAGACGGCTGGAATTGACCGTCTACACCGACAACCCGGCAGCCCTCGCCCTCTACCGGAAATTCGGCTTCGAACAGGAAGGCCTGCTGAAAGCCTTCGCCTATCGCGCCGGGGACTATGTCGACGCCTATACGATGGCGCGGGTCAGGGTTTAGGCGACTTCGAGCTTATACGGCTTGATAAGACATTCCGCAGGCAGGCCCCAGGCCTCGCCAAGCTTAAAGATCATATCCACCGTAAGCCCGCGCTTGCGGTGGAGAATTTCAGAGGCACGCGACCGCGATGACAGGAGATCGCCGAGATCCGTCTGGGTGCGGCCCGTCATATCCATGAAAGCTTGGAGAAACTCGACGGGATCGAGTTCACCAGCCGGAAAGTGCCTAGCTTCATACGCCTCGATAAGGTCCGAAAGGACATCGAAGCGATCGGCTTCGGCCGTGCCCTTTTCTGGCGGGCTCTCGAAGTACGGGGCCACTTCACCAATCGCCCAGGCGAGATCGCTGTCGTTCCTGATCGGTTTGATATCCATCACACGGTCTCCGGGTCGATCCGGTCATAATCCGAATGCGTGCCGACGAATTTGATAAGCACGCGGCGATATGCGTAGGCAACATGGACGATCAGCCGATACTTGTTACCGCCGATGTCGAAAATGATGCGGTTGTCTCCGACAAAATCGACATTCGCACCAAACATCCGTTTGACGTCCGAAGGGCCCGTCCAATCAGCTTTGCTGACAGCGGCATACCAAACGCTCAGCGGCACCCTCGCCTGCGGATGCAACTCCCAAAACGCGCGCAACGTCGATCTGGCAATCACCTGCATTGATCAACTATATTCCCAATACGGGAACAACGCAAGATCACCCACCGATCAACGCCAGCCACTCGTCTTCATCCATCGTCTGGACGCCGAGTTCTTTGGCCTTGTCGAGCTTGGAGCCGGCGCCCGGGCCGGCGACGAGGATGTCGGTCTTTTTGGAGACCGATCCGGCAACCTTGGCGCCGAGGCTTTCGGCGCGGGCCTTGGCTTCGTCGCGGGTGAATTTTTCCAGCGAGCCGGTGAAGACCACGGTCTTCCCGGCGACCGGGCTTCCCGATGTTACCGGCTGCTCGGCCTTCTCAGGCACAACCTCTTCCAGCAGACGGCTGATGACCTCGACATTGCGCGGCTCCTTGTAGAACTCGACGATGGCGCGGGCGACGATCTCGCCGATGCCGTCGATGGCGTTCAACTCGTTCCAACCATCACCGGACAAGGGCGCCGCATCCTGCATGGCCGCGGCAAAGGCCTCATAGGTACCGTAGGAGCGGGCAAGCAGCTTGGCGGTGGTCTCACCGACATGGCGGATGCCGAGCGCGTAGATGAAGCGGTGCAGCGCGATGTTGCGGCGCTCGTTGATCGCCGTGTAGAGCTTGCCGACACTGACCTTGCCGAAGCCGTCGATATTCTCGAGCTTCGTCAGCGTCGAGGCCTGCTGGCGTTTCTCCAGCGTGAAGATGTCGGGCGCCGTCCGTATCTGCAGCGAGGCGTCGTCGCTCTCGAAGAAGAAATCCACCTGCTTGGTGCCGAAGCCCTCGATATCGAAGGCGTTGCGCGAGACGAAATGCTTCAGATGCTCGGTTGCCTGGGCGCGGCAGATGAAGCCGCCGGTGCAGCGCGTCACGGCATCGACCTTGCCGGTCTTCTCGTTGACTTCGCGAACGGCATGCGAGCCGCAGACCGGACATGTCTTCGGGAATGTATAGGCCGCAGCCCCCTCCGGCCGCTTTTCCATCACCACGTCGAGCACCTGTGGGATGACGTCGCCTGCGCGCTGGACGATCACGGTGTCGCCGATGCGGATATCGTGTTCTTCCTCGCGGATGCGCTCGCCTGAATTCCCGATGCCCCGGATGTAGTCCTCATTATGCAGCGTCGCGTTGGTGACGACCACGCCGCCGACGGTGACGGGGGTCAGACGCGCCACCGGCGTCAGCGCGCCGGTGCGGCCGACCTGGATGTCGATATTCTCGACGACGGTGAATGCCTGCTCGGCCGGGAATTTGTGCGCCGTCGCCCAGCGCGGGCTGCGCGAACGGAAGCCGAGGCGCTGCTGCAGTTCGAGGCTGTCGACCTTGTAGACGACACCGTCGATGTCGTAGTCGAGATCAGGGCGCTTGAGACCGATGTCATCGTAATGCGCCAGGATATCGGCCACCGAGTTCAGCCGCTTCATCAGCGGATTGACTGGGAAACCCCATTCCTTGAAGGTCTGCACCATGTCGAACTGCGTCTTCGGCAGGTCGTTGGGCTCGGAGATTTCGCCCCAGGCATAGGCGAAGAACTTCAGCTTGCGGCTCTCCGTCACCTTGGCATCGAGCTGGCGCAGCGATCCCGCCGCCGTGTTGCGCGGGTTGACATAGGTCTGCTTTCCCTCGGCCTCCATCTGCTTGTTCAGCGCCAGGAAGTCGCTCTTGGCCATATAGACCTCGCCGCGTACCTCGACGATCTCAGGAACGCCCTTCGGCAGTACCTGCGGGACTTCCTTGATGGTGCGGATATTGGCCGTGACATTCTCGCCGGTCGTACCGTCGCCGCGCGTTGCGGCGCTGACGAGCTTGCCGTTCTGGTAGCGGATCGACATCGACAGGCCGTCGATCTTCGGCTCGGCGGTAAACGCGATCGACTGATCCGGCCGGCGCCCCAGGAAGCGGTAGACGCTGCCGACGAAATCCTGCACGTCGTCCTGCGAGAAGGTGTTGTCGAGCGACAGCATCGGCCGGGCATGAGTGACCTGCGCAAAGGTGACGGATGGCTCCGCCCCCACCCGCCGCGACGGGCTGTCCTCGCGAACGAGCTCGGGAAACCGCGCCTCGATCGCATCGCTCCGCCGCTTCAGCGCATCATAGTCGCCGTCCGAAATCTCCGGCTGGTCCTTGCCGTGATAGAGCGCGTCGTGATGGGCGATCTCTTTCGCCAGACGCTCCAGCTCAGCTGCGGCCTCTTCGATCGTCAGGGTTTCAACTTCGCTCGACATGCATGATCACTCCGGAGAATCTGTGATCGTTTTTAGCGCAAATTGCCCGGATGGGAAGTGGCGGGGTGGTGGCCACCCTCGTCCTTCGAGGCTCCCTGCGGTCGCACCTCAGGATGAGGGTGGAGGGAGCGTGCTCGGATTGGTCAGCCTTGAGGGTTGCTAATCGCAGCCTTCCCCAGAGCCCTCATCCTGAGGTGCGAAGCCGAAGGCGTAGCCTCGAAGGACGAGGGCGGCGCCCTCAACAGTCCCCTACCCGTTTCCCGACAGCAGCTTGGCCGCCGCAGCCCGCGCCTCGTCGGTGACCGAAGCACCGGCGAGCATACGGGCGATCTCCTCGGTGCGGTCCTTCGGCGCCATGGTGGCCACCCGGGTGGCGATCTTTTCGGATCCGGCATCGACCGGTCCCTTGGAGATAAGCAGATGAGTCGCCGCCCTCGCCGCCACTTGCGGCGCGTGGGTGACAGAGAGCACCTGCACCTTGTCCGACAGCCGCTTCAGCCGCTGGCCGATAGCATCGGCCACGGCCCCGCCCACGCCCGTATCGATCTCGTCGAAGACAAGCGTCGGCGCCGAGCCGCGATCGGCAAGCGCCACCTTCAGCGCCAGCAGGAAGCGCGAGAGCTCGCCGCCCGAGGCGACCTTCATGATCGAGCCCGGACGCGTACCCGGATTGGTCTGAACATGGAATTCGACGACGTCGATGCCTTCGGCGGCTGCCTGCTCCACATCCGTGGTGATTTCCACCATGAAACGGGCGCGCTCCAGCTTCAGCGCCGGAAGCTCGGCCATCACGGCCTCCGCCAGCGCATTGCCGGCGTGATGACGCTTTTCCGAAAGCGAACGGGCAGCTTCGCCATAGGCAGCCTTGGCGCGGCCGACCTCGGCGTCGAGCTTGACGAGCTTCTCCTCGCCGGCATCGACATCGGCGAGATCGGCGATCATCCTGACGGCAAGAGCCGGAAGCTCGACGACGGGCACCGAATATTTGCGGGATGCGGCGCGCAGCGAAAACAGCCGCTCCTCGACGCGCTCCAGCTCCTTCGGATCGTATTCGGTCTTGCGCAGCGCCGCCTCGACTTCCATTTGCGCGTTGGAAAGCTGGTCCAGCGCGGCGTCCAGAAGCGCCACAGTGTCTTCCAGCAATCCCGGCGCCTCATGGCTCTTGCGCTCCAGGCGGCGCACCAGCGAGGCGATATGGGGCACGGGAGAGGCATTGCCGTTCAGGAACTCGGACGCCTCGGCGATATCGCCTGCGATCCGCTCCGCCTTCATCATCTTCTGGCGGCGGTCGGCGAGCTCCTCCTCCTCGCCGTCACGCGGAGAAAGCTTTTCCAGCTCTTCGACGGAGGCGCGCAGATAATCAGCCTCGCGGGCGGCGTTCTCGACCTTCTCGCGATGCTTCTTCAGAGTCCGCTCGGCATCGCGCCAGATCCTGTAGAGCTCGGACACGCCTGAGACATCCTCGGTGATGCCGGCAAAGGCGTCGAGCAGGATGCGGTGGGCATTGGTATCGACAAGCGCCCGGTCGTCGTGCTGGCCGTGGATTTCGACCAGCATCTGGCCTGCCTGGCGCATCAACTGCACGCTGACGGGCTGGTCGTTGACATAGGCCTTGGTGCGGCCGTCGGAGGATTGCTGGCGGCGGAAGATCAGGTCGCCGTCGTCGTCGATGCCGTTTTCGCGCAAAAGCTTGCGGGCGCCGTGATCCATCGGCACGTCGAAGGCCGCAGTCACCTGCCCCTTGTCTTCGCCGTGGCGCACAAGCCCGCCATCGCCGCGCCCGCCGAGCGCCAGCGACAGACTGTCGAGAAGGATGGATTTGCCTGCACCTGTTTCCCCGGTCAGAACCGAGAGCCCGGCCTCGAACGAGAGATCCAGCCGCTCGATCAGAACGATATCGCGGATCGAAAGCTGGATCAGCATTGCGTTACTGGCCTCACGAGCCGAGGAGCAGCTTCTTGCCCGCTTCGGAGAGCCAGGAACCCTTGTTCTCCCGAGGCTCTGCGCCACCGCTCTTCAGCAGCTTGTAGGAATCGGCGTACCACTGGCTATCCGGATAGTTGTGGCCGAGAACGGCAGCGGCGGTCTGTGCCTCTTCGACGATACCCATCGCATAATAGGCTTCCACCAGACGCGAGAGCGCTTCCTCGACCTGATTCGTATTCGGGTACTTTTCAACCACGATACGGAAACGGGAGATAGCCGCAAGATACTCCTTGCGCTCCAGATAGTAGCGGCCGATCTGCATTTCCTTGCCGGCGAGCTGGTCGCGGGCGAAGCGGATCTTGGCCTGCGCGTCGTCGACATATTCGGAGTCCGGATACTTGTCGATGACGGCCTGCATTGCCTCGATGGTCTTCGATGAGGCACGCTGGTCCTGCGTCACGTCGGAAATCTGCTTCGAATAGCTGAGGCCGACCAGATACTGGACATAGGCCGCGTCCTTGGACTGCGGATACTGCGCCATGTAGCGGTTGCCCGATGCCAGCGCTTCGTCGATCTTGCCCTGGCGGTACTTGACGAAGGTGCTCATGACGAGCGCCTTGCGGGCCCATTCCGAGAACGGGTTCTCACGGTCGATGGCGTCGAACTTGCGCGCTGCCTCGGCCATGTTGCCTGCCTTCATGTTGGCAAGCGCCTGATTGTAGAGAACATCCGGCGGGTCATTGTCGAGGCCGAGTTTGGTGATGTCGATGTCCGGATCCGACTGGCAACCGGAAATCAAGGCGCCTGCACTCAGCACCACGAGCGATGCGAGCAAAGCGCGCGCTGTCTTCATCATACCTTCAGACCTTGCATAACCCATAGATTAATCCCGACTCCCGCTACCCACTCTTAACGGCAGCCACACCTCGCTGGCGTTTCTAGCCACAAATGCGAGGCGAGAGCAACGCAATGATGACGCATTAACGCATTTTTGTGGCATAGGCCCAGAGAATATCCGGGTTTTCATCTTTGATTTCCCGTGTTGCAGCTAAGCATCTGCGCCGAAAACACTATCGGCCGGAAAATCCGCATAAAAAAACCGCCTCCCGAAAGAGGCGGTCCTGGTCTAGGAAATCGTTCTGGAGGTCACGCCGACCAGGGGGCGAATCCGGGAGCATTCACGGCAATGAAATCACGCGCGGCAACGCGCGGACGGGCAGCAGAGGTCTCGACGACCTCATAGGCGCTGGGATCGCTGAGCAGTGCCTTGAGCGCATTGGCATTCATCTTGTGACCGCCGCGATAGGAACGGTAGCAACCGATGAACGGCGCGCCCGCCAGCGACAGGTCGCCGACGGCATCGAGCGTCTTGTGACGCACGAACTCGTCCTTGGCGTAACGCAGGCCTTCGACATTGATCACGGTGTTGTCGTCGGAGATGACGACCGAATTTTCGAGCGACGAACCGAGAGCGTGGCCGGACGCCCAGAGACGCTCGACGTCGCGCATGAAGCCGAAAGTACGGGCCCGCGACAGTTCGGTCTTGAAGGTCTGGGCTGTCAGGTCGCCTTCCCACTTCTGGCGGCCGATCAGCGGGCAGTCGAAATCGATCTCGACTTCGAAGCGCGTGCCGTCATAGGGGCGGAATTCGCTCCACGAACCGCCATGTTCGATACGCACGGGCTTGGTGATGCGGATATAGCGGCGCTTGACGCCAAGAGAAACCAGACCGACCTGCTCGATCGCATCGATGAACGGAGCAGAGCTGCCATCCATGATCGGCATTTCGGCGCCGTGAACTTCGATCAGCACGTTGTCGAGGCCAAGCGCGTAAACGGCGGCCATCACATGCTCGATCGTCGCGACCGAATGTGCAGGAGAGAACCCGAGAACGGTGCAGAGATCCGTATTGCCGACCTGCGAGGAAACCGCGCGCAGCTCGGTGACGGAACCGTTGTCATGCATGCGATGGAAAACAACGCCCGTATCGGTCTCGGCCGGATTGAAGGTGATCGAGACTTCCGCGCCAGAATGTACGCCGGTACCCGAAAGCGTTACCGGGCGAGAAACCGTCGTCTGGAAGCCAAGCATGCCAATAACCATAAAATCTGCCTTCATTGCCCTTCAAGGTTCGTAGCGCTCAAGGCACAGGAATCAAACCACGAAGTTCTTTTGTCCACACCGCTGAATTGTCGCCAAAATGCGTCAAAGTGCGGTCATTTGACCTCATACATACGTGTGCCCGCTCTGCATTCCAAATCACTGTTCGTTTCGGATTGTTACGAAACCATGCAATTGAAATGACTTGTTAATTTGGCCTTCACGAAAGGCTTTGAAACAGAAGCGCCCGGGACTGTGATCCCGGGCGCTGAGCGTGGCGATTCTGTGTCGCGTCAGTTCGACTGGCGGCGCAGGAATGCGGGGATTTCGAGCTGGTCGTCTTCCTGCATCATGCGGGCCTGCGGAACGGCGCGGCCCTGGTCGTCGAGGTTGCCGCGGCGCGGTGCGTAGAGGCTGGCTTCCGGCGAAAGCGGACGGCGCTGCTGCGAAGCGGCTGCCGGAGCAGACGTCATCTCAGGAGCAACCTCCTCTTCGCGGCGGTTCAGCGAGTTCGTGATCCGCTTGAGCAGGCCCATCGGACCGCGCTCTTCGTGAGCCTGTGCTGCGACAGGCTGCGAGCGGTGATCGATCTCGGCCTGAACGACCGGCGGGAAGTCCTCGACCTTCGGCATGCGCGTCGGCTGCTGCATGGCAGGTTCCTGACGGACCGGCTGTGGCGCCACCGGTGCAGGCTGCTGCATCATGACAGGCTGCGGAGCAGGCTGGCTCATGACCGGAGCCGGAGCGGGCTGCATCTGCATCGGTGCCGGACGGGCAACAGGAGCTTCCGGTGCTGCTGCGAAGATGCGGCTCTGCGGACGGAAGGTTTCCTGTGCGACAGGCTGCTGGACCGGAGCCGGAGCGCGCGGAGCAACGATGTCGAGTTCACGTTCCATCTGGGCTTCTGCCATGCGGATCGTCTGCGCAACGGTATCAACCGGCTTCGGTGCCTGCATGACCGGAGCAGGCTGAACTGCGGCCGGAGCCGGAGCAACGGCCGCCGAAGGACGGATGATCGGCTTTGCGGCCGGCTGGAAGGTCTTGGTGGAGGCTTCGGCGGCAGCGCGATCGATACCGGTCGCAACGACCGATACGCGGATGATGCCTTCGAGCGATTCGTCGAACGTGGCGCCGAGGATGATGTTGGCGTCCGGATCGACTTCTTCGCGGATGCGGGTTGCGGCTTCATCGACTTCGAAGAGCGTCAGGTCACGGCCACCGGTGATCGAGATCAGCAGGCCCTGCGCGCCGCGCATCGAGGTTTCGTCGAGCAGCGGGTTGGCGATTGCGGCTTCGGCAGCCTGCATAGCACGGCCCTGGCCCGAAGCTTCGCCGGTACCCATCATCGCGCGGCCCATTTCGCGCATGACCGAACGGACGTCGGCGAAGTCGAGGTTGATGAGACCTTCCTTCACCATCAGGTCGGTGATGCAGGCAACGCCCGAGTAGAGAACCTGGTCGGCCATAGCGAAAGCGTCGGCAAAGGTCGTCTTGTCGTTGGCGATCCGGAAGAGGTTCTGGTTCGGAATGACGATCAGCGTATCGACCGACTTCTGCAGCTCTTCGATACCGGCTTCGGCCAGACGCATGCGGCGGCCGCCTTCGAACTGGAACGGCTTGGTGACAACGCCGACGGTCAGGATGCCCTTGTTACGGGCGGCCTGCGCGACGACAGGAGCAGCACCGGTACCGGTACCGCCGCCCATGCCGGCGGTGACGAAGCACATATGCGTGCCGTTCAGGTGATCGATGATCTCATCGATGCACTCTTCGGCAGCCGCACGGCCGACTTCCGGCTGCGAACCTGCACCGAGGCCTTCGGTGACGTTGGCGCCGAGCTGGATGATCCGCTCCGCCTTGGTCATCGTCAGAGCCTGCGCATCCGTGTTGGCAACGACGAAATCGACGCCCTGGAGGCCAGCGGAGATCATGTTGTTGACAGCATTGCCACCGCCGCCGCCGACACCGAATACGGTGATACGCGGCTTCAGCTCTGTGATGTCAGGCTTTTGCAGCTTGATAGTCATGGTACCCGTTCCTTCTCTTTATGGCCGCATCGCCACGCCGGCCAATTCACTCAATGTTCAGAAGCTTTCCTTCAGCCACTGGCCCATCCGGGCTATGCGGCTGTTATTTCCCCCAAGCGACAAGAGCAGCCCGCTCTGTGACGCATGTGTTTCCATGTCTGCGACCTGCGGATAGATCATCAGGCCGACCGCCGTCGAAAAGGCCGGGCCCTTGGCTGCCGTCGGCAGACCCGAGACGCCCATCGGGCGGCCGATACGAACGTTGCGGGCCAGAATCTTGCGGGCAACGTCTGCAAGGCCGGTGAGCTGGCTTGCGCCGCCCGTCAGCACGACGCGCTTGCCGACGATCGGGCTGAAGCCCGAGCGCTGGATCCGGTCGCGGATCAATTCCATCGTTTCCTCGATACGGGCGCCGACGATGCGCGACACCAGCGCACGCGGGACCTGCGTCGGCAGATCACGCTCATCTTCGCCGATCGGCGGGATCGAGATCAGTTCGCGCTCGTCGGACGAATTCGCCATCGCCGAAGCGTGAACCACCTTGAGACGCTCGGCATCTTCGATGCGGGTCGAAAGGCCGCGGGCCAGATCGGTGGTCACGTGATGACCGCCAAGGCCGACGGCGTCGGTATGGACAAGCTTGCCTTCGGCGAAGACGGAAATCGTCGTCGTGCCGCCGCCCATGTCGATCGCTGCACAGCCAAGCTCGACTTCGTCATCGACGAGAGCAGCAAGGCCGGAAGCGTAAGGCGTCGCGACGATGCCTTCGACGGAGAGATGCGCACGGTTGACGCTGAGCTCGAGGTTCTTGAGCGCAGCGCGCTCGGCGGTGACGACATGCATGTCGACGCCGAGCATGTCACCGTACATGGACAAGGGATCGCGGATACCGCGTTCGCCATCCAGCGCGAATCCGGTTGCCAGCGAATGGAGCACGGCACGATCCTGGCGCAGCGACTGCTGGCAGGCTGCAGAAAGAACCTTCTTCAGGTCGTTGAGTTCGACTTCCTGACCGCCGAGATCGATGGTCGCCGTATAGACGTCGCTGCCGAGACGGCCGGCCGTCAGGTTGACGATCAGGCTTTCGACGGTGAGGCCAGCCATGCGCTCGGCGGCATCGACCGCGAGACGGATGACGCTTTCGAGCGCATCGAGATCGGCGATGACGCCGGTCTTGATGCCGCGGGAACGCTGATGGCCGATGCCGATGATCTCGATGTCATGCGTGCGGCCCGGGAGAATCTCACTCTCCTCACGCGGCGTCAGCCGGCCGATCATGCAGACGACCTTGGTCGATCCGATGTCGAGCACCGAAACGATATGCGACCGCTTCGACGAAAGCGGCTTCAGGCGCGGCAATCCGAAATGGGATGAACCGAACAAGCTCATATATTTTGCCCCGCCTTTTTCAAATCCTTCGTCCGCTGGTCGAGTACCACCTGCCGCCGGGCCATGGCCTCGGGGGTGAGCTGGATTGCGGTCCGGTCTGCCAATCTGAGATCGACGGCTGCGATGTCGCGCGCCAGAAGATCCTGTTCCTTGTTGAGCTTCGACAGCGTCGCCAGCGCCTGATCGACATCGTCGGCCGGCAGCTTCACGACAACACCGTTGTCGAGATGCAGATCCCAACGGCGGCTGGAAACCCAGACATAGGCTTTCACCCGCGCCTTGATGTCGGGCCAGTTGGCGAATTCGCCTTCGAGCGCAACAGCAGCCGTCTCGGCATCGCGGCCGACGACGAGCGGAAGGTTGGAAAACTTGTTGTCGCGCAGTGGCGCGATGACGCTGCCATTGCGCTCGATCAGCGAAAGCTCCTGGCCGTGCTGCCAGATTGCATAGGCCTGGCGCTCCTTGAGCTTCACTTCGATCGTCTTCGGATAAATCTTGCGAACCTCGGCGCTCTCGACCCAGGGAAGCTTGGCGATCTTCTGGCGCGCCGTATCCACATCGAGAGCAACCAGCGAGGTCGTGCCGTCGAGACCGAGGAGATCGAGGATCTCGATTTCCGAGGTCGCCAAATTGCCAGATACCTTCACGTCTTCGATGGCAAAGCCGGCAGCCGTGGTCGTCGCCTGAGCGACCGCTTCCGTGTGACCGCCGAGCGACATGCCGTAGAGGCCGGTCGCAGCCAGAAACGCCAGAGCCGAAACGGTACCGGTATGCGCAGGAATATAGATGCGGCCAGTGCCGAGGCTGACGAGAAAGCGAACGGCGCGGCGCAGCGGACGCGGCAGCACCATGCGGCTATCACCCTCCGGGAAGGCAATATCGTCGCGATGGCTCGGGCGCCCCATCCTTTTGACCGTCAACGAGAACAAGAAGCGTCCTCCACCATCCAGCGCAGAAACTCACCAAAGGAATAACCGGCATAACCGGCCATTTCGGGCACCAGAGAGGTTGGAGTCATTCCCGGCTGAGTGTTGACCTCGAGCCAGATGATTTCGCCATCTTCGGAGAAGCGATCGTCGTAGCGAAAGTCAGACCGGCTGACGCCACGGCAACCAATTGCTTGATGCGCCCTTAGTGCCAATGATTGTATTTTTTGGTAAATTTTCGGTGAAATTTTCGCCGGAATGACGTGTTTTGAACCGCCAGCCGCATACTTGGCGTCATAGTCATAAAAGTTGTGGCCCTGCGGCACCACTTCCGTGACACCCAGCGCCGTATCGCCCATCACGCCGCATGTCAGCTCTCGGCCATGGATATAGCGCTCGACGAGAACCTCTTCCCCATAGCGCCACTCCGAAGAACTGATGACCTGCGGCGGATGCGACTGATCCTCTTGCACGATCAACACACCGAAGCTCGACCCCTCGCGAACCGGCTTCACCACGTAAGGCGGCTTCATCGGATGCTCGGCAGGAAAGGCGAAGCGGTTGATGACTTCGGATTGCGCCACCGGAATACCGGCAGCAGCAGCAACGCCCTTGGCCTTGCTCTTGTCCATCGCGAGAGCCGAGGCAAGAACGCCGGAATGCGTGTAGGGAATTTCGAGATATTCGAGAATGCCCTGGATCGTACCATCCTCACCGAACGGGCCGTGCAGAGCATTGAACGCGACATCCGGGCGGGCAGCAACGAGCTTGGCGGAAACATCGCGATCGACATCGATACGGGTCACCTGAAAGCCTTCGGCTTCCAGCGCGTCGGCACATGCCTTCCCCGAAGACAGGCTGACAGGCCTCTCCGAGGAAAATCCGCCCATCAGGACAGCGACATGCTTGCGACTCATACGTACCCCCAAAATAACTTACGGCATGAATTCCGACGCTTGCGCGAGGCTTTCGCCCACCGAATCTTGCCCACTCAGGCTTGATGGCAGTTTGACAACAATATGGTTAACGAAGCGTTTACTTTTGTTAACCTGCCGCCTCCAGGCCGCCCAACAGCGCGGCAAACCTGTGCCGTTTCGACTCGAAATCAGTGGCTTGCACCGGCATCCGGAAGTTCGTTCGGAGGATGAAAAAACCCGCACAGACGAGCTGTGCGGGTTGGCATGCGCAGCGTGATTACGACGGCGCTTAGTCGTCTTTCTCAAGCAGTTTCCAGACCGTCCCGCCGAGCGCGCCGCCCACGATCGGCGCCAGCCAGAAGAGCCAAAGCTGCTGCAGAGCCCAGCCGCCGGCAAAGAGCGCCTGCCCTGTCGAACGCGCCGGATTGACCGATGTGTTGGTAACCGGGATCGAGATCAGATGTATGAGTGTCAGTGCCAGGCCGATCGCCAGCGGCGCGAACCCGGCAGGCACGCGCCCATGCGTGGAGCCCAGGATGACGATCAGGAAGAACATCGTCAGCAGGACCTCGATGATCAGCGCCGATGTCAGCGAATAACCACCGGGCGAATGCTCGCCATAGCCGTTCGAGGCAAAGCCGCCGAGTTCGAAGCCGGCTTTTCCGCTGGCAACCAGATAGAGAAGTGCCGCCGCCGCAACGGCACCGATGACCTGCACGATGATGTAGGGAATGACGCGGCCCACCGGAAACCGTCCGGCAACCGCGAGACCGACGGACACCGCCGGATTGAAATGCCCGCCGGAAATGCCGCCGACCGCATAGGCCATCGTCAGCACCGTCAGTCCGAATGCCAGGGCGACACCGGCAAAGCCAATTCCGAGCGCCGGAAATGCTGCCGCCAGCACAGCACTGCCGCAACCGCCGAAAACGAGCCAGAACGTACCCAAAAACTCTGCAATAAGATTTCTTTGCATGGATTTCCCCTCCGAGGCTCTCAACCAGAGCGAGAACAGCAAGCCGCCTCAAATCGAGTCCCGTCAATCTGGTAATTCTGCTAGAAACGCGGATTGGCCCGTCTGGAAACGCCCCCAACACCGGCCAGGGATTTCATCAGTTTATTGCTCATTTAGCGTTTGCTGAGACCGAAAATTGCGCTATGAGCCGGTTGCCTCCCAAGGCAAACAGCAATCCTGATTGGAATGACAATGTCTGACGCGATATCTCCGGTATCGCCGACGCCCTCCTCATCGAACAATGCGCAAGTCAATTCGCCGGCGCGTGTTCTGATCGCGAGCCTCGTCGGCACGACCATCGAATTCTTCGACTTCTACGTCTACGCGACGGCCGCCGTGCTGGTCTTCCCGCACCTCTTCTTCCCGACGAGCGATCCGGCGTCTGCGCAGCTGCAGTCCTTCGCCACGTTCTCGATCGCCTTCTTCGCCCGCCCGCTTGGCGGCATCCTTTTCGGCCACTTCGGTGACCGTATCGGCCGCAAGGCGACACTCGTCGCAGCGCTGATGACCATGGGCCTGTCGACCGTGGCGATCGGCATGCTCCCGGGCTATGATTCGATCGGCATCGTCGCGCCTCTGCTTCTCGCACTGTGCCGTTTCGGCCAAGGCCTCGGCCTTGGCGGCGAATGGGGCGGCGCAGTGCTGCTCGCAACCGAAAACGCCCCTCCTGGCAAGCGCAGCTGGTACGCCATGTTCCCGCAGCTCGGCGCGCCGATCGGCTTCATCCTCTCGTCCGGCTTCTTCCTGATCCTGACCGAGACGATGACCAACGAGGACTTCTTGGCTTTCGGCTGGCGCATTCCCTTCGTCGCCAGCCTGGCACTCGTCGCCGTCGGCCTCTATGTCCGCCTGAAGATCGCCGAAACGCCGGAGTTCCAGAAGGCCGTCGAGAAGCACGAGCGCGTCGCCGTTCCGGTCGCCGTCGTCTTCCGCAAGCATTTCCGCAGCCTGGTTCTCGGCACCTTCATCGCCGTCGCCACCTTCGTGCTGTTCTACCTGATGACCGTCTTCACGCTGTCCTGGGGCACGTCGAAGCTCGGCTATTCGCGTGAGCAGTTCCTGGTCATTCAGCTCGTAGGCGTCGTGTTCTTCGGCCTGACGATCCCGATCTCCGGCCTGCTTTCGGACCGCTATTCGCGCCGCCTGATCCTGATCCTGGTGACAATCGGCATCGCGATCTTCGGCTTCTTCTACGCGTCGCTGCTGACCGCAGGCCTGATGGGCGCCTTCCTGTGCTCGATCATCGGCCTGGCGCTGATGGGCTTCACCTACGGTCCGATCGGTGCAGCACTTGCCGCCCCCTTCCCGACCACGGTGCGCTATACCGGCGCCTCGATGACCTTCAACCTCGGCGGCATCTTCGGCGCCTCGCTGGCGCCGAACATCGCCAGCTGGCTGGCAACGACCTACGACCTCTCCTATGTCGGCTATTATCTTTCCGGCGCAGCAGTGATCTCGCTGGTCTGCATCCTGCTGTCAGGCCGCGAAGAAGTCTGAGGACTTCGGGTTCAATTGATCGAAGGCCGCAGCGGAAACGCTGCGGCCTTTTTTTGATTCTTGTCTGTTAACGGCTTGCTCCTACTCTTCCATTTCAGAAAGACGGGAGACCACGATGCTGACAAGACGATCGCTGCTGACACAGGGCCTCGGCGCCGGAATGGCCCTTTCACTGCCGTCGCTGTCGCGCGCCGCCGTCCCTGATGTCAACGTCACCTTCCTCGTCATCAACGACGTCCATGCCTGCCGCATCGGCGATGGGCTCAGCCCCAATTGTCAGCAGGAAGGCAAGACCGACGCCAATCTGCTGCGCCATATCCTGGCGCTCAACAACATCCACCATCAGACATGGCCGGAAGAGATCGCTGGCAAGCCGAGCGGCCTCAGCGTTGCCGGTCAGACGATTGCCCGGCCTCAAGGCATCATCGTCTGCGGCGACGTCACCGACGACGGCGGCGGACAGATGGCGGAGTTTGCGGAAGGGTCGCAGCTCCTGCAGTTCTCGCACCGCTACCAGGAGGGCCGCGGCCCTGACCATGTGCATTTCCCCGTCTATGTCGGCCTCGGCAATCACGATCTCGATCAGGACGGCCGTCCGCCGCAGGTCGACTGGTATCGCGACGAGCTGCGCGACTACGTGCAGATGAATCACAAGCCGAGCGTCTTCTTCAAACCGGCCGTGCCTGTCGACAATTACGACGAAGCCTCCGACAACTACTCCTGGAGCTGGGGCGGCCTGCATCTGATCCAGGCGCAGCGCTATGGCGGCGACAACAGCAAGGGAACGGCCAGCAGCCTCGACTGGATGAAGCAGGATCTTAAGACCTACGCATCCGACGGCCGGCCCGTCGTCATCTTCCAGCACTACGGCTGGGATCATTTCTCCACCGAACGCTGGGATCCGGCCAAGAGCACCTTCGATGACACGGGCACCGGAACGCCGCATTGGTGGGATGAATCAGAACGTCAGGATCTGCTCGCAACCCTCAGCGGCTACAATGTAATCGGCATCTTCCACGGCCACGAACACGACACGGCGATGGCCTACAAGGTCAACGGTATCGACGTCTTCAAGGCCAAGGCCGCCTTCATGGGCGGCTTCACGCTGGTGCGCGTTGCCAACGGCCGCATGGACGTAGCGATCGGCGAAGCCGCAGACGACAAAGGCGGCGTCATCTTCGACACCGCCTTCAGCAAAGCTCTTCGATAGAAAGCAATCAGTCGCTGGTGACGCCCTGGAACGGGCGGACTTCGCGGCCCGGCATGAACACGCCGAGACGCTTGATCTCCCATTCCAGCTTGACGCCGGAATTTTCGAACACTTCGCGGCGAACCTGTTCGCCGAGATATTCGAGATCGTAGCCGGTCGCCTGGCCCATGTTGATCATGAAGTTGCAATGCAGCGACGACATCTGCGCCCCGCCGATGACCAGACCGCGGCAGCCCGCTTCGTCGATCAGCTTCCAGGCCGAATGTCCCTCGGGGTTCTTGAAGGTCGAGCCGCCGGTCTTCTCGCGGATCGGCTGTACCGTCTCGCGATGGTTGCGCACCGCATCCATGTCGGCGCGGATCTTGGCGCGGTCTTCGGCATAGCCTTCGAACAGCACCGAGGTGAAGATCAGGTCCGATGCGGCCGAGGAATGACGGTAGGAATAACCCATCTCGGCATTCGAAAGCACGACCTTGTTGCCCTTGCGGTCGATCGCGGTCAGTTCGACGAGACGCTCGCGGGTCTCGCCGCCATTGGCGCCGGCATTCATGCGTGCCGCGCCACCGATGCTGCCGGGAATGCCGTAGTAGAAATGGAAGCCGCCGATGCCATTGTCCATCGCCATGGCAGCAACATGCTTGTCCGGGCAGATCGCACCGGCGCGGATGCGGTTTTCACCGGCAATCTCCAGCCCACCGAAACCCTTGGCCGACAGGCGCAGAACAACGCCCGGAATGCCGCCGTCGCGCACTAGGAGGTTGGAACCGACGCCAACGACGGTTACAGGCACGTCCTCGGGCAGAAGCTTCATGAAAGCGATGAGATCGTCTTCGTCATGCGGCTGGAACATCAGCTCGGCGAGGCCGCCGGCACGGAACCAGGTCACGCGGTCCATGGGGGCATCCGGCGTGATACGGCCGCGGATGTCCTTGACGCCTTCTCCGAGAGTTTCGAGAAGCTTTTCCCCATTTACCTGTTTCATGCCGACTTTCCCGAAAGGCCTTCCAGTTGTTTTGGCAGGGCCGCTGCCCAGTAGGTGATACTTCCAGCCCCCAAGAGAACCACAAAGTCGCCCGGCTTTGCAATCTCTCCAACCATCTCCGGTAGTACGTCTTGCGACGGAAGATAGCGTGCGTCGCGATGGCCGCCAGCCTTGATGCGCGAGACCAGCATCTCGGAATCGGCGCCCTCGATCGGGTCCTCACCGGCGGCATAGACAGGCGCCAGGAAAATGCTGTCGGCATCGTTGAAGCAGTTGGCGAATTCCTCGAAGAGGCTCGAAAGGCGCGAATAGCGATGCGGCTGGTGGACGGCGATGACGCGGCCCTTGCAGGCCTCGCGCGCGGCCCTGAGCACGGCCTTGATCTCGACCGGGTGGTGACCGTAGTCGTCGAACACCTGAACGCCGTTCCATTCGCCGGTCAGCGTGAAGCGCCGCTTGACGCCGCCGAAGGAGGCCAGCCCCTTGGCGATGTCCTCGTTGGAAATGCCGAGGCGGTTGGCAACGGCGATCGCCGCGGTCGCATTGGAAATGTTGTGACGGCCGGGCATCGGCATGACGAGATTGTCGAGCTTGAAGACCTTGCCCGTGCGGCGGCGGCGAATCTCGACGTCGAAGATCGAGCGCGGCCCGTCGATACGCACATTGGTGAAGCGCACGTCGGCCTGCGGATTTTCGCCGTAAGTCACGACCTTGCGGTCCTCGATACGGCCGACCAGCGCCTGCACTTCGGGATGATCGAGGCACATGACGCCAAAGCCGTAGAACGGCACGTTCTCGACGAACTGCCGGAACGCAGCGCGCACGGCATCGAAATTGCCGTAGTGGTCGAGATGTTCAGGATCGATATTGGTGACGACGGCAACGTCGGCCGGCAGCTTCAGGAAGGTACCGTCGGACTCGTCGGCCTCGACCACCATCCACTCGCCCTCGCCCATGCGGGCGTTGGTCCCGTAGGCATTGATAATGCCGCCATTGATGACGGTCGGATCGAGCCCGCCGGCTTCGAGCAGCGTAGCCACCAGCGAGGTGGTGGTCGTCTTGCCATGCGTGCCGCCGATGGCGATCGCATTGCGGAAGCGCATCAGCTCGGCCAGCATCTCGGCGCGCCGAACGACGGGCAGCAGCTTCTCGCGCGCCGCGATCAGTTCCGGATTGCTCTTCTTGATCGCCGTCGAAACGACCACGACTTCGGCATCGCCGAGATTCTCGGCCTTATGGCCGACGAAGACCTCGATACCTTTTTCGCGCAGACGCTGAACGTTCGCACTGTCGGACTGATCGGATCCCTGGACCTTGTGACCGAGATTGTGCAGCACTTCGGCAATGCCGCTCATGCCGATGCCGCCGATGCCGATGAAATGGACGAGGCCTATAGCCTTCGGCAGTTTCATGACTGTGCCCCCTTGAACTCTGCAATTGTACGTCCGGCGGCAATAGCCTCTACCATGCCGGCAAGCAAGTTCGCAGCATCCGGTTTCCCGGTCTGCTTTGCCGCCGCCGCCATCCGCGCCAGCTTTTCCGGGTCGTTCATCGCATGCGTCAGGATCGCAGCGATCTTCTCGGAGGAAAGCTCCGCCTGAACGATGACCTTGGCGCCACCGGTCGCGGCAAGTGCTGCGGCATTGGCAGCCTGGTCATGATCCAGCGCATGAGGATAGGGCACGAGAACGGCCGGACGGCCGATTACCGAGATTTCCGAAACCGTCGAAGCGCCCGAACGGCAGATAACGAGATGCGCTTTTGCGAGACGCTCGGCCATGTCGGTGAAGAACGGCGCGATATCCGCCCCCATCTTCAGCTGCGCGACACAGCCGCCGACCATCTCCATATCCTCGGGCCGCACCTGCTGGGTGATCTGCAGCCGCGCCCGGAGATCGTCGTCAAGCAGGCTGATCGCCGTGGGCATCGCCTTGGAGAAATACTGTGCGCCCTGGCTGCCGCCGAAGACCACGAGATTGAAGGGTTCGCCGGGATGCGACGGCGCATAGGGAACCTTGGCGGCCTCGATGATCGCCGGACGTACCGGATTGCCGGTTGTGACAGTCTTTTCGGGATAGACGCCGCCATTCTCCGGCAGGAATCCGCCGGCAATCGCCTGGACACGCGCCGCCAGCGCCTTGTTGGCGCGGCCCATAACGGCATTCTGCTCATGGATCATGGCGGGCACGCCGAGGCGCGTTGCGGCCAGCAGCGGCGGCACGGTCGGATAGCCGCCGAAACCGACGACAACGGCAGGCTTCAGCTTCTGGATCAGCTTCTTCGCCGCCCGCATGCCGCTCCACAGCGTCCACAGTGAGCGGGCGACGGCGATCGGGTTCTTCGAACCGATCGTTGCCGACGGCACGACATGGATCTGCTCGGCCGGGAACTTTCCGGCATAGCGTTCGGCGCGGCTGTCGGTGACCAGATGAACGGAATAACCGCGGGCCTTCAGCTCATAGGCCAAGGCTTCCGCGGGAAAGACGTGGCCGCCGGTTCCCCCGGCGGCAAGAAGGACGATGCCTTTACTCATAGTTCTTTTACTCCGCCGGCATTCCGTGCGGCACGCGGAAGAGGCTCCGATCCTGTGCACGTTTTTCCGGGCGATGGCGCGTCAGCGCGAGAATGAAACCGGCGGTCACGCAAATCGCCACCATCGACGAACCGCCGTAGGAGATCAGCGGCAGCGTCATGCCCTTTGCCGGCAGCAGCTCGAGATTGACGCCGATATTGATGATCGACTGGATGCCCATCTGCAGCACGAGGCCGGCGACGGCAAACCGGTTGAAATCGTTCTTCTCCTTATATGCGTGCGACAGCCCCCTCAAAACAAGGGCCGTGAACAGCGCAACAAGGGCGATGCAGAAGATGATGCCGAACTCTTCGGCGGCAACCGAGAAGATGAAGTCGGTATGGGCGTCCGGAATGATCCGCTTGACGATGCCCTCGCCAGGCCCCTGACCGAACCAGTCGCCGCGGATGATCGCCTCGCGGGCGGTATCGATCTGGAACGTGTCGCCCTCGCCGGTCATGAACTTGTCTATTCGTCCAGCCACGTGCGGGAACACATAGTAAGCCGAGACGAGGCCGCCTGCCCCGCCGACGCCGAGCACGATGATCCACAGCCACGGCATTCCCGCCATGAAGAACATGCCGCCCCAGACGGCGGTTGTCAGGATCGTCTGGCCAAGGTCGGGCTGGGCCACGAGCAGCGAGGCGACCATGCCGAACAGGATGATGGCGAAAAGATTGCCGGGAATTTCCGGCTGGCGCGCATGCTCGGCAAACAGCCAGGCGCAGACGACGACGAAAGCAGGCTTCATGAATTCCGACGGCTGGATCGAGATGCCGGCCAGCGTCACCCAGCGCCGGGAGCCCTTGACCTCGACGCCGAAGAACAGTGCCAGCAGCATCATCGCTATCGCGACGATCAAAAGCAGGATCGCCGTGCGCCTCACCTGGCGCGGCGTCAGGAACGAAAGCCCGATCATGACCATCAGCGACGGGATCATGAAGGCCGCGTGGCGCTTGACGAAATGGAAGGGTTCAAGCCCGATGCGCTCCGCCACCGCGGGCGATGCGGCAAACGACAGCATGAATCCGATGCCCATCAGGAAGACGAACATCGCCAAGAAAAAGCGGTCGATGGTCCAAAACCAATCGGCCAGAGGCCCACGTTCCGCACGGCTTACCATGTCACTTATCTCCTGTTGCCGAACCGATCAGCATGGTGATTCCGTCGAGCGCTGCCACATGGCTAACAAATGCATCGCCCCTGACTTCGAAGTTCTTATATTGGTCGAAGCTTGCGCAAGCCGGGGATAACATCACCGCGACAGGACCAGTTTCATCTTTTTCCGCATCGGCAGCCGCATGCGCGACGGCGCGCTCCAGCGTACCTGATATCTCGTAAGATACCGCCTCGCCGAGCGTTGCCGCAAACTCCGCTGCCGCCTCGCCGATCAGATAGGCCTTGGCGATGCGCGGAAAGAACGGCGCAAGCGTCGTGATGCCACCGGATTTCGGCAGGCCGCCGGCGATCCAGTAGATCCGGTCGTAGCTCGACAGTGCCGGTGCCGCCGCATCCGCATTGGTCGCCTTCGAATCGTTGACGAAGACGGCATTGCGGCGCATGCCGACCGGCTGCATGCGATGCTTGAGGCCGGGGAACGAGGCAAGCCCCGCACGGATCTCATCGGCAGAGACGCCGACCGCAAGGCAGGCCGCGACGGCGGCTGCCGCGTTCTGCGCGTTGTGGCTGCCGCGCAGCGTCTGGATGCCGTCGAGATCGGCCAGCGGAAGCGCCGCGCCATTGGTTGCGTGAATGAGTTTCGTGCCCTCGGCATAGATGCCATCGGCCAGCGGATGGCGGCGCGAAATGCGCACCACCTTGGTGCCGGCGCGCTCGACGCGGTCGGCAATCATTTCGCAATGGCTGTCATCGACACCGACGATCGCCGTATCGCTGCCCGCCACCAGCCGCTCCTTGACGTCGGCATAGTGCTGCATCGTTCCATGGCGATCGAGATGGTCGGGCGTCAGGTTGAGCAGGATACCGGCTGACGGGTTCAGCGTCGGTGCCAGATCGATCTGATAGGACGAGCATTCGACGACATAGAAGCGCTGGGCCTTCGGCGGATCGAGGGTCAGCACCGCCGTACCGATATTGCCGCCGAGCTGCGTGTCGCGGCCGCTGGTCTTCAGGATATGGGCGATCAGCGCCGTGGTGGTCGATTTGCCGTTAGTGCCGGTGATGGCGATGAACGGGCAATCCGGCGCATGCGCCCGGCGCTCGCGGACGAAGAGCTCGACGTCACCGACGATATCGACACCGGCGCCACGCGCCAGATCGACGGTCCAGTGCGGCTTCGGATGCGTCAGCGGCACGCCGGGAGAGAGCACGAAAAGCGATTGCGACGCCCAGTCGATGCTACGCAGGTCCGCGGTCGCAATCCCCTCGGCGCCGGCTTTCGCAACGCTGTCAGGATTGTCGTCCCAGGCAATGACATCAGCCCCGCCCGCGACCAGCGCCCTCGCCGTCGCAAGGCCGGAGCCACCGAGCCCGAAGAGCGCGACCTTTTTGCCAGCAAGTGTGGTGACCGGGATCATCGTCCGCTTACCGCAGCTTGAGGGTCGAGAGGCCGAGCATGGCAAGGCCGACCGCGACGATCCAGAAACGGATGACGACCTGGCTTTCCGTCCAGCCCTTCTTTTCGAAATGGTGGTGGATCGGCGCCATCAGGAAGACGCGCCGTCCGGTCATCTTGAAGAAACCGACCTGGATGATGACAGACAGCGTTTCCATGACGAACAGACCGCCGATGATCGCCATAACGATCTCGTGCTTGGTGGCAACTGCAACCGTGCCGATCGTGCCGCCGAGCGCCAGCGAACCGGTGTCACCCATGAAGATTGCAGCGGGCGGCGCATTGAACCAGAGGAAGCCGAGACCGGCGCCGATGACGGCACCGAGAACGACCGCAAGCTCACCCGTGCCAGGGACGAAATTGATCTGCAGATAGCCCGCGAACACCGCGTTACCGGCGAGATAGGAGATGATGCCGAAGGAGGCGGCTGCGATCATCACCGGCACGATCGCCAGACCATCCAGACCATCCGTCAGGTTCACGGCGTTGCCCGCAGCAACGATGACGAAACCGCCGAACACCACGAACATGATGCCGAGATTAATCAGGAAATCCTTGAAGAAGGGGAATGCAACCGACGAACCGAAGGTCGAGCCTGCAGGTCCCGACGCCAGCGACGTGCGCATCATGAAATAGACGGCAATGCCGGCGATGATGAATTCGATGCCGAGGCGGGCCTTGCCGGAAAAGCCCTTGTCGCTCTGCTTCGTCACCTTGAGATAATCGTCATAGAAGCCGATGGCGCCGAAACCGAGCGTCACCAGCAGTGTCGCCACGACATAGACGTTCGAAAGGTCGGCCCAGAGCAGCGATGCCCCGACGATACCCGCCAGAATCATCAGGCCGCCCATGGTCGGCGTCCCGGCCTTCTTGAAATGCGTCTGCGGCCCGTCTGCACGGATCGGCTGACCCTTGCCCTGGCGGATGCGCAGCGAACGGATGATCACCGGCCCGAACAGGAAGACGATGAGCGCGGAGGTAAAGAGGGAGGCCCCTGTGCGGAAGGTAATGTATCTGAACAGGTTCAGAAATTTAAAATGTTCCGACAGTTCGACTAGCCAAATCAGCATTCAGGGCCCCTTGTTTACCCGGTCAAATCTCGCGCTGCGTGTCCGCAAATGGCGCAAACTTGTCAAGGAGCGCGGCAACGATCTTGCCGAAACCTATCCCCAATGACGATTTGACCATCAAGACATCGCCCGGCTCGACCGAGTTCAGTACATAATCTTTGAGTTCTGCCGTCGTCTCGCGATACTCGACGGCGACACTGTCAGGAAGCGATTCCCTCAGCGCCTGCATATCCTTGCCTGCCAGCCAGACATGCTCGATGCCAGCCGCCAGAAGCGGACTGGCGAGATCAGCATGCACCCGTTCGGCGAATTCACCCATCTCAAGCATGTCGCCGAGAACGGCGATCCGGCGTCCGTAGCCCGAGGGTACGGCAGCCGCGAGCAGCGCGATCGCCGCGCGCATCGAGGCCGGATTGGCATTGTAGCTTTCGTCGATCAGCGTCAGGCTGCCTGCGCCGAGCCGCAGCTTGTGGCGCTGCCCCCTGCCCTTTTCGGGCTGCAGGGTCGCCAGCGCATCGATCGCCTTGTCGAGATCGGCGCCGACGAGCGTCACGACGCCGAGGGCGGCAAGCGCGTTTTCGGCAATGTGACGGCCAGGCGCGCCGATCGCCACTTCCAGCGTATCGCCGTCGATCGTCAGCCACAGCGCCGAGCTCTCGTCCGAGCCGTTGAACTCGGCGAGACGGTACTCGGCCTTGGCATGCTGGCCGAAGGAATGGATGTTGCTGATCCCAAGCGCCTGCGCCGTGCGCTCCAGGAAATTATACTGGTCGTTGTCGCGGTTGAGAACGACATGACCACCGGGCACCAGACCTTCGAAAATCTCGGCCTTGGCGGTGGCGATTTCCTTGATGCTCTTGAAGTTGCCGAGATGCGCCGGTGCGATCGTGGTGATGACGGCGACATGCGGGCGGATCATCTGCACCAACGGACGAATTTCGCCCGGGTGGTTCATGCCGACTTCAAAGACACCAAAATGCGTGTCGAGCGGCATGCGTGCCAAAGTCAGCGGCACGCCCCAGTGATTGTTGAAGGACGCCACCGACGCATGCACCTTGCCGGATGGCGAGAGCACATGGCGCAGCATTTCCTTGGTCGTCGTCTTGCCGACCGAACCGGTAACGGCGATGATCTGCGCCCGCGACCGCTGGCGCGATGCGATCGCAAGACGCTCGAGCGCCGCCAGCACATCCTCGACGACAATCATCGGCACCGTCAGACGGCCAAGCCCCGCAAGCCGCGCCTCACTGACGACAAGCAGCGACGCACCGTTGGCCATCGCCATCGAGGCATAGTCGTGACCATCGACGCGATCGCCCTTGATGGCGAAGAAAGCTTCGCCTGAAGCAATCGAGCGGCTGTCGATGGAAATGCCTGTTATGCCCTGGGGAAGCGTCCCGAAAGGACGCCCCGCCATGGCGGCAATCATGTCTTCAGTGGTCCAAAGCCAGTTCAAGGTTTCGCCTCCTCCAAGGCTTCACGCACTTCGGCGTGGTCGGAGAAAGGCAGCGTCACACTCCCGATGGTCTGCCCCTCTTCATGCCCCTTGCCCGCAACGATCAGCGTGTCGCCAGCCTTCAGCATCGCCACCGCCTTGCTGATCGCCAGCGAGCGGTCGGCGATTTCGGTGGCGCAGGTCGCGGCCGCCATGATCTCGGCGCGGATCGTCGCCGCGTCTTCCGAGCGCGGATTGTCGTCGGTGACGATCACCACATCGGCCAGACGGCAGGCGATCTCGCCCATGATCGGCCGCTTGCCCTTGTCGCGGTCGCCGCCGCAGCCGAACACCACGACGACACGGCCGGTGGTGAACGGGCGGACGGAATTCAGAACGTTTTCAAGCGCATCCGGCTTGTGGGCGTAATCGACATAAGCGAGCGCGCCATCATGGGTATGGCCGACAAGCTCCAGACGCCCGGAGGCGCCCTGCAGCTTTTCGAGAGCCGCCATCGCCACCTTGGCCGGCACGCCCGTCGACATCGCAAGACCCGCGGCAACCAGTGCATTGGCGATCTGGAAGTCGCCCGCCAGCGGAATATCGACCTCGAAGATTTCGCCGCCGACATGCACTTCGGCCACCTGCTTGTGACGGAAATGCTCGACGCGCTTGAGAGTGAGGTAATCGCCCTTGCGGCCGACGGTACGGACGTCGTGACCGGCATCGGTCGCCGCCTTGATCGCTTGCGCCGACCAGGCATCGTCGGCGAAAATGATCGCCGGCGCGCCCTTCGGCAGCAGCGTATCGAACAGCCGCATCTTGGCCGCCATATAGTCTTCGATCGTCGGATGGTAATCCATGTGATCGCGGCCGAGATTGGTAAAGGCGGCGGCGGCAAGCTTCACGCCGTCGAGACGGCTCTGGTCGAGGCCGTGGCTCGACGCTTCCATCGAGGCATGGGTGACGCCTTCATCAGCAAGTTCCGCCAGCAGCTTGTGCAGCGAAACCGGATCCGGCGTCGTCAGCGAGCCGTAATCGTTGCGCGTGGGCGAGACGACGCCCGTCGTGCCGATCATCGCTGCCGGGTGTCCGGCATGGGCCCAGATCTGGCGCGTGAAGGAGGCGACCGAGGTCTTCCCCGCAGTGCCTGTCACGGCAACCATGGTGGCAGGCTGCTTGCCATAGAAATTGGCCGCAGCGAGCGACAGGAAGCGTCGCGATTCCTTGACGGCGAGAACGGGAATGGAGGCTTCGACCGGCTGCGAGGTGATGGCGACGGCGGCACCGTTCTTCGCCGCATCGGCGATGAAGCTTGCGCCATCGGCCTTGGTACCGGCGACAGCGACGAAGGCCATGCCAGGCCCGGCCCTGCGGCTGTCAGCCGTGAGGCCCGATATCTCCAGCGCGCCCACCGGTCCGTCGAGTTGATCCTTGATTTCCGGAAATGCGCTTCCGGCAATGTCCCGCAGTTTCATCGAACGTCTTTTCTCTCTGGCGCCGTTCACCCCACGCGAATCGGCGCCGTATTCATTCAGACTCAATAAGACACCAACAAGGCCGATCCGTCTTCGCCGAATTGCGGCTCGACGCCGAGAATGGGGGCAGCGCGGCGGATAATGTTCTTGACCATCGGCGCGGCAGTATAGGCCGCGATGTTCTGGCCCTTCTCGCCGTTATGCGGCTCGTCGCAGAAGGTCAGCACCACATAGCGTGGGTTGTCGATCGGGAAGGCCGCCAGGAAGGCGTTGAAATTGAGGTTATGGGCGTATCGGCCATTGACGACCTTGTCGGCCGTCCCCGTCTTGCCGCCGACATTGAAGCCCGCCACATCGGCGTTACGGCCCGAGCCCTTCAGACCGTTCAGCTTGAAGAGATAGCGGATCGCGTCGCTGGTGCTTTTCTTGACGACGACTTCGGCGGTTTCGTCAGCCTGCTCGCGGGTACGCGGCAGGAAGGTCGGCTCGATCAGCTTGCCGCCGTTGACGAGCGCGGCACCGGCAACCGCCGTCTGCATCGGCGTCGTCGAGACACCGTGGCCGAAGGAGATCGTGATCGAGTTGATCTTCTTCCAGACCTTCGGTTGGCTCGGCATCTTCACTTCGGGAAGCTCGGTCTTCATCCGCGTCAGCAGGCCGAAGCGCGTCAGGTAATCCTTCTGCATCTCCATGCCGACGATATCGATCATCTTTGCCGTACCGATATTCGACGAATATTCGAAGATTTCAGGCACGGTCAGCCAGCGGCGCTGGCCGTGGAAGTCGTTGATGGTGAAACCGCCGATGCGGATCGGGCGGCTGGCATCGAAGCTGTCATTGATGCTGACCTTGCCGCTGTCGAGCGCCATGGCTGTCGAGAAGGTCTTGAAGGTCGAACCCATCTCGAACGTGCCGTTCGACATGCGGTTCAGCCAGCCTTCCTTGGCGCCCTCTTCCGGATTGTTCGGATCGAAATCGGGCGCGGAGGCCATGCCGAGTACTTCGCCGGTATGGATGTCGAGAACGACGGCACCGGCACCCTTGGCTTCGTAATTGGTGACGGCGCTGGTGACGACATCGCGAACGATGTTCTGGACACGGATATCGATCGACAGCTTCACCGGCTCAAGCGGCTGGTCGCTGGTCATGCCGACGGAGGCGAGATCGGCAAGCCCCTGGTCGTCGATATATTTCTCCATGCCGGAGACGCCGCGGTTGTCGATGTTGACGTAACCGAGAATGTGAGAAGCGGTCGGGCCACCCGGATAGAAGCGGCGCTTTTCCGGACGGAAGCCGATGCCGGGAATGCCGAGCGCCAGGATCTGGCTCTGCTGCTTCGGCGTCAGCTGACGGCGCAGCCAGGCGAAGTGCGAGGTCTTTACCGACAGTTTCTTGTAGGTGCCCTTGGCGTCGAGATCAGGCAGCACCGTCGCCAGCTTCTCGATCGCTTCGTCAACGTCGACAATCTTGTTCGGCTCGGCAAACAGCGAGACGGTGCGAATGTCGGTGGCCAGCACCTCGCCGTTGCGGTCGAGAATATCGGGACGCGAGGCCATGAGACGATCGGGCGGCAGGATCGAGGAAACGATCTCCTGATCCTTCATCGCGTACTCGACCAGACGGCCACCGATGACGCCGTAAAGCGCTGTGAAGCCGAGGATCAGCAGACCGACCCGGCTTTTCGCCTGCCCGGCCTTCTTCTTGCGCGAGCCCTCGAGCGGAATGCTGCCCGACGGGCCGCCGAAGCGGTTATAGACGCCGGAGGAGAAATGCGCCTGGCTCTTCAACACCATGATGCGGGAGAGAAACGACATGGCCTACTCCACCGATCCGGTTGCGATCTGATCCGTATCGTCCTCAGGCTCTTCGACCCGCGGCACCGGCTTCGGCGTTACCTTTGCGGCAACCTTGGCACCGGCGGCAGGCTTTGCGGCGGACGCCACAGCACCCGTCGCATGCTTCTGGTCCGCCTTGGCCTCCGTCACATCCGGAACCGGAACCTCCGCCTTCAGCATCGGCAATTCGCGGGCATGAACGAGAGCGGTGGAATCGGTCGGCTGCAGCTTGAGTTCGTCATTATAGGTGTTGACGAGGCGCTCCAGCCGGTTCGGCTGCGATTGCAGCGCCCAGTCGGCCTTCAGCAGCTCGATCGTATCCTTCTCGAGCTTGATCTCGGATTCGAGGCGGTGAACCTCCTCGAGCTTCAGCTCGGCGCGATGCTTGATCGTATAGGTCACGGCCGCCGCGGCCGTCATCACACCGATCAAGACGAAGTCGAACGTTCTCAGCACATCAACCCCCAAGTTTTCCGAGACTGGCCAGACTAGGCAGACCGAAGATGGACATGTCCGCCGCTTCGGCCGGAGCCGATGTGCGCTCCCCAGCGCGCAACTTGGCGGAACGTGCCCGTGGATTCACTTCGGCTTCCGCCTGGCTGGCAGCAACCATAGACTTCCCGACAGCGCTGAACGTCGCGGCGCGCTCATGCGCTACCGGCAGGTGACGCGAGCCCGAGGCCTTGCCTGCGCGGTCGGAGAAGAATTTCTTGACGATCCGGTCTTCCAGCGAGTGGAAGGTGACGACGACGAGCCGCCCGCCGGGCTTCAGCGCCCGCTCGGCGGCAAACAGCGCCTGCGCCAGCTCGCCAAGCTCGTCATTGACGAAGATGCGCAGCGCCTGGAACACCTGCGTTGCCGGATGGATCTTGTCCTTCATCTTGCGCGGCGTCACCAGCTCGATGAGACCGGCAAGATCGCGGGTCGTTTCGAACAGCTTTTCGGCGCGGCGCTTTTCGATCGCGTGCGCGATGCGCGGCGCCTGATCTTCTTCGCCGAGGAAATGAAAGATACGGATCAGTTCGGCCACTTTGGCGCGATTGACGACGTCGGCAGCAGAAACCCCGGCAGCCGACATGCGCATATCGAGCGGGCCGTTCTTCGAGAACGAGAAGCCGCGCTCGGCCTCGTCAATCTGCATCGAGGAGACGCCGATATCGAGCACGACACCGTCGAGCCCCGCATCAGGCGCGTGATCGGCAAGATGGGAAAATTGGGAATGAACGAGCTGCAGATGACCGGCATGGTCCGCGACCAGCGCCTGACCGGCAGCGATTGCCGTCGGGTCGCGATCGAGCGCGATTACATCGGCGCCAGCCGCAAGGATTGCAGACGTATAGCCGCCAGCCCCGAACGTGCCGTCGAGAACGATCTTGCCGGATGAGGGCGCCAGCGCATCAAGGACT
This sequence comes from Rhizobium sp. 01N424, assembly GCF_056399485.1. Taxonomy (NCBI): domain Bacteria; kingdom Pseudomonadati; phylum Pseudomonadota; class Alphaproteobacteria; order Hyphomicrobiales; family Rhizobiaceae; genus Rhizobium; species Rhizobium sp. 01N424. The sequence goes on from NZ_JBFTRK010000002.1 coordinate 236,238, forward strand.
TCGCGCAGAAGAACCGGAATGTGACGAACCGGTCCGCCACTGGCATCAGAAGAATCTCCGCCAGGATTCGTCACCATTCCGCGCCCTCGCTTGTTCAGGAGCGCTTGCCCGCCAGCGCGCGCTCCCCTCGTGCCTGAAGCTGGGCCGCCTGAAATGCCTGCGGCTGCCACAGCTGAAAATGATCTGCCCGACCAACGAAAGTCACTTCGTCCGAGATCCCCGTGAAATCCCGCATGAAATCCGTGACCATCAAACGCCCCTCGGCGTCGAGCTTCATGAAGACCCCGCCCCCATGAATGAGAAGCGACATCTCGTTCGCAACCGGCGAAAACGGATCCTCCGCAGCAATCTGCCGTTCGAACCTTTCGAGAAGATCCGGACCGCCGACGCTGATCGCCGGAAACACAAAATCCTGGAAGCAATACAGCTCCTGGATATTGCGCTGCGCCAGCACGGAACGAAACGCCGCCGGCACGGAAACCCTGCCCTTGGAATCGATCCTGTTGGTCGCATTTGAGAGGAAGCGGCTCATGACACGAAACATCCGTTCCCGAAAGAGCCCGGACAGAAACAACGCGCCCAAAACTCCCAAAATCAGACACAGCTTCGCTAGCCGGATGAATGGAATTCCATCCGGCGCTTCCGGAGCGGAAGGCGCCTTGGCTTTGCGATTGATGGGCAGATGATTGCCCTTGTGCAGTGCTCTTATGGGATACCATGGGACCATATGGGCGTCAATGGGAAACGCCCCTCTCGCGATGAGCGCAGTATCGAAAATTTATAAGCTGTTAAGTTTAACAAAGGGTTAGGATCGGCATTTTCCGGCACCCGGAAAAGCATCCGTAAGAAAATGGAAATATAGACTGGAGGCCCGATTTCGCGCCGCGAAAATCACGCGATAACAACACCTTCGGCTTTTACGCCGAATGCGCTGAGAGACAGAAAGTGTAATCGCCAGTTGGCCTGTAAGCCGGGTTCTGTATGGCTCCGGTTTGATCCGGAACGTGGCAGCCATTCCTCTGGGACGGCGTTTGCACGCCGCCTCTCGCAACCCACCCGGATGACTGGCCTGGAAACCGGCCGGAAGGCTTGCGCCAACCACGTCATCCCTATTCGGTCTTGCTCCCGGTGGGGTTTACCTTGCCATCGCCGTTGCCGGAGACGCGGTGGGCTCTTACCCCACCCTTTCACCCTTACCTGCGCAAGCGCAGGCGGTTTGCTTTCTGTGGCACTTTCCCTGAGGTCACCCTCGCCGGACGTTATCCGGCACCGTATTTCCGTGGAGCCCGGACTTTCCTCACCTTACCACCTTTCGGCATTGTAAAGCGCGGCTGCCCGGCCAACTGGCAGCGCTCCCTTAGCGGAGCCGTCAGCGAATTGCCACAGCAAATATCGCCGCCAGCTACCGGAAAGACGGTTTGAAATCCGTCCGATAGCCCTGAGGAGCAATCTGGCCGGTCAGCAACAGCTCCGCCCCGAGCCGCCCGATCTCGTCCGAGCTCTTTGCCGAGGTCCCGGCGCAACCGGTCAGGACAGCAATATTGGGCGACGAGGTGAAACCGATCATCGGATGTTTGCTGGATGTCTTCGACACCACGCAGGAGGCCGTGGAGACCGAAAGCGGCTTCAGTTCCGGAATCAGACGTCTGGCAATCAGCATCAGGTGATCGCGCGCCCGCGGCCTGCCGTCGGTGCGAAACCACGCCCGCAGTTCTGCATCGGTCTTCAGCTGGTAATCATCAGGGTCGCCACCGATCTTCAGGTAGAGCTTGCCATCAGGGTAGCGGATCGGAGGCAGCAGGTAGATGTCGATACTAGGCGCATCCAGAATGAGCGACGGCATGCCGGCAAAAGCTGCTGCCTGCTCCTCGCTGACTTCGAACAGCGTCACCGTCCGCCCATAAACCGCCATATCAACAGTTTCAGCCAAGAGATTCTCACTGATGGAGAAACCGCCTGCGGCGAGCAGGACTTTTTCGGCCGTGATGGTCTCGCCTGATGCGGTGATTACGGCGACCGTATCGCCCCGCTCCCGGATCGCCGTGACATAGTCACGGATCACGGTGGCACCACGTTTTTCAGCGATGATCGACTGCGCCTTCACCAGCCGGCGCGGGCTGATATACCCAGCGTCCTTCGGCTGAAAGACACCCTCGCAGCCCTGCGGCAGCGAGAAATACGGAAAGGTTTGCGCCAGTGCTGCAGCGTCCAGCGTCTGGACATCGACTTTGAGCGAATCCGCCGCCGCCCTGGTATCGCCGACATAATCACCACCGGCGGGGGCGACCACGACACAGCCTGCTTCGGTATAGAAATCTACACCGCTCTCTGAAGCAATCTCGGCGTAGCGCGCGATCGAGCGGTTGGCGAGAAGCGCCCAGTCACGGTCCGGATCGACCGTGCGGGTGATGCGGCCCTCGTCGTAATGGCTGGCAAAGATGCCTTGATGCGCTTTGCGATTCTCCGGTTCGTCGGGGCCGATGACAGCCACACCATCCGCCTGCATCGCAAGATGCTTGGCCGCAGCCGCACCCATCATGCCCCGGCCGACGACGATATACTTGAAATCTGCTGCCATCGCTGCCTTCCCTGCCTGCCGGAACACGATCCCGGAAAATTCGGGGATAGGGATAGCCGCCTGCGAGGTGAGCGACAAGGCGGCCGAACCGTTGTCAACCGGGCCGTGCCTCACCTCGCTTCGCGACGTCAGGCACTAAGGCCGGCAAGTTGAATCATTTTCTGAAGTGCAGGCGGAAAGGGATTCCGCATCAACAGGTTACGGGCGCCCTCAGAGAAGCGCCAGAACCTTGCCGCAATAGGCCTTGGAGACCGGATTCATGCGCTTGGCGGCATGACCGGCATTGTATTTCAGGATCGTGCCGCAGGTTTCGCCGCCGCCGAGTTCATGCGCCATGGAGAGATACTTCATACCGTATTTGATGTTGGTCTCGGGATCGAAGAGACCTTTCTTCGTACCGGCATAGCCCATCATCCGTGCGGTTGCCGGCTTGATCTGCATCAGGCCGACCTCGCCGGCGCTGCCGCGGGCGTTCGGATTGAAGTTGCTCTCCACCCGCACCACGGCGGACGCCAGCGCTACGGGGACATCGTACTGCTTTGCGTATTTTGCGATCAGCACCGAATATTTGTTGGTCGCAAAGTCTGGCATGGCGTAGCCGCTGCCACGATCGACGGTCTTGAATTTAACGGTCTCAATCTTATCAGTTTTATTATCTGCTTCGCCCGCAAAGGCACAGTTATACCCTGCCAGCAGCACGCCCACGCATGCCGCAGCACCAACAATCGCATTTCTCATGTAGTCTTGACACTCCGACCCAAAGAATTGCCGGACTGCGCGCCTCGCCGTCTCACGGTAACACGCAGCCAAGGAATGACTGCATGCCGCAGCAATTCTTATCGTTTCAGTTGGCGCCCTTCTGCTACACTATACCCAAGGCGGCGGACGCTGTTCAGCGGCAGGGGTTAGACCATCGCAATGAGGAGATAATAGGGAAATGATGTGGCACTGCACAATTCAAGTGTGAATCGGCAAATTCGCCGGTGAAGGCACCGGCACGCCGCTTAGAAATAGCGGGGCAGCGCGGCAAGCAGGCGATGCAGCGTGTCGATCGTCGAGAAATCGGCTATCCCATCCACCCGCTCAGGGCGGAAATGGCGCTGAAAAGCCTCCAGTTCGCCGGCCATCTTGTCGGAGAATTCACCCGTGATTTCCGTGCCGTAACCATAAAGCGACAGCATCGATTGCAGTGCCTCGATCGGCTGCCCCCGGTCGCCTCGCTGAAAGAACCGCCCGCCGGTGATCGGCGCCGGTTCGACCCAGTGCCCGACCCCTGCTTTATGCAGCTCTCCCCAGGGGAATCTCTCGCCCGGATCGACCTTGCGAACCGGTGCCACATCGGAATGCCCGAGCACCCTTTCGGGCACGATGGACCAACGTTCGCCACAATCCCGACACAGTTCGATCACCGCCGCAATCTGCTCGTTCGGGAATTCGGGCAGCCCGCCGGGATGGCCGGCATTGGCGATCTCGATGCCGATCGACGCCGAATTGACGTCGTCCTGGCCGTGCCAGCTGCTCTTGCCCGCATGCCAGGCGCGACGGGTCTCCGGCACCATCTGCACGACCTCGCCATTCTCGTGCACGAAGTAATGCGACGAGACCTGGCTTTCCTCGCGACAGAGCCAGTCGAGCGCCGAGTCTGGCGTCGACATGCCCGTATAATGGAGAAGAATGATATCCGGCTTGCGTCCATCCGCACGCTCGCCATGGTTCGGCGACGGCTTGACGGTGGCCTTGCGGTAATCGGCCTCGAAGGAGGTCATGCTGCCCGGCGTTCCTTTTCGATCGCCGCATAGGCGTCGTTGAGGGCTGCCATCCGCTCGTTGGCGATGGCATGAAACTCCTCCGGCACACCGCGCGAGACCAGCCGGTCAGGATGATTTTCGCTGACCAGCGCCAGATAACGGCGGCGGATCGTCGGGAAATCATCGGCCGAGGAAACGCCGAGAACCTTATAGGGGTCACGGCCGATCGAGACGTGACGGGCGGCGATCTGCTCGAAGCGCTGCTCGCTCATCTGAAAGATTTCGGCAATGTGGCGAAGGAAGTTCATTTCCTTCTCATGGATGAGCCCGTCAGCCTTGGCGATGTGGAAGAGACCATCGAGCACATCTTCCAGCACCGGGCAGTTGGCCGCGCAGGTGACGCAGAGCGACGACAGCTTCTCGGCATAGGCCTCGTAACCGGCCACGTCCTGGCGCGCCAGATTATAGAGACGGGCGACATTCTTCGCCTGATCCTGCGGAAATTCAAAGATGTCGCGGAAAGCCTGGACTTCCTTCTCGCTGACGATGCCGTCGGCTTTCGCCATCTTGGCGGAAAGCGCGATCACCGCCACAGAGAAAGCCACCTTCCGGCGCGTCTCCGGATCGCCTTCGAAAACCGTCCGCACAGCCTCGACAACCGCGGAGAGCACGTTGCCCGCGGTATTGCCAATGGCGTTCAGCAGTTTTTCCCAGAAGGACATCGAAGTTTCTCGCATCGCAATATCTGACAACACCATGACCAAATAATCGTTGCTAATGCAAGGCAGCGATTAGTCGTAGGGTTGAAAACACTTTTCACAATTCGGTAATTGTGCGCCGATCTGATGCCGCAATTTGCGTCTCGTCTGAGACAGTTTCCACAGATCTCGGCGATACAGTTTCGCCGCCTGAACCGATTATATCGCCGCTTCCACAGACCCTTCGCCTGGAGCGCTGATTTTTCGTCAATTCTTTACTTTACAGGCCTCTTTCCCTGCCGCATGCATGCATTAGCTAAGCGCGTGCAATCGCGCATCGAAGCCGTCTAGGAGGGACTATGGCCAAACAAAAAGTCGCAATGCTGACCGCCGGAGGCCTCGCCCCCTGTCTGTCATCAGCCGTCGGCGGCCTCATCGAACGCTATAGCGATGTCGCTCCCGATATCGAGCTGATCGCCTACAAATCCGGCTATCAGGGCGTACTCCTCGGCGACAGCATCAAGATCACCAAGGACATGCGCGAGAAGGCACCGCTGCTCCACCGCTACGGCGGCTCGCCGATCGGCAACAGCCGCGTCAAGCTCACCAACGCTGCCGATTGCGTCAAGCGCGGCCTGGTCAAGGAAGGCGAAAACCCGCTGCGCGTCGCGGCCGAACGGCTCGCCGCTGACGGCATCACCATCCTTCACACCATCGGCGGCGACGACACCAATACGACGGCAGCCGATCTCGCTGCCTATCTCGCGGCCAACAACTATAACCTGACCGTCGTCGGGCTACCGAAAACCGTCGATAACGACGTCGTGCCGATCCGCCAGTCGCTTGGCGCCTGGACGGCTGCCGAAGTCGGCGCGCATTTCTTCGACAATGTCAGCAACGAGCAGAGTGCCGCCCCGCGCACCCTCGTCATCCACGAGGTCATGGGCCGCCACTGCGGCTGGCTGACGGCCGCGACCGCCGATGCCTATCTGCGCCGCACGAAGCACAATGAATATGTCGACGGCATGCTGATGAATGCCGGCATGAAGAGCATCGACGCCGTCTACCTGCCCGAGATGGCCTTCGACCTGCAGGCCGAAGCCGCCCGTCTCAAGGAAGTGATGGACCGCACCGGCCACGCCACCGTCTTCGTCTCGGAAGGCGCCTGCCTCGATGCCATCGTCGCCGAGCGCGAAGCCGCCGGCGAGACCATCAAGCGTGACGCCTTCGGCCATGTGAAGATCGATACGATCAATGTCGGCGGCTGGTTCCAGAAGCAGTTTGCAAGCCTTTTGAATGCCGAACGCTCGCTCGTTCAGAAGTCCGGCTATTTCGCCCGCTCGGCCCCTGCCAACGGCGACGACCTGCGCCTGATTCAGAGCATGACTGATCTTGCGGTCGAAAGCGCGCTGAACAGGATCTCCGGCGTCACCGGTCACGACGAGGACCAGAACGGCAAGCTGCGCACCATCGAATTCCCCCGCATCAAGGGCGGCAAGGCCTTCGACACCTCGACCAAGTGGTTCGCCGAACTGATGAATAAGATCGGCCAAAAATACCGCGCCGCATGATTGACGCAGGGTTGATATGGTGTCTTTGCTTGTTTCTTGGGGAATAGGAGGAGATTCCATGTCGCTCGAAGCCTGGCTCGCTTTTGCCGCTGCTTCCGCCATTATGCTGGCCATTCCGGGGCCGACGATCCTGCTCGTCGTCTCCTATGCGCTAGGCCATGGCCGCAAGACGGCATTGGCGACCGTATCGGGCGTGGCGCTCGGTGATTTCACCGCGATGACTGCCTCTCTCTTTGGCCTCGGCGCCCTGCTCGCGGCGTCCGCGACTCTCTTTACCGTTTTGAAATGGGTGGGCGGCGCCTATCTGATCTGGCTCGGCATCAAGCTCTGGCGCGCCCCGATCATCCCCGGCCCTGTCGCCGACAACGACAATCTTCCAGAAGAAAAGTCGCTTAAGATCTTTCTTCACGCCTATGTGGTGACCGCTCTCAATCCGAAGAGCATCGTCTTCTTCGTCGCCTTCGTCCCGCAGTTCCTGAACCCCGCTGCTCCCTTCTTCGAGCAGATGCTGATCATGGAACTCACCTTCCTAGTGCTGGCCACGATCAACGCCTCCAGCTATGCCCTGCTTGCCCATGCCGCCCGCGGCCTGATCCGCAAGGCAAGCGTCCAGCGCGCCGTCAACCGGACAGGCGGAACGTTGCTGATTGCCGCCGGCGCGGTCACTGCCGGCTACCGCCGCATCGCGGCCTGAGTGCAATCGCAATTTTCAGCGGGTTGCGACGCCCAGTCGAATAGGTTAATGGGAAAAATCAGTGCTTAGCTTCTCAGTAACTTTTTAAACGCTGCCTGGGCGGCGCGATTCCCGAAAGTGACAGAATGGTAGCGAACGGATTTTCCGGCCTGAAACGCAGTCTGGTCGTTTCGACGATGCTCTGCGGGATCATGACCGGATGCTCGACCGTCGAGTACACCTCTCAGGCTGAGTTGAGCGCGGTGCAGACCGTCGTTCCGACGCCGAAGCCGGGTGAAGACGCGATGATGATGGCCGCCGTTCCGTCTGCCGACGGCTCCGCTCCGCAGACCCCGATGGCATTCGCCTCCGCCAATCCACAGGCAACGCCTGCCCTTTCGGCGCAGGCAGCCGTCCTGCCGATGGCCGTTTCGCCTGCCGATGCAGCGTTCCAGCCCGTGGCCGGCGCCAGCGTTGCGACCGAAATTCCGCTGACGCCAGAGATGACCGCGATGCAGTCGGTGATCCCGACGCCGCGTCCGGCAACCCCGGCCTCGCCGTCGACGCAGCTTGCCTTCGCGGCAACGACGCCGCAGAACGGCGCGCTTGCAGCGCTCGCCGTTCAGGCCAGCGCGCCGCGCTCGATGTCGGACTTCTCCTTCGACGAATCGGCCCCGATGGATCCGCCGACGGCACCGCCGATGTTCAGCGACAACGACGCCGACGATGCGCCGACCGCAGAAAAGGGCTTCGTCAGCAAGCTGATCGCCAAATATGCCAAGCTCTACGAGATGCCGGAATCGCTGCTGCATCGCGTCGTTCACCGCGAAAGCCGCTACAATCCGCGCGCCTATAACAAGCGCGGCTACTTCGGCCTGATGCAGATCAAGTACAACACGGCGAAATCGATGGGTTATGACGGCCAGCCGTCCGGCCTGCTCGATGCCGAGACCAACATCAAGTATGCCGCGAAATATCTGCGCGGCGCCTGGCTCGTTTCCGACAGCAAGGAAGACGATGCCGTTCGACTCTATGCTCGCGGCTATTATTACGATGCCAAGCGCAAGGGCATGGACGACGTTGCCCAGGGCAATTACTGAGCCTCACCCTCTGTGAATCGAATGGTCAGGGCGCCGACAGCGCCCCGACGATCTGCTTGACGAGCACCTGCGGCCTGTAGCCGAGGCGGCTCGGCGTCAGCCCCATGCGGACGACGATGAGACCGGCGGATGGCACGATCGCAACGCTCTGCCCGTCATGCCCTTCGAGCCAAAACGTATCGCCCGGAAGTCCCGCAGCCGCGCTCAGATCGCCGCCGGGGGCCGCAAGCCAGGCCTGCGCCTGCGTATATTTCCCGCCAGACGACTGCGTCGGCGTCCGCATTGTCGCCACGAACCCTTCCGGCAACAGCCGCTGGCCGCTCCAGACGCCATCCTGGATCAGGAATTGCCCGAAGCGCGCCCAGTCGCGCGCCGTCGCGTAGAGATAGGAGCTTCCGGCGAAGGTGCCGCGCGCATCGACCTCCAGCACGGCGCTGGACATGCCGAGCGGCCCGAACAGCGCATCGCGCGGATAATCGAAAGCACTCTGCGGATCACCGAGCCTATCCATCCAGATGCGGGACAGAAGCACCGCCGTGCCGCTCGAATAACGGAAGCGCTGACCGGGCTTGTCTTGCAGCGCCGCATTTACCGGCAGTGTCACCATATCGGGGTCGAGATAGAGCATGCGCGTCACATCGGCGACGGCGCCGTAATCCTCATTGAATGCCAACCCGCTTTCCATGCCGAGCAGATCGGCAAGGGTAATCGCCGCCCGCCCATCGCCATGCCAGGCGGCAAACAGCTTGGCGTCGTCGAAATTGAGCTTGCCCGACAGCATCACCCGGCCGACTAGCGCCGCATTGACGGTCTTGGTCATCGACCAGCCGAGCAGCGGTGTGCGCGCATCAAATCCGTCGCCATAGCGCTCGGCGACGATCCGGCCATTGTGGACGACGACGATCGCTCGCATCTCCGGCCCGGCCAGCGCCTCGTCGGCAAGCAGCGGCGCAAGCTTGCCGTTATTGGCGGCAGCGACACGCTCGCCCTCGGGCCACAGATCGTCGCTCGGCGGCGGCGCAGCGAGATCCTCTTCGGGCGCAGCGTTCATCGCAGCGTTGAAGTCGCCATCGGGAACGCTGGTGCAGCCAAAGGCGCCGCGGTAGAGCGCATGGCCCGGCGCAAACAGGCCGAGGATGCGGGCCGAGACCTTCCCCTCCTCACGGTTGACGGAAACGCGGATCAGCCGCAGCAGCGGGTTTCCTGGCGCCTGAACGTCCTCGGCAAGAACGGCATCCGGATCGCGCCCGGCCATGAATACATTCGAGCAGACGATCTTTGCCGCATAGCCGTCACCGACGCGTAGCAGTTCCGGCGGACGAACATAGAGCCACAGCGCCCCGCCGATGACCGCGACGATCACCAGCGCCAGAAGCGCCTTCAGGATACGCAGAACTACTCGCATGTTTCTTCCTCCACAGGTGGAGAGAAGCAGCAAACGCCACCATAGAAAAGGGCACAAAAGCGAGAGCGCCGTTTCATCCACGCTATTGCCCGCAAAACGCTGCCCACAGCCCGCGTCATCAAACTGTAGCAGCGCCGCGTTAAACGCCCTGAACGCTAAAAACGGTGATGGAATCAGATGACCGAGTTTGCACCGGATGCCGGCTTCCGCAAGAACCGGAAACTCAAGGACGCACTCCTCCGCCATAAGGCATTCTCCAAGGAAGGCCTTTCCGAGCGGCTTTTTGGCTTGCTTTTCTCCGGCCTCGTCTATCCGCAGATCTGGGAAGATCCGGATCTCGACATGCAGGCCATGGAGCTGCAGCCGCACCACCGTATCGTCACCATCGGCTCAGGCGGCTGCAACATGCTGGCCTACCTTTCCAAGGCACCGGCCTCGATCGACGTCGTCGATCTGAACCCGCATCACATCGCCCTGAACCGCCTGAAGCTTGCCGCCTTCAAGCATCTGCCTGGTCATGCCGATCTCGTTCGCTTCCTCGCCATGCCGAACGAAGCATCGAACAGCCGCGCCTTCGACCGTTACCTCTCTCCGGTTCTCGATGATGCGACGCGCAGCTATTGGAACGGCCGCAAGTTCGGCCGCCGCCGCGTCACCGTCTTCGATCGCAACATCTATGAGACGGGCCTGCTTGGACGCTTCATCGGCGCCGCCCATCTGCTAGCCCGCCTGCACGGCGTCGATCTGAAGCAGATCACCAAGACGCAGTCGCTGGAAGAGCAGCGCGCCTTCTTCGACCAACAGGTCGCTCCCCTCTTCGAAAAGCCCGTCGTGCGCTGGATCACCGGCCGCAAGAGCTCGCTGTTCGGCCTCGGCATCCCGCCGCAGCAATATGACGAGCTGGCAAGCCTGGCTGCCGATCACTCGATCGCGCCGGTTCTGCGCCATCGTCTCGAGAAGCTCGCCTGCCACTTCCCGATGCGCGACAACTATTTCGCCTGGCAGGCCTTCGCACGCCGCTACGCCGCCAGCGACGAAGGTCCGCTGCCGACCTATCTGAAGCCGGAGCACCATGAGGTGATCCGCGCCAATGTCGATCGCGTCACGGTTCATCATGCGAACTTCACCGAGCTGCTCGCTCGGGAGCCTGCCGCCTCGCGCGACCGCTATATCCTGCTCGATGCGCAGGATTGGATGACCGACGAGCAGCTGAACGGTCTCTGGGCCGAGATCAGCCGCACCGCCCGCCCCGGCGCCCGCGTCATCTTCCGCACGGCTGCGGAGAAGAGCATCATCGAGGGACGTCTGTCGCCGGCGATCCGCGATCAGTGGGACTACTTCGAAGACAAGTCGCGCGATATGACGGCACTCGATCGCTCGGCGATCTACGGCGGCTTCCACATCTACGGGAAGAAGGCGTGACAGAGATCCGCACACTTCCGGACGATCGCTCCGAGGCACATGCCGGCCTGATGGACGGCATGTACCGTTACCAGCGCCATATCTACGATCTGACGCGCAAATACTATCTGCTTGGCCGCGACAAGACGATCCGCGGCCTCGACGTGCCCAAGGGCGGCACGCTGCTCGAAGTCGGCTGCGGCACAGGCCGCAACCTGGCGCTCGCCCACAAGCGCTTTCCGGATGCCCGGCTCTACGGCCTCGACATCTCGCAGGAGATGCTGATCTCCGCCCGCAAGACCTTCGCGACGAAGGCCACCCTGCCCGACTTCCGCGTCGCCGACGCCACCGCCTTTACCCCGCGCGAATTCGGCGCCGCCGGTTTCGATCGCATCCTCATCTCCTATGCCCTGTCGATGATCCCCGACTGGGAACGCGCCATCGACGCAGCGATCGCCGCGCTCAACCCGGGCGGCCAGCTGCATATCGTCGATTTCGGCCAGCAGGAGGGTCTTCCCGGCTGGTTCAGAGCCCTGCTCCGGGGATGGCTGACAAAATTCCACGTCACCCCGCGCGCCAATCTGCGTGAGGTTCTGGAAGCCCAAGCCCATGAAAACGGTGCAGGATTGGCTTTCGAGACGATCGGCGGCGGCTATGCCTGGCAGGCCGTCATATCCGCCAAGCGCGCATAATTCGCTTGAAACTAACCGATTTTTTACGTTGATATGGTGAAAAGAGGATTATTCCTCGGCTGCATTCGTCTTCGAAGGTCATGCTGTGGGGCAAGTAGATCATTCGTTACATGACGGGATAACCATGCGCAGGCTGTTGTTTTGCGTTTTGCCGCTGGCTCTTATGCTCGCCGGTTGCAGCTCCACGGGCTATGACTATCTCGAAACCGCCTCGATAAAGAAGAGCCGTTTCCAGGACACCGATCCGCAGGATTTCGGCGCAAAGACCCCGCATCAGAACGATATCCACGGCATCGACATCTCCAAGTGGCAGGGCGATATCGACTGGCAGACGGTGAAATCCTCCGGCGTGTCCTTCGCCTTCATCAAGGCGACCGAAGGCAAGGATCGCGTCGATCCGCGCTTCAGCGAATACTGGCAGCGCGCCCGCGCCGTCGGCATTCCGCATGCGCCCTATCACTTCTACTATTTCTGTTCCTCCGCAGACGAACAGGCCGACTGGTTCATCCAGAATGTGCCGAAGGAGGCGATGCGCCTGCCGCCGGTTCTCGATGTCGAATGGAACGGCGAATCCAAGACCTGCCGCCTTCGCCCGGATCCGGCCACCGTGCGCTCAGAGATGAAGCGGTTCATGGACCGGCTGGAAGCTTATTACGGCAAGCGGCCGATCATCTACACCTCCGTCGATTTCCACCGCGAGAATCTGCAGGGCTATTTCCAGGACTACCATTTCTGGGTCCGTTCCACCGCAAAACACCCCGAAGTCACCTATGCCGACCGCCGCTGGGCCTTCTGGCAATACACCTCGACGGGCGTCATTCCGGGCATTCAGGGGCCGACGGACATCAATGTCTTCGCAGGCAACCAGAAGAACTGGAACAATTGGGTCGCTGCGGTTTCCAAGGATAGAAATTCTTAGTAACGTCCACCGAACTTTCTTGCTTCCGTCACATTCATCTGTGAAAGCGGCGGACATATTTCGGATATAAGGACGAACCCATGCACCGCTCGCTCGCAAGCCGCTCTGCACTTGCTCTTCTGTTTGCCGTCACCTCAGCAACCACGGTATTTGCGCAGCAGGCGGCAGCCCCTGCCCCGGCGGCTCCCGCCACTCCGCAGGCGCCGGCTGTTGCCTGCGACGGTGACCTCTCGCAGTTCCTGGCAGGCGTGAAGGCCGATGCGATTGCAGCCGGCGCCACCGCCGAGGCCGCCGACCAGGCGCTTGCAGGCGCCGAGATCGACCCCAAGGTTCTGAGCCGCGACCGCGCACAGGGCGTCTTCAAGCAGACCTTCCTCGAATTCTCGCAGCGCACCGTCAGCCAGGCGCGCCTCGACATCGGCCGCCAGAAGATGAAGCAATATGCCGACGTCTTCGCCAAAGCCGAGCAGGATTACGGCGTACCGGCAGGCGTCATCACCGCCTTCTGGGCGATGGAAACCGACTTCGGTGCCGTACAGGGCGATTTCAACACCCGCAACGCGCTGGTGACGCTCGCCCATGATTGCCGCCGCCCCGAGCTCTTCCGTCCGCAGCTGATCGCACTGATCGAGATGGTCCAGCACGGCGACCTCGACCCGGCCACCAACACCGGCGCATGGGCCGGCGAAATCGGCCAGGTGCAGATGCTGCCACGCGACATCATCGCCTACGGCATGGACGGCGATGGCGACGGCCACGTCCGCCTGAAGCAGAGCGGCCCGGACGCCATCCTGACCGCCGCCAAGTTCATCCAGCATCTCGGCTTCGAGCGCGGCCAGCCCTGGCTGCAAGAAGTCACCCTTCCCGATAACCTTCCATGGGAAAAGTCGGGCCTCGGCGGCACGATGAAGGCGGGCGACTGGTTCGCCCTCGGCGTCAAGCCGCGTGATGGCAACACGAATTTCGGCGAGCTCGAAGGCGATCTCGTTTTACCGCAGGGCCGCCTCGGACCGGCATTCATCGCCTATCCGAACTTCAAGATCTATCTCGAGTGGAACAAGTCCTTCATCTACACGACGTCGGCCGCCTATTTCGGTACCCGCCTCTCCGGCGCTCAGCCCTATCAGAAGGGCACGCCGGAACAGGGCCTTGCCAACGACGAGATGAAGCAGCTGCAGACCAAGCTGCAGTCGCTCGGCCACGATGTCGGCGAGATCGACGGCATCCTCGGATCAGGCACCCGCGTTGCCATCCAGAAGGAACAGCAGCGCCTCGGCATGCCGGCCGACGGCTGGGCAACCCCGGGGCTTCTCGGCGCGCTCTGAGTCGCCATAACCGGCCATTCACAAGCAATCCCATCGCGTCCGTCCGTCCGTCAGGCCGGGCGCGATTTTCGTTTTAGCTCAGGATTTCAGCAGCTTCCGGCGAAGCCTTGATATCGGCGCAGGCCTTAACGCCCACTCGCCGACTTTAACGCGCCGTTAAAATGTGTGAATAAAATTTCACCGCGCTTTTTCGAATGATTTCAATGCCGTGGTTACATTGCGCAGCAGTTATCCACCGGCTGTTGCTGCAATGCAACATTGATTTCGCTTTTCAGCCGACACATTTCAGACATAGTATCGGCTCGTTAACGCAAGGAGGCAGACATGGGTATCACACGATCCTTGAATGTCCTGTTGGTCAGTGCAGCGTTCGCGTTCGTCTTGTCTATGCTCTTCATCTGAGCAGCAAACGGACCCTATGACTGGAATACCGGACTCCTGAGTAACTAACAGTTCAGCCAATTAGAAAAGCGCATGTCCCGCCTGACATGCGCTTTTTTATTGCGTTCGAAGAGCTGCCTGATCAGGCAGCAGCACCCGCTGCCGTAGGCTTCGTCTCGCCGCGGCGCAGGCCGAGATTGGTGAGCACGGCCGAGACCAGCGGCGAACGGTTCATCGTATAGAGATGGAATTCGTGGAGCCCGCGGGCCACCAGATCCTCGATCTGTTCGGCCGCAACATCCGCCGCCACCTTGGCGCGCTCTTCCGGCTTGTCGTCGAGACCAGCGAAGCGCTTGTCGAGGAAAGCGGGGATGACGGTACCGCAGGCGCCGGCAAAGCGCTTCAGCTGCGTCAGATTGAGGATCGGCATGATGCCGGGCACAATCGGCATCGTGACGCCCGCCGCCCGCACCTTCTCGAGGTACCGCTCGAAATTGTCGTTGTCGAAGAAGAACTGCGTCAGCGCACGGTTGGCGCCGTTATCGGCCTTGCGCTTCAACATGTCGATATCGGCGGTGACATCCTTGCTCTCCGGATGCTTCTCCGGATAGGCCGACACGGAAATCTCGAAATCGCCGATTTCGCGTAGCCCGGCCACCAACTCAGAGGCATTGGCATAGCCGCCCGGATGCGGCTGGTAGGGCGCGCCGGCACCGCCGGGCGCGTCACCGCGCAGCGCCACGAAATGCTTCACGCCCGCCTTGCGGAAATTGTCGATCACCTGATGCGTCTCTTCCTTCGTCGCGCCGACGCAGGTGAGATGCGAGGCGGTGGCAAGCGGCGTCTCGTTCAGAAACCGCGTGACGGCCGTCAGCGTCGGCGCTTTGGTCGTGCCGCCGGCGCCATAGGTGACGGAGACGAAATCCGGATTCCAGTCCTGCAGCTCGCTGACGGCTTTCCAAAGCTGACCTTCCATCTCTTCCGACTTGGGTGGGAAGAATTCGAAGGAAATGCCGATATCGCGGCGGCCACTAGTGTTCAAAGTCATAAATCAAACCTCCGCTGCCAATATTGTTCCGGCGCCTTCGGATGCCATCAGGCGCCGCGGGTCGCGGGCGAGCCAGATCGTGACCGTGAGGCCCTGCTCGCCGGCCTGACCCGGATGAAGATCGACGGCCTGCTCGACATCGAGCCCCGCCTTGCGCAGCCAGTCGGACATCGACTGGTGCGAGAAACCGAGACGGACATGGGCATGCTCGTCCCTGAGATATTCGAGCCCATGCGGGGCCAGATCGATGACCAGCAGCCGCCCGCCGGGCGCCAGCATGCGCGCCGCCTCATTGATGGCGATCTCGGGTTGGTCGAAGAAATGCAGCACCTGATGGATGGTCACCAGGTCGAAGTCCTGCCCGTCGAACGGCAGGTTCAGAATATCGGCATGGCGCACCGACGCCTTGTTGATCCCTGACTTGTCGAGATTGGAGCGCGCCACGCTCAGCATGTCGCGGCTGGCATCGACGCCGATCGCCCGGCGGTAGAGCCCTGACAACAGCTGCAGGATACGGCCGGTCCCGGTGCCGAGATCGAGAAGCGAATAGACCGGCTGGCTGCCGAGAAGCTTGATGACGGCCGCATCGACCTCTTCGTCGGCGGCATGCAGGCGGCGCAACTCGTCCCACTCGGCCGCATTGCGGCTGAAATAGGCCTGTGCCCGCTCGGCGCGCTGGCGCTTGACCGAAGACAGGCGCTCGCCGTCGCGCTGGACGACCGGATCGTTTTCAGAGGAATGCTGCAGGAGCACGCGCACCAGCGATGCCGCCTTGCCCTCCTGCTTCAGCCGGAAATAGGCCCAGGCGCCTTCCTGGTAACGATCGATGAGATCGGCCTCGCCGAGCAGCTTCAGGTGACGGGAAATGCGGGGTTGGGACTGGCCGAGAATTTCGGTAAGATCGGTAACGGTCAGATCGCCGGCCGCCAGGAGCGCCAGCAACCGCAGACGGGTCGGCTCGCCGGCCGCCTTCAAGACGTCCACGATCGCATCCAATCCAAGCTTTACCGGTTCAGCCATATTCTGCCCAATCAAGATATAAAGATATCTTTATGTGATTTGCGTAGCGGTAGCAAGCTTCAATTCAGATAATCGCGAAATTCATTGGCCAGATCACGACGCCGCAGACATGCAAAAGCCCCGGCCATGACCGGGGCTTTCCAAAGGCATAAAGGCAGATATCAGCGAGTCAGGCGCTTGTAGGCTTGGCTGCCCGGATTGAGCGCGTCGGGGCCGAGGCGGCGGACCTTGTCCTGCTCGTAGTCCTCGAAGTTGCCTTCGAACCATTCGACATGGCCGTCACCTTCGAAGGCGAGGATATGCGTCGCCAGGCGGTCGAGGAACATGCGATCGTGGCTGATGATGATGGCGCAGCCGGCGAAGTTCTCGAGCGCCGTTTCCAGCGCGCCCAGCGTTTCCGTATCGAGGTCGTTGGTCGGTTCGTCGAGCAGCAGCACATTGCCGCCGGCCTTCAGCATCTTGGCGAGGTGAACGCGGTTGCGCTGACCACCCGAGAGATTGCCGACCTTCTGCTGCTGATCGCCGCCCTTGAAGTTGAAGGCGCCGCAATAGGCTCTGGAGTTCATGTCGAACTTGCCGAGCTTGATGACTTCGGCGCCGCCCGAGATTTCTTCCCAGACCGTCTTGTTGCCATCCAGCGCATCGCGGCTCTGGTCGACATAGCCGAGATGCACGGTGTCACCGATACGCACCGAACCGGCATCCGGCTTTTCCTGGCCGGTGATCATCTTGAACAGCGTCGTCTTGCCGGCGCCGTTCGGACCGATGATACCGACGATGCCGCCCGGCGGCAGCTTGATCGACAGGTCGTTGATCAGCGTGCGGCCTTCGAAGCCCTTGGTGATGCCTTCCATCTCGATGACGACATTGCCGAGACGCTCGGAGACCGGGATGATGATCTGCGCGTCGCCGGGACGGATGCCTTCGGCGGCATCGACCAGCTGTTCGTAGGCCTTGATACGGGCCTTCGACTTCGCCTGACGAGCCTTCGGGCTGGAGGCGATCCATTCCTGTTCGCGCGAAAGCGCCTTCTGGCGGCCGGCTTCTTCGCGGTTTTCCTGCAGCATGCGCTTGGCCTTGGCCGTCAGGTAGGCAGAGTAGTTGCCTTCGTACGGAATGCCGCGGCCGCGGTCGAGCTCAAGGATCCAGCCCGTGACGTTGTCGAGGAAGTAGCGGTCGTGGGTGATCATCATCACGGCGCCCGGATAATCGCGCAGGTGCTTTTCGAGCCAGGCGATGGTTTCGGCGTCGAGGTGGTTGGTCGGTTCGTCGAGCAGCAGCAGGTCCGGCTGCGACAGGAGCAGGCGGCAGAGTGCGATACGGCGGCGTTCACCGCCCGAGAGAATGGTGACGTCGGAATCCTTCGGCGGGCAGCGCAGCGCTTCCATCGCCATTTCGACCTGCTGTTCCAGATCCCAGAGGTTCTGGCTGTCGATGATATCCTGCAGCTTGGCGCCCTCGTCCGCCGTCTCGTCGGAATAGTTCATCATCAGCTCGTTGTAGCGGTCGATGATCGCCGTCTTGTCGGCAACACCCATCATGACGTTCTCGAAGGCGGTCTTTGTCGGATCGAGATGCGGCTCCTGCTCAAGGTAGCCAACGGTCGCGCCGTCGGCGAGCCAGGCTTCGCCGGTGTATTCCTTGTCCTGACCGGCGATGATGCGCAGCACCGTCGACTTACCGGCGCCGTTCGGGCCGAGAATACCGATCTTGGCATCCGGATAGAACGACAGGTTGACGTTCTCGAGAATTTTCTTGGCGCCGTAAGACTTGTTGAGTCCCGACATGTGATAAATGAACTGACGTGCCATCTTTAAACTGCTCCGCGCGCAAACGTGTAAATCCGTGGCCGCTATGTAGGCGAAACCCGGCTCCCGGGCAACGCCGAAACCGGCCTCTCTTGCGCTTTGCAGCAGTCTTTACGTCAGAAACCGGCCGCGTCGACCACGCCCTGGTCGCATCCGAACGAGGTTCGTCCCGCCCCCCGGATCAGCTTTCCGAGATTATCGGCAGAGCCTGACGCCACCGCGTCCTCAGACAAGCCGATCGTCAGCTCGCTGATAACCCGCACGCCGCCTGCCCGGCGGCAGCTCATCTTCACCCGGTCGGAAGCGCCAGCGCCAAAACTCTTGTCGAAGGCCGCCTTGATCTGATCGGCGCTGACAGACTTGCCGACATTGGCGGCAAACAGCTCGCGCACCGCCGATGCATTAAGATCGCCGATCAGCCGCACGGCCGTGCCGAAATAGGCGTCGGCCGAGAGTTTCGTGCAGGTGCCGTGCTTGGTCCACTCGTGACGCTCGAGCGCCGATTGAGTGCCGGGCATCGCTTTTGCCAGCGCCGCGGCATTCTCCGGCGTCAGCTTGACCTCAGGCAACGACCGCCAGTCGCCATCCTTGTCCGCCGCCTGCTCCTCCTTCGAGACGCCGCAATAATTCTGCCGCATCGGCCAGAGACCATGGAGGGTAAAATTGGTCGCGTCGAAGCGATCCCGCGTCTGGCTGGCGCATTCCGGCTTCTTCTGGTTCGTCTGGCAAAAGGCCGGTTGCCAGCTTGCAGCGAGAATGAAACGCGTGCGCCCCTGGCCTTCCTGTGCGAAAGCCGAAGCCGCCAACAGGCCTGACAAAGCCACAATTGCCGCATGCAGAAAGAACCTGCTCATCTCCATCCCCTAGATAGAACAATACAAGAACAAGTAAGCACGAAGCGCAACGTTCCGCAACCCTGAATCGCAGCATTTTCCCCTGCAAATCGCCGCAGGCCCGCTTGCATTTGACGGCCGATCTGATCTTCTGCGCGCCGGGAGGATCGGATGTTTTCGCAAACACAATGGCTTAACGTGGCAGGCGCCTCGCTCGCCTTTCACAGCGAGACGGCCGCAGGCGCGCCACGCGGTATCCTCGTCGTCTGCCACGGCCTAGCCGAGCATTCGAAACGCTATCAGCGCTTTGCGGAGGCTATGGCGGCGCGTGGCTATCATGTCTTTGTGCACGATCATCGCGGCCACGGCGAGACCAAGGCGCCGGATGCGCCGATCGGGCAGTTCGCGAGGCGCGACGGTGTATCCCGCGTGATCGATGACGTCGCCGCCATGCGCGATCATGCAGCGAGTCTGCACCCGGGGTTCCCCGTTATCCTCTTCGGCCATTCGATGGGCGGGCTGATCGCGCTCAACGCCGCGCAGACCTATCCGGAAAAATTCGATGCGGTCGCCATCTGGAACTCGAACTTCGCCGTTGGCCTTTCCGGTCGCGCCGCACAGGTGATCCTGCGCGCCGAAAAGGCGCTGAAGGGCTCAGACGTGCCGAGCGGTATGCTGCCGAGATTGACCTTCGCCGCCTGGGGCAAGTCCATTCCCGGCCACACCACGGAATTCGACTGGCTGTCACGCGATCCGGCGGAGGTCGCGAAATATATCGCCGACCCGCTCTGCGGCTTCGATGCCTCGGTATCGATGTGGCTCGATGTCTTCGAGCTTACCTTCCGGGCAACGGAAAAGGAGCAACTCGACCGTCTTCCGAAGGATCGTCCGATCCATCTTATCGGCGGTGGGCAGGATCCGGCAACGGAGCGCGGAAAAGCCGTTCTATGGCTCTCAAACCATTTGAAACGGCAGGGCTTCTCCCGTATCACCACTGAAATATATCAGGACTTCAGGCACGAGACCTTGAACGAGACCGGCGCAGCAGGCGCCATCTCGGCCTTCGCCGATTGGTGCGACGGCGCGGTCATGCGGTCCTGACGGGAACATTCCACATGGCAGGCGCGGCAATGAAGACGAACACCTCCTCCGAAGTCACCATGGGCCTGGCGCTCATGCTTCTGTCGGTGCTGTTTTCACCGCTGATCGACATCTTCGCCAAGCTGGCGATCGCCACCGTCCCGTCGGCGGAGATCACCGCCGCGCGTTTCGCCGTCCAGGCGATCTGCATGCTACCTGTCGTCATCTGGCGCAAGAACCTCGCCGACCTGTCGTGGAAGCAGACCTTCTATCACGCGATCCGCGGGATCATCATGACCATCTCGATGATCTCCTTCGTCGCGACGCTGAAATACATGTCGGTCGCCGATGCCATCGCCATCTTCTTTGTCGAGCCGATCATCCTGACGATCCTCAGCAGCATCTTCCTCGGCGAAGCCATCGGCTGGCGGCGCTACACAGCCTGCGGCGTCGGCTTCTTCGGCGCCATCCTGATCATACAGCCGAGCTTCCAGGAAGTCGGCTTCGTGGCGCTGCTGCCCGTCGTCAGCGCCGTCTGCATCGCCATTTCGGCGATGATGAACCGGGCCTTGGCGCAACGCGAAGACCCCTGGGTCATGCAGTTTCAGATGGGCCTCTGGGGCCTGCTGTTCTGCGCCATCATTCTCTATGTCGGCGAAGGAAGCGGCTCCGACGTCTTCGATCCGGTCATGCCCTCCACTATCGCCTTCGGCTACCTCGCGGGCGTCGGAGTCATGGCAGCGATCGCCGGCATTCTCGGCGTCTATGCCTATCGCGCCGCCCCGGCATCGACGCTGGCGCCGCTGCAATATTTCGAGATCGTCTCGGCGACGATCTTCGCCTGGCTGGTCTTCGGCGATTTCCCGGATGCCATCAAATGGCTCGGTATCCTGATCATCATCGCTTCGGGCCTCTACATCATCTGGCGCGAGCGGCGCTTTGCATCCAAGCCCGTATCCGATACATCTGAGGCAACACGGGCGCCGTAATCCGCACGCGGGAGGAACATGACGGTCAGCAGCAAAAAGCCGCCGCTTGCAGGCATCAGGGTCATCGAACTGGCCCGCGTGCTTGCCGGTCCCTGGGCCGGGCAGATGCTGGCCGATCTCGGCGCCGACGTCATCAAGGTCGAAAACCCCGATGGTGGCGACGATACGAGGCAATGGGGGCCGCCCTTCGTCGAGGGCGCTGACGGCGAAAATCTTTCCGCCGCCTACTACCATTCCACCAACCGCAACAAGCGCTCGATCACCGCCGACCTCAAGACAGAGGAAGGCCAGGCGCTGGTCCGCCGTCTGGCTGCGACAGCCGACGTGCTGATCGAGAATTTCAAGCTCGGCGGTCTCGTCAAATACGGTCTCGATTACGAGAGCCTGCGCCAGATCAATCCCAAACTCGTCTATTGCTCGATCACCGGTTTCGGCCAGACCGGCCCCTATGCCAATCTCGCCGGCTACGACTACATCGTCCAGGGCATGTCGGGCTTCATGTCCGTCACCGGTGAACCTGATGGCCAACCGATGAAGGCCGGCGTTGCCATCGCCGATATCTTCACCGGCATCTATGCCGTCTCGGCCATCGAGGCGGCACTGATCCACGCGCTGAAGTCAGGCGAAGGCCAGCTGGTCGATATGGCGCTGCTCGATGTGCAGTCCGCCATTCTTGCGAACCAGAACATGAACTATCTGGTCTCGGGCAAGGCGCCGGTGCGGCTCGGCAACGCGCATCCGAACATCTCGCCCTACGAAGTCATCCCGGCCGCGGATGGCTATCTCATTCTCGCCGTCGGCAATGACGGCCAGTTCCGCCGCCTCTGCACCATCCTCGGCCTCGACGGCATCGGCGAGGACGAGCGTTTCGCCACCAACAAGGCGCGCGTCGCCAACCGCGACGAGGTTCGCCGCCTGGTTTCCGGCAAGACATTGAACTGGCAGAAGGCCGATCTCCTGAAGGCCTGCGAGGACAATGCCGTGCCGGCCGGCGCGATCAATACGATCGAGGAGATGTTCGCCGATCCGCAGGTCATTGCCCGCGGCCTGCGGCTCGATCTCGCCGATGCCGCAGGAACGATGATCCCGACGGTTCGAACCCCAGTGGTTCTCTCGGAAACACCGCTACGCTACGAAAGACCGAGCCCGCGCCTCGGCCAGCACCAGGAGGAGGTGCTGGCCGAACTCGAAGCGTTGGAACGGAAGGCACAAGGGAGGGAACAGGCATCATGAGAAAGACCGGCGGAGAATTGATCGTCGAAGCGTTAAAGGCAAATGGCGTCACCCGCCTTTCCTGCGTGCCCGGCGAAAGCTTCCTCGCGGTCCTCGATGCCCTTCACGACAGCGATATCGAAGTCGTCGTCTGCCGCCAGGAAGGTGGTGCTGCGATGATGGCCGATTGCTGGGGCCGCCTGACCGGCGAGCCCGGCATCTGCATGGTCACCCGTGGCCCCGGCGCCACCAACGCTTCGGCCGGTCTCCACATCGCCCGCCAGGATTCGATCCCGATGATCCTGTTCATCGGCCAGGTCCAGCGCGATGCCCGCGAGCGCGAAGCCTTCCAGGAGGTCGAGTTCCGCAGGGCGCTGACGGAATATGCCAAATGGGTCGGCGAGATCGATGATGCAGCACGTATCCCGGAATTCGTCACCCGCGCCTTTTCCATCGCCACATCCGGCCGTCCCGGCCCCGTCGTCTTGTCATTGCCCGAAGATATGTTGCGCGACGCGGTCGAAGCACCCCGCGCCAAGCCCTATGCCCGCGTTGCCGCCTATCCCGGCCGCCGTCAGGTCGATGATTTCTACATGCGGCTGCTCAAGGCCGAGCGCCCTCTGGTGATCCTCGGCGGCACCCGCTGGGATGCCGATGCGGTCGCCGATTTCCGCGCCTTCGCCGAGCGCTTCCAGCTGCCGGTCGGCTGCTCCTTCCGCCGCCAGATGCTGTTCGATCATCTGCATCCGAGCTATGCCGGCGATGTCGGCATCGGCATCAACCCGGCTCTGGCGAAAGAGATCAAGGAAAGCGACCTGCTGATCCTGCTCGGCAGCCGCATGTCGGAAATGCCGTCGTCAGGCTATACGCTGATCGATATCCCCTATCCCCAGCAGCAGCTCGTCCATATCTACCCCGATGCATCTGAGCTCGGCCGCATCTATCGCCCGGATCTCGCCATCTGCGCGTCGCCGCAGGATTTCGTCGATGCACTGGCCGATCTCGAAGCGCCGGGCGAACCGCGCTGGGCAGAGCGTACCGAGCGCATGCACCAGGCCTATCTCACATGGTCGAAGCCGCCGCAAACCGGCCCCGGCCCGGTGCAGATGGGGCCGATCATGGACTGGATCGAAGGCAATACCCGCGCCGATGCGATCTTCACCAATGGCGCCGGAAACTACGCCACCTGGCTGCACCGCTTCCATCGCTTTCGGCAGTTCAATACGCAGGCAGCCCCGACCTCAGGCTCGATGGGCTACGGCGTGCCCGCCGCCGTTGCCGCCAAGCAGCTCTTTCCGGAGCGCGAGGTGATCTGCTTTGCCGGAGACGGCTGCTTCATGATGCATGGCCAGGAATTCGCCACCGCCGTGCGCTATAACCTGCCGATCATCGTGCTTGTCATCAACAACGGCATCTACGGCACGATCCGCATGCATCAGGAGCGGGAATATCCGGGACGCGTCAGCGGCACCGATCTCACCAACCCTGACTTCGCCGCCCTTGCCCGCGCCTATGGCGGCCATGGCGAAACCGTCGAAACGACCGCAGAGTTCGTGCCCGCCTTCGAGCGCGCCCGTGCCAGCCGCAAGCCGGCGATCATCGAGATCAAGCTCGATCCTGAAGCCATCACACCGGCCCGCACGCTGACGCAGATCAGGACGAAGAGCTGAGGGCTCTAAACAAAAAGCCGGTGAGCGAACCCACCGGCTTCAGATTTCGGCGATGGCCGAAAAATCAGTCGATCGCCGCGGTGACGATGAACTCGACCTTGTATTTCGGTGCAGCAAGCTTGGCTTCGCTGGTGGCGCGGGCCGGGGTGTTGGCCGGATCGACCCAGGCTTCCCAGGCAGCGTTCATTTCCGCGAAGTCGGCAATGTCGGAGAGGTAGATCAGCGTCTGCAGGATCTTCGACTTGCTGGAACCGGCAGCCGCCAGCAGGCGGTCGACTTCCGCAAGAGCGGCCTTGCACTGATCCGTAACGCTCTCGCCTTCGGCAACCTGGCCGGCGAGATAGACGGTGTTGCCGTGGACGACGGCGCCGCTCATGCGGGGACCGGGGCCAATGCGCTTGATGCTCATGGTTTTCTCCTGATTTTCTTATGGAATGAAGGGCGCGGACAAAACCGCGCCGCAGGGTCAGCCGCGAATATGAAGGGTCTTCTGATAGATCGCGGTGGAACGGGCGCCGGAGCGGCAGTAGCCGAGCATCGGGCGCGGGAATTCTTCAAGCGCGTCGACCATGCCGGTCACGGCTTCCTCGGTAACACCCATGGTGCCGACAGGCACATGTGCGATCTCCAGGCCAAGCTCCTTGGCGCGTGCCGCAATCACGGAAAACGGCGTCTGGTCAGGGCTTTCCTGGTCCGGGCGATGACAGACGATCGACTTGAAACCCAGAGCCTTGATCTGGTCGAGATCCTCGACCGCAATCTGGCCGGATACCGAATAGTCGTCGTCGATCTGGCGGATGTCCATCACGCGTACCTCCTGAAAATGAACGGCAGAAGCTCTACGATGCGCGACCGCGAGCGTCAACAATTGTTAGCTCATACAAAGGCGAAGGTCAGCGCATAGCTGCGGCTTTCGCCGGGCTTCAGCATGTTGAATTCGCCCGCCGCCTCCAGCTCGCTGCGCAGCACCCAGCGATGCGAGACCGGCTCGATGCCGAGAATATGCGCCGGTGCATTCTGGTTGCGCCAGACCTGCAGGTGCGGCAGCGTATCGGAGCGCGTGCGCACCCTCAGGGTCTTGCCATGCACGGCCTTCATCGGCCCGAGGCGTACTTCGGCAAAGCCACCTTCGGTCGCCGGTGCCTCGACGCAGAACAACCCGCCGAGTTCGTCGCCGAAGGTCCAGGGGAGGCCGCCGTCTTCCAGCATCTTGCCTTCGAGCCGGGTGCCCTCGTCGAACCATTTGCCGCCGACATTCATATGATACATCAGGAAGGTCGGGACGGTCTGATCGCTGGTATTGATGACCTTGTCCTCGAGTGAGACCTCGCCTGTTTGGCCATCGATCTTCCAGAGGCGCTCGATGCGCTGCGGCAGTCCCTCGACAGTGATGAGGTCGATATCGGCGCGGCATTCGGCATTGCCGTTTTCGAACTTGGTCCACAGCACCTTCGCCTTGTGGCCGGAAACCGAGCCATGCAGCGGATAGATCGCGCCGTCGGCGCGGCCCGGGATCGGCTCGCGGTGACGGATATGGTCGGGGCCGCAGGTAAACAGGAAGCCTTCGAGCGAATGGTCGATACGCGGGTCGCCGTCATCCGGAATGGCGCGCTTGGGCGAAATATCGACGCCATCGACGACGCAGGCGCCGATATCCATCACCGACGTTTCGTCCAGCATCAGGCGCGGCCCCTTGGCGGCTGCAAACTCGATCATTTCAATCCCTCCCCCTGTCTCAAAACTGCCGTAGCGTTAGGGGCAGCGCAAGGTTTCGTCAATCACGTCGCGCATGATTGCCCGCGACCGGCGATCCGCTGAGGAACCACCGTGGCAAACCAAACGTTTAGCTTCACGCAAGTGATCACGGATATTTTCATAATTTGTTCAGTACGAATTCATAAATTCCACACTAGCGTCAAAATTCGCGGGTGTGTGTCGGCCCAGTCCCTGCTTGAGGTGCAAGACGTGAATCGCATTCTGAAATACGGCCTTTCGCTCGCCGCTGTCGTTCTGGCCGTCACATCCGTCGCGCCGGTCGCGGACGCGCAGCAATATGGCCGCCGCCAGCGCGACGTTGTCATGGTCACGCCGGATGGCCAGATCGTTGACTATATCCCGCCGGGCGCCGACGTCTATTATTCGCGCGACCGCAACGGCAATCGCGTTCTCGTCGACAGCTACGGTAATGTCGTCGCCACCGAAATGCGCTCCAAGGGATATTATCCTGCGGCTCCATCGCGCGATCCCTATAACAACGATCCCTATAATGCCGAGAGCGGCGATCAGACGCGCTATGGCAGCACCCGCTACATGGAGCGCGGCGCAGTCACCGGCGCGATCCCGCGTGACGGAAGCATCGAGCGTCAGCCGCTCGATCAGCCCTATCCTGATAACGGCGACTATGCGGCGATCGATCCCGATCAGCAGGCACCTCAGGCACAGCAGCCAAGGGCACCCGAAGAGCCCGCGATCACCCTGAAGGGCAAGTCGAAGCCGGAGATCGTCGCACTGCAGGTGTTCCTCGACCGCTCCGGCATCTCGCCCGGCGTCATTGACGGACACATGGGCTCGAACGTCACCAAGGCGATCTATGCCTATAACCAGATGACCGGCGAAAATCTCGATCCGAACAATACCGACGCGATCCTTGAACAGCTGCGCCTGTCGGGCGGCCTGCCTGTTATCAGCTATACCATCACCCCTGCAGACGCGGCTGGCCCCTATGTCGCCGAGATTCCGGAAGACTACGCACACAAGGCGCTTCTGCCGTCGCTCGCCTATACGTCCACGACCGAGATGCTGGCCGAGCGTTTCCACATGGACGAAGCCTTCCTGAAGGAAATGAACCCCGGCGCCGACTTCACTGTCCCCGGCACCATCATCAAGGTTGTCAATCCGGGCGACCCGAAGACCGGCACGGTCGCCAAGATACTGGCGGACAAGGCCAAGAAGCAGGTCTTCGCCTACGACGACGCGGGCAACCTGATCGCCGCTTACCCGGCCTCGATCGGTTCCAACGACACGCCCTCGCCGTCAGGCACGGTGCAGGTCGATCGCGTCGCGCTGAACCCGGGCTACACCTACAATCCGAAGATCAACTTCCAACAGGGCGCCAACGACAAGGTCCTGAACATTCCGCCAGGCCCGAACGGCCCGGTCGGCACAGTCTGGATCGCACTCTCCAAGCCGACCTACGGCATTCACGGTACCCCGGAGCCCTCGAAGATCGGCCGCACCCAGAGCCATGGCTGTATCCGCCTGACCAACTGGGATGCGACGGAACTGGCCAAGATGGTCAAGCCCGGCGTCACGGTCGAATTCGTCGATTGATCGCCATGCATTGAAACAAAAAAAGCCGCCGGTGTCCCGGCGGCTTTTTTGTTTTCGGCTTGTGAGATCAGGCTGCGTCACGCATCAGCAGGCCGGAGAGACGTGCCGCAACCGGAAGCTTGACCGGCAGCTTGCGCATCATTTCCTCGGCGAAACAGAGCGCATTCTCGCGGGCCTTTTCGAGGTTCGAGACCCGGGTCGCATCCATGGTGGCGAGCGTGCCGCCGCAATCGAAGATGTCGCGGAAAGCCGAGCGTTCGATGATCGCCGTGTCGAGAACCGGCACGTGACGCTCATTGAGCAGCGCCTTGACCAGCTGCAGCGCGCGGGTCGTGACCATCGAGTTGACGCGGGTCAGGACGACGGAATGACCGATCTTGATGCCTGCCTTCTCATCCAGATACTGCAGCAGTTCCAGAACCTGCGCGCCGCCACGGGCATCCATGGCACAGCCCTGGATCGGGATCAGCACGTGGTCGGAAAGACCGACGGCAGTGGCAAGCAACGGATTGCGCGCGCCCGGCAGATCGATGATGAAATAGTCGGTATTGGCCTTGTTCTCGCTGATATGCAGCGGCAGCGATGCCGAAGTGACGAAGTCGATGACAGAGACGTTCTTCACGTTGCCGGAAATCTCATGCCAGCGGGAAATCCAATGCTGGGGATCGGCGTCCAGAATGGTGACGCGATACCCCTTGCGCGCAAGCTCGGTCGCCAGCAGCAGCACGGCCGTGGTCTTGCCGGCGCCGCCCTTGGTATTTGCAAAAGTAATGACTGGCATATCAGGTCCTCGAAGGGAAAAGTGGCGAGCCGGTTATCGCTCTCATACGCACTTTTCGATTCATCGTGCGGTTAATGCATCCTTTCCAATCGTGGTTAACAAAATCTAAACGGACGACCCGAAATTGCAGCCCGGATTTCTTACATCCCAAGAATTTGGGATGTTTGCAGACAAAAAAAGCCCGGAAAGCCTGCGCTTTCCGGGCCAGCTGGTTGGTCCGCCTTGGTTAACTCAGAAGCAATCTTTGAACAAAGCCTTGGTGTTTTCGAGCGTCATCGTGACAGGATTGCCACCGGCGCTCGGGTCTTCGATCGCCATCGCTGACAATTCGTCGATCCTGTCAGGTGCGATTCCCATCGCCGAGAGGCTTTCGGGAACGCCGAGTTCGGAGCGCAGCTTCAGCACGTAATCATAGAAGCCGTCGAAACCTCCGGCGATGCCGAGATAAGCCGCCGCACGGGCGATCTTCTCTTCGATCACAGCGCGATTGAAACGCAGCACGGCCGGCATCACGACGGCATTGGTCATGCCGTGATGGGTGTTGTAGACGGCGCCGATCGGGTGCGACAGCGCGTGGATGGCACCGAGGCCCTTCTGGAACGCGACAGCGCCCATGGCGGCGGCTGCCATCATGTTGGCGCGGGCTTCCAGATCCGTGCCCTCCTTGTAGGCGCGCGGCAGGAATTCCTTGACCAGACGCATGCCTTCAAGCGCGATACCGGCCGACATCGGATGGTAGAAGGGCGAGGAATAGGCTTCCAGGCAATGCGCGAAGGCATCCATGCCGGTGCCGGCGGTGATGATCTTCGGCATCCCGACGGTCAGTTCCGGATCGGAGATCACGACGCCGGGTAGGAACTTGGGATGGAAGATGATCTTCTTCACATGCGTCGCCGAATTGGTGATGACGCTGGCGCGGCCGACTTCCGAGCCGGTTCCCGCCGTCGTCGGCACGGCAACGATCGGCGCGATGCCTTCGATGCTCGCGCGCGTCCACCAGTCGCCGATATCCTCGAAGTCCCAGACCGGGCGCGTCTGGCCTGCCATAAAGGCCACGCACTTGCCGAGATCGAGACCGGAGCCGCCGCCGAAGGCGACGACGCCGTCATGACCGCCATCCTTGAAAGCCTTGACGCCGGCTTCGAGGTTCTTCTCGTTCGGGTTCGGATCGACATCGGCGAAGATGGCGCGGCCGAGGCCGGCGTCTTCGAGAATGTCGAGGGCGTTCTTGGTGATCGCCATCGAGGCCAGGCCACGGTCGGTGATCAGGAGCGGCTTCTTCATGCCGAGGCTCTTGCAGGCGTCGGCGAGCTCCTTGATGCGGCCGCGGCCGAGCTTGACCGCTGTCGGGTAGCTCCAGTTGGCTGTGATATTGCTGCTCATGCTGTTGCTTTCTTCAGATGGTAGGATTTCGGACGCGTCAGGTTCTGGAAGCCGATGATCGACAGCGAGCCGCCGCGGCCGGTTTCCTTGACGCCGGTCCAGCAAAGCGCCGGATCCAGATAGTCGGCGCGATTCATGAACACCGTGCCGGTTTCAATTTCGCGGCCAAGCCGCCCTGCCCGCTCGGCGTCCTTGGTCCAGAGCGAGGCCGTCAGGCCGTACTGGCTGTCGTTCATCAGCGCCAGCGCTTCGTCATCGCTCTTGACCTTCATGATGCCGACAGCCGGACCGAAGGTTTCTTCGCGCATGAAGGCCATCGAGTGGTCGACATTGACGAGGATCTGCGGGGCGAGATAGGCGCCGCCGTCGTCCTGAGGGAAGAGCTTCGGATCGACCAGCGCCTTGGCGCCCTTGGAAACCGCATCGGCGATCTGATCGCGCACCACCTTGGCAAAGCGCTTGTGCGCCATCGGGCCCAGCGATGTTTCAGGATCGAGCGGATTGCCGAGCTTGTAGTTCGAGACCCAGGCAACCGACTTCTCGACGAAGCTGTCGTAGAGCGACTCGTGCACATAGATGCGCTCGATACCACAGCAGCACTGACCGGAATTGTAGGTCGCGCCATCCATCAGCGTATCGACGGCAGCGTCGAGATCGGCATCTTCCATGACATAGCCCGGATCCTTGCCGCCGAGCTCAAGGCCGAGACCGGTGAAGGTACCAGCCGCCGCCCGCTCCATGGAGCGACCACCTTCGACCGAGCCGGTAAAGTTGACGAAGTTGAAGCTACCAGCCGCGATCAGAGCCGAGGTCGTCTGGTGATCGAGGAAGACATTCTGGAAGACATCTTCAGGGACACCGGCCTCGACGAAAGCCTGTACGAGACGCTCGCCGACCAGCAGCGTCTGCGACGCATGCTTCAGCACAACGGTATTGCCCGCCATCAACGCCGGAGCGATCGTGTTGATCGCCGTCATGTAAGGATAGTTCCAGGGCGCCACGACGAAGACGACGCCATGGGCTTCGCGCTCGATGCGGCGCTCGAACTTGTCGCTCTCTTCAACGACGAGCGGTGCCAGCGCCTCAGCCGCGATCGAGGCCACGTAATTGGAGCGCTCGTTGAAGCCCTTGTACTCGCCGCCATAACGGATCGGTCGGCCCATCTGCCAGGCGATCTCGGGCACGACGACGTCCGACATCTCGTTGAGACGCGCGACACCCTTTAGAACCAGCTGAACGCGATCTTCGAGCCGGCGCTTCGCCCAGCTCTTCTGCGCCTTGCGCGCCCGCGCCACGGCTTCCTTCGCCGCCTCGAGCGGCAGCGCCGGACGCTCCGCGTAAACCGATCCGTCGACCGGCGATATGCATTGGATCATTGCCATGATCTTCATCCTATGTTTTTCGCGACCTAATGGCGGACGCAGCCACCACCATCTCCGGATATATGGAGATCATGTGGCGCTTATTGCATCCGCCTTCGACACGCCTCTTATGCTCTCTCGAAACCGCGCGCCACTTCCCAATCGGTGATGCGGCGATCGTATTCTTCCTGCTCCCATTCGGCAGCGCGCGTGTAGTGGTCGATGACATCATCGCCGAAGGCGCTGCGCAGCATCTTCGACTTGGTCATGGCAACCGTCGCGGACCGGAGCGTCCGCGGAATCTCGCGCACCTTGCGGGCGCCGTAGGCATCTCCCACGAAGGGTGCTTCGAGTTCAAGCTTGTTCTCGATGCCATCGATGCCTGCGGCAATCAGCGCCGCGAAGGCCAGATAGGGATTGAGGTCGGAGCCGCCGACGCGGCATTCGATGCGGATCGCCTTGCTGCCATCGCCGCAGAGACGGTAGCCGGCGGTTCGGTTGTCCTTGCTCCAGATCGCCTTGGTCGGCGCGAAGGTGCCGGCCATGAAGCGCTTGTAGGAATTGATGTAGGGTGCCAGGAAATAGGTGATCTCGCTTGCATGCGCGAGAAGACCGGCAACGTAGTTTTCCATCAGCGGCGACATGCCGTATCTGCCCTTCTCGTCGAAGAACAGCGCCTTCTTGCCATCGAGGCTCCAGAGCGACTGGTGGATATGCGACGAGCTACCGGCGGCATTGTAATGCCACTTGGCAAGGAAGGTGATGGCCTTGCCCTTCGACCAGGCGATTTCCTTGCAGCCGTTCTTGATGATCGTATGGCGGTCGGCCATCGTCAAAGCTTCGGCATAGCGAACGTTGATCTCTTCCTGTCCGGCAGAGGCCTCGCCCTTCGAATTCTCGACGGGGATTTCGGCGCCCTGCAGACCGGTGCGGATCGCCCGCATTACCTCTTCTTCCTTGGTGGTCTGGAAGATGTGGTAGTCCTCGTTATAGGCGCTGGCGAGCTTCAGGTTGCGATAGCCCGAGGCGTGAGCCGACTCGTAGGTCTGGTCGAAAAGGAAGAATTCGAGCTCGGATGCCATAAACGGCTTCATGCCCATCGCTTCCAGACGCTTCACCTGCTTTTTCAGGATGGCGCGCGGCGAATGCGCCACTTCCTCATGCGTATGATGATCGAGCAGATCGCAGAGCACCAGGGCGGTACCTTCGAGCCACGGAATGCGGCGCAGCGTCGAGAGGTCCGGCTTCATCGTATAGTCGCCGTAGCCCTTTTCCCAGCTGGTCGCCTTGTAGCCGGAGACGGTTTCCATCTCCATGTCGGTGGCGACGAGATAGTTGCAGCTGTGGGTTTCCTTCCAGGCGCTGTCGAGGAAATACTCGGCCTGGAAGCGCTTGCCCATCAAGCGGCCCTGCATGTCGATCTGGCACGCCAGAACGGTATCGATGCGGCCCTCGGCCACGTCCTTCTTGAGATCGTCGAGAGTGTAGCTGGTGGTCATGATTTACCCGCCTGAATTTTTGATTTTGCAATTTCGGAACAACGAAAGGGCATGCAGCGGCGGGCGAAGCCCGCCTGATGCTTTTTCATTGAACCGGGGATGGGGCCGCGTGCGCCGCGGCCCCGCCATTCGAGAGGGAAGCCTCTGGCCTTAGTGTTCGCCCACGGCCTTTTCGGCAGCAGCGATTTCTGCCTGACGGCGTGCCACTTCGTCGCCGATCGGCGGACCCTTGAAGCGGCGCTGCTCGAAGCCGAACCAGACGATGCCGGCCAGGACAAGGAAGCCGACCGTGACGTAGAGAGCCGGACCGTTCGGCGGCTGAACACCGAGAACGAAGATCAGGATCATCGCCAGGACCGTCAGCACCGCGAACAGCTTGAAGGCGCCCTCACCGATGTTCCACGGGCCCATCTTGTCCCACTTCGACGTACCCCAGGCGAAGAGGCCGAGCGTGATCGGGATCGCGAAGGAGAAGAACAGGAAGATGACCGTGCACGAGACGACGATCGTATAGACCGGCGTATCGCCGATCGAGACGAGCGAAGAGCCCCAGACAAAGAGGACGGAGAGAATCGAACCTGTCCAGATCGCAGCAACCGGCGTGCGGTATTTCGGGCTGACCTTGGCAAGCGCCTTGGAAGCAGGCAGGCCGCCGTCACGCGAGAAGGCGAAGATCATGCGCGACACCGAGGTGACCGTTGCAAGACCGCACAGCCACTGGCTGACCAGAATTGCGAAGTACAGGATGTCCTTGACGAGAGGATTCACCTGCGCGTCCATCGCCCAGAAGAATACGTTCCAGCCCTGCTTTGCGGCATCGTCCATGTTCGGCAGCATGAGGACGAACGAGCACAGCATGATGTAACCGAACAGCGCCGACCACAGCACCGAGGAAACCATGCCGCGCGGCACGGAATGTGCCGCCTTGACGGTTTCTTCGGACGTATGCGCCGAAGCATCATAGCCGGTGATCGTGTAGATCGGCAGCAGCAGACCGAGCAGGAACACCCAGGTGCCCGATGTCGCCGGCCAGACATTGCCGCCAGCTTCGCCGGAATAGTTGGCGAAGGTGAACAGGCGGCCGATTTCGTAGGACGGGGCTGCAAAAAGGCAGACGGCCGAAAGCACGATGGCCGTTGCGAAGATCAGATAGCCCGAGAAGTCCGTGAGCTTGGCGGTGAGGCCGATACCCATGTGGTTCACGAGAGCCTGTGCGCCGGTGATGATGATGAGGAAGACGATACGCACGACAGTCGTATCGGTCAGGCCGAAATAGCTGGTGCCGAAGGAACCCATGAAGAAATAATAGGTACCGACATTGATGGCGCCGAGAACGGTGACCAGACCGAGCAGGTTGAACCAGGCGGTCAGCCAGCCGGTGAAGCGGTTGCCGAGGATCGAACCCCAGTGATAGAGGCCGCCGGCCGTCGGATAGGCAGAGCTGATCTGCGCCATCGCCACGGCGAAGACGAGCGAGACGAAGCAACCGATCGGCCAGCCGATGCCGATTGCCGCGCCGCCGGCACCTGCCGTTGCCTGAGCCAGCGAGTTGATGCCGCCGGAGAGAATGCAAATGATCGAAAATGAGACTGCGAAGTTCGAGAACGAGCTCATGCGCCGTTCAAGTTCCTGGGCATAGCCCATGGAATGCAGGACACTCATGTCCTGCTTCTTATCCAGATCGGTATAGTCAGACATGACTTCCCCCTGTTCCCGATCGGCCGCGGGATTGCGGTCGATCTTGTGCCAAATTGCCCGTGGCATTTGCCATCGGGCGGTCCGCAGCAAAGCTGCTCCCTGGGGCCGTTTTCTTTTTAGTGCGAGCCTTCCAGACATTGCTGGAGAAGCCCTGAGAGATAGTCGGCCATGACCCCTTGGCCGGCATCGTCCTTGATGAGGTCGTTTCGGACCTCGATCATTACATTGCGGAACCCGCTGGAAACCCCGTGCAGGATCAGCGTATGCGTCACGCCGTCTTGAGGGCCGTAGGGCTCGTTGCGTTCTGTCTTGTAGAGCGGCGCGTCAACCGCAGCTGAAAGCATATCGTCTGCCAGGCGGCTGTCGGCATCGTGCAGGATACCGAGCTCGACTGCACGCGGCTTGCCGTTGAAAACAGGCGTAAAGCTGTGGATTGTGACGACGACAGTCTCCTGTCCCCTCGCCTTTCGCTCCGCGATCAGCCCGCGCACGGCATCGTGAAAAGGAATGTACAGCGCTTCGGTGCGAGCCTTGCGCTCGTCAGCACCGAGATTCTCGTTGCCTGGAATCGGATAGATCTCGCTCTTTTCCGGCATCGCGCCCGGCGCTTCCGGCGGGCGGTTGCAATCGTAGATCAGGCGGGAAAAACGCTGCGAGACGAGCGTGGCGTCAAGTGCGGCGGAAATACCGCGCGCAACCGCCAAAGCCCCCGGATCCCAGGCGATGTGGCTCTCCCGCGCATCCTTCGAAAGGCCGAGATCGCCATAGCGTTCAGGCAGCGTTCGCGACGCATGCTCGCAGATGATCAGCAGCGCGCTCTTGCCGTCGCGCCGCTCGATGCTGACGCAACTTCCTTCTGCTTCGCTTAGCACCTTCAGTTCAGTGAGCACGGGGGCAACGCCTCGCCAGATGGCTTTATAAAAAATTAATAAGAAAAGAATTCTTCAGGTTCTCCACACTGTCAAGCGCATCCTGAAAATTTCTTTTCATGACAGTAGTTGACATGGATTGTGACAGCGTTGTTAACTTTGAGTGGGAAAGTGGCACCTGACGCAAAGGGAAAGCGTCGGGATCAAAACAAGCCATTCCCGGGGAGCATGATCGAGTGAACGCCGCGTCGAAGACGGTCTCAGACGTCATCCACTCGCATTTCGACGCGCTGACGCGCGCCGAGAAGCAGTTGGCTGAAAGTCTGCTGGACAACTACCCAGTCTCCGGGCTGGGCAGCATCACCACCATTGCGGAAAATGCCGGCGTCTCGACGCCGACGGTGGTGCGCATGGTGCAGAAGCTCGGCTTCAAAGGCTATCCGGATTTCCAGGCGCATCTGCATCAGGAAGTCGAAGCAACAATCTCTAACCCGATCGCCAAGCACGACCGCTGGGCCTCGAATGCCCCGGGCACACATATTCTCAACCGCTTCGCCGATGCCATCATCGGAAACCTGCGCCAAACGCTGACTGATCTCGACACGGCAACCTTCGAGAACGTCGCCTCGCTTCTGTCTGACCGCAAGCGCGGCCTCTATTTCGTCGGCGGCCGCATCACCGGCGCGCTGGCCGAGTACTTTTTCACTCACATGCAGGTCATCCGGCCAAACACCGCCCTGCTCTCCTCGAATTCGTCGAGCTGGCCGCAATATGTTCTCAACATGAATGCCGGCGACCTGCTGATCATCTTCGATATCCGCCGCTACGAGCAGGAGATGGTGAGTCTGGCGCAGGCCGCCCGCAAGCGCGGCGCCGACATCATCGTCTTCACCGACCAATGGGGTTCGCCCGCCGCCAAGCTCGCAAGGCACGCGTTCCGCGTCCAGATCGAGGCACCGTCGGCCTGGGATTCCTCGGTCGTCACGCTTTTCATCGTCGAGGCCCTGATCGAAGCCGTCCAGAGCTCGACATGGGACGAAACGAAGGAGCGCATGAAAACGCTGGAGGGCCTGTTTGAACAGACCAGGCTCTTCCGCAAGCTGGGTTGAGAGGGAAAGGGGCAAGACTAAACGAAATCAATGAGGGCGTAGATAAAATAGAATAGCGCGTCGCAAACAAGACAGCGGCCGCAAGCACCTGCAATCATAAGAAAAATTAACGTCACGCGGCTGTCATACAAGCTTCATGCAACGTCAGTAACAGCTTCGCCAGACCACTGAAAACCGAAGGAGAACAACAGTGATCTCTAACATTTCTCGACTGCTTTCGCTTTCTACTGCGATCGTCGTAGCTTCGACTGCGATTGCCGCGGCTGAACCGAGCGCCGACCTCATCGCTGCCGCCAAGAAGGAAGGCACGCTGACGACCATCGCTCTCCCGCACAACTGGTGCGGTTACGGCGACGTCATCGCAGGCTTCAAGGCCAAGTACGGCATCGAAGTCAACGAACTGAACCCGGACGCTGGTTCGGGCGACGAAATCGAAGCCATCAAGGCCAACAAGGGCAACACTGGCCCGCAGGCTCCTGACGTCATCGACGTTGGTCTCTCCTTCGGCCCGTCTGCCAAGGCCGATGGCCTGATCCAGCCCTACAAGGTCTCCACCTGGGATTCCATTCCGGACTCCGCAAAGGACGCTGACGGCTACTGGTACGGCGATTACTACGGCGTTCTCTCGTTCGTCGTGAACACCGACATCGTCAAGAACGTCCCGAAGGATTGGGCCGACCTGAAGAAGCCGGAATACGCCAACTCGGTTTCGCTCGCTGGTGACCCGCGCGCTTCGAACCAGGCTGTTCAGGCCGTCTACGCTGCTGGCCTCGCTGCCGGCGAAAAGGACGCAACGAAGGCTGGTGAAGCAGGTCTCTCCTACTTCGCAGAACTCAACAAGGCCGGGAACCTCGTTCCGGTTATCGGCAAGTCCGCTTCGCTCGCTCAGGGCTCGACCCCGATCGTCGTCGCATGGGACTACAACGGTCTCTCCTGGCGCGACAGCCTGAACGGCAACCCGCCGGTTGAAGTCGTCGTTCCGACCTCCGGCGTTGTCGCTGGCGTTTACGTTCAGGCGATCTCGGCTTTCGCTCCGCACCCGAACGCTGCCAAGCTCTGGATGGAATACCTCTATTCGGACGAAGGTCAGCTCGGCTGGCTGAAGGGCTATTGCCACCCGATCCGCTTCAACGACCTCGCCGAAAAGGGCAAGGTTCCGAAGGAACTGCTCGACAAGCTGCCGCCGGCTGAAGGCTATGCAAAGGCCGTCTTCCCGACGCTCGACGAGCAGGACAAGGGCAAGGCTGCTATCACCACGAAGTGGGATAGCGTCGTCGGCGCCAACGTTCAGTAATATCTGCCACGCCTCCCCGCCCATCCGGCGGGGAGGCTCTTTTTCACCTCGACGCCCCCGGATAGCTTCCATGAGCACTGTGACTGCGCCTGTGGCAAGCACTGCCCCATTCTTCAACCGCGATCGCGTGGTGGATTGGCTCGGCATTGCGCCCTTCATCATCTTCGCGCTGCTGTTTTTGATCATCCCGACGCTCTATCTGGTCATCGGCGCCTTTTTCACTCCGGATGGCCAGTTCACGCTGAAGAACATCTCGGATCTCTTCACGCCCTCGATCATGAACGCCTACTGGATCAGTATCCGGGTTTCCGTGGCCTCGGCTCTCGGCGGCGCGCTCATCGGTTTCTTCCTTGCCTGGGCCGTGGTGCTCGGCGGCCTGCCCTCCTGGGTGCGCGGCACGCTGCTGACCTTCTCGGGCGTTGCCTCCAATTTCGCCGGCATCCCGCTCGCCTTCTCGTTCCTGGCGACGCTCGGCCGCACCGGCCTTGTCACCATCTTCCTGCGTGACTGGTTCGGCTTCAATCTATACGGCACGGGCTTCAACCTGCTGTCCTTCTTCGGCCTGACCATCACCTACATGTATTTCCAGATCCCGCTGATGGTGCTGATCCTGACGCCGGCCCTCGACGGCATGAAGAAGGAATGGCGCGAGGCCTCCGAAATTCTCGGCGCCACCAATCGCCAGTACTGGACGATGGTCGCCCTGCCGATCCTGTGGCCGAGCCTGCTCGGCACCACGCTGCTCTTATTCGCCAACGCCTTCGGCGCCATCGCCACAGCCTACGCGCTGACCGGCTCCTCGCTCAACATCGTGCCGATCCTGCTCTACGCGCAGATCCGCGGCGACGTGCTGCACAACGCCAACCTCGGCTACGCGATCGCGCTCGGCATGATCGTCATCACCGGTGTGTCGAACGTTCTTTACCTCATGCTGCGCATGCGCGCTGAACGGTGGCAGAAATGAAGGGTTCTCGTATCGGCGCCTGGTTCGCCATCATCATTGGTGCGACCTACTTCATCGTTCCGCTTCTCGGCACGCTCGAGTTCTCGCTGCGCATGCGCCGCGACGGCTACAGCTTCGATGCCTACAAGTCGGTCTTCTCCGATGCCCAGTTCCAGCAGACCTTCGGCTATTCGATGCTGATGGCGCTGATGACCATCATCTTCGGCATGCTGCTCGTTGTGCCGACGGCCTATTGGGTTCGCCTGCGCGTACCGCAGATGCGCCAGATCATCGAGTTCATCACGCTGCTGCCGCTGGTCATCCCGGCGATCGTCATCGTCTTCGGCTATCTGCGCCTGTACAATTCGTCGTCGATCCTGCCGCTGACCGGCTCGACCATGGGGACCAACGTGCTGCTGGTCTTCGCCTACATCACGCTGTCGCTGCCTTACATGTACCGCTCTGTCGATACGGCGATGCGCGCCATCGATGTGCGGACGCTGACGGAAGCCGCCGAAAGCCTTGGCGCCAAGTGGCCGACGATCATGTTCAAGTGCATCTTCCCGAACGTCATGAGCGGCGTGCTCTCGGGCGCCTTCATCACGCTGGCGATCGTCATGGGCGAATTCACCTTCGCCGCCTTGCTGAACCGTCCGGCCTTCGGTCCCTACCTGCAGCTCGTCGGCGCCAACAAGGCCTATGAGCCGTCGGCGCTCGCCGTGATCGCCTTCTCCATCACCTGGCTCAGCATGGGCTTGCTCAATCTCGTCTCCCGCTTCGGCAAAGCCCGTCCGGCCAAGGCTTAAGGTATCCGTCTCATGTCATTTCTCACGCTGACCAACATTCAGAAGTCCTTCGGCCAGGTTCAGGTCGTCAAGAACTTCAACATGAATATCGAGAAGGGAGAATTCGTCTCCTTCCTCGGCCCATCGGGCTGTGGCAAGACCACCATCCTGCGCATGATCGCCGGTTTCGAAACGCCGACCGGCGGCTCGCTGACGATCAACGGCAAGGACCAGAGCCCGCTGAAGCCGAACCAGCGCAATATCGGCATGGTGTTCCAGGCCTACGCGCTGTTCCCGAACATGACGGTGCACGACAACGTCGCCTTCGGCATGAAGGTTGCCGGCAAGCCGAAGGCCGAGATCGACGCGCGCGTCAAGGAAATGCTCGGCCTGATCCGCCTCGACCACCTGGCGGAACGCTACCCCTACCAGATGTCCGGCGGCCAGCAGCAGCGCGTGGCGCTCGCCCGCGCGCTTGCCGTCAAGCCGCAGGTCCTGCTTCTCGACGAACCGCTCTCGGCTCTCGACGCCAAGATCCGCGTATCGCTGCGCGAAGAAATCCGCGCCATCCAGCGCCAGCTCGGCATCACCACCGTCTTCGTCACCCATGACCAGGAAGAGGCGCTGTCGATCTCCGACCGCATCGTAGTCATGAACGCCGGCAAGGCCGACCAGATCGGCACGCCTTTCGAGATCTACAACACGCCGTCGACCCGCTTCGTCGCCTCCTTCGTCGGCACGCTGAACCTGATCGAAGCCAAGGTCGTCGACCCCGCCGCCA
The DNA here is from genome assembly GCF_056399485.1 of Rhizobium sp. 01N424. Classification (NCBI taxonomy): domain Bacteria; kingdom Pseudomonadati; phylum Pseudomonadota; class Alphaproteobacteria; order Hyphomicrobiales; family Rhizobiaceae; genus Rhizobium; species Rhizobium sp. 01N424. The sequence goes on from NZ_JBFTRK010000002.1 coordinate 276,222, forward strand.
ACCGCATCCAGATCGGCGATCAGGGCGTGACGCTGAAGCAGTCGGTGCAGACCTACAAGGCTGGCGATACCGTACAGCTGGCACTGCGCCCGGAAGCCGGATCGCTGGCCGAAGGCGTCAAGAGCGACACGGCGCTGACCGGCGAAGTCGTCTCGGCCCACTTCCTGGGCTCGGTCATCCGCACCCGCATGAATGTCGGCGGCAACATCATTTCCTTCGACATGTTCAACAACCCGGGCGTCACCCCGCCCCAGTCGGGCGAAAGCGTCACGCTGCGCTTCATGGCGGCGGATCTTCTCGTCATCCGCGACTGACCGGACAAGCATAACCTCCTGCCAGGCGCCGCTCTCAGCGGCGCCTTTTTTCTGCGGTTTTTACAATGGCGCGGGGCAGGCATCACAAATCGCCCCTGAATAGCTGACACCCATGGCGTAAGGACCGAGTATTCTGGATCGAAGGATGATGGCGTCGAAACGGCAGCCGGCATCTGGGAGGCGGCGGAGTGGATCGCGCAGAAGGCTTAATTGTTTGAGGTAGCGACATCACATGCCGCCCTCATTCCTGTGCTCGTCACAGGAATCCAGCCGGCCCAAGTCCTTGGGCCGGAAAGACTCACTTCACCGCGCGGACGCGCGGCGGCTGGATCCCTGTGACAAGCACAGGGATGAGGGAGTACCCTCCCCAAAAGCCGCCGCATCTTGAACTCGCGGCCGCCGCCCTCACCCCGTCACACCCTACCGTATCGCCTGATCATTCCCATCAAACCGGTGCATATGCCCCCGATCCGGTGTCGCATAGACGATCTCGTCAGGCGCATACTGATGCTCGCCGAAAAGTCGCGCCGTCAGCAGCCCGCATTGATCGGAGTCCAGATAGACGATCGTATCGGCGCCGAGATGCTCGACATGGACGATCTTCGCCGTCCAGGTGCCGCTGTCGCGCGACAGCGTCAGATGCTCGGGACGCACGCCGATGGTCTTGGCTTCCGTGTCACCGAGCTTGTCCGCGGCGATGAAGTTCATCATGGGCGAGCCGATGAAGCCGGCAACGAAGACATTGGCCGGCCTGTTATAGAGTTCCATCGGCGAACCGACCTGCTCGATGGCGCCGGCATTCAGGACGACGATCTTGTCGGCCAGCGTCATCGCCTCGACCTGGTCGTGGGTGACGTAGATCATCGTCGCCTTCAGCTGACGGTGCAGCTTGGCGATCTCCAGACGCGTCTGGACGCGCAAGGCGGCATCGAGGTTCGACAGCGGTTCGTCGAACAGGAAGAGTTCAGGTTCGCGCACGATCGCACGGCCGATGGCAACGCGCTGGCGCTGGCCGCCGGAGAGTTCCGCCGGGCGGCGGGCGAGATAGGGCGCCAGCGACAGCATGCCGGAGGCCTCCGTCACCCGCTTCTCGATCTCGTCCTTTGGCTTGCCCGCCTGCTTCAGGCCGAGGCCCATATTGTCCTTGACGGTCAGGTGCGGATAGAGCGCGTAGGACTGGAAGACCATGGCGATGCCGCGCTTGGCAGGCGGCGTCAGCGTCTCGTCGCGGCCGTTGATCAGCACCGAGCCAGATGTGACATCCTCCAGACCGGCAATGCTGCGCAGCAGCGTCGATTTCCCGCAACCGGACGGGCCGACGAAGATGACGAACTCGCCGTCCTTGACCTCGAGGTCGATGCCCTTCAGCACTTCGTGCGTGCCGTAGGTCTTGCGGATGGATTTCAGTTGAAGCGATCCCAAGGGTCGAATTCCTTACAGTTTGACCGGATGGCCGGTGCGTACGCTCTCGTCGGCGGCAAGGCAGATGCGCAGCGAAGCCACTGCATCGCCCATATGCCTGTTGAGGTCGATATCCTCGCGGATGGCCTTCAGCATGAAGGCCTGCTCGAAATCGCAGAGTTCCTGATGACCGGGCTCACCCGCCATCGTCATGTCCTGATCCGGCGTGATGAACTTGCCGGTAGGACCGGTCTCCGCGGTATGCAGGCGGATGACCGATGTCTTCGTATGCGTGTCGATATCATCGGACTTCGCGTTCGGATCCATGACGATCGAGACCGCGCCGTTCGGCGACATCACGTCCTTCACGAAGAAGGCCGTCTCGGAAATCATCGGACCCCAGCCCGCTTCGTACCAGCCGACCGAACCGTCTTCGAACAGCACCTGCAGCTGGCCGTAGTTGTACATGTCAGGCGCGATCTCATTAGAGAGGCGCAGACCCATGCCGCGCACTTCGACCGGCTTGGCGTCGGTGATCTGGCACATGACATCGACATAATGCACGCCGCAATCGACGATCGGCGATGTCGTCTGCATCAGCGACTTGTGGGTTTCCCAGGTCGGGCCGCTGGACTGCTGATTGAGGTTCATGCGGAACACATAGGGGCCGCCGAGCTTGCGCGCCTCTTCGATCAGCTTGATCCAGGACGGGTGATGGCGAAGGATGTAGCCGATGACAAGCTTGCGCCCGGACTTCTTGGCAGCCGCCACGACGCGCTCGGCATCGGCAACGGTGGTCGCCAGCGGCTTTTCGACGAAGACGTCGCAGCCAGCCTCGAAGGCGGCGACGGCGTAATCGGCATGGCTGTCGGAATAGGTGCAGACGGCGCAGAGATCGGGCTTCAGCTCGGCAAGCGCCGCATAGAAATCCGGATGGATCTTGTAGCCCGACAAAGCCGGATCGAGCTTCGGTGCCGAGCGGTTGACGAGGCCGACGATCTCATAGCCGGGGTTGTTGTGATAGGCGAGCGCATGGCTGCGGCCCATGTTGCCGAGACCGGCAACGAGGACGCGGACGGGCTTCTGTGAACTGGTCATTTCACTGCTCCGGAAGTAATGCCGCGGATCAGCTGCCGCGAGAAGATGACGTAGAGAACGAGGATCGGCAGGATCGCCAGCGACAGCGCCGCCAGAACCGCGTTCCAGTTGGTGACGAACTGGCCGATAAATATCTGCGAACCGAGCGTCACGGTCTTGGTGGCTTCCGCCGGCGCCAGGATCAGCGGGAACCAGAGGTCGTTCCAGATCGGGATCATGGTGAAGACGGCAACCGTCGCCATCGCAGGCCGCACCAGCGGCAGCACCAGGCGGAAGAAGATGGCGTATTCCGAGAGGCCGTCGATGCGCCCGGCATTCTTCAGATCGTCAGAGACAGTGCGCATGAACTCAGAGAGAATGAAGATCGCGAGCGGAATGCCTTGCGCCGTATAGACGAGAACGAGCGCCGTCAGCGTGTTGACGAGACCGGCAGCGACCATGCCCTGCAGGATGGCAACCGTGCCGAGGCGGATCGGGATCATGATGCCAATCGCCATGTAGAGGCCGACGAGCGTATTGCCCCTGAAACGGTATTCCGACAGCGCGAAAGCCGCCATGGCGCCGAACAGCAGCACCAGGAAGATCGCCACCACGGTGACGATGAAGCTGTTCTGGAAGTAGAGCGCGAAATCGCCCTGCCCCAGCACGGTCTGATAGCCGACCAGACTGAAGGTCGATGGCGTCGGAATCTGCAGCGGCGAGCGGAAGATCGCGTTGCGATCCTTGAACGAGTTGATGATCGTCAGGAACACCGGGAAGATGGCGATCAGCGTGTAGCCGAGGAGCGCCAGGTGGACGAGCCCGGTGCGCAGAGGAGACGTGCGTGCTTTATTGGACATGTCGCGCTCCTCAGAACTGGTACCGGCGCATGCGCCGCTGGATGGCAAAGAGATAGAAGGAGACGCCGGCGAGAATGATGACGAACATCACGGTGGCGATCGTCGCCCCCATCGAGCGGTCGCCGAGCTGCAGCTGGAAACCGAAGAAGGTTCGGTAGAGCAGCGTGCCGAGAATATCGGTCGACATGTCGGGCCCCGCGAGAGCGCCCTGCACGGTATAGACAAGGTCGAAGGCGTTGAAATTGCCGACGAAGGTCAGGATCGAAATGATACCGATGGCAGGCAGGATCAGCGGCAGCTTGATCTTCCAGAACTGCGCCCAGCCGGTAATGCCGTCGCATTCGGCAGCTTCGATCACCTCTTCGGGGATAGACAGCAGCGCCGCATAGATCAGCATCATCGGTATGCCGATATATTGCCAGTTGGAAATCAGCGACACGGCAATCAGCGCCGGACCGGACTGGCCGAGCCAGGGCGCGAAAAGCCCCTTCAACCCGACAAGGCCCATCAGCCAAGGCGCTACCCCCCAGATCGGCGACAGGATCAGCTTCCAGATGAAGCCGACGATAACGAAGGACAGCAGCGTCGGCAGGAACATGGCGGTGCGGTAGAAGGCCACGAACCGCAGCCGCGGCGTCGACAGCAGGGCTGCCAGCGCAATGCCGATCGGGTTCTGCACGCACATGTGAATGACAAAGAAGATCAGGTTGTTGACCAGCGCGTTCCAGAAATCCCGCGCCCAGCGCGCATCTCCGAACAGCACCTTGTAATTCGCCAGCCCAACGAAGGCCGGCTGACCATCGACGAGATTGTAGAACGAAAGCCTGAGCGTTTCGATCAGCGGCAGGATCATGATCGCCGAATAGACGACGAATGCCGGAAAGAGAAAGACGCCGATATGCCAGCGTATGGGGCGCTTGATCGGTTTGGGTTCTACAGATGGAATGTCGGTCACACTTCGCTCCGAGGTCAACGTCTCCCTCATTCCTGTGCTTGTCACAGGAATCCAGTGGCGCCGCGTCTGCGGCGCCGGAGACTCCTTCCACGCGAAAGACTTCGCGTGGTTGGATCCCTGTGACGTCCCGTGGGCAAAGCCCTAAGGCGGCACAGGAATGAGGGTGGCAACAGAGTTGCCACCCGTCTTTAGGCTATAGCACTTACTTGGCAGCGCCCGGCTTGTACCAGCTGTCGAGGCCCTTCTGGAGCTTCTCGCCGGCAACGGCAGGCGTGTCGGTGCCATTGATGACGTTGGCCGATTCAACCCAGGTCTCGTTTTCGAGGTTCGGGGTGCCGCGCGACAGGATCTGGTAGGTCGAGCGGACGGTCGACTTGTACGGGCCGCGCCAGGAAACGAATTCCTGAGCCAGCGGATCGCTCATCTTCACCGGGTTGGAGTTCAGGCTGAAGAAGCCCGGCAGCGAGTTCGCGTAGATGTCGGCGAATTCGCTCGAAGCAACCCATGACAGGAACTTCTTGGCTTCTTCGGCATGCGCGCTCTTCGCGTTCAGGGCAACGCCGATATCCGGATGATCCGAGATGTAGCCCTGGTCGCCAGCCTTCGGAACCGGCGGCGGGAATGCGCCCATCTTGAACTGTGCCTGCGTGTTGAACAGCGCGATTTCCCACGAACCGGCAGGATAGATCGCTGCGCGGCCGAGCGTGAAGAGGTTCTGGCTGTCCGAGTAGGTCTGCGCCTCGAAACCGTCGCCGAGGTAAGGCTTCCACTTGGCAAGCTCTTCGTAAGGCTTGACCCAGTCGGCATCCGTCAGCTTCTGCTTGCCGGAGATCAGAGCGGCGCGGCCGTCTTCACCCTTCCAGTAGTTCGGACCGATGTTCTGGTAGCCCATGGTTGCGGCTTCCCAGAGATCCTTCGTGCCCATGGCGAGCGGGATATAGGTGCCGTCGGCCTTGATCTTGTCGAGGGCTGCGAAGAACTCGTCTTCCGTCTTCGGAATGGCGATGCCCAGCTTGTCGAAGGCATCCTTGTTGTAGATGAAGCCGTGGATGACAGAGGCCATCGGCACGCAGAAGCTCGACTTGCCGTCGTCGGTGGACCAGGCAGCCTTGGCGACCGGCGTGAAGTTCTCCATGCCCGGCAGGCTCGTCAGGTCGGCCAGCTGCTTCTTGTTGAAGAGCTCGAGCGAAGCGTCGAACGGACGGCAGGTGATGATGTCGCCAGCGGAACCAGCATCGAGCTTGGCGTTCAGCGAAGCATTGTATTCAGTCGGAGCGGTCGGCGAGAAGACGATCTTGATGCCCGGGTTCTTGGCTTCGAAAGCCGGGATGATCTTTTCCTGCCAGATCTGCAGGTCGTCGTTACGCCAGCTTTCGACCGTCAGCGTCACGTCGGCGCCATAGGCAAAACCGGCCGACGTCAGCAGGCTCGACGCCAGCAGGAAGCTTTTCAGAGCAGTGTTTTTCATTTCCCTCTCCTGTTTTTAAGCGCCATCAGGCGCGTCTTTGGTTCTGAAACAAGCAATCGGAGTGTCTGAGGAAACACCCAACGCCCCTTTGGAGGATCGCCAGGGCTGGCGGTCCCTTAAGCTCGAACCGGCATGAAGGCTTCAAACCTCTGGGCCGGATTGCACCCTCCCATACACAAGCGGGGCGCGGTGTTTTCATGAGGAAAAAGCTGATGATGACGGACTGGCGGATTGCCTGAACGGGCAGTTCCGCGTCAAACCCAATCACCTTCAGGAGCGTCCCGGCATTTGGTTTTGGCGCCGGTGTAAATTTGCCCCTGTTTGCTGTTCCCTTTTTCAGAATTAAGGCCAAAAAAATACCAATTGTCCAGCCGAATTTAACTTTTGACGGTCCGAATTTTCATAAAAAATTTTTATCATTAAATATCRACATGATAGAAATATGAAATTTCAAAGCCAATTTTGCTTGGTAAATGGTATTTTTTTGGTATGGTAATAAAAAACGACGGGAACAGCGTTATCCGGGGGTCCGATGACGGAACTGGCAATCGGCATTGATGGCGGCGGGTCAAGCTGCCGCGCCGCGGTCGCAGACCGGAGCGGCAAGATTCTGGGCCGCGGCACCGCAGGCCCCGCCAATATCCTGTCCAATCTCCAGGGATCCCTGGAAAACATCATTCTCGCCGCGAAAGAAGCATTGCGCGATGCCGCATTGCATCCTGAAACCGTTTCCAGCGTCTCCGCCGTCGTCGGCGTGGCAGGCGCCAATGTCGGCGACTACGGCAGCCGTATCGAAAAGGCCCTTCCCTTTGCCGATGGCAAGGTTGTGACCGATGCCTTGATCGCGCTGCAGGGCGCACTCGGCGATTCCGACGGTGTCATCGGCGCCTTCGGCACCGGCTCCGTCTACAATGCGCGGCGCAACGGCACGATCAGCGGCATCGGCGGCTGGGGCTTCGTCGTCGGCGACCAGGCAAGCGGCGCCCGCCTCGGCCGCGACCTGCTGGAAAGGTCACTCCTCGCCTATGACAAGGTGCGGCCCGGCTCTGCCTTGACCGAGAGGATCATGGCCGAGTTCGGAAACGATCCGGAAAAGCTCGTCGAATTCGCCCATGTCTCCAAGCCGAAGGATTTCGCGCACTACGCGCCAGTGATCTTCGATCATGCGAACAACAATGACGAAGTCGCAGCAGCCATCGTCAGCGAAGCCGCATCCGCGATCGGCGAAAACCTCGATGCGCTGATCTGGCCGGAATGCCCGGCGATCTGCCTGCTGGGTGGCCTGGCAAATGCCTATCGCCCCTGGCTCGCGGAGCGTCACGCCGCGCTGCTCGCCGAGCCCAAGGGCGACGTGCTGCAGGGCGCCGTCGAACTGGCCGTCAAACGCCTTGCCATCGAGACGCGGGGGGCGGCATGACCGAAGATCTCTCCGCCATCCTCTCGCCCGAACGCGTCCAGGCCGGCGGCACCGGGCCACTCTACGTCAAGCTTCGCCGCACGCTGGAAGAGGCCGTCCGCACCGGCACGCTGGGACACGGCGATGCCCTGCCCCCGGAACGTGACATCGCCGAATTCGCCGCCGTCAGCCGCGTCACCGTCCGCAAGGCGATCGACGATCTCGTCGCCGATGGCCTGCTGGTGCGCCGTCACGGCTCGGGAACCTTCGTCACCAAGCCGGTTTCCAAGGTTGAGCAGCGCCTGTCGCAATTGACCTCGTTTACCGAAGACATGGCGCGGCGCGGTATGACCTCGCGGTCCGAATGGCTGCACAAGGGCATCCACACGCCCTCGCCCGACGAAATGATGATCCTCGGCCTCGGCACCGACATCAAGGTCTCGCGCCTGTCGCGTCTGCGCATCGCCGACGACCAGCCGCTGGCCATCGAAAATGCCAGCGTCTCAGGCGAATTCCTGCCCGATCCGTCAGTGGTCACCACCTCGCTCTACGCCGAACTCGAACGCCGCCAGGTCCGCCCGACTCGCGCCGTTCAGCGCATCTCCGCCACCAACATGAAGGAAGCCGACGCCCACCTCCTCGGCGTTGCGGTCGGCGCCGCGGGCCTGTCGATCGAGCGCATCTCTTACCTCGCCTCCGGCCGCGCCGTTGAATTCACCCGCTCGCTCTACCGCGGAGATGCCTACGATTTCGTCGCGGAGCTGACGATCGCCTCGTAGTCATGCAGATCGCATTGAAGAGCCGCTCGCCTGGCGCTATTCCTTGAGATCATGATCACAGGACCCAGAATATCCGTTCTCGACGCGGTTTCCGACCCGGGCAATCCGGCAAAGGCAAACGAAGACCGCCTCGGTCACAACGAGGCCTGCGCCTTCGTCATCGACGGCGCAACTGGTCTCGGCGATCGCCAATATATCGATGCTGATGGCAGTGATGCCGCCTGGATCGCCGCACGTTTCGCGGATGGTTTTCAGCGCGGCATTGCGCGCAACACGGCAATATCGGATATCGCCCGCGCTATATCCGAGGGCGCCCGCAAGGACTTCACCGACAGCCACCCGGGCGTCCCCCGCTATGCCTGGCCGCTCTCGGCCTTCGCCATGATTCATGCGACGGATGAGGCCTTCGACTTCTATGGTCTCGGCGACTCCTGCGTATTCCTGCTTCAAGACGACGGCTCGGCAAGCCTCCACACGGCGATACCGGGTGCCTATGCGCGCGAGCAGGAGCACGCGCGCAGCCACATCGCCCGCACCGGCGGCATCAACAAGGGCGGCGGCGCGCTCGGTGACACCGAGACGCTCGCCGCACTTCGGCGGCATCGCGAAACCCAGAACACTCCGGGCGGCATCTGGACGCTCGGCCTCGTTCCCGAGGCAGCCGACCATCTTGTCTATCAGCGGCTACCGGTCAAAACCCGCGCGCACGCCGTCATCTGCAGCGACGGCCTGGCTGACCTCGTCGTGCTCTACGCCCGCTACGACGCGGCAAGCCTGGTCCGGACGGCGCTCGACAAGGGATTGCGCCCGATGATCGAAGAACTCCGCCAATTAGAACGGGAGATCGACCCGGAAGGGCTGCGCTATCCCCGATTCAAGCAGAGCGACGATACGACGGCGATCTTGGCGGAACTCAGCGCCTAGCCGCGCTACATTCCCTACCAGAGCCGCGCCAGCCACCGGCTGTGACCTGATAGCTCGTCGAAAACCGTGTCCGCGGAGACAAGCGGAAGCCCCTCGGCCATAGCCGTTGCCGCGATCAGCCGATCGAAGGGATCGCGATGCTGCCAATCCATCGTCGATGCATGCAGACAGATTTCAGGCGTCAGCGAGGCACTGCTGCCGCCCTGGCGTTCGAGGATATCGGCCAGCTTCAGAACATGGGGCTCCATCTCCGGCCATTTGCCGATCCGCACCTTCTGACCGATTTCAAACAGGGAAATCGGCGAGACGAAGACTGCGTCCGCCTGGCCGATGACATGGATGGCCTTCCGGCTCAGCCGGTCGTCGCCAGTCAGTGACCAGGCCCAGGCATGGGTATCGAGCAGGACAGCGGTCAATTGCCGCCTTCCCAATCCGCGAGGGTGGCCTCATCAAGCGGCTCGAAGAAATCCGGACCGCCGCCGGTGATCTCGCCTTTCAGCAGACCGATCTGAAATGTGTTTTGCGGGATCGGCACAAGCTTGACCGCGGGCTTCTGGCCCTTGGCGATAACCACCTCTTCGCCCGACAAGGCGGCGTCGATAAGTTTCGAGAGATTGGTCTTCGCGGCATGGACGGTCACGCGCATCGCACAGTTCCTTAGCTAACTTAGCTAAGATACGCGAAACTGCAGCAATTTTCCAGAGCACTGATGCGTGGTAGCCCAAAACAGCATCATTTCAAAATGATAAGGGCGGAAAGGGAATCACTTTCCGCCCTTCTTGATTCAATCTCTGAACTTGAGCAGACGATCAGGCCGCGTCCTCGATCGCGTCGTTGACCTTGGCAGGCACATAGTTCAGTACCGGGCCGAGCCAGCGTTCGACTTCGGTGACCTCCATACCCTTGCGGGCCGCGTAGTCTTCCACCTGGTCGCGCTCCACCTTGGCAACGCCGAAATAGTAGGAATCGGGGTGGCCGATATAGATGCCTGATACCGAAGAACCCGGCCACATCGCGTAGCTTTCCGTCAGCGTCACGCCGGCGGCCTTCTCGGCGTCGAGCAGTTCGAACAGCGTCTTCTTCTCGGTATGATCGGGCTGCGCCGGATAGCCGGGCGCCGGGCGGATACCGGCGTACTGCTCCGTGATCAGCTCGTCGTTCGAGAGCGTCTCGTCCTTGGCATAGCCCCAGTATTCGCGGCGAACCTGCTCGTGCATGCGCTCGGCAAAGGCTTCCGCGAAGCGGTCTGCCAGCGCCTTGACGAGGATCGACGAGTAATCGTCGTTCGCCCGCTCGAAGCGTTCGGCGATCGCCACTTCCTCGATACCGGCCGTCACCACGAAACCGCCGACGTATTCCTCGATACCGGTTGCTTCGGGTGCCACGAAATCCGACAGCGCTACATTCGGACGGCCGTCCCGCTTCGAGAGCTGCTGGCGCAGCGTGTAGAAGGTCGCGAGCTCTTGCTTGCGGTCCTCGCCGGTGAAGAGACGGATATCGTCGCCGACGGCATTTGCCGGCCAGAAGCCGATCACCGCGCGCGGCCGGAACCATTTCTCGTCGATGATCTTCTTCAGCATCGCCTGCGCATCGTTCCAGAGAGCCCGCGCCGCCTCGCCCTGCTTCTCGTCTTCAAGAATGGCCGGATAGCGGCCGCGCAGTTCCCAGGTCTGGAAGAACGGCGTCCAGTCGATATAGCGGGCGATATCGGCCAGATCGTAATCTTCGAAAACCTTGGTTCCCAGGAAGCTCGGCTTGGTCGGCTTGTAACCGGCCCAATCGACCTTGTGAGCATTTTCACGGGCTCGCGACAGCGGCAGGCGCACCTTCTCAGCTTCGCTACGCGCATGCGCGGCCGCGACCTTGGCATATTCGGTGCGGATATCGGCGACATAGCCGTCCCGGTTGTCAGGTGACAACAGCGACGACACCACGCCGACCGCGCGGCTGGCGTCTGTCACGTAGATCGCCTGGCCCTTGTTGTAGCCCGGATGGATCTTCACCGCGGTATGCACACGGCTCGTCGTCGCGCCGCCGATCAGCAGCGGGATCTCGAAGCCCTGGCGCTCCATTTCGGCCGCCACATGCACCATCTCGTCGAGTGACGGTGTGATCAGGCCGGAGAGGCCGATGACATCGACCTTCTCGGCCACCGCCGTCTCCAGGATCTTCGTTGCCGGCACCATGACGCCGAGATCGATGATCTCGTAATTGTTGCAGGCAAGCACGACGCCGACGATGTTCTTGCCGATATCATGCACGTCGCCCTTGACGGTCGCCATCAGGATCTTGCCGGCAGACTTCTGCTCGCTGCCGCCATTCAGCCGCTTCTCTTCCTCCATGAAGGGAAGCAGAACGGCAACGGCCTGCTTCATGACGCGGGCGGATTTCACCACCTGCGGCAGGAACATCTTGCCCGAGCCGAAGAGATCGCCGACGACATTCATCCCGGCCATCAGCGGGCCCTCGATGACATACAGCGGACGCGCAGCCTTTAGTCGCGCCTCTTCCGTATCGGCCTCGATATACTCGGTAATGCCGTTGACCAGCGAATGCTCAAGACGCTTCTCGACCGGCCATTCACGCCAGGAGAGATCCTGCACGCGGCCCTCACGCGCGGCTCCGCCCCGGAACTTCTCGGCCACCTCAAGCAGGCGCTCGGTGCTGTCAGACCGCCGGTTCAGCACCACGTCTTCGCAGGCTTCGCGCAGCTCGGCATCGATATTGTCATAGACGGCCAGCTGACCGGCATTGACGATGCCCATGTCCATGCCCGCCTGGATGGCGTGATAGAGGAACACGGCATGCATCGCCTCGCGCACCGGCTCGTTGCCGCGGAACGAGAAGGACAGGTTGGAGACGCCGCCCGAAATATGCACCAGCGGCATTTCCTTGCGGATCGTCCGTGTCGCCTCGATGAAGTCGACGCCGTAATTGTTGTGCTCTTCGATACCGGTCGCGACAGCGAAGATGTTCGGATCGAAGATGATGTCCTCGGGCGAGAGACCAGCTTCCTCCGTCAGCAGCTTGTAGGCGCGGCGGCAGATTTCGACCTTGCGGTCGTAGCTATCGGCCTGCCCCGTCTCGTCGAACGCCATGACGACGACGGCAGCACCGTAGCGATGCAGCAGCTTCGCCTGCGCCAGGAAATTCTCTTCGCCTTCCTTCAGCGAGATCGAGTTGACGATCGGCTTGCCCTGGACACACTTCAGGCCCGACTCGATGATCTGGAACTTCGAACTATCGATCATCACCGGCACGCGGGCGATATCCGGCTCCGCGGCGATCAGGTTAAGGAACTCGACCATCGCCTTCTCGGAATCGATCAGGCCTTCGTCCATGTTGATGTCGATGACCTGCGCGCCGTTCTCCACCTGGTCGCGCGCCACATCCAGTGCCGCCGTATAATCGGCATTGGTGATCAGCTTGCGGAACTTGGCGGAACCCGTGACGTTGGTGCGCTCGCCGACATTGACGAACGGAATGTCCTTGGTCAGCTCGAAGGGCTCGAGGCCCGACAGCGACATGAACGGGCGATGTTCCGGGATCGGCCGCGGCTTGTACTTGGCAACGGTCTCGGCAATGACGCGGATATGTTCCGGCGTTGAGCCGCAGCAGCCGCCGACGATATTGACCAGGCCTTCGCGGGCAAAGCCCTCGATCTGCGCCCCCATCAGCTCGGGCGTCTCGTCATACTGGCCGAATTCGTTCGGCAGGCCGGCATTCGGATAGGCGCAGACGAAGGTGTCGGCGACGCCCGACAGCTCCTGCAGATGCGGACGCATCGCGTTGGCGCCGAGCGCGCAGTTGAGGCCGATGGTGAATGGATTGGCGTGCCGCACAGAGTTCCAGAAGGCCGACGGCGTCTGGCCCGACAGCGTACGGCCAGAAAGATCGGTGATCGTGCCGGAGATCATCACCGGCAGACGAATGCCCTTGGCCTCAAAGCGCTCTTCGCAGGCAAAGATCGCCGCCTTGGCGTTCAGCGTATCGAAGATCGTCTCGATCAGGATGATGTCGGCGCCGCCGTCGATCAACCCATCGATCTGTTCGCCATAGGCGATGCGCAGATCGTCGAAGGAAACCGCGCGGTAGCCCGGATTGTTGACGTCGGGCGAAATCGAGGCGGTGCGGTTGGTCGGGCCGATGGCACCGGCCACGAAACGGCGGCGGCCATCTTCGCGTTCGGCGCGGATGGCCGCGCGACGGACGATCTCGGCACCCTCCTTGTTCAGCGCGTAAACCTCGCCTTCCATCTCGTAATCGGCCTGCGCGATGCGGGTCGAGGAGAAGGTGTTGGTTTCGAGAATGTCGGCGCCGGCCTTGGCATATTTATAATGGATCTCTTCGATCGCGTCCGGCTGGCTGAGGATCAGAAGGTCGTTATTGCCCTTCTGGTGGCAGGCGCAACCGATGAACCGATCGCCGCGGAATTGGTCCTCATCATAGCCGAGCCCCTGGATCTGCGTGCCCATGGCGCCGTCGAGAACTAGGATGCGTTCGCTGGCAGCTTTCTTCAGCGCTGCAAACACTTCACTGCCGTCGCGTTTTACCCCATCGGGGCCAAAAAGATTGTCGAACACGGGCGGACTCCTTGACGTCGCTAACAATAGGGCGATCAAATCACATAAAGATATCTTTATGTCAATATATGCAGCGCGATTCCGCCATTTGCAAGCCCCGGCGGATGACAGACTCGGCGGACCCCTATATAGGCGTTCCGCAAAGCTTTGTGCACGAATTCGGAGGAGTAGCATGGCACTCGCAACTGGCGGCACCGCCCTCGGCAATTGGACGAACCGGGCCTATCACCGGAACTGGCTTCTCGCGCAGGCAAACGGCCTCTTCGACTTCTTCCAGCACAATTCCATCAACCCGAAGGGCGGCTTCTACGATCTCGACGATGAGGGCAAGCCGCTGGATGCCGAAGGACAGGTGCGCAGCATCCACATCGCCGCCCGCTCGGTGCATTGCTTCACCCTCGGCGCGCTGCTCGGCCGCCCGGGCGCATCCGATGCCGTCGACCACGGCATGGATTATCTCTGGAACCACCACCGCGACCGCAAGAATGGTGGTTACTTCTGGTCCCTCGACAACAATGGCCCTGTCGATTCCAACAAGCAGGGCTATGGCCACGCCTTCGTGCTGCTCGCCGCCTCCTCTGCCAAGACCATCGGCCATCCGCTCGCCGACGGCATGATCGCCGATATCACCGAGGTACTGAACACCCGCTTCTGGGAAGCCAAGCACGGCGCCATCGCTGAGGAATTCACCGCCGACTGGCAGCCGCTCGATGGCGGCAACTACCGCGGCCAGAATTCCAACATGCATCTGACCGAAGCGCTGATGGCCGCCTTCGAGGCGACCGGCGACCGCGAATACCTGACCAAGGCCGAAAGCATCGCCGATCTCGTCATCCGCCGCGCTGCCGGTTCCGTCGGCTGGCGCGTTGCCGAGCATTTCGGCGCCGATTGGCAGCTCGACAAGAATTACTACCACCCGAACGAGATGTTCCGCCCTGCCGGCACCACGCCCGGCCATTCGCTCGAATGGTGCCGCCTCATCCTGCAGCTCTGGGTGCTCGGCGGCAAGAAGCAGGACTGGATGCCGGAAGCCGCACGCGGCCTGTTCTCACAGTCGATCGCACTCGGCTGGGACAACGACAAGGGCGGCTTCTTCTATACGGTCGACTGGGACGACAAGCCCGCCAAGCGCAATAAGCTCTGGTGGCCGGTCTGCGAAGCGGCCGCTGCGGCGCACTTCCTCAACGAGCATCAGCCGAGCGATTTCCACGAGGAAAGCTACCGCAAGGTCTGGAACCTCATCGAGCGCCGCTTCATCGACCACAAGAACGGCGGCTGGCACGAGGAACTGACGGAAGACCTCGTGCCCTCGCACAGCCTCTTCCCCGGCAAGGGCGATATCTACCACGCCCTGCAGGCCTGCCTGATCCCGCTCTTCCCGGCCACCGGCAGCATCACCAAGGGCATCATCGAGGCCGGCGGCAAGATTTGAACGGCATCTGCCATTCCCGCTCCGGTGGGAATGGCTTTCCGGCCTCAGGCAAGCCGCAGCGAATCCAGGTCCTTGGCGAGCATCAGCGCCAGCGCCTCGACCGCGAGATTGTGGTCGTCGCGCTGCGGCAGGCCCGAAACCGTCACCGCACCGATACAGCCGGTGCCTTTCACAGTGATCGGAAAGCTGCCGCCATGGGCGGCGTAATCGGCGCTCGAAAGCCCGTTGGTCTCGATCGTCTTGCCGTCCGATTTCAGCTTCAGGCCAGAGGCATAGCTGCTCTTCGAATAGCGAAAGACCATATTGCGTTTGCGCCTCACCCACTGGACGTTGTCAGGAGTGACGCCCGGCAGCGCCGCATAGAACACCGGCATGGAATGCAGCGACACATCGATCGCCACGCCGAGGCCGCGCTCTGTCGCCAGCTCCTGCAGGAGCTTGCCGAGCTGCCAGGCAGTCGTCAGGTCGAAACTGTCGAAGGCCAGCACCTTTTCCTGCTCGGCAATGCGAACCAGATCGTCCTCGATGGTCATGACAAGCAATCCTCTTCCGAAACAAGCAATCGGAAGAGAACATCCGCAGGCTGCGGAAAAAAGTAAAGCGAAATCGTAGTGATAGCTGTTGGTGCGGCATCACGCCGGTGCCGCGTACGAGCTCCTCGTCAATGCGGCATCGTTGCAAGCGCCCCGATGATCTCTTCCGGCCGCATCGGCTCGCTGGCGCGCAGCTTCACCTTGCCGTCGCGGTCGATCAGGATTAGCCCGAACTCGCCCGGCTGCGGACCATCCAGATCCTCGCGCAGTTCGTCGGCATCGAGATCATGCGGATCATCGAACAGCGGAAACACCCCGCCACCGGCGACATTGAAAACCTCGATGTCCTCCTCGATGAAGCGCATATGCGCTTTGCGCAGCAGATCGTCCTGCCTGCTGGCGCGGTCGTCCTCGGCATCGGCAAACACCAGGAGAACGCGTTTCTTGCCGGCGAACTGCCTGAGGCATCGCGGCGCCGGCAGTTTATGCGGCGCCGTTCCCATGATTTCCCGTACGAATGATTTCAGCATGATGCCCGTCCTTCCTATCACCATCAACGGCTGGAAGCGTGAGCGGTTCCCGTTGCAGGGATGGGATCGCCGCGTGGCAGCGATCCCGAGCCTTCTGAGGCTATTCGCAGGATTCGCGCGCTGCGCGTCCCTCGATGGCGACGACATCGGTCACGCCATTGGCGAGAAGCCGTTTGCGGACGAGAACGCGCATGACGCGCGCCGCCGTCGAAAACGTCATCTGGTCGAGCGGCCCCTCGCCTTCCCAGGGCTTGGTGAGCCGTTCGGTGACGGCGCCGACGATATTTCGCGGCACGATGTCATCGCATTCGCGCATGGCTTCGAACACCATGCTGATCGGCAGGACCTTCCCTTCGAAGGTCACGATCGGTTCCGTGAGTTCCGTATCCCATTCTTCGAAGGCATAGAGCGCCTCGCGAAAGAGTTCCTGAAGGGTGAACGGGGCGTGTCCGTTGTGAAGTGGCGGCAAGGCATTCGTCATGTCTGTCTCCTCTTGGCAGGGATGAAGCCATTTCCTCCTCATCGGCCGGGTACAATGCGGAAAACAGAACTCGGGTTCCCTCGCGCGGCCGAATAACACGATCGATTTTATAGTGTAACAGTCGCGTGATAAAGCGATTTATGCCCGGGGCTCTCTGCAAGCGCCTGCCGGAAACAGACAAGCCGTTGATATCGCTCAGGATACCAACGGCCATTTTTTGACACCGGAAAGCGATGTTAGCGCTTACTGCTCAAGCGCGAAGGTGACGTTGACGGTTACATTATAGGTATTTTCGCCGCCCTGAACCGGCACGGAGGAATCGGCGGCCTCCTTCATCATCGCGGCGCGATAGACCGGCTGCGGCATCGGCCGGCCGCTGTTTTCGCTGATTTCGATGATCCGGCCGAGCTTGACGCCGGCCGCCTGCGTCAGCGTCTTCGCCTTCTTCAGCGCCGAGGCGACAGCATCCTTGCGGGCTTCATCGATCACGCCCTCGGGCTTGTCATTGGTGAAGGAGATATCGCCGCCCTGATTGATGCCCATGGTCACCGACTGGTCGATGATGGCGCCGAGCTTGGAAAGATCGCGCACCCGCACCGTGATGCCGTTCGACACCTGATAACCGATCAGCTCCGGCTGCTTCGGCTGGCCGTCGCTGCTCTGCGGATAGTTATATTGCGGCTGCACCGAAAAACCTGATGTCTGCAGGTCCTTCTCGGCGATCCCGCCCTTCTTCAAGGCGGCAAGCACGTCTGTCATTGCCTTGTTGTTCTCGTCGAGCGCCTCGCGCGCCGTCTTCGCCTGCTTGACGACCGAGAGATTGATGACCGCCATATCGGGCGCCACCGAAGACTGCCCGTCCCCCGAAACGGTGATGACAGCCTCGCGCGGCTTTGAATCATCGGCCAGAGCCGCCGCCGTCACCGGCAACACGGCCGCCGCCGTCATCAAAAGGCCAAGCACAAGCTTTGTGGAATTCCGCAGCGCCATGATTCACTCCTTGGTTGTCGCTACCCCTTTTCCTTCTTTGGCGTTTGATTGTGAAGCTATTGCGGCAACGTCTTGTCGCTGCATCCGAATTACGCTAGAGCGGAACCGCTGCGGGGAACCATTGCCCCAAAGCAGCGCAGACACCTGCGCCAGGGCCTGTAGCTCAATGGTTAGAGCCGGCGGCTCATAACCGCTTGGTTGGGGGTTCGAGTCCCTCCGGGCCCACCATTATTATTTTACTTCAATATCTTAGCATACAGCGATGCGAAGTTCCTTCTTGGTGATCAAGTGGCCGGTAGGATTAAAGATCCTGTCCGATAAAATTCTCCAGCATCGGCGGCTGGAGGGGGAAATAGATTCCCGGAATGTCTCGGAAGAGGACCGTGGTCGATTGACCGACGAGATCGCCGACGTCGAGGATAAGCTGATAAGATGAGGGCGTCGCGCCCTTGACGTCGTTGCTGCTCCCATATCTGAAGGTGGACCGGCGCCAAGTTCGCACACCGGCCCAATTGTTCTCCTAAGGTAACAAGATCGGCTGAGCATGGCTGCGCGAAACAGCGGTAAGGCTAGTGCAAACCTTATGTCCTTCTTAAGGGTTATACCGCACACTGTGCGGCGTGATTGTGTTTTCATCGAAAAACGCTATAAGCTCGCTCTCAACAATGAGAGTCGCCTAAGTGGCGACACCGAGGAACTATGAGCTACGACCCCAAAAAGGCTGCTCAGTTGATTGCGTCTCTGATCATCAAGACGGGCAGCAACTCGATAAATGTTCTTAAGGCGGTCAAACTGGTTTATCTGGTCGATCGCGAGAGCATTCGCCGATACGGCTTTCCCGTACTTGATGAAACGCGCGTATCGATGCCCCGCGGCCCGGTCAATTCTACGACATACAGCCACATCAACGGCGAGTACGATCTGGAAGAATGCGGCTGGTCGGCGATTCTGCAGGATCGTGCTGACCACAAGATCGCACTCGCTGACCAGAATATGACAACAGACGATCTGGACGAGCTGAGTGACGCGGATCTAGCGTGCGTGGATGCAGTCTGGGCAGAATTCGGTCAGATGGGCAAGTGGGATCTAGTTGAGTGGACGCATAATCCGAAGAACGTTCCTGAGTGGGAAGATCCTGATGGCGGATCGACTGTGATTCCGCTTCAGCGCATTTTGCATTCCGTTGGCGTTCAGGATGCCGAGGAATTCGCGGCCGTTTCCGCAGAGCTAAAGTCAGCCGATCGTGCTTTTGAGAGCGCGCGAGTGAATTGAGTGGTTGCGGCGGCTGGCACCCTTCTGATTTCGTCAGGTCCGAGCCACAATCCCGCGATCAAGCACCTTCATGTTGTGTGCACTGATCCCTGCAAGGATGGGCTCCAGTTGATCGTGTCCATAACTAGCTGGACGAACAATTTGTGCGACGGCACCTGCACACTGGATCAAAACGATCACAATTGGCTTAGACACCTCTCGTGGGTGATGTACCGCGGGGCACGGCTCGAAGCCGCGAACACGCTCGATAACGGCGTTCAGCAAGGTATATTCATTCCAAAGGCAGCAATGGATCAGGTCGCGTTCAACCGGATCACAAGCGGCATTTGTACGAGCCCGCACACGCCTAGGAAAATAAAGAAGTATTTCGGATGCCCGGCACCTGCAGCGGCGGCCCCCGCCGCTGAAAGCTAGCTTACTTGTTGCTTTGCCGTCGACAGCGAATACGCCGATCATCATGAGCTTGGAGCAACGCGCTAGCCACCCGCACCAATATCCCCTAAATCTCCCCCATGACCAAATCCTCCCAAAGCCCCCAAGCTCGAACATTCCGAACTCTCCGGCAAATTCACCGAGAACGATATCACCGTGCTTGTCGATATCTTCCGCAAGGTCGGCAGCCAGGAAGACTGGACGATGGAGGTCGTCACGCAGAATGAGGATCTCATTCGCTAAGACGAGCCGTTTGCGACAGATCGGGAAGCCTTTGACGAGTTTCTGGCGACGATTGCCCGGGATGGCATCGCCTCGTTCGTCGAGGATGACGACATCTCGGTGCATTGAAACCCGCCGCACTTTTCTGCGGCAGGCGCCCACTCCCACCTTGCGCCGCAGGCAGGATGCTATAAATCCTGCCTGAGAACGCGACTGCCATTAACTTTAGAATGGGGTCGGGCGGCCGATTGACGTCACGCTGCTGCCACGAGATCACGTGGCCGTTCTTCAGCCCCTCAATAGCCCGCCAGCAAATTCTGCCCGAAATCCGGTTCGACGCCGAGCAGCGGTGCCGTCCGCGCGATGATGTCGTGCACCATCGGGGCGGCCGTTTCAGCGGCGAGGTTCAGGTTGTGCACCCCTGTCAGCGGCTGGTCGATGAAGGACAGCACGACATATTTCGGATTGCTCATCGGGAAGGCGGCGAGGAACGAGTTGAAGCTCAGCTTGTGCGAATAGACGCCGTTGATGACCTTGTTGGCCGTCCCCGTCTTGCCGCCCACATGAAAACCCGGAACATCGGCGGCGCGGCCGGTACCCTGCTCGCCATTCAGGCGAAACAGGTAGCGGATCGTGTCGCTGGTGCTCTTCTTGACCACCTGCGTTTCGGTCTTTTCCGCCTCTTCCTGCGTGCGCGGGAAGAAGGTCGGCTCGATCAGCTTGCCGTCGTCGATCAGCGCTGCACCCGCGACCGCCGTCTGCATCGGCGTCGTCGCAACGCCGTGGCCGAAGGCGATGGTGATCGAATTGATCTTCTTCCAGACCTTCGGCTGGCTCGGCGCCTTCACTTCAGGCAGTTCCGTCTGCATCCGTGACAAGAGGCCGAAGCGCGTCAGGTAGTCTTTCTGGATATCCATGCCGACCTTGTCCATCATCCGGGCGGTGCCGATGTTGGACGAGTAGCGGAAGATTTCCGGGATCGACAGCACGCGGCGCGGCACGTCGCGGTCGTCATGGATGGTGAAGCCGCCATAATGCAGCGGCGCGCTGGCATCGAAACTGTCGCTGAGCTTCACCGTTCCGGTGTCGATCGCCATTGCGATCGAGAAGGTCTTGAACACCGAGCCCATCTCGTCGGTGCCGTTGCTCATGCGGTTCAGCCAGCCCTCGCCGCCGGTCGCCTTCGGATCGTTCGGATCGAAATCCGGCGCCGAGGCCATGGCGATCACCTCACCCGTATGGATATCGAGGATGACGGCGCCGGCCGCCTTGCTCTGATAGGTGGTCAGCGCGTCGGAAACGACGTCATGGACGATATTCTGGGCGCGGATATCGATCGACAGCTTCACCGGCTCCAGACTGTTGTCGCTGGCAAGCCCGGTCGAGGCAAGGTCCGACATTCCCTGGTTATCGAGATACTTCTCCATGCCGGCAACGCCGTGGTTGTCGATATCGACATAGCCCAGAATATGCGCGGCCGTGCGCCCCGCCGGGTAGAAGCGCTTCACTTCCGGCCGGAAGCCGATCGCAGGCAGACCGAGCGCCAGAACCTCGCTCTGCTGCTTCGGCGTCAGTTGGCGACGCAGCCAGGTGAAGTGCGATTTGCGGTCGGAGAGCTTCTGGTAGAGCGATTTGCGGTCGAGATCAGGGAAGACCTGCGTCAGCTTTTCCACCGCCTCGTCGGCATCGACGACATGAATCGGCTCGGCAAACATCGAGACGGTGCGCACATCCGTCGCCAGCACCTGTCCGTTGCGATCGACGATATCGGGGCGCGAAGCAACGATGGCGTTCGGCGGAATGCTCGACGTCTCGTCGTCGGTCAGCATCGCGTAATAGACGAGCTTTCCCGACATTGTCGAAAAGACGAGCAACAGGGCACCCGCGAGCGTGAAGATACGCGATCGCGTCTGCTTGTCCCGGCGATGGCTGGCCCCGCGGCTGTTGGCGCGGGATCCGGAGCCGAACGTCAGTCTGACGACCCGGCCACTTCTGGAGGTAACGGCATGAATAATAGACATGGGCTATGCACATTGCGGAGGATGAAGCCGGCGCGCCTCTTTCCGCACATGAGACCAGCTAGCGCCGGTAAGGCTAACAGACCCTTAATCCGGATTATGGATTGTCATATTTCGGCCGCGAACTGCCGCCGCAGGTGGCAAGCGCGCGGCAAGATCACGAGAACGTGATCGCAATGCGGCCCTAGAACAGCTTGCCGCGCGGGCTTGCATGGTGCTCGGCGACGACAGCGTCGCTGCCGTCGATCTCCTGCAAAAGAACGTCGTAGCCCCAGAGATCGGCGAGGTGCTGGAGGACGAGCTTGGTGTCGTTTTCCTGCAGCATCCAATCGTTGGTGACCTTGTGCTGGACCAGCAGGCGCCGGTCGCCGGCCAGATCGACATCGACGATCTCGATGCCCGGATCCGTCCAGCCGATATCATATTCGCGGGAGAGCTGGCGGCGGATGCGGCGGTAACCGCGTTCGTCGTGGATCGCCGAGACCAGGATCCCCTCCTCCTGCTCCGGATCGTCATAGAGGTGGAAGAGCCTGAGCTGGCGGATGAGATTGGGGCTGAGGAACTGGCTGACGAAGCTCTCGTCGCGGTAATCGGCCCAGATGCCGCGCAGCACGCCCATGACATCACCGCGCCCGGCAATATCGGGGAACCAGGCGCGATCCTCCTCTGTCGGGTTGGTGACGATCCGCTCGATGTCCTGCATCATCGCAAAGCCGAGTGCATAGGGGTTGAAGCCCGAGAAGCGGCGGTCGTCATAGGTCGGCTGGAACACCACGTTGGCGTGGGATTTCAGGAACTCGAGATAATTTCCGTCCGACAGCTGCCCCTTCTCGTGCAGCCGGTTCATGATCCGGTAGTGCACATAGGTGGCAGTTCCCTCGTTCATCACCTTGGTCTGGCGCTGCGGATGGAAATATTGCGCCACGTGGCGGACGATGCGCAGGATCTCGCGCTGCCAGGGTTTTAGCCGAGGGGCTGATTTTTCGAGGAAATAGAGGAGATTGTCCTGCGGCAGGCCAAGCGCTGCCCGCCGGCGCTCCAAATCGACATTGGCAGCCGTTGCCGTCTTGCCTGCAGGTACCGTGCGCCAGAGATCGTTGAAGATCTGCTCTTCGTGGCGCCGGCGCTCTTCCTCGCGCTTTTGCTCCTCGCGCAGGTTGAGCTTCACCTTGCCGGCATGGCGGTGGACACCGTGCGACATCAGCGCATGCGCCGCATCCAGCGTCCGCTCGACGGCGATCTCGCCATAGCGCTCCTCGCAGCGGGCGATATAGCCCTTGGCGAAGTCGAGATAGTCGAGAATGCCCTCGGCATCGGTCCAGAGCTTGAAGAGATAGTTGTTCTTGAAGAAGTGGTTATGGCCGAAGGCGGCATGGGCGATGACCAGCGTCTGCATCGTCGCCGTGTTCTCCTCCATCAGGTAGGAGATGCAGGGAGACGAATTGATGACGATCTCATAGGCGAGATCCCGCATGCCGCGCCGGTAGAAAGCCTCGTGATGGGCAAAATGCTTGCCGAACGACCAGTGGCGGTAGAAGAGCGGCATGCCGGTCGAGGAATAGGCGTCCAGCATCTGTTCCGAGGTGATCACCTCGATTTGGTTGGGATAGACGTCGAGGCCGAGCTCCTTGAGCGCGATCTCCTCGCAGGCATCATGAATGCGTTGCAGCGTCGGGAAGTCCCAGTCCGATCCGTCGAAAAGCAGCCTTTCCTTCACCGCAGCCGTCATGGCGCCACCCTTTCGCCCTCGCGTTTCTGGAAGAGATCGTGGAAGACGGGGAAGATCTCGTTCTTCCGGCAGACCTTGCGCATCGACAGCGGCAGCGCCTCGGCGCGGATGCTGTCGTAAAGCTGCCAGAGGGGCGAGCGCGACACGGAGGAGTCGCCGCTTTCCTCATCGACCTCGATATAGGCGAAGTACTGGCAGAGCGGCAGAATTTCGTGGCGCAGCAGCTGGCCGGTCGTCGAGCCGTCCGAATAGGAATTGTCGCCGTCGGACGCCTGGGCGGCATAGATGTTCCATTCGGCCGGATCGAAGCGGGCGGCAATGATCTGGCGCATGCAGGCCAGCGCGCTCGAAACCAGCGTGCCGCCGGTCGCCGGACCGTAGAAGAACGTCTGTTCGTCCACCTCTTCGGCACGATCCGTGTGGCGGATGAAGACGATCTCCACCTTCTTGTAGCGCTGCGACAGGAACAGATAGAGCAGCAGATAGAAGCGCTTGGCGAGATCCTTCATATGCTCCGACATCGAACCTGACACATCCATCAGGCAGAACATCACGGCTTTCGCGACCGGCTTCGGCTCGTCCTCGAAGCGGCGGTAGCGCACGTCGAGCGGATCGATATAGGGAATACGCTTACTCTTTTCGGTGAGCGACTTCAGCTCGGCCGTCAGCGCGATCTTCTTCTCCTCGTCGTCGGTCTCCTCGATCTCCCGCTTCAGCGCCTCGATCTCGTCGGTGCGCGGACGCTTGAGCGCGATGCGCCGCATCATGGCAAGCCGCGTGGTGCGCCCGACAGCGATGTTTGATGGAGAGCCCGAGACGGAGAACCCCGCCCGCGCCGGGCTGTATTCCTCGGTCTCGCTGAGACGGCGCTTGGCGAGATCCGGAAGCTCGAGATCATCGAGGAAGACGTCGAGGAACTCCTCGCGGGTCAGCACGAAACGGAAACTGTCTTCCGCTTCGCCATCGCCCGCTTCCTTCGGCTTTCCGCCGCCGCGGCCGGGCGGCCGCGGGATGATGTCGCCTTCGACGAAGGCTCTGTTGCCGGGCAGCACCTGATCGCTGATGCCGCCCTCGCCGCGCCGGAAGCTCGGCTCGGTCATCCCGTCGATGGGCAGGCTGATCTCGCCGCCATCGAGCACATCACGGATGCTCCGGTTCTGCAGCGAGCGTTTTACCGCTTGCTGCACGGCGCTCTTGGCACGCCGCAGGAACCGTTGACGATTTTCCAGACTTTTACCGCGCGGATTCAGCCGGCGGTCGACGATGTGCATGTTGGCTCCAGTTTTACATTAACCCGCCTGTTTGACGCGCATGTACCACTCCACCAGGCGGCGCACCTGCCGCTCGGTATATCCGCGCTCCGTCATCCGGGACACGAATTCGCTATGCTTCTTCTCGCTATCGCTATCCTTCTTCGAGCCGAAGGAGATGACCGGCAGCAGATCCTCGACTTGCGAGAACATGCGTTTCTCGATCACTTCCCGGATTTTCTCATAGCTCGTCCAGGATGGGTTCTTGCCTGTGTTGTTCGCCCGCGACCGCAAGCAGAACTTGACGATCTCGTTGCGGAAGTCCTTCGGATTGGCGATGCCGGCAGGCTTTTCGATCTTTGTCAGCTCCTGGTTCAGGAGCTCGCGGTCGAGCAGCTGGCCGGTGTCGGGATCCTTGAAATCGACATCCTCTATCCAGGCATCGGCATAATCGACGTATCGGTCGAAAAGGTTCTGTCCGTAGTCGGAATAGGATTCTAGATAGGCTTTCTGGATCTCGTTGCCGATGAACTCCGCATAGCGCGGCGCAAGATCGGCCTTGATGAACTCCATATAGCGTTTCTCGGTATCGTCAGCGAACTGCTCCCTGCGGATCGCCTGTTCCAGCACATACATCAGATGCACGGGATCGGCGCCGACCTCGCTCGTATGATGGTTGAAGGTCGAGGCGAGGATCTTGAAGGCGAAGCGGGTCGAGACCCCATCCATGCCCTCATCGACACCGGCCGCATCCTTGTATTCCTGGACGCTTCTGGCCCGCGGATCGGTCTCCTTCAGGCTCTCGCCGTCATAGGCCCGCATCTTCGAGAAGTAGGTCGAGTTTTCATGCTTGCGCAGCCGCGACAGGACCGAGAAGCGGGCCAGCATTTCGAGCGTGCCGGGTGCGCAGGGCGCATCAGCCAATTCGGATCCCTCGATGAGCTTGTCGTAGATCTTCTCTTCTTCGGTCACCCGCAAACAATAGGGAACCTTGATGACGCAAATGCGGTCGATGAAGGCCTCGTTGTTCTTGTTCGCCTTGAAGGTCTGCCATTCCGCTTCGTTGGAATGGGCAAGAATGACGCCGGAGAACGGAACCGCGCCGATATTCTCGGTGCCGATATAGTTGCCCTCCTGAGTCGCCGTCAGCAGCGGATGCAGCATCTTGATCGGCGCCTTGAACATCTCGACGAATTCGAGAATGCCCTGGTTGGCCCGGTTGAGGCCGCCGGAATAGGCGTAGGCATCGGGGTCGTTCTGCGAATAGTGCTCGAGCTTGCGGATATCGACCTTGCCGACCAGCGAGGAGATGTCCTGGTTGTTCTCGTCGCCCGGCTCCGTCTTGGCGATGCCGATCTGGCGAAGCCGCGACGGCTGCATCCGGACCACCCGGAACTTGGAGATATCGCCGCCGAATTCATCGAGGCGCTTCAGGCACCACGGGCTCATCAGCCCGGTCAGCCGCCGCGTCGGGATGTTGTACTGCTCCAGCAGCATCGGCCCCATGATCGCGGGATCGAAGAGGTTGAGCGGGCTTTCGAAGACCGGGCTGACATCGTCGCCGGCTTTCAGCACATAGATCGGATGCACTTCCATCAGCTGCTTCAGCCGCTCTGCGAGCGACGACTTGCCGCCGCCGACCGGGCCGAGCAGATAGAGGATCTGCTTGCGTTCTTCGAGACCTTGGGCGGCATGTCGGAAGAAGGACACGATCCGCTCGATCGTCTCTTCCATGCCGTAGAAACCAGTGAAGGCAGGATAGGTTCGGATGGTGCGGTTCATGAAGATCCGCCCGAGGCGGGCATCCTTCGAACTGTCGACCATCTCAGGTTCGCCGATCGCCGCGAGCAGCCGCTCGGTGGCGTTGGCATAGGCCATCGGATCTTTCTTGCAGAGGGTCAGATAGTCGGCGATCGACATATCCGTTTCGCGTCGCGCTTCGTAACTCCTCGCAAACGCATCGAACAACGATTCATTCAGCATGGGGCCTCCATTGCGGGTTGTGCCACAGCCTCCGGAGTGCCCGATCACGTCACACGTGATCTTGCATCCCATTGGGAATCAATATGTTTCGTGAATTGATAGGACACCTGACGGTCAACCATTTCAATGCACGTTTACGTGCATTCACCGAAGTCGAGGGTCGTACCAAACTATCTGCTATATTAGCGAATTACGCCGTCGAGCGGTATCGGAAAATTTGGGGACATGACATATCCGTCAAAAAGGTGTGTTATTTCGCCACTGATTCTTTTGGCGTATTACCGACTCTGCCGCGCAGGTTTTTCGCAATGCACTCGGTTATTTTTGCGCCGCACAATCACCGGAAGGCTTAGGCCGCTACGTTTATGTGGATATGTGCCTCGTTTGCCGCATCGATGAATGCGCGCCGCGCGGTGGCGGGCTGCTTCTTTCCACGAATCGACAGCAGGCACATTCTGATTGCCCGGTCATAGGCCTCGCCGTGATCGACTGGCCACTCCTCCATCAGATAGGCCGCCGCGTCATAGGTATTCTCGACCGTGCGAAGGCCGAGA
This sequence comes from Rhizobium sp. 01N424, assembly GCF_056399485.1. Classification (NCBI taxonomy): domain Bacteria; kingdom Pseudomonadati; phylum Pseudomonadota; class Alphaproteobacteria; order Hyphomicrobiales; family Rhizobiaceae; genus Rhizobium; species Rhizobium sp. 01N424. The sequence continues at coordinate 303,405 of NZ_JBFTRK010000002.1, forward strand.
TGCGGAAGGCGAAGAGCGACCGGATTTTCCCAATAGTTCTTGTCCATCGTGAACACCTCCTGCATGGTTAACGGCGCAGGCGCGCATTTGGTTTTCACCGGCTGGCATGTGTGGTTTACGCTTCGTTTGCCGATCGCCTCTATGGTGTCGCGCCATGGCACACCGGAAAATCGCCGGAGGTTCGCGCTGAGCGGGAACTTTACGCTTCCGCATGTGTTTTTGCTTGAACGGGGAATAGTCAGATGTTGCTAAAGTCGCCGGTGTTCCGCATATCCGTTTTGGCCATCATCATGGCGGGGCTGGTCGTACTCAACCCCTTCGGGCGCAACCTCGGCGACCCGGTGACCACGGGAAGCATTCCCGCGGCGTTCCCGGTGCATTGAACCTCAGAGCGTTCTGACAAGGTTGCAGACATGCGCGCCGACGATCGATCGGGCGATTTCGCCGGCTTTTTCGATCACCGACGTGCTTGGTGCCGTCCCTTCGAGAAAGATCGTGCCGGCCTCTTCAACGACTTCGATATGGGCATCTTCCATACCAACGCCATAAGCGATTGCAGAAGAGACACTCTCGGCCGCTCCGGCGAGCGTGGCGCCGACAAGCCGGCTTGATTGAATGAATGAGCTGAACATCGTCGTGTTCCTCCTGTGATGGTGAAACGCACAACGGCGCATTCCGTTCATCTAGCATTCATCTTTGTGCAGAAGATGGCAGCCGGGAACAAAGCCGAACCCGCACCGTTAGCCGGAAAGGAACACCCGGATGCCACGCATGGCGCGCGGGACCGGGTAACCGGAGGAAAACGGCAATGGCAAATCTCTACAATGACAATGCCCCGGCTGGCACGCTGGGTTCCGCCTATAACACGCTGACGGCCTTTTTCGACAGCCGTGCCGATGCAGACCGCGCCGTCGCGCGGCTGAAGGATGCAGGCGTCGCCGATGAAAGCATCCGCTTTATGCCTGGCTACGAAGCGGACCCGGAAGCCGCCGCCAGAGCCGGCGAACGCTCGGGCTTCTGGGCAGCGCTCGAAGACTGGTTCTTCCCGGTTGACGATCGCGAAACCTATGCCGAGGGCCTGCGTCGCGGCGGCTTCCTGATCTCGGTCAGTGTCGGCGATGCGCTTTATGACACCGCCCACGACATTCTCGATGACGAAGGCAGCATCGACATGGACGAACGTGCAGACATGTGGCGCAGCGACGGTTGGGAGGCCCGCAACAGCGGCTTTGCCGGCAGCGCCAATAGCGGCCGCGCTGCCGACGATCTTTCCACGTCAGAGCAGGCCATGCCGGAGGAAAGCCCGGTCGGCAGCCGCGATCCCGATCACAGCTCGCCGCGGGTGCGCGCCTATCATTTCGACCAGATGGCGCCAGGCTATCGCCGCGACCACTGACCTGAAGACAAGGGAGGCCGCCGAATGCCGGCCTCCCCTGCTTGGCAGTAAAACGAGACGCGCTATTTCACCCGCATTGGAAACCGGGAGTTCGGCATGAGCGACAAGAAGAAATCCGGCAAAGAGCAGAAGACCGACAAGGAACAGGACGACTATCTGGAAGAAGCCCTGGAAGAAACCTTCCCGGCCAGCGATCCGATAGCACCCGGCCATACCGGCAAGAAGCCGTCGGACAAGAAATAGCCTGCTACGTGCCGGCGATAGACAGAGAAAAACTATTGAGCGCTGACGCGATCAGCGGTGGCGTCAGCATCTTCGGCCGGAACATGGCCGTTATTGGTGACCTCGCCGGCAATCGCCGACAGATCGATGTTACCCCAGATCGACTTTTCCTTGCTGCGATCGACGCGGCGGGACGATTTGACTTCTACGATGAACGGCTTCGATTGAGCGCGCATAAATGTCCTGTCGAAATATGTTGATGCGAATCTTTCAACGCTCTCAGCCTACGAAGCGTTCCATCACCGTGCAAGACGGCCCTCACCGCTTATCCAGCCCCACGCATGCCTCGTCCTCAGGAACCGGCAGCACCGCCAAGCGTTGATCCCTGTGCATGGCAGCTGCCCCGAAAAAATCAACATTAAACGCTTGAAGGAAAAACCGATGTCGATTACCTACCACGTCGGCGAACATGACGAGGCTTGGGCTTACCGCTTGGGCGATGTCTGGTCAGAAGCCTTTCCAACTCACGAACTCGCATTGGCCGCGGCAAAGCAAGCCGCAGAGCGGCAACAGCTTGGCGGTCAGGATGCGGAGATTACCTTTCAGCGTGCGGATGGCACGTGGGCAACAGAGCGTGTGAGCGGTGGTGACCGCCCGCAGGCTGATGTCGTCGACGATGCGCCGGACACATAATGCAGATCAATAAAAGGCTTCGGCCGAAAAAGACGACGGAATGACCCTGAAAGAACGTTTCTTGAAATCGCAGCACGCGTGGATGATCGGCGCCTGCTACTCCTCGAAGCACCCGGACTTCTCGCGCTATGGCGGCATCGACGTGGCTGTCGCGCCGCGCTGGCGTGAATCCCCGGATGCCTTCATCAACGACATGATGGACAGCCTCCCCCGGCGTCTGGCCGAGCGCCAGTTGGCGCTGCGCAACCCGCGCCGCCCCTTTGAGCCGGGCAATGTGGAATGGGTGTTTACCAGCAAGCACCGCGGCCTTCGTGCGCCTGACGGCGCCAGACCGGGTACCGGCTCCTCTCTCAGCCGCCAGCGGCGGATGTGACAATCAGAAGCTCGCGGCGATGAAAATTTCCGCGAGCTTTTCGATTCCGGCCTGATCTTCGGAATCGAAGCGCGATGGCACCGGGCTGTCGAGATCGATGACGCCAAGCACGCGTCCCTCATGGATCACAGGCACCACCAGCTCCGAGCGCGACGCGGCATCGCAGGCGATATGCCCCGGAAACGCATGCACGTCCTCGACGACCACTGAAGCCTTGCGCTCGACGGCTGCGCCGCAGACACCTTTGCCAACCGGGATGCGCACGCAGGCAGGCTTGCCCTGGAAGGGACCAAGCACCAGCTCGTCTTCCTGCTTCAGAAGATAGAAGCCTGCCCAGTTCAGCTCCGGCATCATCTGGTACATCAGCGCTGATGTGTTGGCGGCATTGGCGATCATGTCGCTCTCTCCCGACAGCAGCGCCTCGAGCTGCTGCGCAAGCTCGCGGTAGAATTCCGCCTTGCTGGTGGTGTCGATCGTCGCTGCCTGGAACATGGGAAACCCGCCTTTTCGTTGCCGCAGATATAGTCCCGCCCACCACCCGGCTTCAAGGGCAAGGAAGCAAAGGTCAGGCATCGCGGAGATATTCCAACAGATATAACGCTATGCCATAGTGCGGCTCCGATCCAACGAGCCAGCCCTTCCCATGAAGCTTTTTACCGCCCTTCTCGTCGCTGCCTTCAGTCTTCTTTCCGCAGGCGCCGAGGCCCGCGTCATCACCGATGCGGCCGGCCGCAAGGTCGAGATCCCGGACAAGGTCAGCCGCGTGCTGGCCGCCGGCCCTCCGGCGTCGGTTCTGATCTACGTCCTGGCGCCGGATAAGCTGACGGGCTGGGTGCGCCAGCCGGGTGATGCCGAAAAGGCCTTCCTGCTGCCGTCGGTCCGGGATCTGCCCGTTTTCGGCCAGCTGACCGGTAAGGGCGGAACCGCCAATATGGAAGCGGTGCTCGCCGCCAAGCCCGATATCATCATCGATGTCGGCACCGTCAATCCCACCTATGCGTCGCTCGCCGACAAGGTGCAGGCCCAGACCGGCATCCCCTATGTGCTCGTCGATGGCAGTTTTGCCCGAAGCGCCGAAACGCTGCGCCAGACCGGCGAGATCCTCGGCGTCACCGAACGCGCCGCCAAGCTTGCCAACTACGCATCGACGGCAATCGGCGGGCTGAACGCCAGGCTGGCCGCCATTCCACAGAGCGACCGGCCGCGCGTCTATTACGGCCGTGGCCCCGAAGGTCTGGAAACCGGCCTGGCGGGCTCGATCAATCTGGAGATTCTCGAAGCCGCCGGCGCGGCCAATGTCGCGGCGGCTGCCGGCAAGGGCGGACTGACGCAGGTTTCGCTCGAACAGATCCTCTCCTGGAAGCCGGACACCATGCTCGCCGCCTCCGGAAAATTCGCGGCCAGCGTCAAGACCGATCCGCTCTGGGCCGGCCTCGATGCCGTCAAGAACGGCCGCGTCTTCGTCACGCCCAGCCTGCCCTTCGGCTGGTTCGATTCCCCGCCGGGCATCAACCGGCTGATCGGCATCGCCTGGCTGGAGCGCCTCTTCTACCCGACAGTCTTCACCGGCGATCTCAAAGCCGAGGTCCGTGATTTCTTCAAGCTCTTCTATCAGGTCGACCTGACCGAGGATCAGCTCGCAACGCTGCTGAAGGGCTCCGGCGTTTCGCCGCAATGATGGCCGCGCGGGATCAGAGCGAGGGAGCCGCGCCACCCGGCAATCGATGGCTCTGGCCCGGACTTGCCGGTCTGCTGCTGCTCGCCCTGCTGTCGATGATGACCGGAAAATATGGCGGCGGGCCACGGCCCCTGATCGAGGCGTTGACAGCGCTGGCCGGTGGAAAGGCCGGCGATCCCCTGCTTGCAACCGTCCTCTGGAACGTCCGCCTGCCCCGCGTTGCCGCAGCAATCGTAGTCGGCGCGGCGCTGGCAGCGGCCGGCGCCACCTATCAGGGCATCTTCCGCAATCCGCTTGTCTCACCCGATATTTTGGGTGTCTCCGTCGGCGCCAGTCTTGGCGCGGTGCTCGGCATCTTTCTGTCGCTGCCGGTGCTCGCCATCCAGGCGCTCGCCTTTGCGGGCGGCCTGCTCGCCGTCGCCGCCGTCTATACAGTCGGCGCTGCCGTGCGCCAACGCGATCCGGCGCTGACGCTGGTTCTGGCTGGCATCGCCACCCAGGCGCTGGTCGGTGCCGGCATCTCGCTGATCAAGATCCTCGCCGACCCCTATGACCAGCTCCCCGCCATCACCTATTGGCTGCTCGGCAGCATGACCGCCGTCACCCGCTTCGACGTGCTCTCCATCCTGCCCGCCGTGCTGATCGGCCTCGTCCCACTCATCCTCCTGCGCTGGCGAATGAACGTCATGACGCTCGGCGACGAGGAGGCGCAGACACTCGGCATCGACACCAAGAAAACCCGGCTGGCGCTGGTCTGCGGCGCCACGCTGATCACCGCGGCGACCGTCTCGATCACCGGTATCGTCGGCTGGATCGGCCTGATCATCCCGCATATCGCCCGCATGCTTGCCGGGCCCGACTTCCGCAGGCTCCTCCCCGCATCGATGATCCTCGGCGCCGCCTATCTGCTGATCGTCGACATGCTGGCCCGCAGCATCGCCACCATCGAGGTGCCGCTCGGCATCCTGACGGCCGTGGTCGGCGCCCCCTTCTTCCTCTGGCTGCTGACATCGGGAAAGCGGGGCTGGCAATGAGTTACGAGCTGAAATCGCTGACCTTCGGCCATGGCAACAGGGCGATCGGCAGCAACATCGACCTCGCGCTGAGATCGGGCGAAGTGCTCGCCCTGCTCGGCCCGAACGGCGCCGGAAAGACAACGCTCTTCAAGACCATGCTTGGATTGCTCCCGGTCAAGGCGGGCGAAATCCTGCTGGATGGCCGCCCGCTCTCCGGCTGGTCAGGCCGGGAACGCGCTGCCCGCATCGCTTATGTGCCGCAAGCCCATGCCGCGCTCTTTCCCTTTGCTGTGCTCGATGTCGTTCTGATGGGCCGCGCCGCCCGCATCGCTCCCTTCGCCATGCCTTCAAGGCAGGATCGCATCATCGCCCAGGATGCGCTGGAGAGCGTCGGTATGGCGCAGCTTGCGGCCAAGCCCTATACCGAAATCAGTGGCGGCGAGCGGCAGCTGGTGCTGATTGCCCGCGCCCTGGCGCAACAACCGCAGATCCTGATCATGGACGAGCCCTCCGCCAGCCTGGACTACGGGAACCAGATGCGCCTTCTCGCCCTTATCCGCCGGCTTGCCCGCCAGAACCTTTCGATCATCCTGTCGACCCACAATCCGGATCACGCCTTCCTCGCCGCCGATCGCGTCGCGCTTTTGAACGGCGGTTCGCTGACGGCGCTCGGAACACCGGCTGACGTGCTGACACCCGAGACGCTGAAAGAGCTTTACGATATCGACGTCGTCGTCGGCGCCCTCGACGGCAGCGCCCGCATCTGCGCTCCGCGCCTCGATCAATTTCCCGCCTAGAAAGGAAGAACTATGGTCCGCGAAAACGAATTACGGGAAAACGAGGTGGCGATCGAACCGCCGGAGGCAAGCGATGCCGGGCTGGTCTTCATCGGCCGCGTCCACACGCCCTGGACGTCGCGCATGGAAACCCCGCGCCAGGGCAGGCACGACGGGCCGCTCTGCCGGATCGAGATCTTCGAGCCATGGATCGCCGCGCTGAAAGGTGTCGATGCCTTCGAACGGCTGGAAATCCTCTACTGGCTCGACCGCTCACGCCGGGATCTGGTGCTGCAGAGCCCGGCCAGCAACGGCAAGGTCCACGGCACGTTTTCGCTGCGCTCCCCCGTCCGCCCCAATCCGATCGGGACCTCGATCGTCAAGCTGGAGCGGGTCGAAGACGGCATGCTCTTCGTGCGCGGCATGGATTGCCTCGACGGCACGCCGCTGCTCGACCTCAAGCCCGACCGGACGCTGTTCAAGCCGATCGCCCCTCCGCAGAAGGGCGACTACGAGACCGGCGATACCGGCACCGCAACCCACTGCCAGAAGGCGTGACCGGACGAATGTCAGTCGACGGCGACCATGACGTCCGAAGCCTTGACCACGGCGTAGGCTTCGGCGCCTGGCTTCAGCCCGAGCTCATCGACGGCCTCGTTGGTAATCGACGCGGTGACGATGGCACCACTGCCGATATCGATACGGACATGCGCCGTCGTCGCGCCCTTGGTGACTTCGACAACCTTGCCCTTCAGACGGTTGCGCGCGCTGATTTTCATCCAATGTCCTCCTTGATTTGGCGAGACCTTAGACGGCCCGCACCATTCATGTCAAAAGCCGTGCGAATAGCCAGTGGATCGCGCGTGGCATCATGGAGGGGAAGGTAGTCGTGAAGGTGATACGGATCGCAGCGGCGCTGATTGCCCGCGAGAATGGCGACGTGCTGCTGGTGCGCAAACGGGGCAGCGCGGTTTTCATGCAGCCGGGCGGCAAGATCGATGCCGGGGAAACGGCGATTTCCGCGCTGGTGCGTGAGCTCGATGAAGAGATCGGCCTGCAAACGCATGACGAGCGACTTGAACCGCTCGGCACGTTCGAAGCGCTTGCGGCGAACGAACCGGATCACCGCGTTATCGCCGATCTCTTCCTGCTGGCCGAGCCCGCGGGAACGATCGCGCCGCGCGCCGAGATCGAAGAGATCCGTTGGATCGATCCGCACCAACCGGGAGACCTCCCGATGGCGGCCCTCACAGCGGACCACATCCTGCCTTTCTGGCGTCAGCGGCTAGCAGGCACCTGAAGAGTGCGCAAAGAGAAGCCCGGCGCTGGGGCCGGGCCTTTGACTATTCGCTGATATTTACTGCGCCGAAGGGGCGGCCGGAGCCGGTGCTGCGGGCGCCGGAGTTGCTGGCGCTGGTGCGGCAGGAGCCGGAGCAGCGGCCGGTGGCGTTTCCGGAGCAGCCGGTTCGCTCGTTGCTGCCGGCGGAGTGGCCGGAGCAGCAGGAGCCGCCGGTGTCGTCGTGGTGCTGGTTTCGCCTGCAGGCGCCGTTGCCGGAGCCGGGCCAGAACGCGGCCAGTAGGATGCGGCCAATGCAATAATTACAATGACGGCCGCAATACCGATCCACATCGTCCAGGGCGAACGGCGATCGGCCACGGGCGGCGTGGTACGCAAATCAGGGTTTGGTCTGTTGAAATCATTTGTCATGGGTGTCCTCCTGTACGCGCTAAACGGAGAGCTGCGGCAAAAGGTTCCACTTTACCGCTAGGAGACGGCAGCAATGCCCTGCCTGCCGCGCCCCGCCCGCTCGCGTCCGCCTGCGGCACGCGCAGCGCAGAGCGCCCCTGCCCGGATTGCATCACCGGCATCGATCGCCTCGGTGATCGCCCGCAGCTCGGCAAGCCGCTCGCCGCGCTTTCCGCCAGTCTTGCTGGACAGCCGCCTCAGCATGATGACGCGTCCATTCAGCTGCCGGAAGAAGCCGGCTGCGACCTTGTTTCCGCATCCAGCCGCCAACAGCGAAAAGAACTCGTTCTCCTTCATCAGCGCATCGCGCTCGTCCGCGGCAGCTTCCAGAGCGGCGAGAATGGCGTGAAGTTCGAGGACCTGCGCCTTCGTGGCATTGCGGGTAAAGCCCTCGCCGATCAGCCGTTCCAGGGCCTCGCGCGTCTCTTCTATCTCCCACGCTTCCTGCATCTCGATCGCAATCACCGAGCGCCCGCGCCGCGCATTGATCAGCAACCCCTCGGCATCGAGATGCTGTAGCGCCTCGCGCAACACGGTGCGGCTGATGCCCATCTCTTCGCAGATCTGCCGCTCGATCAGTTTCTGACCGGGCTTCAACGTGCCGAAAAGGATCGAGTTGCGGAGCGCATCCGTCACCTGCTCGCGAAGCGAGATGCTTCGCGGCAGGCTGAGCCCGAGATTGCTCATGCCGGCACTCTCCCGCCTTGCGGCCCGGTTGCGGCCAGGTCGCCGAGGGCAGTGATGAAGCTCGCAAGGCTGGCCGAGCGCAGCGGCATGAACGGCTTGCCGCTGTCCCGGCAGTGCCGCTTGACGATCCCGGCGGCGGTATGGCTGACGCAATCGACCGGAAACAGCGTCACCGACGTCTGCGCGATCAGCCCGGGAAGCAGCGACGTGCTTTCCTCGACGCCGCCGTCGTGAAACAGCAGCTCGATGCCCGCCTGCCCGGCAAGCAGCCGCAGCCGCTCGAAAAGGTTCCGCCGCCCGCCGACATAGAGAAGCGTGGTGCCGGATTGCGCAGCAGCAGACGGCGCGTCTGCATCCCCGTCATCGAGCAGCGCTCGCTCAAGACCGGCATTTTCACGCAGCAGCGCCAGATTTTCTCGGACCAGCGCCGCCGCGCGTTTGCCGGCCGCCAGCGCCTGCGCTTCGCTCTCGTCAAGCCGCCGCTCTAATGCCTCGGCCCGCTCACGCGCCGCCTGAAGCTTCTCGATCAGCGCGGCATTGACACCATCACCATGCTCCGCCGCCACATTCACGGCCTTGGCGCGTAGCACGACCTCCTCAAACGCGTCGACCCGGCGCTGCAAGGCACTCCGTTCCTCAGAAGACCGGCGCAGCTGCGCTTCCTGCCGGGCAATCTTCTCGTCTCTCAAGGCAAGCTCGGTCTGCAGCGCGCGTAGCCGGGCGATATCCAGGCGGCTGGAACTGCCAACGAGATGCGAGAGCATATGCACCTCGCCGAAGACATCCTGCAGCAAGCCATGATCGGCCGCCGGATGGCTGATCACCGCCCAATAGGCGCCGGAAATTTCTCCCTCCTCCAGGCAGGTATTCCAGAGCGTTCGAAGCTCCGCTGCGGTGCCGAGCCGCGCGAAGCGCTTCAGAACAGCCTCATGGCGCCGGTCGAGCGCCTTGTTCAAAAGCTTGCCGGCCAGATCGCGCTGCCCGGCAGCGCGGACGCCGCGGCTGTGCAGCGCATGATCGCTCGCCGTCTTCGCATCGATATCACCGAGCTTGGCGATGACCTGCCGCAATTCGCCGGCCGTCAGGCACGTGCCGATGATTGAGCAATGGAAGGTGGGAGAAATCTCCCAGGTCTTCCGCCTCTGCATCTTTACGGAAACACCCACCAAGCGATCGCCTCCCGAAAGGAGAGTCAGTTCGCTGGAGAAGCTCTTCTGCGGTCGGTTGTAATCGGCCAGAGGCGGCATCGTGAACTCGAAGCGTTATATTCGAAGAAATATGACGCTATCACCAAGGGCATGGAACGGACAAGCGCTTCGGGCGGCTCCGTCACATCGCGAAGGCCGAAATTGTTCGTCCTCTCCACCATAAATTTCCGTAACAGCCTGTCCCGCAAGGTGACGGCGCCGCGCAGATGCGGCCGGAACCTCTGGCTGCATCCGCCGTTCCCTCTCCATCGCTAAACGGAGGTATTCGATAATGCGAAAGATGATTTGTGCTACGATGGCTGCAGTGGCAGCATTGAGTTTCAGCGTTCCTGCCATGGCCGAGACGGTCGTGGTCAAGAAGCGCGTCTATACCGAAGACCGCGGCGAAGTCCGCCCGGACATCAGGATCAGCGACCGCGGTGTCGCAATCGGCGCCTACCGCGAGCGGGATCGCGATCGCTGCGTCACCAAGAGCATCACCCGCGATGACGGCGAGCGCACCGTCACCAAGACGATCAGGCACTGCCGCTAAAAATCAGCAAGGAGGCCCGGCCGAAGCGGAGCCCGGGTCTCCAGACAACCAGAACATCTCCGCATCGCCCCACGGGAGGGAACCATGTCTGACCAGCTGCCGATGTTCATCCTGCAATCGATCGCAGTCTTCGGACTCGTGGGAGCCCTGTTCATCCGGGCGTGAAGCCCTGAATTCCGGCGGCTATCAGCATTCTTGATACCAGCATCAGAATCAATGAAGCAAAAGCGTACCGGAATAGACAAAAGTGTCCTTTGCAACCGTACCGCGGAGTACTAGATAACTCCCCGTCGCCTCTTCTTTTCCCCGAGGCGGCCTAGAACTCAGCCTCGCTCGTGCGAGGCTTTTTTCGTCTTGGGCAATAAAAAACCGCCCTTGCCGCGATCCGGGGAGACTTTGGCAAAGGGCGGTTCTGTGGCGCCGCATCGGGGAGACCGGCGCCTGCTACTGTTAGCGACGGATCAGCGGGCAACCGCGAACGTTCGCAAAGGTCATTCTATCAAGGCCACGGCGGTCACGGCCGGTAACGACGACGCGGCGCGGCGTAACGGCAGTGATACGCACATCGCGCAGGCCGCTCCAGCGCGCCTTGCGCACAGCTTCCATCGGCGAGCAACCGCGCATCGGCGGACGATACTGCACATCGACGACAGCGGCGCGGTCAGCACCGGCTGCGGAAGCCGCCGTGGTGCCGAACGGAATAGAAGCGATGGCAAGCAATGCTGCAAAGGAAGCCTTGGCAATAAAGGTGGTCATGGGGTTTTCCTCGTTTCATGTGGCGGTCGAAGCTCCCTTGCGGGGATGATTCGACAATAGAGAGCTAATTCTGAATGGTGTTCGAATTGCGCATTCAGTTTCGGTTCAGCTACTGAAATGAAACAGGATTTCGCGATGATGGGGCCGGTCGCGGTGTTCGAAAAGATAGATCCCCTGCCATGTCCCGAGCCCCAGCCGGCCGTTGATGACAGGGATGCCGATCGACACCTGCGTCAGTGCCGACTTGATATGGGCCGGCATGTCGTCAGGCCCTTCCATCGTGTGGACGACCCAGCGCATCGACGGATCCGATGTCGGCGGCACGAGGCGGGCGAAGAAGGCCTTCAGGTCGGTGCGCACGTCGGGATCGGCATTTTCCTGGATCAGCAGCGAGCAGGACGTATGCCGCACGAAGACGGTCAGCAGCCCCTCTTCCCCGTCCTGCGCCCGCACGAAGGCCTCGGCCTCACCGGTGAATTCATAGAGGCCCTGGCCGCGCGTTGCGACCGTGATCGACGTGACTGGCATGCTAAAGGCTCCGTTCTTGCGTCCGAATCACCTGTCGCGCCGCATGCCCGAAGTCAATGCCTGCGATGACCGCCTAGAGGCGCAGCAGCTCCTTGAAGCCGCCATAGATCATCCGCTTGCCGTCGAATGGCATCTGCCACTTGTCGCCTTCCAGCCTGGGATCGGCCATCACCTTCTTGTTGATCTCGTCGCGCACCTCGCGGGACGGATAGAGGATCCAGGAAAACACGGCGATCTCGTCGTCCTTGAGATGCACCGCCCGCGGGAAGGACGTCACCTCGCCATAGGGCACGTCGTCGCCGACGCATTCGACATATTCGAGGGCGCCGAATTCCTTCCAGATCGCTCCGGCATAGGCGGAGAACTCCTTGTAGGCCTCGAGCTTGTCCTTCGGCACGGGAACGATGAAACCATCCACATAAGCCATGTCTCTTCCTCCTTTTCGTCTGTCGATGGACATAGGACGAATGACGCCCCGTCAAACCGACAGACCGGAAAAAGAAAATCGCGGACCGGCTATCCCTGCAGCGTCTTCACCTTGGCAAGGTCAGGGAAGAGCCGCGTCCAGAGCAGCACGACCACGATGGTGCCGACGCCGCCGATGATCCCTGCGGCGACCGGCCCCATGAAGCCCGCCAGCATGCCGGATTCGAATTCGCCGAGCTGGTTCGAGGTGCCGATGAACAGCGAGTTGACGGCGTTGACGCGCCCGCGCATCTCGTCCGGCGTCAGCAGCTGCACCAGCGAACTGCGCACCACGACGCTGACCGTATCGGACGCGCCGACGACCAGCAGGGCCACCACCGACAGCGCGATATTGGTCGAAACCGCAAACACGATCGTCGCCAGCCCGAAGACGGCGACGGCAGCGAACATCTTCTTGCCGACATTGCTGCTCAGCGGACGCCGCGCCAGCACGATCGACATGGCAAGCGCGCCGATGGCAGGTGCTGCACGCAAGAGGCCAAGCCCCCAGGGACCGGCATGCAGGATATCGCGGGCAAACATCGGCAGCAGCGCCGTGGCGCCGCCGAGCAGAACCGCGAACAGGTCCAGCGAGATCGTCCCCAGCATCACCGGCCGGCTCTTGATGAAGGACACCCCGGCAAACACCGAGGTCAGCGTAACCGGCTCGCGCTTCGAGGGCGTCCAGCTCATGCGGATCGATATGACGTTGATGCTGGCGGCCGTGAACATCACCGCCGAAAGCGCAAACGGCGCCACCGGATGCGCGCCATAGAGCAGACCGCCGAGCGACGGGCCGATGATCAGCGCCGTCTGCATCATCGAGGTCGAGGTGGCCACCGCCCGCTGCAACATCGAAGATGGCACGATATTCGGCAGCAGCGCCGCCATCGTCGGCCGCTCGAAGGCGACCGTCGCGCCCATGATCGTCACCGCGACGAGAATGCCCGCCGGCGTCAGCCAGTCCTGCCATGTGGCGATCGCCAGGACCGCGGCGGTAACCGCCTCGATCAGCTGGCAGATGAGCCCGATCCGCCGCCGGTCGAACCGGTCTGCGACATGGCCGACGACGAAGGTCAGCACCACCATCGGCAGAAACTGGCAAAGCCCGACCAGCGCCAGCGCAAAGGCGCTATGCGTCTTGTCGTAGATCATCCAGCCCATCGCGATTGCGGCACACTGGAACGAAAGCGACGAGAAGACGCGCGAGGCGGCGAAATTGAGATAGCCGGGGTGCTTGAGAACGCTGTCCCGGGGAGCGTGAAATGTATCCATTTGGAAACTTCCGGCCGGCGGAACCCACGGGCCATTGATAGGAATTTTATAAGCCCCTGTTCTGCCTCTATGAACCCGATGTCAACTGCGGCGAAAGTGCACTACCGATTTGGGGATTCGGGACGATTGTTCCGATCGCGACAAAGCATTTAAGCAATCGTTGAAAGAAAGCGCCATTGCGCCATATTCTGACGCAATCGGAATGGCGCTTGCACGCCCTGTGCAGGCTCAATGTGCTTGCTGGCAGACGCGGTGCTGCCAGCGCCCGGGTTCACGTTGCACCGCGACCAGAGGGAACAAAAAAATGAAAGCACTTTTGGCTTCTACCGTCCTTGCTGCCGGCCTGTTGGCTATGGGCGGCGCAGCATCCGCTGCTGAATGCGGCAATGTCACGATCGCAAGCATGAACTGGCAGTCTGCCGAAGTTGCTGCAAATCTCGACAAGGTCATTCTCGAAACCGGTTACGGCTGCACCGCCGAAATCGTCACCGGCGATACCGTTCCGACACTGACCTCGATGGCTGAAAAGGGCGAGCCCGATATCGCGCCGGAAGCCTGGGTCAGCCTGCAGCCGGAACTCGTCAAGCGCGGCCTCGAAGGCGGCAAGGTCGTCGCCGCTGCCAAGATCTTGTCCGACGGCGCCATCCAGGGCTGGTGGATCCCCAAGTATGTCGCCGACGCCCACCCTGACATCAAGACCATTCCCGATCTCTTCAAGCACCCGGAACTGTTCCCGGCCCCTGAAGACAAGAGCAAGGGCGCCGTCTTCAACGGCCCGCAGGGCTGGGGGGGCACTGTCGTCACGACGCAGCTCTTCAAGGCGAACGGCGGCGACAAGGCAAACTTCACGCTCGTCGACACCGGCTCGGCCGCCGGCCTCGACGGCTCGATCGCCAAGGCCTACGAAGGCAAGCAGCCGTGGGTCGGCTATTACTGGGCGCCGACTTCGCTGCTCGGCAAGTATGAGATGGTGAAGCTCGGCTTCGGCGTCGATTATGACGCGGCTGAATGGAAGCGCTGCACCTCGATCGCCGACTGCGCCGATCCCAAGCCGAACGCTTGGCCGTCCGACGACGTTCAGACCCTCGTTAGCAAGAGCTTCGCCGACCGCGCCGGTCCTGCCATGGACTACCTCAACAAGCGCGCCTGGACCAACGACACGGTCAACAAGCTGATCGCCTGGATGAGCGACAACCAGGCAACCGGTGAAGACGGTGCGAAGCACTTCCTCAAGGAAAACGGCGATCTCTGGACCAAGTGGGTCTCCCCCGAAGTCGCAGAGAAGATCAAGGCTTCTCTCTGATCCCCGATATTTCGCAAGCGGGCGGCGTCTTGACACCAGGACGCCGCCCGCCCGATGTTTTCAAGCGACGCCCGTAACAAGAATGGGCCGCCGCTGCTTTTGCCATGGGGACCGACATGGATTGGCTTTGGAAATTTCCAACGATGAACGACGATATGCTGCGCGACCTGAAAAGGGCCGTGGATGAAGGCTTTCGCGGCTTCACCCGCGCCTATGGCGACAGCATCGAAGGGCTCTTCAGCCCGCTGCAAAGTTTCCTGATCTGGGCCGAAAGGCTTCTCACCGGCGCACCGTGGCCGGTCGTCATCCTGGCCGTTGCCGCCATTGCCTGGGTGGCCAGCCGCAGCTGGAAGATCGTCGCCGGCTGTGTGGTGACCCTGCTTCTGATCGGCTGGTTCGACATGTGGCAGGATACGATGAAGACGGTATCGATGATCTTTGTCTGTACGGTTCTGTCGATCGTCATCGGCATTCCGATCGGCATCGGCATGTCGCGCTCGAACCGCATGCAGAACATCGTCAATCCGGTGCTCGACGTCATGCAGACCATGCCGAGCTTCGTCTACCTGATCCCCGTCGTCATGCTGCTCGGCATCGGCCGCGTTCCCGGCGTCATCGCGGTCGTCATCTACGCCCTCCCCCCGATGATCCGCCTGACCAATCTCGGCATCCGCATGGTCGACAAGGATGTGCTCGAAGCCGCCGACGCTTTCGGCTCCTCCAGCTGGCAGAAGCTGCGCAACGTCCAGCTGCCCCTGGCGCTGCCGACCATCATGGCCGGCATCAACCAGACCATCATGATGGCGCTCGCCATGGTCGTCATCGCCTCGATGATCGGCGTCCAGGGCCTCGGCCAGCCAGTGCTGAAGGCGATCGCCAACCAGTATTTCACCCTCGGCGTCTTCAACGGTCTCGCCATCGTCGGCATCGCCATCATCTTCGACCGCATCAGCCAGGCCTATGGTCTGCGCCTGCAGAAGCACCGGGAAATCGTGCATGGCTAGTCAATCGATCGAAATCCGCAATCTCTACAAGATCTTCGGTCCCCGCGGCCGCGACTTCGTGGAAGCCGTCACCAAGGGGATGTCGAAAACCGAGCTCAACAAGGAGCACGGCCACGTTCTCGGTCTGAAGGACATCAACATCCATATCCCCGGCGGCAGCATCACCGTCATCATGGGGCTTTCAGGCTCCGGCAAATCGACGCTGATCCGCCACATCAACCGGCTGATCGACCCGACATCGGGCGAAGTGCTCTATGGTGGCACCGACGTCTGTCAAATGAACGAGGAAGAACTTCGCGAATTCCGCCGCCACAAGACGGCGATGGTCTTCCAGAAGTTCGGCCTTCTGCCGCACCGCACGGTCCTGCAGAACACCGTCTACGGCCTGGAAATCCAGGGCGTGGCGAAATCCGAGCGCGAGGCCCGTGCCGATATCTGGATCAAGYGGGTGGGTTTGGAAGGCTTTTCCAATCACTACCCGAACCAGCTTTCGGGCGGCATGCAGCAGCGCGTCGGCCTCGCCCGCGCATTGACCAACGACGCAGACATCCTGCTCATGGACGAAGCCTATTCGGCCCTCGATCCGCTGATCCGCGTCGACATGCAGACCGTGCTTCTCGAGCTGCAGCGGGAACTGAAGAAGACCGTCGTCTTCATCACCCACGATCTCGACGAGGCGCTGCGCCTCGGCGACAAGATCGCCATCCTGCGCGACGGCGAGGTCATCCAGCAGGGCACGGCGGCCGATATCGTCCTCAGCCCCGCCGACGACTACATCAAGGCATTCGTCAAGGAAGTGAACCGCGGCCGCGTGATCCGCGTCGACGCGCTGATGGAGCCGCTCAGCAACCCCGCAGGCGACTCGTCGGTCCGGATTCCCGGCAGCTACAATGTCGAAGAAGCCATGCGGATGATGACGGAGAACAACGTCATGCAGGCAACCGTCATCGGCGAGAGTGGCACACCTGCCGGCCGCGTCTCGCTGGAAGGCCTGGTGCGCTGTCTCGTCCGGACGAACTGAACGCGATGCGCGGCGAGAGGCCGCGCATCGTCACCCCGCGTCAGAACTGCCCGGCTTCGGGCACCTGCAGCTCCTCGATGGAATCGACGCGATCCGGATAGAAGGCCATATGGTCCTTGATCTCGCTGACCGCAGGGTTCGGCGTCGCATAGGTCCAGATGGCATTCTTCGAGCGATCGCCGCCCGGCACGATGCTGTAATAGGAAGCGTCACCCTTATACGGGCAATGGGTCGAATGATCGGTGCGCGCCAGCAGCGACATGTCGACATCCTTGCGCGGGATATACTGCACCGGCGGATAGGACGCCTCGCGCAGCGTCAGCGCATCATGCGTATCGGCGACCACCTTGCCGCCCAGTTTCACGACGATACGGGCCGGATTGTGCTCGACGCTGATCGGATGATCGGGTCCGGGAATCTTGACGGGCCTGCCTGACATGGGTGCCTCCAATGGATTGATCCATGGAGAGATAGGGAGGATTTGTAGGATGCCCAAGGGGCGGGAGTGCCGGACACGCCGATTGTGAGCGGAGAGCGCTCCCCAACCTCCCCCTCATTCCTGTGCTTGTCACAGGAATCTAGCCGGCCCAAGTCCTTGGGCCGAAAAGGCTCTTCCCACCGCGCAGACGCACGGTGACTGGATTCCTGTGACAAGCACAGGAATGAGGGCACCTAAGAGGCGCCCCCCGCAAAATCAAACTCCGTGGCGGTACCCCATCAACCCCAGCGATCCAACCCCAGCAACTTCCGCCCCAGCGGCGTCAGTTCCGCGGTCGTCGCATTGTTCTTCTCCCATTCGCGCGGGTCGCCCGGGAAGGCGTCGCGCTTCGGGCTGTCGAGCTCGCGCCACAGGCGGATGCGCTCGTCGCGTTCCTCGGCATTGTCGTATTCGGCCGGATGCATCGAGATATACTGCGCCATGCGGACGCGGTTGTCGGAATGGTTCGGGCGCACACCATGGGCCAACAGCGAATTGAAGATCATCAGGTCGCCGGGCTCCATCGAGATATTCTCGGTCGACAGACCGGTCATGTCAGGATGCATCGGATCGCGGTCTGCAGGCTGCGTCTTCACCCATTCCTCGTAATGCTCAAAGAGATAGGGAACGCACTGGAAGCCGCCGACATCGCCGTCCTGCTTCTTCAGGCTGAGAACCGCCTGGACGCCGATCGGCAGAGGGTCGATCGAGGTGTCGACGTCCCAGTGGATGAAGCCGTTCGGATTGCCCTTGACCTTCTTCGGCGGATTAAGATTGGCGCGGTCGATCGTCACCCACAGGTCTTCGCGGTCCCAGATGTCGACGAACACGTCATAGACGCGCTTTTCCATGCGGTTGTCCCACAGCGCCTGGTGATTATAGATCTCCAGCATGCCGGTATTGTTGAGTTCCTTCATCTTGTGCTCGCGGCGCTGCGGCGCGTACCAGGTCGAAGGATCGTTCGGGTCCTTCTCGTCAAAACGCCAGAGCACCTCCACAAGCCGCTCGACATTCTCCGCAGGCACCGCCTGACGGACAATGACGTAGCCCTTCTTCGTCCAGTGCTGCCAGTCGGCTTCCGAGAGCACGCGAAGCGGAAGCTTCTTCTTGATATCCTTGAGCTGCGTGGTGACCGAACCTGCGGTCGGATGCGCGTCGCGCTTCATGGCTGTCTGCTGCATGTCTCTCTCCCATTGCGGTAATCCCTGTCGGTTCAGGCGATGGAGAGAGTGTAGCTGCAGCGTGGCGGCAATGTTGCCTGCCTATGGCCTATTCTGATACTATTTTGGCGTCGTCAACGTGATCAGCGCCCGATGAGACCCTATCTCGAAGTCCTCCCCCGCCAATCCGATGTCAGCTGGCCGATGCTGAACAGGCGGCTCGACGACGCCATTCCCTTTGTCTGGCACCATCATCCGGAGTTCGAGCTGACGCTCACCCTCAATTCCGTCGGCCAGCGCTTCATCGGCGATCACACCGGCGAATATGAGGATGGCGACCTCGTGCTGGTCGGCCCCAACTTGCCCCACACCTGGGCGTCGCGGGAAAAGCTCAATCCCGCCGCGCCGCACCGCGCTCTGGTTCTCTGGTTTCACCCGGATTGGATGCGGCAGATGACGGCAGGCGCTGTCGAGCTTCGGCCGATCGAGCAGCTGATGGCCCGTGGACAGAACGGCCTACAGTTTTCCAAGGAGACCGGAATGGCCGTCCGTGCCCAGTTCGAAACCATCTTCGACCGGCCACCGTCCGAGCGCCTGCTCTCGCTGCTGTCGATCCTCACCCAGGTCGCCGCCGACCGCCAGGCTGTGCCCCTTGCCAGCACGCCCGGCCAGCAACCTGCCCTGCAGGAAAGCCGCGAGCGGATCGACCGGGTACTCACCCATCTTCATCTGAACTATGCGCGGCCGCTCGGGCTCGACGAGCTTGCCGATATTGCCGCCCTCAGCGTATCGGGCCTGCACCGGATGTTCCGCCGCCATACCGGCACGACGGTCAGCGACTATCTGATCCGCATGCGGATCGGTGATGCCTGCGCCCGCCTCTCCTCGACCAGCCAGCCGGTTGCCCATATTGCCGATGCCGTCGGCTATGCCTCACTCGCCAATTTCAATCGCCAGTTCCGCGCCGAAAAGGGCATGACGCCGCGCGATTACCGCGCCCATTTCCGCCGCGATGAAGGCTAGGCCGCCCCACGTCTGCGGCCAGCGAGGGCAAGCCCTGCGACCGCCGCCAGCACGGCACCGATGCCGATGACCTGGTTGAGGCTGACGGGTTCGCTGAGCAGCACAAAGGCGAAAATGACGGCCGAGACAGGTGCAACAGCCGTGAACAGCGACGCTTCCGAGCCGCTGACCCGTTCGGCCCCGGCATACCACAGCATGAACCCCGCCACCGTCGGCACCAGGGCGTAGTAGAGCACGGAAAGCAGCGCCGTTCCTGACTCCGCCGACATCACGTGGCTTTCGAACAGCGCCGGGATGGCAGCAGCCACAAGGCCGATCGCCGCCATCAGCGACGATTGCGCCAGCGGCGGAATGGCAGTCCTCAGCCGCTTGTTGAGCAGAATGAACAGCCCCTCGCAGAGAACCGCGCCGGCGATCATGACGTCACCGACAAGAGACCCATGACCGGCGCCGGGCGCAAAGACGATCGATAGCACACCGGCCGCCGCAAGGCCGATCGCCAGCAGCAGAAAGCGATCCGGCCGCTCGCCGAGCAGCAGGATGGAGATGGCAGCCGAGACGACCGGCAGTGTTCCGATGATGACCCCGGCATTGGCGGCCGAAGTGATAGACAGCCCCGAGATCAACAGTGTCGTATAGCCGACGCTGCCCGCTGCCGCCTGGATGACGAGGATACCCCAGTCGTGGCGCGCCAGCCGCGGAAAGCGTGTCCCGGTTGCCCGCATCAGAAGCAGGAAGAACGGCAGTGCCGCAGCAAAGCGCAGCGCCGTCGCCGTGAACGGCGGCAAGCCCGCCGCAATCAGTTTGCTGGCGATCACGGTGCTGCCGACCGTCGTCATCGCTAATGTCAGATAGAGATAGCCATGCTGCTGCCGTGTCATGTTCTGCTCCCTGGATCGAAGCCAGATGAACGGGAAAGCAGGTTCTGGTCTTGAAGGAAATTGCAGGCGCTCAGGAGGCGCCGCGGGCATAGATTCCGGGGGAAAGCCCGTAGCGCGCCGTAAAGGCCCGCGTCATATGGCTCTGATCGGCAAAGCCGCTGGCCGCCGCCACTTCGGCAAGCGGCATCTTGCGGCCGATCAGCCGTCTCGCCAGATGAACACGGCTCTGGATCAGATAGGCATGCGGCGTGAGACCGGTGGCGCGGCTGAAGGCCCGCACCAGCTGAAAGCGGCTGAGCCCGCTTTCCCGCGCCAATGCGGCAAGCGAGACCGGTGCTGCCGGATCGTCATCAATCAGCGACCGGGCCCGGCCGACCGAAGTTGGAACCGGCGCGGCATCCGTGATCTCGCGCCCCTCGCGAAGAATATCGGCCGTCAGCGTCACCAGAAGTTCGTCTGAGCGCAGCGGCTCCCCGCTGCCGGTGACGGCCGAAAACAGCGCCAGGAAGCGCTGGGCCATCCGGTTGTCGCGAAGCACGGGATGCGGAATTTCGCAGCGCCGCGATCCACCGTCGGCCGCTTCGATGGCGAGATCGCCGAAGACGCCGGGATCGAAATAGAGGATACGCCAAGCCCTGCCCTCGCCGAGCGGCATGCCGTCGTGCACTTCATTGGGATTGACGGTGATGATATCGCCCGCCTCGGCCTCGACCATGCCGCGGCCACTCAGCGATTTCTGGGCGCCGCGATGGATCAGCCCGATCCCGAACTGCTCATGCGTATGGCGCGCGAAACTCTGCCGGCTCACCGCCTCGACAGCGTCGATACCTGATACCGCCGAGCGGTACATTCTGAATCCGCCATCCATGCTGCACTCTCCGCAATAGCCGAGAGTGCCAGCCGCCGGATGGCGGCACAAGGCGTCAAGCGATCAATGGACCGTCTGCGGGCCAAATTCCTGGGAAAGGATCTGCAGCGCATCTTCAAGGGCTGCGACAAGGATGTCGGTCAGTTCGTCCGACTTGTTTTCGATAAAAGCCATAGCCACGGCTTCATCCTGGGATTCGAGGAAGTGCTCGACATCGTTCGACATATCATCGTCCTTTCATTCACCGGAACATCGGCGATGACGGGAGAATACGGGGGCTGTCTTGCGCAAAGCTGGCGCTACTCGGGAAAGCCGCGGCTGCGCCAGTTGCTGCGTGGCACCGCGTTGCCGACATCGAGCGCAAAGGACACGACCTCAGTCGCGTTGTCATTGACCTCGCAGCGGAAATGCACGTCATACCAAGTTTCAGCCGTGCGGAAGGCGCCGCGCTTCACCTCAAGAACCGTGCCCTTCGACAGCCTGTACATCGGCACGATCACTGGGCGATAGGCTGGCGATCCGTGAACCAGCTGCTCGCGCAGTTCGGTGCTGCAGAGCTGCGCAGCGCGGCGGCCGCGCGGAATACCGTTCATTGCTGTACTCGCCACCTGATCGCCGTCGTCATCCTGCGAAAACAGCGTCTTTGCCTCGGCAAGGCCGTCCTTCGGCGCATCCGGCTTCGCCGCATCAATGGGCTTTTCGACAGGCTTTGCCTGCTCGATGCTGGTCATCGCCGTGCCCGAAGCATCGATCTCAGGCGCGTTGTTCTCCGAATGCGCGTCGGCAATATCCACCTGCGGCAGATCGATGTCGTCAGGCACCGGCTTTGCAGGCGGCTCCTTGGCGCCATCGGGCTTGTCGCCGGCATCGGCCTTGGGTTTCGGCTCGCCCGCGGCATCCTCATGGGTTGGCGCGCTGGTGGCAGGCTTGGCTTCGCCCTCGGCGCTATTGCCGGTATCGGACTTCTTCGGGCCGCTATCCTTGTCGCCGAACTGGAAGACCGGGCGGAGCGCAGGCATGGGCGAACCCTCCCCCTGCTTGCCTTCAGCCTGCTTGTTCTCAGCGTCCTGCTCGGCTTTCGGCGGCTCGGCTTTGGGCTCCTCAGCCTTCTTCTCTTCCGGCGGAGGCGGCGGAGGAGGAGGTGGTGGCGGAGGGGGCTCCTGCTTCACCTGCTCTTCCGGCTTCTTCTCTTCCGGAGGCGGCGGTGGGGGCTCTTCCTTCTTGACCTGCTCCTCGGCCTTCTTTTCCTCAGGCGGAGGCGGCGGCGGCGGTTCCTGCTTCGCCTCCTCCTGCGGCTTCTTCTCTTCCGGTGGCGGCGGAGGTGGCGGCTCTTCCTTCTTCGCCTGCTCTTCCTGCTTTTTCTCCTCGGGCTTCGGCGCCTCGGGTTTCGGTTCTTCCTTCTTCTCTTCCGGCGGCGGCACCATTTCGACCTGCACGGCCTCTTCCTGCTGCGGCTCAGGCTGCGGCGTCGGAAGCTTCACCAGAAGCACCGCAGCGACCAGCACATGCAGCGCAACCGATGCCGCCACACCCCAACTGATCCCTGCCAAATGCTTCTTCGTGAGTTTCTGCATTGCACCTAAAACCGCTTGATGCCGATGTGGCGTCAAAAGCAGGCAGCATCAAGCCGCAAAACAGAAAGATGCATGATTTCCAGTCAATATAAGGCGTCAGTCGGCCGGGCCGTCGTCGGCCACGAGATTGTGATCCCGCCAGAGGTTGCGCGGAATGGGATCGCCGGCGGCAAAGGCAAACGAGCGCACCACGCCGGAAGCAATATCGACCTCGCAGTGGAAACGGATCGCGTACCACATCCTGCCGCTGCGAAACGCGCCGCCTTCGACATCGATGCTGCCGCCCCTGATCTTTTCCGGCGCCATGGCATAGGGCGCGATAGCATCGGGACTGACACCCGGCCGCGACCGGCGCAGCTGTTCCATCGCCTCGAGCCCGCAAAGCTGGAGATTGCGTTCGTCACCGGAAAGCTGGCGCAGCGCCGCCTTGGCTCTTCTGCTGCGGGGATCGCTGAGCGTCCGGCCGGAGAACAGCTGGCTCGCTTGCACCAGCGCATCGGCAGGCGGATCGATCTTGCTCACCGGCCGTAGCGGCTTGAAGACTGGGAGGGCGGGTGAAGGCTCTGCGGGGGCCGTACCCACTTCGGTTTGCTGCGGAGCAGGATCAGCGCGGTGTTCGGAAAGCACATCCGTCGGCGGCGCCGGGACGATATCGACACTGACGCTATCCTCGCCGGAGGCATTGAAAATCGCAGGCTTCGGCAGATAGATGAGAAGCAAGGCGATGAACAGCGCGTGCACCAGCAGGGAAGCCGGAGCGCCCCAGTTGAAACCCGCCTCTGGCTGTCGCCCGGCCCACGCCACCGGTCATCCCGCCGTTGTCTTTGGATGCGACGTGATCGTCATGCACTGCGGCCCGTTGTTTGCTGGAACTCCGGCCATCCTCTGCCGAATTGTGGCATGACGGCGGCAGGCAAACGCCTTAGTTGCACCCTGCCCAAAAGAAAAGCCCGGCACATGGCCGGGCTTTGTATGTCGTGACGCCGTCCGCTCAGCTGTCGAGGAACGAGCGCAGCTTCCGCGAGCGACTCGGGTGCTTGAGCTTGCGCAGAGCCTTCGCTTCGATCTGGCGGATACGTTCGCGGGTCACCGAGAACTGCTGGCCGACTTCTTCGAGCGTGTGGTCGGTATTCATGCCGATGCCGAAGCGCATGCGAAGAACACGTTCTTCGCGCGGCGTCAGCGAGGCCAGAACCCGGGTCGTCGTCTCGCGCAGGTTCGCCTGGATGGCGGCATCGATCGGCAGAAGCGCGTTCTTGTCCTCGATGAAATCGCCGAGGTGTGAATCTTCTTCGTCACCGACAGGGGTTTCGAGCGAGATCGGTTCCTTGGCGATCTTCAGGACCTTGCGGACCTTTTCGAGCGGCATGGCAAGCTTTTCGGCCAGTTCTTCCGGCGTCGGCTCGCGGCCGATTTCGTGCAGCATCTGGCGCGAGGTACGAACGATCTTGTTGATCGTTTCGATCATGTGCACCGGAATACGGATCGTGCGGGCCTGGTCGGCGATCGAGCGGGTGATCGCCTGACGAATCCACCACGTCGCATAGGTCGAGAACTTGTAACCGCGGCGGTATTCGAACTTGTCGACCGCCTTCATCAGGCCGATATTGCCTTCCTGAATGAGGTCGAGGAACTGCAGGCCGCGGTTCGTGTACTTTTTGGCGATGGAGATGACGAGGCGAAGGTTCGCTTCAACCATTTCCTTCTTGGCGATGCGCGCTTCGCGCTCGCCCTTCTGCACCATGTGCACGATGCGCCGGAATTCCGAGATCGAGATACCGGTTTCGGTCGCCAGATTCTGGATTTCCTGGCGGATGTCGCGGATCGTCGTGTTTTCGCCCTTGGCGAATTCCTTCCAGCCGCGGGCGGCTAGATTGGCGATCGACTTCATCCAGTTCGGATCGAGCTCGGCGCCCTGGTACTGTTCCAGGAACGAGTCGCGCTTGACGCCGTAGGATTCGGCCAGACGCAGCAGGCGGCCTTCGTTCTGAACGAGACGCTTGTTGATGTCGTAGAGCTGCTCGACCAGAGCCTCGATGCGGTTCTGGTTCAAGGACAGCGACTTGACGGCCTTGATCAACTCGTCCTTGAGCTCCTTGTAGCGGCGCTCCTGGGCCGACGACAGGGTACCCGTCGCGGCAAGGCGCTGCTCGACCTGCTGGTCCTGCAGCTTGCGCAGCTTCTTGTAGGTCTCGGCGATCAGGTCGAGAGTTTCCATGACCTGCGGGCGCAGCTCGGCTTCCATCGCGGCCAGCGAAAGGTTGGACTCGTCTTCGTCCTCTTCCTCTTCCTCGATCGGCATGCCTTCGCCGCCGACATCGGTGATGTCGTCGTCGCCGGTACGGGCGCGGCGGGTCTTTTCCTTCTCTTCGGCAGCCTTGCGGTCCGCCTCGATCTTTTCAGGGCTCTGGAACTGCGGCGCAGCCTTGGCTTCCGGACCCGAATAGGTCGTTTCGAGATCGATGATCTCGCGCAGCAGCGTCGTGCCTTCGTTCAGTTCGTCGCGCCAGATGATGATGGCCTGGAAGGTCAGCGGGCTCTCGCAGAGACCGGCGATCATCGTTTCGCGGCCGGCCTCGATGCGCTTGGCGATGGCGATTTCGCCTTCGCGCGATAGAAGCTCGACGGAACCCATTTCGCGCAGATACATGCGCACCGGATCGTCGGTACGATCGGTCGGTTCCTTCTTCTTCGCCGTCGCAAGCGCGGTGCCGCTCGAAGGCGCGAGTTCGCCGCCTTCGTTGTCGTCATCGCTGCCGCTATCGTCGTCGTCGCTGTTGCCGCCGCCCTGGGCTTCTTCAGCTTCTTCGTCTTCGATCACGTTGATGCCCATATCGGAGAGCATCGACATCGTGTCTTCGATCTGTTCGGACGTCACTTCTTCGGACGGGAGAACGGCGTTCAGCTCGTCCATCGTCACATAGCCGCGCTTTTTCGCGGCCTTGATCATCTTCTTGACCGCGTCATCGGAAAGATCGAGAAGAGGGCCGTCGGTTGCGCCGTCGCGTTCGACTTCCGCTTCTTCGTTCTCTTTGACCTTCGTTGCCATTTATGTCGTCGCCTTCCTGACGCTATTCAAACTCGCTGGTGATGGCCGCTACGAGACTGCGTGCCACCGCCGGTCTCGAATCACCAATTACCCACCTAACGGGATGACCTTTAAAGCCTGATTAACCACGATTGCCGGCGCCGGATGACAGAGCTTCAATGCTTCTAAATTTCCGGCCATGGTTTGTGCGATCCGCCTTGACCCAAGTTCACCGCTTTAAGTCGAACGGTGATTCCCACAATTTTTCATCTCGTCAAGCTTTTCCACAAAAAAAGCTGACGAAAACACGGAAAATGCCTTATCCACAGGCTGACGAACCGCTTAAGCGATTGCCAGCCTTAGATAGGATGTCACCAGTGAAAGACAAGGGCGTAAAGCTCTCGTCCCCTCTTATCCGAGTCAATGGCGGTTTTATAGTGGCATTTGCGGCCCTATGTCTTGGCGCCGCAGTATAGGCCGCTACCGCGACGCGCCATCAAAGGGATTGATCTTCAATGCCCCGATATCGACCGCCGGAATGCAGCGCAGGTTGATCGCCGCCATTGCCGTTCCATCCGGTGCCGTCGCCTCGCTATACGGCGCAATACCGCAATCGGCACAGAAATTGTGCCGGATTGCGTGGCTCTTGAACGTATAGGTCGACACCTTCTCGCGCGGCGTCTTCAGCTCGAACTGGGTCATCGGCACGAAACCGAGCAAGCCGCCGCGCTTGCGGCAAAAGCTGCAATTGCAATCCAGTGCCTCGGCGAATTCTCCCTCGACCTCGAAGGCGACGTTGCCGCAGTGACAGCTTCCCTCGTATTTCATGCCGGTTTCCTCCTCTTTTACAGCCAGTCCATGACCACCTTGCCGGAATTTCCTGAGCGCATCGCCTCGAAGCCATCGCGGAATTCACCGATCTTGATCCGGTGAGTAATGACA
This sequence comes from Rhizobium sp. 01N424, assembly GCF_056399485.1. Lineage (NCBI taxonomy): Bacteria > Pseudomonadati > Pseudomonadota > Alphaproteobacteria > Hyphomicrobiales > Rhizobiaceae > Rhizobium > Rhizobium sp. 01N424. The sequence continues at coordinate 330,039 of NZ_JBFTRK010000002.1, forward strand.
GGCGCAAGATCCAAGCCGCCCTGGACGAAGGCGATCATCTTGTACCAGGTCTCGAACATCTCGCGGCCATAGATGCCCTTGAGGTTTAGCATCTTGAAGATCACCTTGTTCCAGTCGATCTCGAAGCCGGCCGGCGCGATGCCGAGGATGGCGATCTTGCCGCCATTGTTCATCTTGTCGATCATGTCGCGGAACGCGGGTGCCGCACCCGACATTTCAAGCCCGACATCGAAGCCCTCGGTCATACCGATCGACTTCATCACGTCGGCCAGGTTCTCCTTGGATGCATCGACCACGTAGTCGATCCCGAGCTTGCGGGCGAGATCCAGACGGTTCGGGTTGATATCGGTGATCACGACCTTGCGGGCGCCGGAGCGCTTGGCAACCAGCGCGCCCATGATGCCGATCGGCCCGGCACCAGTGACCAGCACGTCTTCGCCGACGAGATCGAAGGACAGAGCGGTGTGAACGGCATTGCCGAACGGATCGAAGATCGCCGCGATCTCATCAGGAATATCATCCGGGATCGGTACGACATTGGCTTCCGGAATGCAGACGAACTCACCGAAGGAGCCCGGGCGGTTGACGCCGACGCCGAGCGTGTTGCGGCAGAGATGCCCGCGGCCGGCACGGCAGTTGCGGCACTTGCCGCAGACGATATGCCCCTCGCCGGAGACACGCTCGCCGACATGGTATTTGGTGACCGCAGAACCGATCTCGGCGATCTCGCCGCAGAATTCGTGACCGACGACCATCGGCACCGGAATGGTCTTCTGCGCCCACTGGTCCCAGTTCCAGATATGCACGTCGGTGCCGCAGATCGCCGATTTCTTCACGCGGATCAGCACATCGTTCGGGCCGACCTCGGGAACCGGCACGGTCTCCATCCAGAGCCCGACCTCCGCCTTCGACTTCACCAGCGCCTTCATCATGTTCGACATAATTTTCTTCCTTCGATTGGCGCCCGGCCTCACTGTCCCTTCTCCCAGCGGGGAGAAGGTGCCCGAAGGGCGGATGAGGGGCTGCCCCCGTAAACATCAACTGCTCTTCGCTTGCGCTCCGAGCCTCGCTTCGCTCGCCCCCTCATCTGTCCTGACGGACATCTTCTCCCCGCTGGGGAGAAGGGGGAAACCGCATCTAGATAACCCCAAGCTCCCTGCCCGCTTCGGCAAAGACGGCAATCGCCCGCTCGACATCGGCTTTCGAATGCGCCGCCGACATCTGCGTGCGGATACGGGCCTGGCCCTTCGGCACAACCGGGAAGGAGAAGCCGACCACATAGACGCCCTTCTTCAGCATCAGCGCCGCCATATCCTGCGCCAGCCTGGCGTCGCCGAGCATCACAGGAATGATCGCATGCCCCTCGCCGGCCAGCGTGAAGCCGAGCTTTGTCATTTCGGTGCGGAACAGCGTGGCGTTGGCCGTAAGCTTTTCGCGCAGGCTATCGCCGTTCTCGATCAGGTCGAAGACCTTCAGCGATGCTGCCGCGATGACCGGCGCCAGCGTGTTCGAGAACAGATAGGGGCGCGAGCGCTGGCGCAGCCAGTCAATGACCTCGGCCTTGCCGGACGTGTAGCCGCCCGAAGCGCCGCCCAGCGCCTTGCCGAGCGTCCCGGTGATGATATCGACCCTGCCCTCGACGCCGCAATATTCGGGCGAACCGCGGCCGTTTTTGCCGACAAAACCGACCGCATGGCTGTCATCGACCATGACCATCGCGCCGTATTTATCGGCGAGATCGCACACGCCCTGCAGATTGGCGATGATGCCGTCCATCGAGAAGACGCCATCGGTGGCGATCATCTTGAAGCGGCTGCCCTCGGCCTTCTTCAGCTCTTCTTCGAGCGCTGCCATGTCGTTGTTGGCATAGCGGAAGCGCTTGGCCTTGGAGAGGCGCACGCCGTCGATGATCGAGGCATGGTTCAGAGCGTCCGAAATGATCGCATCCTCTTCGCCGAGCAGCGTCTCGAAGAGACCGCCATTGGCATCGAAGCAGGACGAATAGAGGATCGTGTCTTCCATGCCGAGGAAGGAGGAGATGCGCGCCTCGAGCTGCTTGTGCTCTTCCTGCGTCCCGCAGATGAAGCGCACCGAGGCCATGCCGTAGCCATACCGGTCGAGCGCCTGCTTGCCAGCTTCGGCAAGCTCCTCGTTGTCGGCAAGGCCAAGGTAATTGTTGGCACAGAAGTTCAGGACGCGGTCGCCGGAAGCCACGGCGATCTCCCCCGCCTGCTTCGAGGTGATGACACGCTCAGATTTGTAAAGCCCTGCTTCCTTGAGGGACGCGAGCTCGGTGGTGAGGTGTGAAAGAAATGCTTTTGTCATTGTAAACGCCATAATCCCCAAAAATTCCTCCGATGGGCGCTGCAATTAGCACAAAGCAAGTGCAGATGTCGCCGATCCGGTACGAAATATTTTCGAGGGCACGCATTTTTCGCGCACGATGCCGGTGGGTCGTCGTTCAGTCGTCGTGACTGAGGATCACGTCCAGGAAGGCGTCGCCGTAGCGCTCGAGCTTCGATTGGCCGACGCCTGATATGTCGAGCAGTTCCTTGCGGCTGCGGGGCCGTTCGGTGGCGAAGGCGATGAGCGTCGTGTCGGGGAAGACGACATAGGGCGGCACGCCGAGCGATTTGGCGATCGACGTGCGCTCGGCCCGGAGTGCCTCGAACAGCAGCCCGTCGGCACCCGACAATCCGGCATGGCGATTGGTCCGCTCCGCCTTGCGCGCGCTGCGCCCCGCAACCACCCGATCCTTCCGGAAAAACACCTGCCGCTCATGCTTAAAGACGGCACGTGCCTCCGCTTCCAGCTTCATCGCCCCATAGGCGTCATGGTCGATGCGGATCAGGCCCATGGCGAGAAGTTGCCGGAAGATCGATTGCCAGGTTTTCGCGGCAATATCCTTGCCCGCACCGAAGACCGGCATCGTCGTGTGGCCGAAGCGCTCGGTCTTCTCGTTGGCATTGCCGAGCAGCACGTCGATGACATGACCGGTGCCGAAGCGTTCGCCGGTCCGGTAGACAGCGGCAAGCGCCTTGATCGCCGCCTCAGTCCCGTCCCAGGTCTCGACCGGCTTGGTGCAGGTATCGCAGCTGCCGCAGCCGCCCGCATGCACCTCGCCGAAATGCGCCAGAATAGCCTGGCGGCGGCAGGAGGCGGTCTCGCAGATGGCGAGTAATGCATTCAGCTTGCCGCGCTCGATACGCTTGATTTCATCGGCCGCGTTGCCCTCGTCGATCATCCGCCGCCGCTGGATGACATCGGCCATGCCATAGGCCATCCAGACCTCGGAGGGCAGCCCGTCGCGCCCGGCGCGTCCCGTCTCCTGATAATAGGCCTCGACCGAGCCCGGCAGATCGAGATGCGCGACATAGCGCACATTCGGCTTGTCGATCCCCATGCCGAAGGCGACGGTGGCGACGAGGCAGAGCTCGTCTTCCTTGAGGAAAGCATCCTGATTGGCGTCGCGCATCGCCCGGTCCATGCCGGCGTGATAGGCGAGCGCCCGGATGCCCTGCGTGTTCAGCCACTCCGCCGTGTCCTCGACCTTGGCGCGCGACAGGCAATAGACGATGCCGCTATTGCCCTTGTGTCCGGACAGGAACCGCAGCAGCTGCTGGCGCGGCTGGTCTCGCTCGACGATTTCATAGGCGATGTTCGGCCGGTCGAAACTGGTGGTAAAGACTTCTGCGCCCTCGAGCCTCAGCCGCTCGATGATGTCCTCGCGCGTATGCGGATCGGCCGTCGCCGTCAGCGCGATGCGCGGCACGCCGGGATAGTGCTCGGAAAGCCTGCCAAGCTCGCGATATTCCGGCCGGAAATCATGTCCCCACTGGGAGACACAATGGGCCTCATCAATCGCAAACAGCGCAATCCTGGCATCGCCGATGATGTCTCGGAAGCCATCCATCAGGATACGCTCCGGCGTCACATAGAGCATATCCAGCGTGCCCGATGAAATGCCCCGGCGAATCTCGACATATTCTTCGCGGCTGATCGAGGAGTTGAGTGCTGCGGCGCGGATGCCGAGCTGCTTCATCGCCTCCACCTGATCGCGCATCAGCGCAATCAGCGGCGAAACGACGATGCCGATGCCATCGCGGCAGAGCGCCGGAATCTGGAAACAAAGTGATTTGCCGGCACCCGTCGGAAACAGCACCACGGCATCGCTGCCAGAGGCGACATGCTCGACCACTGCCTGCTGCTTGCCGCGAAAGGCCGGAAAGCCATAGACGCGCTTCAAGATGTCGAGCGGCGCCTTGCCATTGCCGAACAACGCGCCACCCGCCGAAAATGCCTTGTCACCGCCGTCCATCAATGGCTCGCCGCGCCCTTGACCCGGCCGGAAAGCACGCCGAAGCCGTCGATGATCGCTTCCTGGTTTTCAAGCCGCAGACCTTCGAAATGCACTTCCTGCAAGGCCCGCATCAGCTGGTCGATGATCTCGGCATTGCCCTCTTCCGTCGCCTCGGCGATTTCCCGCTCGAGCTCGATTTTTTGCCAGCGTAGCGCCTTGGCGCGCTTGTGGAAGGCAAGCGCCTGACGGTAGCCCTCGCGCGCATCCTCCATCGCCGCCTCTTCGGTGGCGGTCCAGAGCCGCGCGTTGCGCACCTGCTGATCGAGCCCCTTGAGCAGACCGCCAAAGTCCTGCCGCTCCAGCTCTTCGAACAGATACTCGCGCGTCAGATGCGGACTGGCGACCATAGCCGCCGCCCCCAGCATCGCCGACCACAGGCGCTGCAGATCGCGGTTGTCATATTCGATGGCGGCGATTTCGTCGTAGTCATCCTGCATCAGCACCGGATGATTGATGACGGTCAGCGCCAGCACGCTTTCGCGCAGCGCCGGAATTTCCTGGTGGCCGCGCACCAGACCTGATCGCGTCAACCGCTCGGAGACCAGATTGACAGTCCGCGCACCACCCGCCGGCGGGCGGCCCTGGCCGTCCTTGCCGCGGAAATTTCCACCACCGCCACCGCGTTCGAAATTGCGGCGGTCGTCGCCCCTGTTCTGGAACTGCGGCTGGAAGAACCTGTTCAGCCGATCGCGGATATCCTGCTGATAGTGGCGGCGGACGTTCTCGTCGCCGATGACAGCCACCATCTGCTTCAGCCGCGCTTCGAGCTCGGCGCGCGCCTCGGGCGTATCGAAATTGCCGCCGCCGGCTTCCCGGCCCCAGAGCATTTCCGCCAGCGGCTTCGCCTGGCTCATCACCTTGTCGAACGGCGCCCTGCCCTCGTTGCGCACGAGATCGTCAGGATCCTTGCCATCGGGCAGCAGCGCGAAGCGCACGGTGCGGCCGGGCTTCAGATGCGGCAGGGCTAGATCGGCCGCGCGGTTGGCAGCACGGATACCGGCGCCGTCGCCATCGAAGCAGAGCACCGGCTGCGACGTCATCTTCCAGAGCAGATCGAGCTGGTTTTCGGTGAGCGCGGTGCCGAGCGGCGCCACGGCATTTTCGATACCCGCCTGATGCAGCGCAATCACGTCCATATAGCCTTCGACGGCAATCACCGTCGGCTCGCCGTCGGCACCCTGCAGCGAGCGGCGGGCACGGGCAAAATTATAGAGCACCTGCCCCTTGTGGAAGAGCTCGGTCTCATTGGAATTCAGATATTTCGCCGGCGCATCGGGCGACATCGCCCGGCCGCCGAAGGCGATCACCTTTTCCCGCGACGAGAGAATCGGAAACATGATTCGATCGCGGAACCGGTCGTAGCTGACGGGAATGTCGGATCCATGCACCACGAGACCGCAGGCCTCGATCTGCTCCTTGCCCACGCCCTTGCCCGACAGAAATTCCTTCAGCGCATTGCGGCTGTCTGGCGCGAACCCGAGTCTAAAAGTCTCGATCGTCCGTCCCGTCAGCCCGCGGTCGCGCAGATAGGCGCGCGCACGGGCGCCATTGGCGGTCTGCAGCTGATCCTGGAAGAACTGCGTCGCAAGCTCCATGACGTCGAGCAGCGACGTCCGCTCCTTTTCACGCTTCTCCATCGCCGGATCGGCAACCGGCATCGGCACGCCCGCCATGTCGGCGATCTGCTGCACCGCTTCGGGAAAGCTCAAGCCTTCGAGCTCGGTCAGGAACCGGAAATGATCGCCCGTCACCCCGCAGCCGAAGCAATGATAACGGCCCTTGCGATCCTCGCAGTGAAAGCTCGGCGATTTCTCGCCGTGGAACGGGCAGCAGGCCCAGTAGTCCCCGCGCGGCACATTGGTCTTGCGCTTGTCCCAGCTGACACGGCGGCCGATCACGTCCGAAATCTGGACGCGGTCGCGTATGTCATCGAGAAAGGAATTGGAAAAGCGCATCAGGACCTCGTGGCTGAGCGATCATATAAGCAGGTTTCACCCCCGCCGCCACGAACTTCGAGGGAATTACGCGCTATTCACAGGCTTGACGCCGAGATGATTGTATATACAATTGCATATACAGCGGCGCATGGGTGCCTGGAAGCAATGGAACTTCGGGTGCAGCGTGGAACCTATAGCCAAGCACTTCTCGTCGTTCGAATGGGATGAGAATAAGCGGCAGGCAAATATCCTCAAACATGGAATCGATTTTCCGGCAGCGGCGGCCGCATTGAACAAGCCGCATCTGGAAAAGACGTCCGACCGGCATGGAGAAGTTCGCACACTGGCAGTTTGCCTCGATTCGCAGCGACTGATCGCGATCGTTTATACGATGCGCGGTGAATGCTGCCGGATCATTTCTGCCCGTGCGGCACGCAACAATGAGCAAAGAGCGTATCGTCAGATATTCGGCTGAAGCCATCGAGAAAATGATCGGCGAGGGCAAGGATCGAACTGATCACGCCCGGGTCGGGGCCATGAGCGATGCGGAAATTGAGCGCGCCATGCGCGACGATCCCGATTGGGCCAATACTCTCGATATCGATTGGTCGACCGCAGAGATCGTTCAGCCGCCGGCCAAAAAGCCTCTCTCGATCCGGCTGGATCAGGATGTCGTCGATTTCTTTCAATCGAGCGGCAAGGGATATCAGACTCGCATTAACACTGTGCTGCGCCATTACGTCGATCAGCAGAAGATGAAGCAAGAAAAGCGTCAAAAATGACGATCAATAAAGCGTGACGCCATGCGGCAGGAGGGTGCGACAATTGTGCACGCAGGGCCGCTGTCACGCCAGTTTTCAAGCATTTCCAAAAACATATGAAAATATTGATGTTTTCATTATTTCAATGACTTATTTCTATCTGCGGCGGTGAAAACGCCTGATGGGAAGCGTGCTAATGAAAAGCCTTGGCGGGCATTCAGACTATCCACAACCCAATTATTATATTTTTGTAATTTGAATACTCCGCTGCGGCGCAATACCGTCTTCTCATCAAAGCGATCCCCGAGCGAGGCACCATCCCTACCCCCGGCGCCGCCTCGCAAGGGTGCCTTTGCAAATACACCGCCAGTGTGGGCCTAGCCCAGCGTCGCTGTCGGCAGCAAAGAGCAAGAAGGCAGGAGCGCCCCCAGCTCCTGCCTTCTTTAATTTCAGGCACAGCTGTCCCGGATTTTTGCAATTTAACCTTGCCGGTTAACTCACCTAACCATTTTTGGGACACTCCGTTCAAAACGGACATTGACTCGGGACGCTGAGAAGGCAAATGGAATAGCCGTCGCCTTGCCGAGTTCCCAGATGTCCTTGACCGCCGAAACACTTGCTATAGACGATCGCTTTTTTGGAGCAGTATTGATCTGCGCCAACGAGATGCTGACGATCTATAAGGAAAGCCCGAGAATCGCGTCCATTTTTGCTGCGCAGCAACGGTGGCTGATGGCGCATTCAGGCTTTGCATTGCATTACGGATTGCCGGGCGAGGAGAAAAAAGGCCTGTATTCCGGGCGTTTCGTGGATTTCGTCGTCAGCAACAAGATCGCCAGCCGCAACACGGCCGCCGCCTTCCTCCAGGAAATGCTCGTCTACCGTTTCCTGCGCCCCTCAAGCGGCCAGGCCGACCGGCGCACGCGCCTCGTCGAGCCGACGGAGACTGCCGAGCAGCACTTCTTCAAGTGGCTGCAGACACATCTTTTCATTCTCGACAACCTGGACGGTGGCAAGCGCGCCGAAAAGCTCAGCACCGAGCCGGCGCTCATTGCTAAAATTCAACCCCTGATTGCTCAGGCCATCATCGCCACCAAGGCGGTGCGTGATCCCGGCGCCACCTACAATCTATTCAACTGGGCAAATTCCGGCGGTCTTGTCATGGACTATCTGATGTCCCGCCTGCCGGCATTCGATGGCGCGGCCGAACGGATATCCATTGGCCCGGTATCGCTAAGCGACCTGCGCACCCAGTTCATGATTTCCAACACCCATCTGAAGCGCCTCCTCAGCCAGGCGGCGGAGATGGGAAGCGTCGGCTGGGACGAGCCGCCGCGCAAGGGCGACCTGTGGCTTTCGCGCGGCTTCATTCTCGAATACCGCGATTACCAGGCAGCCAAGTTCGCGGTCGTCGATGCGGCGGCCGAGACTGTGCTCGGCCGCGCCATCTGATTTACTTCAAGAGTTCCTTGACGGCGCCTGAAGCCTTGGCGAAATCCATCTGCCCGGCATAGCGCTCCTTGAGAGCCGCCATCACCTTGCCCATGTCCTTCGGTCCTTCGGCGCCGGTTTCCGCAATGATCGCCGAGATATTGGCGCGCACTTCGGCATCCGAAAGCTGTTTCGGCAGGAAATCCTGGATCACTGTGATTTCCGCGCGTTCCTTCGCGGCCAGCTCCGGGCGCGAATTCTCTTCGTAAATCTTCGCCGATTCGTCGCGCTGCTTCACCATCTTGGCGAGGATCTGCAGAATCTCGTCGTCGCTGGCTTCTTCCTTGCCGGCGCCGCGATTGGCGATATCACGATCCTTGGTGGCGGCCTGAATGAGACGGATCGTCGAAAGGCGCTCGGCATTCTTGGCTTTCATCGCCTCTTTGAGGGCGGTGGCGAGTTGATCGCGCAGCATTATTTCACTCCTGTTGAATGGCGCTACATAAACCACGCAAATGGGGAGGATCAAATAAATTGCGATATCAGCGCCAGAAACCGCAGGAAAAGCGTGTCCCGATACGTTAGAAAAGATTGACGGCAGGCGAGAGCGTGGCTATCTACCGCCACCTGCACCAAAATTCGTGATCAGGCCTGAGACGCGCGGCGGCGAGCTGCGCCCATACGCTTGCGAACACAAATGGCAGCCTGACGGCCCAAGACGTCGAGAGCAGCCGGAAACGGGATGATGATGACCGCGACAGCCCCCTGGACCATTGAAAAGCCGACCGCCCTGCTCGTTCTCGCAGATGGCACCGTGATCGAAGGAAAGGGCATCGGCGCGACCGGCAAGGTCCAGGCCGAGGTGGTCTTCAACACCGCATTGACCGGCTACGAGGAAATCCTCACCGACCCCTCCTATCTCGGCCAGATCGTCACCTTCACCTTCCCGCATATCGGCAATATCGGCACCAACGAAGAAGACATCGAAGACCTGACGCCGGCAGCACGCCACGGCGCGGTCGGCGTCATCTTCAAGGCTGACATCACCGAACCGTCCAACTACCGCGCCGCCAAACATCTCGACGCCTGGCTGAAAGCCCGCGGCATCATCGGCCTCTGCGGCATTGACACACGCGCACTAACCGCCTGGATCCGCGAGAACGGCTCGCCGAACGCCGTCATCGCCCATGATCCGAATGGCGTCTTCGATGTCGACACGCTGAAGGCCGAAGCCAAGGCCTGGAGCGGCCTCGAAGGTCTCGACCTCGCCAAGATCGCCTCTTCGGGCCAGTCCTCGCAATGGACGCAGACGCCCTGGATCTGGAACGAAGGCTATGGCGAACTCGGCGCTGCCGATGCCAAGTATCACGTCGTCTGCCTCGACTACGGCGTGAAGCGCAACATTCTGCGCCTCTTCGCCGGCCTCGATTGCAAGGTCACCGTCATGCCGGCGACGGCGAGCGCCGAAGACGTGCTTGCGGTCAACCCCGATGGCATCTTCCTGTCGAACGGCCCGGGCGACCCGGCCGCAACGGGCGCCTATGCCGTCCCGGTCATCCAGACGCTGATCAAGACCGACATCCCGGTCTTCGGCATCTGCCTCGGCCACCAGATGCTGGGTCTCGCGCTCGGCGCCAAGACCGAAAAGATGCACCAGGGCCATCACGGCGCCAACCATCCGGTCAAGGATCACACGACGGGCAAGGTCGAGATCGTCTCGATGAACCACGGCTTCGCGGTTGACACGAAGTCGCTGCCCGAAGGCGTTGAGGAGACTCACGTTTCACTGTTCGACGGCACCAATTGCGGCCTGCGTGTTTCCGGCAAGCAGATCTTCTCGGTGCAGCACCACCCGGAAGCCTCTCCCGGCCCGCAGGACAGCCACTACCTCTTCCGCCGCTTCATCAACATGGTGCGCGCCAAGAAGGGTGAAGAGGCGCTTGCTGAACGGTAAGAGCAGCCGCTATTTCTTAACAGCACCTTAAGTGCGGCGGTGTTACTCATCAGTCAGTTTATGCGTTGACTGGACAATGAATGAGAGAGCGCCGCCACATTGCAAGCCTTGACGGATTGCGCGGCATCACCGCGCTCGCCGTCGTAATGGCGCATGTCTATCTGGTCTTTCCAGCGCTCGGTCCGCTGCCTCTGCCTGATATCGGGAGCGGCGCCGTGGCGATCTTCTTTGCCATCAGCGGCTTCCTGATGGCCTATCTCTATGGCGACAGGCCATTCTCCAGAAAGAATACCGCCGATTTCCTCGTCAACCGCTTCGCCCGCATCTATCCGGTCTATCTCGCCGCCGTGCTGCTGGTCGTTGTCCTCTCGGCCGTTCCCGGTCTCGGTTATATCGATCCGATAACGGGACCCTTCCAGATCGTCCGTCATATCGTCATGCTCGGCTCGACCGGCGTTCTCTGGACGATCCCGCCCGAGATCCAGTTCTATCTGGTCTTCCCGTTCATCTGGATGTTTCTGGCCAATCCGGTGCGCTACCAGTGGATCGCTGTGCTGATCGGCTGCCTGCTGGCGATCGACGGTCTCCTCGGCTTTCCGGGAAGCGGCATCCTCTTGATATCGAAGCTGCCCTATTTCCTGCTCGGCGTCCTGGCCGGCTACCTGCACCCGCGCCTGCAAAGTGCGGCCCGCGGCATAACAGTCGGCGTCATGGCGATCCTCTTGCCGGCCTTTCTGCTCAGCCATCGCGCCCTATCGATCGAGGTCTCCGACACTCTCTGGGGCATGTCGACCGCGCTTGCCGCTGCTCTTTCCGTCCTGCTCGTCGCCCGCGAGCATCCGATTTCCGCCGCGCTGTTCGCCTCCCGCCCCTTCCGCTTTCTCGGAACGATCAGCTTTTCGCTCTATCTCCTGCATGTGCCCTGCCTGTTCCTGACGGCCAAGCTGCTCGCAGGCATGCCGCTCTGGCTCGTCATCCCCCTCGGATGTGCCGTCGCGCTCGCAGTCGCCACCGCGAGCTACCACGTTATCGAGGCGCCATGCCGCATCTTCCTCGTCAATCGCTGGAAGCGCCGCAATCCGCACAAGGCGGAGCTCTTGACCTCAACTTGACTTGACGAATGACAGCCGTGCAGGCGCACGCATCGGCATTGCCAGCCACGGACCGGTAACGGCCTGACGTTGACGAATGGCCGGGCTCAGGCGCCGGCCATTCTCCCCTCGCGGCGCACGAGAATATAGAAGCGGGCGCAGAGCATGGTCGCCGCTGCCGCAAGCCCGACCAGGAAGCCGAACCAGATGCCGACGCCGCCGAAGCCGAGCGGGAAGGCCAGCAGCCATGCCAGGAAGAAGCCGATCGGCCAATAGGCGATCAGGGCCAGGATCATCGGCACCCGCGCGTCCTTCAGCCCGCGCAGCAGGCCGCTGGCGATCGCCTGGATCCCGTCCACCAGCTGGAACAGCCCGGCGACAACGATCAGCGGACCCGCATAGGCGAGCACCGCGGCAGCTTCCGGGTGGCTCGTATCGAGGAACCAGCGCGCGAAAAACTCCGGCATGACGGCAAACAGGATACCGCCGAGCGCCGAAACCACGCAGGCGATGATCATCACAGTGATCGAGGCACGCACGACGGCCAGATGATCGCCCTGCCCGTGGGCGATGCCGATGCGAACCGTTGCCGCCTGGCTGAGGCCGAGCGGGATCATGAAGGCGATCGACGCCCATTGCAGCGCGATGCCGTGGGCGGCAAGCTCGATCGTACCGATGCGGCCCATCAACAGCGACGCTGCGGTAAACAGGCTGACTTCGGCCAGGATCGTGATGCTGATCGGCAGACCGAGACGCACAACGTCCCAGAGCGCATGCCAGTCCGGCCGCCAGAAGCGCACCAGGATCTCGTAGCGGCGCGTCTCTTCCTTCATCTGCACATAGGCGAGGATGAACAGGAAGCCCGCCGTCTGCACGGCAACGGAAACGATCGCCGCGCCTTCCAGACCCATCGCCGGAAAGCCGAAATGGCCGAGCACCAGGATGTAGGCAAAGATCGCGTTCAGCACCAGCATGGCGATCGTGACATTGAGCACCACGGCCGCCTTGCCGATGGCGCTCACCAGCGCCCGCATGACATTGTAGAGCAGGCCCGGCAGTACGGCGAAATGGCCGATCAGGATATAGCCATGTGCGAGCTTGGCGACCTCGGGCTTCTGCCCGGCCGCCAGCAGGATTTCCTCGGCATAGAAGAAGGCTGGCTGCATGACCAGCCAATAGGCGGTAACGACCCAGAGACCCATGCGCATCGAGCGGCGCACCGTGACGATATCGCCACGCCCATAGGCCTGCGCCACCATCGGAATGACGGCGATCGCAAATCCCGAGCCGAAGATCAGGATGGTGAAGAGAAACTGCGCTGACAGCACCATGGCCGCCAAGTTTTCGGCGCCGAGCTGGCCGACGATCATCACATCGGTCGTGTTGATGCCGAGCTGGGCGAGCTGCGCGCCGATGAAGGGTATGCCGAGCGCCAGCGTCGCACGGAAATGCGATCCCCAATGGTTGTCGGTGTGCGGCGCGAGCTTGTTCACGTCAACAGGCGTGTCCATGGCAAAAGTCCAATTGTTTTGAATCGTTTTCGGCCGCGGAATGGCGGCAAGTTATTACCGGGCCTTAGATCAAAGCCCGGCAAAGAGCTACCCTAAAACAGGCAAATGCTGAAATATTCATCACAGCATCACTGAATCTGATGGCTATTCTGCCAGAGCTTCGATCGCCTTTGGCCGCGACGGTCGCACCTTGATGAAGAACACCAGCGCCGCCACGAGAATGAAGAAAGCCGCCATCAGATAAGGGGCACCTGCAAAGGTAACCGGCGCATCCGGCTTGGTAAAATAGCCGAACAGCTGCGTGAAGATAACCGGGCCGATGATCGTGGTGATGCTGCTGAGGCTGGTCAGCGCCCCCTGCAGCTCACCCTGCGCCGAAGGCGGCACCTTGCCGGCCGCAATGCTGCGCAGCGGCGGATCAGCGACGTTCTCCATGACCGTCATGACGATGATCACATAGACCATCCAGCCCTCCCAAGCGAAGGCATAGCCCGTCAGGCCGACGACCGAAAAGCAGAGACCGATGACCGCCGTCTTCCACTCGCCGAGAACAGGAACGACCTTCGGCAGCACCAGCCCCATGACGATCGCCGCGCCGATGCCATAGATGCCGAGCGACAGGCCGATCTGGCCCTCACTCCAGCCATAGCGGTAGGTGCCGACGAAGGACCAGACGGCTGGATAAACCGAATGCGCCAGCCAGAACAGGAACATCACGGCGGCAACCCAGCCGATGCCGGGATAGTGGCGCATCTGTTTCAAGGCGCCGAGCGGGTTGGCACGCTTCCATTCGAAGGGGCGGCGATGCTTGGCATCCAAGGTCTCGGGCAGCAGGAAATAGGCGGCGGCGAAATTCAGGAACGACACCAGCGCCGCCCCGAAAAACGGCACGCGCGGACCGAATTCGCCGAGAAACCCGCCAATGACAGGGCCGATGGTAAAGCCGACGCCGAAGGCGATGCCGATCAGGCCGAAATTCTTCGCCCGATTCTCCTCCGTGCTGATATCGGCGATATAGGCCGAGCAGGTGGCGAAACTGCCGCCACTGAAGCCCGCCAGCGCCCGGCCGACAAACAGCATCCAGAAGCTGGTGGCGACCGCGCAAATGAAATTGTCGATGGCGAAGGTGAGCACCGAAATCAGCAGGATCGGCCTGCGTCCGAACCGGTCACTGAGATTGCCGAGCAGCGGCGCGAACAGAAACTGCATGATCGCATAGACGACGAGCAGCCAGCCGCCATCCAGCGCCGCGTCGCYGACGCTGCCGCCCGTCAACTCTTCCAGATAGGCGGGAAGAACCGGCATGATGATCGCGATGCCGATGACATCGAGAAACAGGATCATGAAAACCAGGAACAGGCCGCGGCTTACGAATTTGGGATCAAGCATGAGTCATCTCTCAACAGCTGCTGTTTTCTGGCAAGACGATCTCATCGCCGGGAATGTTAGATAGCCGAAGCAGAAAAATGAAACAATACGTGAACATTTCAAAGTTTTTGATGGCGAAGACAACGAAATTGATCGCGCCTGCGAACAAAACGGGATTATGAGCCCCTCCGCCCGTCGGCCTTGACGAAATCGACGAATGCGCGAAGTGCGGGCGGCATGTGCTTGCGGCTGGCATAATAGAGGAACGGCCCGGAGAATTCCGTCACCCATTCCTCGAGGATCGGCACCAGTTCGCCCCGTTCAAATCCGGGAAGCAGCACCTCTTCGAAGGTCCTGATGACGCCGAGGCCGGCGATTGCGGCCTCCACTTCCATCTCGATCGAGTTTGCGACCAGCGGTCCGGACACCGAGAGTGTCAACGTCTCCTCGCCGCGGTCGAACTCCCAGGCGAAATGCGCGCGGCTGCGAAAGCGATGGCGGATGCAGTCATGCTCCAAGAGGTCGCGCGGATGAGCGGGTGTGCCGCGCCGTTGCAGATAGGCAGGCGATGCAGCCGTGACGTAACGCTGGCGGCGCGGGCCAATCGGCACGGCGATCATGTCGCGCTCCAAGCGCTCATCGTAGCGGATACCCGCATCGAAGCCCGCCTCGACGACATCGACAAAGTCGTCCTCCGCAAGGATCTCCAGCTTGATCTCCGGGTAAAGCGCCAGGAACCGGCTGGCGATCTCAGGCAGGAAGAGCCGCGACACAATGGTCGGCACGTTCAGCCGCAAAGTGCCGGCCGGGCTGTCGCGGAAACTGTCGAGCTGCCCGAGCGCCGAGACAACCTCCCCCAGCGCCGGCGCCAGCCGTTCCAGGAGACGTTCGCCTGCCTCGGTCGGCGTGACGCTGCGGGTCGTGCGGTTGAGCAGCCGCACGCCGAGCCGCTCCTCCAGCCGCCTCAGAGAATCGCTGAGCGACGACGGCGAAACGCCGCGCTTGCGGGCCGCGGCACGGAAGCTCCGCTCCCTTGCAATCGCCGTGAAGGCATCCAGATCACTGAGGGGCAGATCATCCATTGTGCATTTTCCCGTACGGCTCATTCGCCACTATCCGGATTATCGCACACATCCGCAGCCGATAGAAAGAGTGCCGAACGCATCACAAGGAGAAGACAATGCAAACCTATCGCCTGGGAAAGACCGGCCCCGAAGTCTCCGCCATCGGCCTCGGCTGCATGGGCATGTCCGGCATGTACGGCCCGGCCGATCGGGCCGAAAGCATTGCGACGATCCACGGCGCATTGGATGCCGGGATCAACCTGCTCGATACCGGCGATTTCTATGGCATGGGCCACAACGAAATGCTGATCGGCGAGGCGCTGAAGGATCGCAAGCGCAAGGACCTCATCATCAGCGTCAAGACCGGCGCTCTGCGCGATCCGCTCGGCGCCTGGAATGGCTATGATTCCCGCCCGGCAGCGTTGAAGAATTTCATTGCGTATTCGCTGCAGCGGCTCGGCACCGACTATATCGACATCTACCGCCCTGCCCGTCTCGATCCGAACGTGCCGATCGAGGAAACCGTCGGTGCCATCGCCGACATGATCAAGGCCGGCTACGTCCGCCATATCGGCCTGTCCGAAGTCGGCGCGGATACCATCCGCCGCGCTGCAGCCGTTCACCCGATCGCCGACCTGCAGATCGAATACTCGCTGATCTCCCGCGGCATCGAGGATCAGATCCTGCCCACCTGCCGCGAACTCGGCATCTCGATCACCGCCTATGGCGTCCTGTCGCGCGGCCTGATCAGCGGCCATTGGCAGAAGGGACAGGATGGCGGCAAGGGCGATTTCCGGGCCGTCAGCCCGCGCTTCCAGGCTGCCAATATCGACCAGAACCTCGCCCTCGTCGAGGAACTGCGCAAGATCGCTGCGGAAAAGCAGGTCAGCGTCGCCCAGATCGCCATCGCCTGGGTCGCCGCGCAAGGCAGGAACATCGTCCCGCTGATCGGCGCCCGCCGCCGCGACCGGCTGACCGAAGCACTCGGCTCAAGCGCTGTTGAGCTCAGCGCGGACGACATCGCGGCAATCGAGCGCGCCGTGCCAAAGGACGCCGCTGCGGGCGCCCGTTATCCGGACGTGCAGCTGAAGCATATGGATAGTGAACGCTAATCGAATGGCTCCGCCGGAGAGGCGGAGCCTCCCGGCTCAGACCGGACCGCTAAAGGTGTCGCAGGCCGAAACCTTGCCGCTGTCGAAGCCCTGCTTGAACCATTTGACACGCTGCGCCGAGGTTCCGTGATTGAAGCTGTCGGGGACGACATAGCCCTGGCTGCGCTTCTGCAGCGTATCGTCGCCGATCTGCTGGGCAGCATTCAGCGCGTCCGCGATATCGTCAGGATTGATATAGCCCTTGCGCTGCTCGAACTTGGCGAAGACCCCGGCGAAGCAATCGGCCTGAAGCTCGACACGCACCGACATCTTGTTGGCATCGACCTCGCTCATCCGCTGGCGGGCCTCGTTGAATTTCGGCAGCACGCCCAGAATGTTCTGAACGTGATGGCCGACTTCGTGGGCAATGACATAGGCCTCTGCAAATTCGCCCTTGGCGCCGAACTGCTGGCTGAGCTGGCGGAAGAAATCGGTGTCGAGATAGACCTTGCGGTCGACGGGGCAGTAGAACGGGCCAGATGCGGCTGATGCAGCGCCGCAACCGGAGCGCGTCGAGCCCGAGAACAGCACCAGAGCCGGCTTTTCGTAAGTCTGGCCGGATGCCTGAAAGATACCAGTCCAGGTATCTTCGGTATCGGCAAGCACGGTGCGCACGAAGGCCGTCATGTCGTCATTGGCAGGCGTTCCATTGCCCTGCGACTGGCTCTGTTCGTAGCCCGAACCGCCATTCATTGTGCCGTCCATGACCTGCATCAGGTCGATGCCCATCGCCTTGAAGATGAAATAGATGACGACGAGGAAGATGATCGTGCCGATCGACAACCCGCCCCCTCCGCGGCGCATGCCGCCCGAGGGAAAGCTGAACCCGCCGCCACGGCCGAAGGGACTCTGCCCGCCGCTGGAAGGGTCTCCGCGGCGATCCTCGATATTGTCCGATTGACGGCGGCCCTTCCATTCCATCTCAACTCTCCCCGGCAGTGCCAAATTCACCTCTGCAGCCAACAGTTATATATCCGCCGCGACTGTGAATTCCAGCGGCTTCATGCCGTCGGCCGCATTCGCGAAGAGAGCATGATGGCTGCGGCGGCAGAGGTCACCACAAGCCCCGCGGCAAGCGCGACCATGTCGTGCCCGGAAAACACCACTGAGTTCATGATCCGCCCCGGCAGCAAGGTAAACAGCCCGGCAATGACGATGCCGCCGAAATAGATCGAGCGGACGATATGGCGATGCCTGACGACATCGTGGCGCCGGGCTGCAGCAATCGCCTGCCAGGCACCGAACAGTGTTGCGATCGACAGCAGGTGAATGGGGCTAAAACCGTAAAACATGTTGAGCTCGTGAATGAAGAAGGTGGAGAGCGCGGTGATCACCATCAGCCCCATCCAGATCTTGCCGAGCAACCGGTGCCGCGGCGTGCCCTTGGGCCGCGACAGCAGATAGGCGCCGAGCAAGGCGGCCGGCACGACCGTCGCAACATGAATCTGGATTGCAGGCTGCGCATCGAGCAAGGGTTCTAGGGTCATCTACTATCTCCTCGGGAACGCCGTGATCTTTCCGCCGGATGCGGCGCCGCGCAAGAGGCGAGTGCCAACTCTTTCGGCTCTTCCCGGGGCCTTGCCGTCAAGCCTTGACGCATCAGCCCATTTTTGCGCCTGATGGCGTCGGAGCGAGGAGAAAATCATGAAGGCCCTGCGTCTGGAAGCAACCGGCAGACTTGCCGTGGTGGAAGCCGAAAAGCCGGTTCCCGGCCCGAACGATATCCTGGTCAAGGTGGATGCCTGCGGCATCTGCGGCACCGACCGCCATCTTTTCCACGGCGAATTTCCCTCGACGCCGCCCGTCATCCTCGGACACGAATTCACCGGCATCGTCGAGGCGGTCGGTTCCGGCGTGAAGAATTTCCGGGCCGGCATGCGTGTCACCGGCGATCCGAACATTTCCTGCGGCCTTTGCCCGGAATGCCAGCGCGGCCGGGTCAACCTCTGCCGCAACCTGCGCGCCATCGGCATCCATCGCGATGGCGGCTTCGCCGATTATGTCTGCATGCCGGAAACGCAGGCCTACGCCCTGCCCACCGGTCTCGATCCTCTGCACGGCGCTTTCTGCGAGCCGCTGGCCTGCTGCATCCACGGCGTCGACATGGCCGGCATCACCACCGGCCAATCGGTCGTCGTGCTGGGCGGCGGCGTCATCGGGCTGCTGGTCGTCCAGCTCGCCCGCCTCGCCGGCGCAACACGCGTGGTGCTGGTGACCCGCAATGCCGAAAAACGCCGCCTCGCCGAAGACCTTGGCGCAACCGCGACAGTCGATCCGTCAGCCGGCGATGTCATTGAGTTGATATCGGGCAAGAACGGCATTCTCCCTGATGGTGCAGATGTAGTCATCGAATGCGCGGGGGTTCCGGAGACCATCGAGCAGGCGCCCCGCCTCGCCCGAAAAGGCGGCACCGCCGTCATCCTCGGCGTCATGCCGCAAGGCGCAACGGTTTCGATCGAACCCTTCGACCTGCTGGTCCGGGAAATCCGCCTGCTCGGATCCTTCGTCAACCCCTTCACCCACGCCCGCGCCGCCGATCTGATCGCCTCAGGTGCCATCAAGGTCGAGCCGCTGATTTCTCGCAGGATCGGCTTCGAGGGGGCCCTTAAGACCATCGCCAATCCGGCTCCATCAGGCGAGATCCGGGCTCTTGTCATACCCGGCCTTTGATACCCCTACCGACAACCTGCGGATTCCTGTCGATTCCTTGAATTATGGGGTTCCGTTTCGGTTTCGCTTTGCCTATAAGCCGCTTCTAGCCTGAAAAGACCCTCAATGCGCGACCCGACCCGGTGCCTCCCACCCTGGCCGGTTTTCTGCGCAGCTAGAAACGGATATCGCCCATGCCGAAGCGCCAAGACATCAAATCGATCCTCATCATCGGCGCAGGACCGATCGTCATCGGCCAGGCTTGCGAATTCGACTACTCGGGAACCCAGGCCTGCAAGGCTCTGAAGGAGGAAGGCTACCGCGTCATCCTCGTCAATTCCAACCCGGCAACGATCATGACCGACCCGGGTCTGGCGGACGCGACCTATGTCGAGCCGATCACCCCCGAAGTCGTTGCCAAGATCATCGCCAAGGAGCGCCCCGATGCGCTGCTGCCGACCATGGGCGGCCAGACGGCACTCAACACCGCGCTTTCCCTCAAGAGAATGGGCGTTCTCGACCGCTACAATGTCGAGATGATCGGCGCGAAACCCGCTGCCATCGACATGGCCGAAGACCGCGCCCTCTTCCGCGAAGCCATGGACCGTATCGGCCTGGAAACTCCGCGCTCGATGCTGGCCAATGCCACCGACATCAAGGATCTTGACCGCAAGACGCATGAGGCCGAGCGCAACAAGCTCAAGGAGAGCCTGTCGGGCGCCGATCTCGACAAGGCGCTCGACGCGCTTGAAAACCAGTGGAACCTCGGCGAGACGGACCGCAAGCAGCGCTATATCAGCCATGCCATGGCAATCGCCGCACAGGCCATCGACGTCGTCGGCCTGCCCGCCATCATCCGCCCGTCCTTCACTATGGGCGGCACCGGCGGCGGCATTGCCTATAACCGCTCGGAATTCTTCGAAATCATCGGCGGCGGCCTCGATGCCTCGCCGACGACAGAAGTCCTGATCGAGGAATCGGTTCTCGGCTGGAAGGAATATGAAATGGAAGTGGTCCGCGACAAGGCGGACAACTGCATCATCATCTGCTCGATCGAGAACATCGACCCGATGGGCGTCCATACCGGCGATTCGATCACCGTTGCCCCCGCCCTGACGCTGACCGACAAAGAATACCAGATGATGCGCAACGCCTCGATCGCGGTTCTGCGCGAGATCGGCGTCGAGACCGGCGGCTCTAACGTCCAGTTCGCCGTCAACCCGAAGGACGGCCGCCTCGTCGTCATCGAAATGAACCCGCGCGTCTCGCGCTCCTCGGCGCTCGCGTCGAAGGCCACCGGCTTCCCGATCGCCAAGGTCGCCGCCAAGCTTGCCGTCGGCTACACGCTCGACGAACTCGACAACGACATCACCGGCGGCGCGACACCGGCCTCCTTCGAACCGTCGATCGACTATGTCGTCACCAAGATCCCGCGCTTTGCCTTCGAGAAGTTCCCGGGCGCCTCGCCGGTTCTGACCACCGCCATGAAGTCGGTCGGCGAAGTCATGGCGATCGGCCGTACCTTTGCTGAATCGCTGCAGAAGGCGCTGCGCGGCCTTGAAACCGGCCTCACCGGCCTCGACGAAATCGAGATCCCGGGCGTCGAAGAAGGCGAATCCAGCCAGAACGCCATCCGCGCCGCCATCGGCACGCCGACGCCGGATCGTCTGCGCATGGTCGCCCAGGCGCTGCGCCAGGGCATGAGCCCTGAAGAAGTGCACGAAGGCTGCAAGATCGATCCGTGGTTCATCGCCCAGTTCAAGGCGATCGTCGATACCGAAGCCCGCATCCGCGAGCACGGCCTGCCGCAGGATGCCGCCAATCTCCGCAGCCTCAAGGCCATGGGCTTCTCCGACGCCCGCCTGGCAACCCTGTCGGGCAAGCGCCCGAAGGAAGTGGCGGAACTCCGCAACAGCCTGAACGTCCGCCCGGTCTTCAAGCGCATCGACACCTGCGCCGCCGAATTCGCCTCGCCGACCGCCTACATGTACTCGACCTACGAGACGCCTTTCGTCGGCGCCGCGCGCTCGGAAGCTGAAGTTTCCGACCGCAAGAAGGTCGTCATCCTCGGCGGTGGTCCGAACCGTATCGGCCAGGGCATCGAGTTCGATTATTGCTGCTGCCATGCCGCTTTCGCACTCCGCGATGCCGGCTATGAAGCGATCATGATCAACTGCAACCCGGAAACCGTCTCGACCGACTATGACACGTCCGATCGCCTCTATTTCGAACCGCTGACGGCCGAAGACGTGATCGAGATCCTGCGCGCTGAGCAGGAAAAGGGCGAAGTCGTCGGCGTCATCGTCCAGTTCGGCGGCCAGACGCCGCTGAAGCTCGCCGAAGCGCTCGAGAAGAACGGCATCCCGATCCTCGGCACCGCGCCCGATATGATCGACCTTGCCGAAGACCGCGACCGCTTCCAGAAGCTGCTGGTCAAGCTCGACCTGACGCAGCCGAACAACGGCATCGCCTACTCGGTCGAGCAGGCCCGCCTCGTCGCCACCGAAATCGGCTTCCCGCTGGTCGTGCGCCCGTCCTACGTTCTCGGCGGCCGTGCCATGCAGATCATCCATTCGGAATCGATGCTGCAGACCTATCTGCTGGATACCGTGCCGGAACTGGTGCCTGAGGACATCAAGCAGCGCTATCCGAACGACAAGACCGGCCAGATCAACACCCTGCTCGGCAAGAACCCGCTGCTCTTCGACAGCTACCTCTCGAACGCCATCGAAGTCGACGTCGACTGCCTCTCCGACGGCACCGACGCCTATGTCGCCGGCATCATGGAGCATATCGAGGAAGCCGGCATTCACTCCGGTGACTCCGCCTGCTCGCTGCCGCCGCGCACGCTCTCGACGGAAATGCTCGACGAGCTGGAGCGTCAGGCAAAGGCGATGGCTAAGGCGCTCAACGTCGTCGGCCTGATGAACGTCCAGTTCGCCATCAAGGACGGCACCGTCTACGTGCTCGAAGTCAACCCGCGCGCCTCGCGCACCGTGCCCTTCGTCGCCAAGACCATCGGCGCGCCGATCGCCAAGATCGCCGCGCGCGCCATGGCCGGTGAGAAGCTCGATGCGACCTTCGCCGCCTATGGCGAAAAGCCCGATCCGCGCAACCTCAAGCACATCGCCGTCAAGGAAGCCGTCTTCCCCTTCGCCCGCTTCCCGGGCGTCGACACGCTGCTCGGCCCGGAAATGCGCTCGACCGGCGAAGTCATCGGCCTCGACACCGATTTCGCGCTGGCCTTCGCCAAGTCGCAGCTCGGCGCCAGCGTCGAGCTGCCGCGTGACGGAACGGTGTTCGTCTCGGTGCGCGACGAGGACAAGCCGCGCGTTCTGCCGGCGATCCGCCTGCTGGTCGCCGAAGGCTTCAAGGTTCTGGCAACCGGCGGCACCGCCCGCTACCTCGCCGAACAGGGCATCACCGCGACCAAGATCAACAAGGTTCTGGAGGGACGCCCGCATATCGAGGACGCCATCCGCAACCGTCAGGTCCAGCTCGTCATCAACACGACCGACGGCAACAAGGCGATCTCGGACTCCAAGTCGCTCCGCCGCGCCACGCTGATGCAGAAGGTGCCCTATTACACGACGATGGCAGGCGCCGAAGCCGCAGCGCAGGCGATCAAGGCGCTGCGCGCAGGCAATCTCGAAGTCCGCCCGCTGCAGAGCTATTTCGCCTAATCGCGAAATTTTTAACCGGCTTTCTGCTATTCCTCGCCGCAGGCAACGCTGCGGCGGGGAAGCAAGATGAGAAGCATAGCCATCCGGATCGCCAGGATTCTCGCCGGCATTGCCGGAGCTATTATCGGCATCGCGCTTCTCGTATTCGCCGGCTTCTACGCCGCCTCGATCTGGCGTGAGAGCCTGCCGCCCGGCCGCGGTGGCGAGCCCGCCCAATATCTCCAGGCCGACGGCCTCGACCTCCACTACAAGCAATGGGGACCGGATAACGGTCAGCCGATCCTGCTCATCCCCGGCGCCATGGCCTGGTCGGAAACCTGGGCGCCGCTCGCTGAACTGCTGGGAAATAACGGCTTCCGCGTCATCGCCCCCGACCTGCCTCCCTTTGGCTATTCCGAACGCCCCTCTTCCGGCGATTACTCCCGTCAGGCACAGGCGCGGCGCATCCTGGCCTTTGCCGATGCCGCGGGGCTAAAGCAATTCGTGCTGCTCGGCCATTCCTTCGGCGGCGGCGCAACCATGGAAACCGCGCTGATCGCGCCGGACCGCATCTCCGGGCTTTTTCTCCTCGATGTCGCGCTCGGCCTTGACCGTCCGCCGTCAAAGCCGCCGCTCGCGCCGCTGTTTTCCGCCCCCGGCCTGCGCGAAGCGATCATGGCAGCCACCTTCACCAATCCGCTGATGATCGGCAAAGGGCTGCGCGATTTCGTCGCCGACGACGATGCCGTCGCCACACCGGAGCGGATCGAAGTCTACCGCCGCCCGCTCGTTGTCAAAGGCACGAGCCACGCGATCGCCGACTGGTTCGTCACCGGCCTCTTCGGCAACGAGGAAGCCTCCCGCGCCTTCCAGCCGGAGAACTACAGCAGCTTCCAGAAGCCGGCATTGCTGATCTGGGGCAAGGAAGACAGCGTCACGCCGCTGGCGCAAGGCGAGGAGATCGCCCATTTGCTGCCAAAGGCACAGCTCTCCATTCTCGACGGCGTCAACCACATTCCCCAGATCGAGGCGCCGGAGAAGACCGCCGGCCTGATCGCCGCGTTCATGACGTCGCTGCCGCTGACAGACACGAATGGCGCCGCTTCGAACCCGTAACAGCGGCGCTTAGATGCCATCGTTGATCTCGCCTTAGCCGAGTTCCTCGGCAAGCCCGATCAGCACCCCCTCAGGCCCACGGATGTAGCAAAGCAGATAGGCATCCTCATACCTGACGACGTCTCCCACCAGCTGCGCACCACATGCACGAAGCCGCTCGAGCGTCTCAGTGAGATCATCGACGGTGAACATGGCGCGGAGATAGCCGAAGGCGTTGACAGGCGCATTCCTGTGATCCGCCCTGACCTCAGGCCGGATGAAGCGCGAGAGTTCCAGCCGGCTGTGGCCATCCGGCGTACGCATCATGGCAATCTCGACATGCTGATCGCCGAGCCCCGTGACGCGCCCCGCCCACGCGCCTTCGATCGTGGCGCGCCCTTCGAGTTCCAGACCAAGTTTGCCAAAGAACGCGATCGCTCCCGTGAGATCGTCGACGACGATGCCGATGTTGTCCATCCGCTTCAGTGCCATGACTGCAGTCTCCCTTATCGTAAGGCAAAGGACGCTTTAGGCGCCCCGCAACCGACAGCTCTTGGGGCCTTTTTTTTGAATCAGATTGTCAGGCAGCGGAATCAGTTTTCGAAAGCGCCGCCATAAGCCTCTGTATTTCCACCATATCCCGCTGAAACAGCGCCGTCTGCTCCACCCTGTCGCGCTCATCGGGGAGTCGCAGCAGATAGGAAGGATGCACGGTGGTGAACAGCAGGCGTCCGTTCGCCATCCGCATCGCCTGCCCCCTGATGTCGGTCAGCTTGTGCTTCGTTTCCGTCAGCGAAGCGAGCGCCGTCGCGCCCATTGCCACGACGATTTTCGGCTTGATCAGATCGAGCTCCAGCTTCAGCCACCAGCGGCAATGCTGCACCTCGCCCATATTGGGGCGCTGGTGGATGCGCCGCTTGCCGCGCGGCTCATATTTGAAATGCTTGACGGCATTGGTGACATAGAGCGCCGATCGGTCGATCCCTGCCGCCTCGATCGCCTGATCGAACATCTTGCCGGCCGGCCCGACGAACGGGCGCCCCGTCAGATCCTCCTGATCGCCCGGCTGCTCGCCGACGAACACCACATCGGCATTCTCCGGCCCCTCGCCGAAGACCGTCTGCGTCGCCTTGGCATGCAGCGGACAGCGCGTGCAGACGGCGGCCTGCTCGCGCAGCGCCTCGAGCGTCCCGGCAGGCGCCGGTTCCGGCTGCGGCTGGTTGCGAGCCGCTTCCTGCAGGCGATCGTGAAAGGGCTGCGGCGTGCTCGCCTCGCGTTTGGCCATCTCGATCACCCGGCTCTCCGCATTGGCAATCAGCCCGGGAATGAGATCGGCCTCCGGCAGGTTCTTCCAGTATTTCTTCGGCATTTCCGCCTGCATCGCCTTCACCTTCAGCCGCGCCGGGTTGAAGATATTGGCGTAGTAAGTGCGCCACAGTTCGTCGGCATCGTCGGTGAGATCAGGCTTTTCGCAGGGCTCATGGCTGGTCGTCAGCTTCACGCCGTCCCACCCGGCCGAACCCTTCGGTGTCAGGATGATCCAGTCCATGTCGTTGAACCGCCGCTGGAAGAATGACGCCTTGCGCACGACGATATGATGATCCGGCTCGAACCAGGCGAGAAACTTCCGCCGCCCGTTCATCGAGATACCGCTGCCGACCTCCTTGAACCGCACGAAGGCGGTCATCTTGTGCGCGTCGCGGCGCACGCTCTTTTCCAAAAGGCGGGCTCGCGACACATCCTCGTCGGAAACGATATCAAGCAGCTTTTTGTCGGATTGCAGCCGCCAGAGCAGCCGGTAGAGCAGCGAGAAGCGCACCGGATCGCAATGGCAGATGACCGCGGATGCCAGATCGATGAAGGCCTGCGGCACCGTCATCGGCTTGCCACCGGCAGGCTGCGGCGGCAGCACGTCTTCCTCCCAGAACAGCTGCTTGTCGCCGCCCCTCTCCCGCCACTCAATATCCTCGGGTGGAATGCCTGCCAGTGCCAGCGACCGGGCGGCATCGCGCCACTCGAAAAAATCACCCTTGCCCTGCAGCGCCACCTTCAGCATCAGAGCAACTGCAGCTGTTCGGGTTTCGGTTCGAACATGGCGCGCAGATCCGGCCGCTCGATCAGCCGCCTCGGCGTCCATCCCTCGGCCGTCACGAAGGCCTGCACCTTCTTGATCGACACGCCGAGCCGCGACAAATCCTCGATGCGAAGCCTGCGGAAACGGCGGCCGGAGAGAATGCCCTTCACCGCCTTGGTGCCGAGCCCCGGCACGCGCATCAGCACCTCCTTGGCGGCCCGGTTGATATCGACAGGAAACTGCTCGCGGTGGCCAAGCGCCCAGGCAAGCTTCGGATCGAGATCGAGATCCAGCATACCGCCCTCCTGCGTGGCAGTGATCTCGTCGATCCCGAAACCGTAGAAGCGATAGAGCCAATCGGCCTGGTAGAGCCGGTGCTCGCGCATCAGCGGCGGCTTGATCAGCGGCAGGTTCTTCGATGAATCCGGGATCGGGCTGAAGGCGGAATAATAGACGCGGCGAAGCCCGTAGCTGCCGTAGAGCCGGGCGCTGGTGCCGAGAATCGTCGCATCGCTGGCGCCATCGGCGCCGACGATCATCTGCGTGCTCTGGCCGGCCGGCACGAAGCGCTTGCGCCGCTTCGTCTGCAGCGTCGGCTCGCCGGCTTCCTCGATCTTCAGCCGGAGATCGCCCATCGAGCGGCGGATGCCGGACGGCTTCTTTTCCGGGGCCAGACGGGTGATGCCGCTATCGGTCGGCAGCTCGATATTGAGCGACAGACGGTCGGCGTAAAGCCCCGCCTCCTCGATGAGCTTCGCAGACGCCTCCGGAATGGATTTCAGATGGATGTAGCCGCGGAAATTATGGGTGACGCGCAGCTCCCGCACCACCCGCACCATCTCCTCCATCGTGTGATCGGATGAGCGGATGATCCCCGACGACAGGAACAGGCCCTCGATATAATTGCGCCGGTAGAATTCCAGCGTCAGCCAGACCACCTCCTCAGGTGTGAAGCGCGCGCGCTCGACATTGCTGGACGAGCGGTTGATGCAGAAGGCGCAGTCATAGATGCAGAAATTGGTGAGCAGGATCTTCAAGAGCGAGATACAGCGTCCGTCAGGCGCATAGGCGTGGCAGATACCGGACCCCTCCGTCGAACCCAGGCCACCGCTCGCCCCCGAATCGCGCTTCGTGGTGCCACTGGAAGCGCAGGAGGCATCGTATTTCGCGGCATCCGAAAGGATCGCCAGTCTTTCTTTTAGCGTCTTCTTCATCGTTTTGTTCACTATATGTTCCATAGCTAAAAGTCAAGCGAACCACGGGCATTTGCCGGAAACGGCTGCGAATACAGCGCTAGGTTGGAGATCCCGATACGAATTTTATGGCAATCGGCATTTGCGATCTGCTATAAGCAAAGCAACTAGGATGGTTTGCACGGTTCCGAAGTTCTCTTCGGGACCTGTTTTCTTTTGTGTCTGTGCCTACCGGAAGACACGAAGATCAAAGGACGGGAAAATGGTAGATAAGGTACCGATGACGCAGGGTGGTTTCGTCAAGCTGCAGGAAGAACTGCGCTGGCGCCAGCAGGAAGAGCGTCCCCGCATCATCGAAGCGATCGCCGAAGCGCGTGCTCATGGCGACCTGTCGGAAAATGCCGAATATCACGCCGCCAAGGAAGCCCAGAGCCATAACGAAGGCCGTATCGGCGAGCTCGAGGACCTGACGGCACGCGCCGAAGTCATCGATCTCTCCAAGATGTCAGGCGACAAGATCAAGTTCGGCGCCAAGGTAAAGCTCGTCGATGAGGACACCGAGGAAGAAAAGACCTACCAGATCGTCGGCGATCAGGAAGCCGACGTGAAGGCTGGCCGCATCTCTATCTCCTCGCCCATCGCCCGCGCGCTGATTGGCAAGGAAGTCGGCGATTCCATCGAGGTCAACGCGCCAGGCGGCTCGAAGGCTTACGAAATCCTCCAGGTCTCCTGGGGCTGATCTTCCGTGGCCGCAGATCGCGACCCCGCCATCATCGATATCCGTGACGTCGAGATCATCGCGCCGAACTTCAAGCGGCGCCTGTCCGGCGTCACGTCGACGATCATTCAGTTGATTCCCGTGCAGCGGGCGCTCGGCCAGAAGATCGCCGCCCTCGGCCCCGGCCTGCCCGCAAGCCTGCCGCATATCCGCTTCCGCGACCTCGTCCATCTCTGGACGCCGCCAGCAGGCAGGAAACACCGCGTCTGGCACGCGCGGCGCAATGTCGAGATGCTGCCGGCGATCATCATGCGCGATCTCTTGCGCATGAAGCTGAAGATCGTCTTCACCTCGGCTTCCCAGCGCAAGCATACCGGCTGGACCAAATGGCTGATCTCGAAGATGGACGCGGTGATCGCCACCAGCGGCAAGACCTCGGCCTATCTGGAAGTCGCGAACACCGTCATCCTTCACGGCATCGACACTGCCCGCTTCTCTCCGCCTGCTGACAAGGCGGCGGCAAAGGCAGCCGTCGGCCTCGACCCCACGAAGAAGATTGCCGGCTGCTTCGGCCGTGTGCGGCATCAGAAAGGCACCGACCTCTTCGTCGACACCATGATCCGCCTCCTCCCGGAGCGCCCCGACTGGATCGCCATCATCGCCGGCCGCGCCACCGCCAAGCATATCGATTTCGAAAACAGCCTGAAAACCCGCGTCACCGCAGCAGGCCTTACAGACCGCATCCTTTTCGTCGGCGAGCACACCGATATCAACGAGTGGTACCGCGCCCTCGACCTCTTCATCGCCCCCCAGCGCTGGGAAGGCTTTGGTCTGACGCCGCTGGAAGCAATGGCATCGGGCGTGCCTGTCATCGCCACGGATGTCGGGGCGTTTCCGGAGCTGCTGGTGAATAGCGGCGATGGCCCGGAGGCCATGATTGCACGCGACAGCCTCGAGGCGATGGCAAGCGCGGCAGCGCTCTACATGCATGATATGCCGCTGCGCGAAACGCTGGCCCAAAAAGGGCTTTCCCACGTTCTTGAAGATTTCCAGATCGACATGGAAGCCAAGCGCATCGCCGCCGTCTACCGCTCCGTTTGACGCAAATTACTGGCCGCGCTTGAAAAACTCGAATCGGCGCGGTAGACCGCCCAGAGCACGGCTTAGCGTCTGAATTCGCGAACGATACGCATCATTCACTATGTTCGACGGCCAAATCATCCTTCTGCGCGGAAGCCCAGGCATAGCGTGAATCATACGGCAGGCCGCATTCAGACAGTGCGGAAATCGGCGAGAAATTCAGTACTTCAGTCCCTTGAGCGATACAGACGCCGACCCCAAGCACGACGTGGGCGAGAATACGCCGTTTCGCATGCGCTATTCCTGACTTCGCGATGCTACCAATTCTCTCGTAGAAGCGCGGCCCGTTCGCATTGGAAATATCGACGCCAAAGAACCCGATGGTCGCCGGTTTGCAGTAAGCGGCAAACTGAAACGCGCTAACTGCCACCGAACCACCTTGAAAGACTCCTTTGGATGGATCGGATGAAAATCCGGCCTCGTCGGCATGGACCCGTACGAAGTCCAGGTCAGCCAACTGAGAATATTCCCGCCGCTTGCCGCCGTAAGGTTTGCGAATGTTGTCGATCAGGATCACGGTCTTGTCAGCAAGCCAGTCGTCATTGATTTCGCATATGGCGCGGATAACCGCCGTCGAAAACAGGCAGGTACTTCCCGCCCCAATCTTTTCGGCCATAAGCTGGAAATGCCTCCAGACAAAGCGCTCATCCTCTATCGCGACCGCCAGGGGCGCATCGATCCCTTCCGTCAACAGGCTGATCGCCCCGTTCAGCAGGATAGCCGTGCGCGGACCAATAAGGGACAAATCGTTCGACCGCAGAGAAGGGCCCGAGCCGATGATGAAAATTTCCTGACTTGCAGAGTTCTTCAAGACAGCGGGGTGCAACAAGGGCGAAATGCTATTCCCGCGATAGACGATCGTTCCTGTCTCAAATGGCTGCTGTGGAATGGTCAAAGACAGGCCGGGCAGCCAGTCCTGCGTATGCGCTCCGCTTCTACCCCACAGAACGTACATAAGAATTCTAAAGATGGACCGGCGCCACGGCCGTTCGGATCCCAGCACAATAAGGCCTTCCTTGCCCACCATTTACTTCTGCCACTTGAACAGGAAATCGCAAACGTACCGGCGGACGTCAAGCATGCAAAAGTTGATAGGTATTCTGCGAGAGGGTAAACGCTTTAAAAGCATCGATAGTTCAACGGATGGCGACCTGGGAAGGCACCGTATTGTCAATAAATGCAGTTATTTTGAACGATACGCGCGGCGACAATCATTTCGGTTGTTTCCGTGTGATGCGAACCATCGAAGACAATCTCGTCAGTCGCAGAATCAACATCGCCGCGCGGAGCGTTGTCCGCAACGACTGGGAACACGACAAGCCGCTTTTGCGTGCCATAGCTGAATGCGACCTCATCATCATCAATGGCGAGGGCACGCTGCATCATGGAGCGCGCGCCGGCGAACGCTTGCTGCGGATAGCCACCCATCCAGCGCGCGGCCAAAAGCCGGTCGCCCTGATCAATGCGCTCTACCAGGAGAACCCACCGGAATGGGCTCAATATCTTGAGCGCATAGATTTGATATCGACCCGTGATTCCTGGAGCGCCGAGGCCGCATCCGCTGCCGCTGGCCGAAAGATCGATTTCCTGCCGGACCTCTCGCTTTGCAGCGGCCCCATCAGCCCCAATGCCACAGTTGCGCGCGATATGCTTCTTGTTGGAGACTCAGTGTCTCGAGAGGTATCGAAAGCCCTGCTTGATCTGGCTGCATCCCGCCCTGACGCGCGTTTGCTGCCAATCCTCAAGACCATCAAGGCCAGCAAACCAAATTTCCCGGCACCGCTGAAAATGTTACGCGAGGCCTACATTCGCCTCCATGCTGAAGCTTTCAGGCTGCAGATGCGCAATGTCTGGTTTAACAAGAACGAGGCCGGTTTCATCAATGCGCTTCAGCATGGCTACCTGCATGTGACAGGCCGTTTTCATGCCGTATGCCTCTGCATTCTGTCAGACACGCCCTTCCTGGCTCTGGAATCCAACTCCTGGAAGACAAAAGCCCTGCTCAAAGATCTTGGCCTAGATGACAGCCGCCTGACCGAAATCGGCCAGCTTCAGGAGCGTCTAAGAAAGCCGGAAGAGTTTACCTACACATCGGAAGAAGAAAAAACGATCGCCGGTGCGCTCCACAGGGCCAGCATCGATGCTTCCAGCCTTTTCGACCGCATTCAGGCTCTGGCTGACGATCGCCGCTGACGAAATTGCGCCGCCTGCGCCCTCAATCTTCAAGCATTGATATTCAGCGAGAATCGGTGATCGGAAGCCAGAAGCTTCCGGACATAGCTTTCCTCTGTGCCGTAGTCGTGCGGTGTCTCGCTGCTGTTATGCTCGTTGGACAATGACAGGCTCCGGTAGAAGTCAAAGCCATACAGCGACACCGCCAGGCAGGGCGAACGTTCGAGCAGATCGATCAGCATCAGCCCTGTCGTCGGCCTATTGCCAACTTTAGCGCAGAGTGCCTTGTGGCTCGCAGGCGGGTAAAGGAAAAAATTCGGCCATTTCAATATCCAGCCCGGTAGCGCGTTGCGTGGCGGCGACATCCACAACAGGTGGCTGGCTCCCTTTTGCGCCATGATCCGGCGATTGAGTTCTATGCTGGTCGCAATCCAGTCTGCTCTTGCCCCGTGAGAACGCTTGTCAGGCATAGGCGCCTGATTGCAGCGAATGACGAGGTCGTGACTATCGATCGACGCGCCGAAATTACTATCGGACAGGCTACGCGCGTTGCCCACCAAGGCGACGGACTTGAACCGGAGGGCGTCGAACATATCGGCCTCGCTCAACGGCGACACATAGGTCAGGCCAAACAGCCGGCGAAACTTTCCGACCACGCGGCCTCGCCTCTTCTCCAGTTTAGCGCTGAAGCGATTGACCAACCGCTGAAAGGTTCCTCTGCTCACAGATGCGCCCCGATCATCTAAGCGCTGATGCATCGGTCACCAGCGCATAGACGAGCCGCGCCAGATACATGTTCTTGGGCCGCAGAAACTTTCTAAAATAAGGGATGTCAGACAGATCCCGCTCATCCATCGCACGCTTTTCACGCTGCGAAAGCTCATGAAACTCGTAGGTCCCCCGGTAAAACGGCAGAAGCGAACGCTTCTTCTTGCCGCCGCGATATGAGACCGGAAACGGCACATGCATCATGATCGGGGCGAAGGGAAACAGCCGGACGCATCCCAAACGGCTCAACATTTTCTTGTTATCGGCCTCGCTGTCGCGAAATTCCCATTTGAGCGAGTTCAACACAGATAGCCGGATGATGCCTACGTCAGCATAGGAGCGGCGCGGGTCGCCTGCAGGAAACGCGTAAGCGCGCTGCGGCTCCACTATTTCATATTCGTATCCCTTCCGCAGGAACCGGGGATCGACCTGCAGAACCATTTTATCGCTGTTGAACAGATCGTAATATTGCTGGCAAATAGCCTCATCCATCGGCCGCACGAACTGCATGTCGTCCTGGATCAGGAAGATATACTCGTAGCCCTGAGCACCTGCCAGCTCGCACATTCTTTGAATGTTGTTGTATAAGTGGCCGTGGCGGCGCCCTTCTTTGGCACCTTCCGATGTCAGGCAATACCGGAACGAACCGCGATGCCTGTCGATGACCGCCCTCGTCTCTTCGTCCTCGCTCTGATCATCGATGATCGCCAGATCGAAGCCCGGGCACATCTTGAGCGTCGACAAGATACACCGCTCCAAGGTCTGCCCCATATTGTAGGAGAAGATGCAAAGCAGCGTATTTTCGGCAGTGAGCATAGCCTGCCCCTTAAACCTCAACCAGCCCCAACCGCTTCACCTGACGGATCGTCAGCATGGTCCTGACTGTATCGACATGCTCATTCGCCGTCAGCACCTCGATGACGAAGTCCTGAAACCGCGTCAAATTTTCCGCCACGCAATGCAGCAGGAAGTCGCTGTCGCCGGAGACCATCCAGGCCTGGCGGACCAGCGGCCAGTTGGAGGTCGCGGCGGCGAAGGCTTTCAGGTTGGCTTCGGATTGGTGCTTCAGGCCGACCATGCAGAAGGCGACGAGGTCGAAGCCGAGCTTCGGGCTGTTCAGCATCGCGTGGTAGCCCTCGATGATGCCGGCTTCCTCAAGCTTGCGTACGCGGCGAAGGCAGGGCGGCGCCGAGATGCCGACCCGGTCGGCGAGCTCGACATTGGTCATGCGGCCGTCCGCCTGCAGCTCTCTCAGAATCTTTATGTCGATGACATCGAGTTCGGCACGCACAGAGCCTCAGCCTTTCTTTAATTCGGTCGCGCCAGCTTCTATATAAAGTGCCGTAATAGGCAAGAATGTTTCGCCGTCGCGGTGGATTCTTGCACAGCAGATCGCAATGCCTTGTTGGTAATGCAAGGCTGCCCTTGAATAAAAGCACTGGACGTTCATAAATGAGCGAGGAACGCGAAACGGCCTCATTCGCTCTCTAGCCGCAGCGTCCCCGCCAGTCGAAAGGAATTCAGACATGTCCGCCCGCCACACGAAGGTGCTCATCATCGGCTCCGGCCCTGCCGGCTATACGGCTGCCGTCTATGCGGCGCGTGCGATGCTGAAGCCGGTGCTGATCGCAGGCATGGAGCAAGGCGGCCAGCTGATGATCACGACCGACGTCGAGAATTATCCAGGCTTTGCCGATCCGATCCAGGGCCCGTGGCTGATGGAGCAGATGCTGCAGCAGGCCAAGCATGTCGGCGCCGAAATCGTCAACGACCTCGTCACCGAAGTCGAGATGAACCAGCGCCCCTTCGTCGCCCGCACCGACAGCGGCCAGGTCTGGACCGCCGATACGCTGATCATCGCCACCGGTGCCAAGGCCAAGTGGCTCGGCATCGAGAGCGAGCAGCATTTCCAGGGCTTCGGCGTTTCGGCCTGCGCCACCTGCGATGGTTTCTTCTACCGCAACAAGGACGTCATCGTCGTTGGCGGCGGCAACAGCGCGGTCGAGGAAGCCCTCTATCTATCGAACATCGCCAAGTCGGTGACGGTCGTGCACCGCCGCGACAGCTTCCGCTCGGAAAAGATCCTGCAGGAGCGCCTGTTCGCCAAGGAAAACGTCAAGATTCTCTGGAATACCGAGATCGCCGAAATCACCGGCACCCCGGCCAAGCCGCCGATGCCGCCGTCGGTTTCGGGCGTCAGGCTGCGCGATACGCGCACCGGCGCAATCTCCGATACCGTTATCGACGGCGTCTTCGTGGCGATCGGCCACGCGCCGGCCACCGAACTCTTCAAGGGCAAGCTGAAGCTCAAGGACAACGGCTATCTCTGGACTGCCCCCGATTCCACCGCAACCAGCATAGAGGGTGTCTATGCTGCCGGCGACGTGACGGATGATACCTTCCGGCAGGCGATCACCGCCGCCGGTCTCGGCTGCATGGCCGCGCTCGAGGCCGAGCGATATCTGACGGGCCACATGCCCGTCGCCGTGGCCGCGGAGTAAGATCGGCTATGAGGGGTGGGGGAATGCCATTGGATTGGGACAAGCTGCGTATTTTTCACGCAGCTGCCGAAGCGGGTTCATTCACGCATGCGGCCGATAAACTGCATCTGTCTCAATCCGCCATCAGCCGCCAGGTCAGCGCGCTGGAGCAGGATGTCGGCACCAAGCTGTTTCACCGCCACGCGCGCGGCCTGATCCTGACGGAACAGGGCGAGCTTCTGTATCGCACCGCTCACGACGTGCTGCTGAAGCTCGAAACCGTGAAGATGCAGCTCACCGAGACGACGGAAACGCCGTCCGGCAAGCTGCGCGTCACGACGACGGTCGGTCTCGGCCAGGGCTGGCTGACGGACAAGATCCAGGAGTTCATGCAGCTCTATCCGGATGTCCAGATCCAGCTGATCCTCGACAACGAGGAAGTCGACGTGAACATGCGCCACGCCGATTGCGCCATTCGCCTGCGCCAGCCGCAGCAATCCGATCTGATCCAGCGCAAGCTGTTCACCGTGCATATGCACGTCTATGCAGCCCCCTCCTACATCAACCGTTACGGCGAGCCGCAGACGGTGGAGGATCTCGACAACCACCGCATCATCACCTTCGGCGAACCGGCGCCAAATTATCTGCTCGACGTCAACTGGCTGGAGATCGCCGGCCGCTCGTCGGACAACAAGCGCATTCCGCATCTGCAGATCAACAGCCAGACCTCGATCAAGCGCGCCTGCCTGCTTGGCATGGGCGTCGCCTGCATGCCGGATTATATCGTCGGCCGCGACCCCGGCCTGATCCAGCTGGCGATCAATGCGGACGTGCCGTCTTTCGATACCTATTTCTGCTATCCCGATGAAATCAAGAACGCCGCGAAGCTCAAGGCCTTCCGCGATTTCATCGTCACCAAGGCCAGAAACTGGAACTTCTAGGCGGCGTTTCCCGGAATAAATTGCCGACTATGCAACTCACGCATGACTGACATGCACAAAAGGGGGTTGCCGTTTGCCCATTTAAACACCATATCGCACATAGCTGATGCACATGGCGGCTTTTCCTCCCAGTTCCGCCGCATTAGCTGTTCCCCTCTGGAGGTTTTTGACCTTCACACCTTAAAAGGGCCCCGAGCTTTCGGTGGCCCTCTTTTTTTGCCCCAAATTCGCTGCATCGCAGCATAATTTGTGCAGCGCATAGCAGGCATGCACAAAAGTGCATTGCAACCTGCCCAATAAACCACCATATCGCACGTAGCTGATGCATTTCGTGGTTCTCTCCCAGTGCCACCGCATTAGCTGTTCCCCTCTGGAGGTTTATTGACCTTCACACCTTTAAAGGGCCCCGGCTTTCCGGTGGCCCTCTTTTTTTTTGCTTAAAATTTAATCAGAAAAATATCTCGCAAGAGCTCACACCGTCGTGACTTGCATATCGTAGACTGTCGATCCATATATCGAGAAACTTCGATTTACGGATCGGCATGGAACGATGGACAAGGACGAAATCCTCAAGGCGCTTTCTCATCCGACACGGATGGAAATCCTCAACTGGCTGAAAAATCCCGAGGCGCATTTCACCTCTCAGGAGCATCCGCTGGAAATGGGCGTCTGCGCCAGCCAGTTCGAACGCTGCGGCCTGTCGCAATCCACCGTCTCCTCGCATCTCGGCACCCTGCATCGTGCCGGCCTGGTGACCACCCGCAGGGTTGGCCAGTGGATTTTCTATAAGCGAAACGAAGAAACGATCGCCGACTTCCTCAAGCAGCTCTCCCGGGATCTCTGATCATGCCCCTCGCCCTCCTCGTCCTTGCCCTGAGCTCTTTTGCGATCGGCACCACGGAATTCGTCATCATGGGCCTGTTGCCGGAGGTCGCAGCCGATCTCTCCGTCAACATTCCCCAGGCAGGCTGGCTCGTCACCGGCTATGCGCTGGCTGTCGCCGTCGGCGCGCCGCTGATGGCCGTCTCGACCGCCAAACTGAAGCGGCGCACGGCGCTGATCGCGCTGATGGCAATCTTCATCGCCGGAAATCTGCTCTGCGCCATCGCCCCGAACTATTGGGTGCTGATGTTCGCGCGCGTCGTCACCGCGCTCTGCCACGGCGCCTTCTTCGGTATCGGCTCTGTCGTCGCCGCCGGCCTCGTCAGCGAAGACCGCAAGGCCCGCGCTGTGGCGCTGATGTTCACCGGCCTGACGCTGGCAAACGTGCTTGGCGTGCCGATCGGCACCGCCATCGGCCAGGCCTATGGCTGGCGCTCCACCTTTGCCGTGGTCACCGTCGTCGGCATCGTCACCATCCTCGGCCTGATCGCCATCCTGCCGAAGGACAAGAACGAAACGCAGGGCAGCCTGCTCGCCGAAATCTCGGCGCTCCGCAACGGCCGCCTCTGGCTGGCGCTGTCGACCACCGTGTTCTTCTCGGCCTCGATGTTCGCGCTCTTCACCTATATCGCCCCGCTGCTGCGGGACGTCACCGGCCTGTCGCCGAAGGGCGTCACCTGGACGCTGTTCCTGATCGGCCTCGGCCTCACCGTCGGCAATCTGCTGGGTGGCAAGCTCGCCGACTGGAAGCTCGGCGTAACGCTTGCCGGCGTCTTCGCCGCAATCGCCGTCACCTCGATCGTCTTCAGCTATACCAGCCGCTTCTTCATCCCGGCCGAAATCACCCTGCTCGTCTGGGCGATCGCCACCTTTGCCGCTGTTCCCGCCCTGCAGGTCGGTGTCGTCAGCTTCGGCAAGGATGCCCCAAACCTGGTCTCGACCATCAATATCGGCGCCTTCAACACCGGCAATGCGCTCGGTGCGTGGGCCGGCGGCATGGTGATCGAGAGCGGCTTCGAACTGACCCGCGTCCCCCTGGCCGCAGCGCTCATGGCCTTTATCGGCCTCGGCGCCACGGCACTCACCTATCTCTCCGCCAAGGGCAAGACAGCCCCCGCCCCGGCCGAGTGATCTCCCGCCAGAAAAGGAAATACCTTTATGACCAAGCTTTTTGAACCGACACAGGTTGGCGATATCGCCGTCAAGAACCGCATCGTCATGGCGCCGCTGACGCGCAACCGCTCGCCGGGTGCCGTTCCGAACGACCTGAATGTCGAGTATTACCGCCAGCGCGCCACCGCCGGCCTGATCATCACTGAGGCAACCCCGATCACCCATCAGGGCCAGGGCTATGCCGACGTTCCCGGCCTCTACACGAAGGAAGCGCTCGACGGCTGGAAGCGTGTCACCGCTGCCGTTCACGCTGAAGGCGGCAAGATCGTCGTGCAGATGTGGCATGTCGGCCGTATCTCGCACACCACGCTGCAGCCAAACGGCGGCAAGCCGGTCTCCTCCACAAACCGCGCCGCCAAGGGCAAGACCTATCTCGTCAACGCCGACGGCACCGGTTCGTTTGCCGAGACCTCAGAGCCCCGCGCGCTGGAAACCTCCGAGATCCCCGGCATCATCGAGGATTACCGCAAGGCCGCACGCGCAGCCATCGATGCCGGCTTCGACGGCGTCGAAATCCATGGTGCCAACGGCTACCTGCTCGACCAGTTCATGCGCGACGGCATCAACGACCGCACCGACCAGTATGGCGGCTCGATCGAAAACCGCACCAAGCTGACCTTCGAAGTGGTCGACGCCGTGACCAAGGAAATCGGTGCTGGCCGCACCGCGATCCGCCTGTCGCCGGTCACGCCGTCCAACGACAGCTACGATTCCAACCCGCAGGCGCTGTTCACCCGTGTGGTCGAACGCCTGGCGAAGTATGATCTCGCCTATATCCACATCGTCGAGGGCCAGACCGGCGGCGAGCGCGACTACAAGCAGCGCGACAACCCGTCCTTCGACTACAAGGCGCTGTGCCAGGCCTACGAAAAGGCCGGCGGCAAGGCCGACTGGATGGTCAACAACGGCTACGACCGCGCAACGGCCATCGACGCCGTCGAAACCGGCCGCGCCGACCTCGTCGCCTTCGGCAAGCCCTTCATCGCCAACCCCGATCTGGTGAAGCGCCTGGAAAAGAACCTGCCGCTCAACACCCCGGATCAGGCCACCTTCTACGGCGGCGGCCAGAAGGGCTATATCGACTATCCGCTGGCCGACAAGGTCGCGTAAGCCTGCAAAATGGCAGTTGGAGATCCCGCCCTCGTGGCGGGATTTCTCTTTTGGACCCGCCTCCACGCTTTCCCTCATTCCTGTGCTCGTCACAGAAATCCAGCGCCGCGCGTCTGCGCGGCAGAAGACTCCTTAAGGCTGTCATTCACGGCGCAGACGCGCCGCGGCTGGATTTCTGCGACAAGCACAGAAATGAGGGCGTGCGGGAGCTGGAACTCTTCAAACGCACGTCCCGGCCCACTACCTTCACCCTCATGTTCGAACCCTACCTCTCCCGCTGGGCGCTCACCCCGGACGGCACGCCGATCGTCACCCACAGCAGCAATCTCCTGCCCGTCATCTGGCGCGGCAAACCGGCGATGCTGAAAATGTCCGACGACGAGGCCGAGCGTGCCGGCGGGGCCGTGCTCGACTGGTGGGATGGCGACGGAGCCGCCAAGGTCTATGCGCATGACGCGCACGCCGTCCTCATGGAGCGATCCCTCAGCACCCGCTCGCTGCTCACCATGGCCCGAACAGGCGCCGACGACGAGGCGACACGGATCATGTGCCGCACCGCCAACAGGCTGCATGCGCCGCGGGCAAAGCCCCTGCCCGCATTGATCCCGCTGGATCGATGGTTTCGCGACCTTGCACCCGCCGCCGCCCGCCATGGCGGAACGCTCGCTGATTGCGACCGGATCGCCCGCGCATTGCTGGCAGCGCCGCAGGGCGAAGCAGTCCTCCACGGCGATATCCATCACAGCAACATTCTGGATTTCGGCGAAGATGGCTGGCTTGCGATCGACCCGAAGGGCCTCCATGGCGAGCGCGGCTTCGACTTCGCAAACACCTTCGCCAACGAGGATCTGGAGATCATTGCCACACCCGGCCGGCTGCAGCGCCAGTTGCCCATCGTCGCCGAAGAGACAGGCATCGATCCACGCCGTCTGCTGCAATGGATCGCCGCCTATTCCGGTCTTTCCGCTGCCTGGTTCCTGGGCGACGGCTCGACGGAGAGTGCCGAGCTGCAGCTGACCATCGCCCGCATTGCCATCGCCGAACTCGGCTAGCGCACCACGGCCGCGCGGCCATCGCTCAGCAGCCCCGCCGGCCTCGGCAGGCAGCCGAGCGCCATCAACGAGGCCCGCACGGCGTCGTCAACAGGCGTCTGCGGCTCACGGCCAAGCTCTGCGACCAGCTTCTCGTTCGACATCCGGATCGGCTCCTTCCAGAGATAGCGCATCTCTTTGACCTCCCGCATAACGGTGACGAAGGGCGCCGCAAGCGGCACGATCCACCACGGAAAGGCGCCGATCTTCGCCCGCCCGCCGGAGACACGGCGGATTGCCTCAACCATCTGCCTGCCGTCGCGGTCCCAGAAACCGTCCATGTGATAGACGGCGAATGTAGACAACGAGGATGCCCTTTCGATGAGTTCAGCCATCGTTTCGGCGACATCGGGAAGGTAAGCCCATTGATGGCCGATGCCTTTGGGCGGCGGGTTCTTCAGGGTCTTCACCGGCTTTCCGGGCGCGACGATCTGCGAAAACCAGCTGTTGCCGGTCGCACCCGGCCCGAAGAAATCGCCGGCACGGACGACGATGACGCCGGTCCCCTCGCTTGCCGCACGCTTCAGCCGCCGCTCCATCTCGGCACGGATCGCGCCCTTGCGGGTGACGGGGTTTTGCGGGCTATCTTCCCGCAGGATGGGAAAGGCATCCGGGCCAAAATTATACACCGTTCCCGGCAGCACGATCCGCGCGCCAACAGCCCGCGCCGCGGCGATCGTATTGCCGAGCATCGGCAGCACCAGCTTTTCCCAATCGCGATAGCCGGGCGGATTGACGCCGTGGACGATGACGCTGGCGCCATCGGCGGCGGCGGCAACATCAGCAGCATTCATCGCATCGCCCTGCACCCACTCGAATACCGGCTGGCTTTTCGATGCCTTGGTCGCATCACGATTAAGCGCCCGAATATGCCATCCGCGTCCAGCGAGGTTCCGCGCCACTGAGCCGCCGATGCCGCCTGTCGCACCAAGCACGAGCGCAATCTTCCGATCTTCAGTCATATCGATCTCCTTTGATGGAGATGATTGTCCCGCAGATCACACATAAACGAAATTGACGAAATAAATGTATCATCTATACATAAATTCATGATCGAAGAGCCAAGCTGGGATTTCTACCGCACCTTTCTAACCGTGCTCCGCCACGGATCGCTCTCGGCTGCCGCCCGCGAACTCGGCCTGACACAGCCAACCGTCGGCCGCCATATCGACGCGCTGGAGCAGGCTGTCGGCACGCAGCTGTTTACCCGCTCGCAGAGCGG
The DNA here is from genome assembly GCF_056399485.1 of Rhizobium sp. 01N424. Taxonomy (NCBI): domain Bacteria; kingdom Pseudomonadati; phylum Pseudomonadota; class Alphaproteobacteria; order Hyphomicrobiales; family Rhizobiaceae; genus Rhizobium; species Rhizobium sp. 01N424. Next base: position 371,037 of record NZ_JBFTRK010000002.1, read on the forward strand.
ATTGCTGCCGACCGAGGCCGCCCGCGCATTGGCACCCTTCGCCGAGACCATGGCGTCAAGCTCGTCGGCGCTATTGCGGGCCGCATCAGGTCACCGTAACAGGATCGAGGGAACGGTGCGCATCAGCGCCAGCGAGGTGATTGCCGTCGAGGTGCTCCCGCCGATCCTTGCATCCCTGCAGGACCGCCACCCGGCGCTCGAGATCGAGCTGTCCGCATCGGATGACGTCGAGGACCTGCTGAACCGCGAGGCCGACATCGCCGTGAGGATGATGGAGCCGCAGCAGGACGCCCTTGTCGTCAGGCGCATCGGCGACATCCCGATTGCCTGCTACGCGCACCGCGCCTATCTGGCGCGCCACGGAACACCCGAAACGCTTGAGGATATCAGGGATCACCAGCTGATCGGCTTCGACCGGCAAACAGCCTATGTGCGGACGATGGTGCAGCGCTTTCCCGCGGCAGGCGGTATTGCTTTTGCGTTCCGCACCGATAGCTACCTGGCGCAACTCGCCGCCATCAGAAGCGGCTGCGGCATCGGCATGTGCCAAACCGGTCTCGGCGACGCCGACCCGAACCTCGTGCGCGTCCTTCCTGGTATCATGGACATGCATATCGGCACCTGGGTGGCGATGCACGAGAACCTGAAGACCTCGCCGCGCTGCCGCGCTGCCTTTGATGCCCTGGTCGAAGGGTTGAAAATCTATCTGGACAATTGCGTGAGCACGCGCGCCTGACGGCGCACGATCGAAGGACGGATTTCCGGTGTCTCAGGCGCCGGGAGAGGCTTCCGCCCCGCGGCGGCCGGCAAGAAGGCCATCCACCACTTCGGTTTCCGGACGGTCGCCGCCCTCGGCATATTCCTCGTGCCACTTGCCCTTGTCGTCCTGCCAGCTGATCTCGGCGGAATCGCCGCCGACCTGCTGCTCGGCAGCAACGATACGGGCCGCCTCGAGCGCCTCGGCATGCGACGGGAAGGCTTCGGAATAGACGCCGCCGAGCCTGTAGGCCCAGCCTCCGTCATGCGGGACAACCTCATAAACCACCTTGACCATGCACCTCTCCTTTTTCTCGTGGGCGCGGCAAAGAACTTCCGGGAATGATCCGGCCGGTCGCGGCGGCAAAATAAGACGAGGGCACGCCGCGATTGTGTCCGGCAAACCGATGAGGCAGTATTCCATTAAATCCGCATTAGCGCAAATTGCGCCCTCGAAGCACCATCTTGATTAAAGAAATCATCGGCTTAGATTGATCGCATGAATCAAATCCGGAGCCAGGCGTGACACTGATTTCACGATTGCGGGACGAGAAATTTCTGATTGTCGCGTTCCTTGCCGCCATCGCCGGCTACGCGCTCGAACATAGCGTCATGGCGATGGGCCGCGGTGCCGCGCTGATCGCCGCAGCAGCCCTTGTCGGCACCATCGTTCTCGCCTCGATCCGGGTGGCGCACCATGCCGAAATCCTCGCCGTCAAGGTTGGCGATCCCTATGGCACGATGATCCTGACGCTGTCGGCGGTGCTGGTCGAAGTCATCATCCTCGCCATCATGATGTCAGGCGAAAGCTCGCCGACGCTGGTGCGCGACACGATCTATTCGGCGCTGATGCTGGATATCAACGGCATCCTCGGCCTTGCCGCCCTGCTCGGCGGCTTGAAGCATGGCGAACAGCCCTATAACGACAACTCGGGCAAGACCTATGGCGTAATGATCCTAACGGCCATCGGCATCTCGATGATCGTCCCGGAATTCGTTCCGGAAGCCAAATGGCACTATTACTCGGCCTTCACCATCGTCGCGATGATCGCGCTCTATGGGCTCTTCCTGCGCATGCAGGTCGGCCAGCACAGCTATTTCTTCAGCTACAGCTATCCCCGCGTCGAGCGGAAAGCCGGATCAACCGACGAGCATCACAGCGACGAACCGGCCTCCGCCTCGATCATCACAATCCTGGTCGGCGTCGTCATCATCGGCGGGCTTGCCGAATTCATGTCCGCCTTCATGACTGAGGGCCTGCGCGACACCGGCGCCCCGATCGCCCTGACCGCCATCGTCGTCGCCGCCATCTCCGCCGCGCCTGAGATCCTGACGGCGTTGCGCGCCGCGCTTAAGAACCGCATGCAGGCAACGGTCAACATCGCCATGGGTGCCTCGCTCTCGACGGTGATCCTGACCGTTCCGGTTATGGAAGCCATCGCGCTCTACACCGGCCAGCCCTTCGTCATGGCGATGACGCCCGTCCAGACCGTGATGGTCGCCATCACCCTGATCGCCGCCGCCATCAACCTCAACGACGGCGAAACCAACGCCATCGAGGGCATGACGCATTTCATCCTGTTCTCAACATTTCTGATGCTAACGGCGCTGGGACTGTGATCGTCAGAGGCGCGCGGCGAGAGGCCAAATGTCTCGCGAACGCGCTGGATGTTAACATCAGCAGATTCTCGACTTAGCACCGGGCGAGCAGCAGCCGACTAAAAGGATCGCGGGTATTCAGCTCCGGTTCGGCCGGTGTAGCGCGCGAGCGATATCGCAAAATGAGCCTGTCAGCCTTCGGTGCGGTCAAGCAATCTGATTGCTGCTTCTCGTAACGGCCAGAGGTTATTGGCAACGACGGTCCAGACAATGTCATCGGCGATGCGATGATATTCATGTCTGAGAACATTTCCGATACCCCGGATCTGCTTCCAGGGGATATCGGGCTCCGAGGCGACGAGGTCGTCGGGCAAATGGCGGCTCGCTTCCGAGATGATTTCCAGCGCCCGCTGGATCGCGAGCCGTAGAAGCCAGTCGCCCTTGAAATCGTCGAGAGATTTGCCTGACGTCGCTGCCAGCACACCGTCGATTGTCTCGATAATCTCAGTGATGACAGGCTTGAGTTTTCTCGGCATCAAAAGACCCGGATAGCGCTTTGCTCGATGTCCGCCTTGAGCATCGGATGCAGGCTGTCGCGTGTCGTCACGTCTACTTCGACATTCAGCTCGTCTTCGAGAAACTGCTTGATGGCGACCAGATCGATCAGGGAAAAATGCGAGCCGCTATCGTAGTCGATGAAGATGTCGAGGTCGCTATTGCTGCCGAGCTCATCGCGTGCGGCGGAGCCGAAGAGATAAAGCCCCGTCGCGCCCATGCCGCGTACGGCATCGGAATATTCGCGCAGACTTTCGAGCACGTCTTTTCGATCCATGAGCGAAAACTATCACATCACCGGATCGATCTCCACCGGCRCCCGCCCAAACAAAAAAGCCCGCCGTCTCCGGCGGGCTTTTGTCATTCCGATTATTGACGTCGCTTACTTGCAAGCGCCGCAGAAGCGCTGGATGCGGCGGCAGGCTTCTTCCAGCAGGTCTTCCGACGTCGCATAGGAAATGCGGAAGTTCGGGCCGAGGCCGAAGGCCGAGCCGTGGACGACGGCGACGCCTTCGGATTCCAGCAGTTCTGTGACGAAGTCTTCGTCGTTCTCGATCACCTTGCCCGAGGGCGCAGTCTTGCCGATCAGGCCCTTGCAGGACGGATAAACGTAGAACGCGCCTTCCGGAACCGGGCAGGAAATGCCCTTGGCCTGGTTCAGCATCGAGACGACCAGATCGCGGCGTCCCTCGAAGATCTTCTTGTTGGTCCCTATGAATTCCTGCGGACCGTTCAGCGCCTCGACGGCAGCCCACTGGGCGATCGAGGTCGTGCCCGAGGTCTGCTGGCCCTGGATCATGTCCATCGCCTTGATCAGCTGCAGCGGGCCGGCTGCGTAGCCGATGCGCCAGCCGGTCATGGCATAGGCCTTGGAGACGCCGTTCATCGTCAGCGTCCGGTCATAGAGCTTCGGCTCGACTTCGACAGGCGTCGCGAACTTGAAGTCGCCATAGGTCAGGTGCTCGTACATGTCGTCGGTCAAAATCCAGACATGCGGATGCTTGACGAGGACGTCGGTCAGCGCCTTCAGCTCGTCATGCGTATAGGCAGCGCCCGACGGGTTGGACGGCGAGTTGAACATGAACCACTTGGTCTTCGGCGTGATCGCCTTTTCGAGATCGGCGGCCTGGAGCTTGAAGTTGTTCTCCTGGGTCGTCGCGACGAAGACCGGCGTGCCGCCGCAAAGTGCGACGATTTCAGGGTAGGAAACCCAGTAAGGCGTCGGGATGACGACTTCGTCGCCGGCGTTCAGCGTCGCCATGAAGGCGTTGAAGAGAATGTGCTTGCCGCCGGTGCCAACGATCGTCTGTTCCCAGGTATAGTCGAGATTGTTCTCGCGCTTGAACTTGGCGGCAATCGCCTTGCGCAATTCCGGGATACCGGAGATCGGCGTGTACTTCGTCTCGCCGCGCTTGATGGCGTCGATCGCTGCGTCCTTGATATTATCAGGCGTATCGAAATCCGGTTCACCAGCGCCGAGCCCGATCACGTCGCGTCCTTTGGCTTTCAGCTCGCGCGCTTTCTGAGCGACGGCGATGGTGGCTGAAGGCTTCACACGGGAAAGAGCATCGGCAAGAAAGGCCATGATATCGGTCCTATACGGTTGAAACGGGCAGAAGACCGGGACCGGAGTTCTGCGCTAAGGTCTATGTCCAATGTGCGCAGGCATTTCAAGCGCAAAGGCGCGATGACGCCGATGATTCTTATTGATCGATTGCCGCACCCTGAGAGATCGTTTGTGACGCCCGGTTGAATCTGTTTGCGAAGCTCTTGAACCAATCTCTGCGCTGGTCCGGATTTACCCCTTAAAAACAGAAACTTCCCCGTTTCGGGCCTTTGCCGCAAATAAGCCGCAACAAATGCCGCGGCATGCCGCAATTCCGTCGTGAGCCCGCCGGGATCGGAGCCTCAATCTTGCACATCCGAAGTTGGTTATTGAGGGTATGCCAATGTTTCTGGAAGACGAGTTTGCGACGGAGCGGCTCCGCGTCCGCCGTGTAGCCATTTCATTCCTGATTGCGTTCACCGCATTTTTTGCATCGATCATGATGACAGCAGGCCTTGTGTCCGTTGCCCGCGCCGAAGAAGCAGCGGCACCGAAGGCGGCGCAACTGGCCGGTCTGGTTCGCCCGAACGACGTCAACAGCGGCTCGCTGCTCTTTCCGTCGAAGGATCCGGGCTTCTTCATCGAGGCGCCGCGGCTGAAGACCGATGTCGAGATGGATGTCTCCGGCCCGGTCGCCCGCGTCAAGGTCACCCAGCGCTTCCAGAATCCCAGCAAGGGATGGGTCGAGGGCACCTATGTCTTCCCGCTGCCGGAAAATTCCGCCGTCGATGAGTTGAAGATGCAGATCGGCGATCGCTTCATCGAGGGCCAGATCAAGCCGCGCCAGGAAGCCCGCGAAATCTACGAGCAGGCGAAAGCCGAGGGCAAGAAGGCAGCGCTTCTGGAGCAGCAGCGCCCGAACATCTTCACCAACCAGGTCGCCAATATCGGCCCCGGCGAAACCATCGTCGTGCAGATCGAGTATCAGCAGGCCGTTCACCAGTCCGGCGGCGAATTCTCGCTGCGCTTCCCGATGGTCGTCGCCCCCCGCTACAATCCTGCTCCCGTCGTCCAGACCGTCGAGTTCAACAATGGCGCTGGCTTCGCCGTGCCGACTAACCCGGTTCCGAACCGCGACAAGATCGAGGCACCTGTCCTCGACCCGCGCGAGAACGCCAAGATCAACCCTGTCGCGCTGACCGTGAACCTAAAAGCCGGCTTCCCGCTCGGCGACGTCAAATCCGCCTTCCACGATGTCGATATCAAGCAGGACGGCGACCAGAACCGCGTCATCAGCCTGAAGGGCGAGTCCGTTCCGGCCGACAAGGATTTCGAGCTGACCTGGAAGGCAGCACCTGGCAAGACGCCGAGCGCCGGCCTGTTCCGCGAAGTGCTGGATGGCAAGACCTATCTGCTTGCCTTCGTCACCCCGCCCGCAACGCCGGATGCATCGGCGGCACCTTTGAAGCGCGAAGTCATCTTCGTCATCGACAATTCCGGCTCGATGTCCGGAGAATCGATCGCCCAGGCGAAGGAAAGCCTGGCTCTGGCGATCTCCAAGCTCGGTGCGGACGACCGTTTCAACGTCATCCGCTTCGACGACACGATGACCGATTATTTCGGCGGCCTTGTCGGCGCAACGCCCGACAATCGCGAGAAGGCGATCGCCTATGTGCGCGGCCTGACCGCCGACGGCGGCACCGAGATGCTGCCGGCGCTCGAAGACGCCTTGCGGAATCAGGGATCGGTCGCCAATGGCGCGCTTCGCCAGGTCGTCTTCCTCACGGATGGCGCGATCGGCAACGAGCAGCAGCTATTCATGGAGATCACCAACAACCGCAGCGATGCCCGCGTCTTCACCGTCGGCATCGGCTCGGCCCCGAACTCCTATTTCATGACCAAGGCCGCCGAGCTTGGCCGCGGCACTTTCACCCATATCGGCTCCACCGATCAGGTCGCCACCCGCATGGGCGAGCTCTTCGCCAAGCTGCAGAACCCGGCGATGACCGATATCGCCGCGACCTTCGAAGGCACGCAGGCGAGCGACATCACCCCGAACCCGATGCCCGATCTCTATACCGGCGAGCCGGTTGCCCTGACGGCGGAACTGCCAACAGATAAACCCGCAGGCAAGCTGCAGATCACCGGCAAGACCGGCGCCCAGCCCTGGCGCGTCGAGATGGACATCGCCAATGCCGCCGATGGCAAGGGCCTTTCCAAGCTCTGGGCCCGCCGCAAGATCGATGATCTCGAAGCCCGCGCCTATGAGCGGCAGGATCCGGCCGCGCTCGACAAGGATGTCGAGGCGATCGCCATGGCGCATCATCTCGTCTCCCGCGTCACCAGCCTCGTTGCCATCGACGTCACGCCATCGCGCCCTGACGGCCAGCCGGTTACCTCGACCAAGCTGCCGCTGAACCTGCCCGATGGCTGGGACTTCGAGAAGGTGATGGGTGAACCCGCAGCCCCTGCTCCATCAGGCAGCGCACCGGATCACGCCATGGCCAAGCCGCAGATGGAATTCGCGGCCCTCGCCAACCAGATGGCCGCCGCTCCGACCCCGGCCGCCGCCAATCTGATCGCGCAGCGTTCCGCCTCGGTAAAGCTGCCGCAGACGGCAACGCTCGCCGACCAGCAGATCATGCAGGGCCTGACCATGCTGTTGGCAGCACTCGCCGCGGCCGGTGGCTTTGCCATCTGGCGCCGCCGCCTGCGCGGCCTCGTCATCCCGGGAGGCCGCTGATGGCGAATATGCAGAGAGGCAGCTGGAACGAGGAAACGGGCGAATTCGCGCCCCTTCCGAGCTATCTGGAAATGATGATGGCGAATGCCGCCGCTACGGCGTTCGATGTGGAACAGCCGCGCAGGAGCTTTTTCTCCCGGCTCTCGCCGATGGAAAAGGTCGTCGCCTTCGGCATTCTCGGCCTTGGCCTTTATGGTATGGCACTGGTCAGCAGCGGCTTCTATCTGAAGGGCAAGGCGGAGCTTTCGCAGGTCCTTCTGAAGCGCGCCTTCGCCGCCGAGCTGCGGGGCGAAGATGCCAAGCCGTGGCCCTGGGCCGATTTCACCACCGAAGCCGAAGTCAGCGCCCCGCGTCTCGGCAAGACGGCGATCGTGCTGTCTGGCGCATCCGGCGAAGCGCTGGCCTTCGGCCCGGCCTGGCTCAGCAATACGCCGCAGCCGGGCGACGAGGGCACATCGGTGATCGCTGCCCACAGGGACACCCACTTCCGCTGGCTGAAAGACGTGAAGCCCGGCGACGACATCGAAATCAAGCGCCGTGACGGCACCTTGCTGACCTTCAAGACCACCGACGCCCGCGTCGCCCGCTGGGATGAGAGCGGCATCGATGCGGCGGCAAACGGCCGTCACCTGGTGCTGACCACCTGCTGGCCCTTCGACGCCACCGAGCGCGGCCCGATGCGCTACATCGTCGAGGCCGACCTGGTCGATACGATCCAGACCGGCACCGTTCAAACCGGCAACACAAAGCCGTTATCCGGCACCTAGCGAGGTTGAAGCGATCGCCCCCGCGCGCCACCTAACCGGCTGGATGGTAAAACGGGAGATCATGAACATGCTCAAGGGATTGCGCATCGCTTTGACGGCAGGTGCCGCATTTGCAGTGGCAGGCGCTGCATATGCAGCCGACAGGGTGCAGACCAAGGACGTCGCGGTCAGCGTCGATACGCTGGCAACCGGGCTTGATCATCCCTGGGCTGTCGAGGTCATGCCCGATGGCGCTTATCTCGTCACCGAACGTCCCGGCAATATCCGGATCATCCGCGATGGCAAGGTCTCCGAACCGCTTGCCGGCGTGCCCGAGGTCAGCGCCCGCGGCCAGGGTGGCCTGATGGATGTGGCGCTCTCTCCCGATTTTGCCCAAAGCCGCATTTTCTATTTCACTGCCGCGACTGCCAATGCCGGGGGATCCGGCACCGAAGCCTTTTCCGCAAAGCTCTCGGCCGACGAAAGCAGGCTCGAGGACGTGAAGCCGATCTTCACCATGGCGAAATTCACCGGCGGCAACATCCAGTATGGCTCGCGCATCGCCATCGCTGGTGATGGCAGCCTGTTCATCAGCGTCGGCGACCGCGGCAGCCGCGACCGTTCCCAGGACTTCAAGGATGACGCCGGCTCGATCATCCATGTGAACGCCGATGGCAGCATCCCCGCGGACAATCCTTTCCGCGACGGCGCCAAGGCACGGCCCGAGATCTGGTCGAAGGGTCACCGTAACCCGCAGGGCATCACTTTCGATGCCGCCGACGGCAACCTCTACACCGTCGAGCACGGCGCTCGCGGCGGCGACGAGATCAATCTCATCGCGCCGGGCAAGAATTACGGCTGGCCCGTCATCACCTATGGCGTCGATTATTCGGGCGCCAAGATCGGCGAAGGCACGGCCAAGGAAGGACTGGAACAGCCCCTCCACTATTGGGATCCATCCATTGCCCCCGGCGCCATCGCCGTCTATCGCGGCAAGATGTTTCCCGAATGGGATGGAGACATGTTGGTCGCCGCGCTGAAATTCCAGCTGTTGTCGCGCATGCAACGCGATGGCAGCGGCAAGTTCGTTGGCGAGGAGCGCATGTTCGAAGGCCAATACGGCCGCATCCGCGATATCACCGTCGCACCCGATGGAGCATTGCTGATGGTGACGGACGAGAGCGACGGCGCCTTGCTGCGCGTCTCGCGCGCTGCAAACCAGGACGGCTAACCGCCCCTAAGCTCGCTGCGGACAACGAATTTCAAGCCCGAGCATATCTCGTCGATGGCGCAGACTTTCACATCGACGAGACCGGTCGGCAGCAGCACCTCCCGCAGCACATCTTCAGCAATATCGGTCGGCAGCTTCGATGCCTTCTTGGGCCAAGATATCCAGATCATCCCGTCAGGTTGCACCAGCTGCCGCAATCGCGGCGCCAATGCTTCCAGCGCTGCACGCCGGGTCTCGAAGATATGGATGTAGTCGAAGCGTGCCTCCTCTTCAGGCGCCACTACTTCGACCCGGCTGAAATCCGTGAAGCCGTTAAGCGCTGAGACGCTTTGGGGCACGCCGATCAGCAGCGCTGCCTGCCCTGCCTTCAGTCCCAGCTTCTTTTCGAGCGGCGTTCCCGAATAGCCGGCGCTCATCGGCTTAGCCGTGCCGGCTGATGGCAAAACGTCCTGCCGTTATGCTCTGTCATGCGATCACCCTTGAGACCGAACTCTCCGTTTATTCCGGCTTGCTGAAACAAAAGGCAACTGCTAACCACGGTTTCATCACTCTCCCCGCATCGAGGAATGCCATGACTCGCGTCCAAGCGAACCTGTTGCTGTTGCTTGCGGCCGCCATCTGGGGCGGCGGGTTTGTCGCGCAATCGACGGCGATGGAAGCCATCGGCCCGTTCTGGTTCATTGGCCTGCGTTTCGCAGTCGCCACCGCCGCCGTCCTGCCTTTCGTCTTTCTGGAAAGCCGCAAGGCGAAGGTAAAAACCAGCAAGCGGCAGCTCGGCATCTATCTTGCGATCGGACTGGCCCTCTTCGGCGGCGCCTCGACCCAGCAGATCGGCTTGCAGACCACATCGGTCACCAATTCGAGCTTCATCACCGGCCTCTACGTCGTCTTCGTCCCGGTCATCGCGGTACTTTTCCTGCGCCGCCCGCCGCACTGGATCATCTGGCCGGCAGCGGCCATGGCGATCGCCGGCATCTTTCTTCTATCGGGCGGCCATCTCTCGGCACTCACGGTCGGAGACGGATTGACGGTCATCTGCGCCGGCTTCTGGGCCATCCAGATCACCCTTGCCGGCATCACCGTCAAGGAGACCGGCCGGCCGCTGGCGCTCTCGGCATCGCAGTTTGCCGTCACCGCGGTCTGCGCCCTCATCGCCGCCGCCGTCATCGAGCCGATCAGCCTCGACGCCATCCGCGGCGCAGCACCCGAGATCCTCTATGTCGGCATCTTCTCGTCGGGCGTCGCCTTCGTGCTGCAGGTCATCGGCCAGCGCTACACGACGCCGTCGCAGGCGGCGATCTTCCTGTCTTCGGAAGCGCTGTTCGGCTCGTCGCTGGCCGCCCTCATCCTCGGCGAAACCATTCCGCCTGTCGGCTATATCGGATGCGCGCTGATGTTTACCGCTATGCTTGTGGTCGAAATCGTCCCGGAATTGACCCGCCGCCGCACCCAGCCTGCCTGAAACCGCATCCACTACGCGCACACGGCTTGATTCGAAAATTTTTTTCGAATGCTCCGATAACCCGCTAGCGTTGTGTTTTTGGGAAAATCTCCTCACAAAATATATTGCAGACGATACAAAACGTTAATCATGCGCGCGCGGGGAGCGATTTTTTGCGTTTTGGCGCAAATAGGATACCCGGCGGGACTGTGCTTCCGACAACACGTTAAAAAACTTTTGCTTGCCAATTCTCAATAATCGCAGCAATCTCGGGGCGTTCGGGCATTTTGCGAGCATGGGAAGTCCTTAAGAAAGTGCGCGCCGGAAACGCTAATATTCCGGTCAGCCAGTCTCAATAAGATGGGGAATAATCCCACCACGAGACAGGCCGAGGTAGAGGGGACCTTTTTCTCGAAATTCAAGAACTGCCTGCCAACGCTCCGGAAGGGGCTTAATTGATGCTGCCCGTGTGGATGGCGGGCAGAGAGAAAAGGACCTGACGCATGGCCGAGACTGGGACTGTGAAATTCTTCAATACTGACAAGGGCTTCGGCTTCATTAAGCCGGACAGGGGTGGCGCGGACATCTTCGTCCACATCTCTGCCGTTCAGGCTTCCGGCCTGGCCGGTCTGACTGAAAATCAGAAAGTGAGCTTCGACACGGAGCCGGACCGCCGTGGCAAGGGACCGAAGGCCGTCAATCTTCAGATTTCCGGCTAAATCCCGAAACAACGCGATCTATTCGAGTGGAAGCCCGGCAGAGATGCCGGGTTTTGTTATTCAGCATCCGTTCAGATAACCGCCACTATCGTCTCATCCTAACGGCGCAGGAACCCGCTGCCGCTTTGAAGAGTTTATAGACAGCACTTCTCGCTGTCTTGGAAAGTAGGACAAGGTCATGAACAAGATCGCAAAGACACTTATTCTGACGGCCGCAGCCGCCGCTCTCAGCCTTTCCGCTGTCAGCGAAGCCTCCGCCGACAGCTGGCGCCGTCACCACAACAACGACGCCCTCGTTGGCGGTGCTGTGGGCCTCGCAACCGGCCTGATCGTTGGCTCGGCAATCGCCAACTCGAACCAGCCGCGCTACTATTACGACGAGCCGCGCTATGCCGAACCGGTCTACGAGCCGGAATATGACGCGCCGGTCTATCGTGCGCCGCCGCCGCGCTACTACCAGCCGGTCCGCGCTGGCCTTGAGCCCTGGACGCCGCAGTGGCAGCGTTATTGCTCGTACCGTTACCGCAGCTTCGACCCGGGCACCGGCACCTTCATCGGCAACGATGGCCGCGAACATTTCTGCACCGCTGGCTGAGTTCGCAAGCTGTAGCGAATAACGAAGCGCCGCTCATCGAGCGGCGCTTTTGTTTTGTCAGATGCTCTGCAGAAATGGATTGCTGCGCCGCTCGTCGCCGATCCGGCTCCCTGGCCCATGACCGCAGATGAAGCCGACGTCATCGCCCAGTGGCAGCACCTTCTCGCGAATGGACTGAAGCAGCTGCTCGTGATCGCCGCCCGGAAGATCAGTGCGGCCGATCGAGCCGTTGAACAGCACGTCGCCGAGATGGGCGAAGTTTTGCGCGCGGTTGAAATAGATGACATGCCCGGGCGCATGGCCCGGCGTGTGATAGACCTCAAATTCGTGGCTGCCGAAAGACACCTTGCCGCCATCTTCGAGCCAGCGATCAGGCTCGACATTCTTCAGCCCCGTTATGCCGTATTTCTGCTGCTGCGTTTCGATCCGCTGCAGTAGCGGCAGGTCATCCTTGTGCGGACCGACGATATCGATACCGAGCGCCGCTTTCAGATCCTTCGCTCCGCCGGCATGGTCGAGATGGCCATGCGTCAGCCAGATTTCCTTGATCTTGAAGCCGTTCTCCTTGATCACCTCCAGGATCGCCGGAACGTCGCCGCCCGGATCGACGATCACGCCCTCCTTGGTATCGGGGTCGAAAAGAACCGTGCAGTTCTGCTGGAAGGGTGTCACCGGAATGATGCCGGCCTGGAGCATGCCCATGTGTGCCTCTCTTGTTTCAGGCCCTAGCTATAGCCGGAAAGCCGTCCGTTGAAAGCAGCTTTTGCCCAAGCCTCACGCGGCCGCGACAGGCCGTAACAACAGTTCACAGCGCAAGAGCAGGTTAAAAATCCAGCGATAACTTGGACACATCAATGACTTATGGAAATATCGCCCGAAGGTGGAATTAATAGAGCGGCCGGTTTTGGAACCGGAAAGTGAACGGTGCGTTTCCAGCCCAGCAAAAAGGAGAAATGGAAATGACCATGACGAGAAACCTTTTCCTGGCAGGCGCCGTGCTTGCCGCAAGCGCTGGCTTTGCCAATGCGGAAATGGCCGCCACGGCCATCAACGATCTCAACGTCCGCGCCGGCCCCGGCCCCCAATACCCATCTGTCGGCATCGCAACCCGCGGTTCTGCCGCCTATCTCGATGGCTGTATCGAAGGTAGCCGCTGGTGCCGCGTCGATGTGAACGGTGTTCGCGGCTGGGTCTATGCCGATTATCTGCAGGTCGAGCGCGAAGGCACGCCTGTCGTCGTACAGCAGAACCAGACAACGCTTGGCGTCCCCGTCGTTACCTACGAAAGCACGTCGAGCGTGGTTGCCACAGATCCGCAGCCTGTCGATCCGCAGCCCGGTGACGAACTGATTGGTCCGGTCGGATCGGTCGAGGAAGTCACGCCTCCGGAGATGGTCCGCACCTATATCGACACCAATCCCGGTCAGACTGTAGAGCTTGGCGGTCAGGTGGTCGTCGGTGCCGAAGTGCCCGATGACGTGACGTTCCAGGAAATTCCGGACTATCAGTACCGCTATACGCGGATCAACGACCGGCCCGTCCTGGTTGATCCCGGCACGCGCCGCATCGTCTACGTCTATCAGTAAGACCGGCCGGACGTTCCGCAATGAAACAGAAAAGGCGTCCGCCTGGCCGCCTTTTTGTATTTCTGTGGACAAGTTACTCCGTAAAGGTTGCCGCAGGTGTGAACAGGAGAGTGCAGCTGCAGTCTATCCTCCGGCGGCGCATGCCATCCCTTGTTGATTGTTGTCCCATTTGCGTTTTATCGACTGACGCCGCCGGGAAAATATGCCTTGTATTGGGAAGCGGAGATCGGCCGGCTTCAAAAGAGGCGGGTCGAGGCCGATACTCTGCAAAGTCCGGGGGAACTGTCGGCAGCATAGATTTGCATCGGATAATGCTGAGCAGTTGTCTGCGCGCATTTCCCGGAACGCATTGGATGAGAAAGGAAATGACGTGCCGGCAAGACAGACAGGCCCGAAAGCAGGCAAGCCTGAACCGTTGGCCACGCCGATGGAAAACACCGGCATCATCGACTTCGAGATCATCGAGCTGTTCTTCTTCGCCTACCGCGATTTCGTCTCCGATCCGGACGCGATCCTCGAAACCAGCGGCTTCGGACGGGCGCATCACCGGGTGGTACACTTTGTTAACCGTGAACCCGGCATGACCGTTGCCGATCTTCTGGATACATTGAAGATTACCAAGCAGAGCCTCGCTCGAGTGCTCAAACAGCTGATCGATTCTGGATACATCAGGCAAGTCGCAGGCCCGGAAGACCGGCGCCAGCGCAAACTCTATCCGACAAAGACGGGGCGCGAACTGGCGCTTGCTCTGGCGGAGCCGCAATCGCGCCGCATTGAGAGGGCATTCGACAATGCTTCTCTTGAGACGCGCGAGAGCGTGAAGGCATTTCTGAGGGGCATGCGGGACAGGCAAACATCGAAAGCGGACTGAATGACGGGAAAGACAATCATTTCAGATGATGCGGCGCATTTGCTTGTCGTCGACGACGACACACGCATCCGGGCGCTGCTGAACCGTTACCTGACCGAGAACGGCTTCAGGGTAACCGTGGCGGCAGATGGCGCCGAGGCGCAGCGCAAGCTTGCCGGCCTCGACTTCGACCTGATCATCATGGACGTGATGATGCCGGGAGAGTCGGGCATCGACGTCACCCGCGGATTGCGGACGATCAAGAACGTTCCGATCATCATGCTGACAGCGCTGGCAGAGTCGGACAATCGCATCGCCGGGCTTGAGGCCGGCGCCGACGATTATCTGTCGAAACCTTTCGATCCGCGCGAGTTGGTGCTGCGCGTCAACAACATCCTTCGCCGCAACGCATCGGATGCGCCGAAGATCGAGCAGATCATGTTCGGCCCCTATACCTTCTCGCTGACTCGCAAGGAGCTGAAGAAGGCGGCCGAAGTCATCCGCCTGACCGATCGCGAGCAGGAAATCATGCTGCTCTTCGCCAAGCGCGCCGGCGACACCATTCCGCGCCACGAGCTGATCGGCGACGATGTCGAGGTTGGAGAACGAACCATCGACGTGCAGATCAACCGTCTGCGCCGCAAGATCGAGGACGATCCGGCGAACCCTGTCTGGCTGCAGACGGTTCGTGGTATAGGATACAGGCTGAGTATCGATTGAAGCTCCGGACGTCAGGATCGCAACTGAGATGGTGACTTTCGAAAGCCTGCGGCGCGAAGAGCGCTTGCCCGCCACCGGCTGGAAGTGGTTCGCGCGCTTTCTGCGCCGCCGCCTCCCCACGGGCATCTACGTCCGCTCGTTGCTGATCATCATCATGCCGATGTTGCTGTTGCAGTCGGTGGTCGCCGCCGTGTTCATGGAACGCCACTGGCAGATGGTGACGCAGCGGCTGTCGATGGCCGTCACCCAGGATATGGCCGCGATCATCCAGATCATCGATACCTATCCGCAGGACGCCGACTATACCGCGATCACGCGGATCGCCCGCGAGCAGATGAAGCTGCAGATTTCCGTCGAGCCTGATGGCGATCTGCCCCCGCCGCGCGAAAAACCGTTCTTCTCGATCCTTGACGGCATCCTGTCCGATGAGCTCACCGACCAGATCAAACGGCCCTTTTGGCTCGATACGCTCGGCGATTCCAATCTCGTCGAAATCCGCATCAAGCTGGACGGCAAGATCCTGCGGGTTCTGACCAAGCGCAATCAGACATACGCCTCGAACACTCACATCTTCATCGTCTGGATGGTCGGCGCCTCCCTGGTGCTGATCGGCGTCTCCATCCTCTTCCTGCGCGGCCAGATTCGGCCGATCCAGGCGTTGGCCGCCGCCGCGGAAAGCTTCGGCAAGGGCCAGAAGGCCGAGAACTTCTATCCGCGCGGCGCCGACGAGGTCCGCCGCGCCGGCCTCGCCTTCATCCTGATGCGCGAGCGCATAGAGCGGCAGATGGAGCAGCGCACCGCCATGCTGACGGGCGTCAGCCACGACCTGCGCACCATCCTCACCCGCTTCAAGCTGCAGCTGGCGCTCGCTGGAAACAATCCCGACCTGCAGGGCATGGCCGACGACGTCAACGACATGCAGTCGATGCTCGAGGCCTACATGGCTTTCGCCCGCACGGAGGTGGAGGAAGATGTCGGCGAGCTGAAGCTCAGCGAGATCATGGAACGGATCGAGGCCGACTTCTCGCTCCACGAAAAGGCCCTCACCTATTCAATCGAAGGCGACGACGAGATTTCCGTCCGCCCCAACGCCTTCACCCGGCTGGTCATGAACCTCGCCTCGAATGCACGCCGCTACGCCAGCTCCTTGAATATCGAGGCCAAGCACAGCGCCAAGTGGCTGACGCTGACCTTCGACGACGACGGCCCCGGCATTCCCGAGAAGAACCGCGAAGACGTCTTCAAGCCGTTCTTCCGCCTCGACGAAGCCCGCAACCTCGACGATTCAGGCACCGGCCTCGGCCTCGCCATCGCCCGCGACATCGCCCGCAGTCACGGCGGCAACGTGACGCTCGGCGACAGCCCGTTGGGTGGCCTGCGCGCCATCATCCGCGTTCCCGCGTGAGTGCCCCACAATGACCGCTTTCAATGAGATGACCTGGCTCAACCCACCTGTTTCAGCGGATGTCCGCGACGGCGCGCTGCAGGTGCGTTCCGGCGAGAAGACAGATTTCTGGCAAGGCACCTATTACGGGTTCCACCGCGACGACGGGCATTTCCTGCATCAGCTACACAAGGGCGATTTCACCGCCGAGGTGAGCTTCTCCGGCCGCTACGAGGCGCTTTATGACCAGGCGGGACTGATGATCCGCGCCGATGAGAAGCGCTGGATGAAATGCGGGATCGAATATACCGACGGCGCGATGCATTTCAGCACCGTCGTCACCAACACTCATTCCGACTGGTCCGCCTTCCGCATCGACCACGCCTTCGACGTTATGTCCGTCCGCGTCACCCGCAACGGCGACGCGCTGTTCATTCAGTACCGCACGGATGTCATGACCGAATGGCGCATGGCGCGCCTCGCCTGGTTCGACCCATCGATAGAAGAGCTGCAGGTCGGCCCCGCCTTCTGTTCACCGCAACGCGGCGGCTTCGAGGCAACATTCCATTCCTTCACGCTGACCGACCCGGTCTCGCGCGATATCCATTGATTACATCAGCTTCTTGCCGTTCGGCACCGGCTTGTCCGTTGCCGCCAGCACGATCGCGCCCGCTTCGTCTTCAAAGCCAAGCGTCAGCACTTCCGAGCGGAACGGACCGATCTGGCGTGGCGGGAAGTTGACGACGCCGAGCACCTGGCGGCCGACGAGGTTGTCGAGATCGTAGTGCACGGTGATCTGTGCCGAGGATTTTTTGACGCCGATCTCGGGGCCGAAATCGATCAGCAGCTTGATCGCCGGCTTGCGCGCCTCGGGAAATGGCGAGGCTTCGATGACGGTGCCGACACGGATGTCGACGCGCTCGAAATCGGCATAGGTGATCTCGTCAGCCATATTGGGTCAGCCTGCCAGTTCCTGCGCACGCGTGCGCGCCGCCTCGAGAGCTTCGTCGAACAGCGGCTGCATTCCCTTCTCCGCCATCAGCACAGCAAGAGCCGCGGCAGTGGTGCCGCCCGGAGACGTAACATTCTGGCGAAGCTTGGAAGCGTCGTCGGGGGACTGGTGGAGAAGTTCACCAGCCCCCGCGACCGTTTCCCGTGCAAGACGCATGGCCAGGTCCGCCTGCAGGCCAAGTTTACGGCCTGCCTCAGCCATGCACTCGACGAGATAAAACACGTAAGCAGGGCCGCTGCCCGACAAGGCCGTAACGGAATCGATGTCGGACTCGGCCGGAACCCACTCAACTGGACCGGATACGCGAAGAAGAGAATGGACGCGATCGCGCTGATCGGCGCTGACCTTGGAATTGGCGAAAGCGCCGGTGACGCCGCGGCCGACCATGGCGGGCGTATTCGGCATGGCGCGAACCATGGCCGCTTCGCCGAGATGCTTTTCCAGGAAGCCGAGCGTCTTGCCAGCAGCGACCGAAACCACGACCGTGTTCGGCCCGACCGTCTTCTTCACTGGCGGCAGAACCGCTTCCATCACCTGCGGCTTGACCGCGATGAACAGGACGCCGGCCTTCAGACCATCCGGAGCCGCCGTCACATGCGTGGCACCGGCATCGGAGATCGTCTTCATCATCGCCGGCGACGGGCCAGGATCGACGACGACCACGGACGAACCCGGCACGCCGTTCTTCAGCCAGCCGGAGAGCATCGCGCCCCCCATATTGCCGGCGCCGATGAGAACGATGGGATCAGAAGACAGGCTGGACATGAGGAATTACGCTTCGCCGACAGTTTCGAACAGAACGGCTTCCATCGCCTTGGCGGCATCGAGGCCGGACCAGATGACGAACTGGAATGCCTGATAATAGACTTCGCAGGTATCGAGCGCGCTGGAAAGCAGCACTTCGACCTGACGGTTGGTGGGTTCCGCGCCACCGGCCAGCAGCAGCGACTGACGGAAGATCACGACGTCTTCCTGGCGCCACAGGTCGAAATGGCCCATCAGCACCTGACCGTTGATCGCCGCGAGCAGCTTGGTGACCTCGTTGACCCGATTTTCCGGCACCTTGATATCAAAGGCGCAGCCGAGATGCAGGGCTTCGAACTCCTCCATCCAGGAAAAGGAGATGTGGTAATCGGCCCACTTCCCCTCGACCGTCATCGCGATCTCGTCCTCGCCTGACCGTTCAAATGCCCAGTCATTATTGGCGGCGACGTACTCGATCATATCGACCGGGTTCGACTGACGCTCGAATTCCAATTCCATCAGGCTCATGCAGCACCTTCTTGACCGGGAATGAATGCGACTGACTTGGGTCTACAAAACACAAGCAAAGCACACGCAAATACCGGAACACCATTTCGATGACCCTTGAACCGCAACCCAGACTTAACGCAGGAAACCTGCCTGGAGCTTACCGCCGTCCGGTTCGAATCATCATTTAAAATCAGTGTATAATCAGACCGGCGACAAGCCAGCCCCCGACCGGGCTATTTCCCGAAAGGTACTGTGGACAGCTTCTCGAAATCAGATTCAGGAGGGGGAGATAAGCGACTCTGCCCATTGGCTTTTTTGGCAGTGTCCACAGGTGGATAAACCCACCCGATTTTCTGTCTGAGATGCGGCGTGTCGCAAAAGCGCCACACCACATCTTGTAGCAAAACGGGAATTATTTCTTCTTTGCGGCCAGTTGCGCCTCAAGCGCCGCGACTCGTGCCAGCAGCGCATCGTTCTCGTCGCGCGCCTTGATGGCCATCTCGCGCACGGCTTCGAATTCCTCGCGCTTGACGACGTCCATGCTGTTCAGCCAGCGCTCGGCCTGAGCGCTGAA
Organism: Rhizobium sp. 01N424; assembly: GCF_056399485.1. NCBI lineage: Bacteria > Pseudomonadati > Pseudomonadota > Alphaproteobacteria > Hyphomicrobiales > Rhizobiaceae > Rhizobium > Rhizobium sp. 01N424. Next base: position 390,348 of record NZ_JBFTRK010000002.1, read on the forward strand.
GGCCGTCTCGACCTCCTTGCGCACGCCCTGGGCGGCGCCGGCTGCGTCGGTCATCAACTTTGCGAATTCGTCCATGATGCGGTTTGTTCCAGTCGTCATGGCAGTCTTCTCCTTCGCACGACAAGTTTCCTCAGGCCCGTAGCCTCTGAAAATGGAGGTAGGGCTTCGCCGTTAAGGATGCAAGCGCTTTGCTCTGGATAAGAGCCCGCCTCGCCCTGCCCTGCCTCACAATCGACTTGACCGCCTCGTATCGCAACGCCATGTTCCGCGCACATCAACGGGTGGGAAAGCTTTGCCGACTGCAGCCAATCTTATGGCAATCATGCCGTTTCCGGATATCGATCCGATCGCCTTCTCGATCGGCCCGCTCGCCATCCACTGGTATGGCCTAGCCTATGTCGTCGGCATCATGCTCGGCTGGTCCTATGCGCGCCGCATCGCCGGCAACGACAGCCTGTGGCCGGGCAATGCTTCGCCGATCACCAAGGCGCAGCTCGACGATTTCGTTGTCTGGGCCGCCCTCGGCATCGTTCTCGGCGGCCGCATCGGCTACATCCTCTTTTATGACATGCCTGCGGTGATCGAGAGCCCGATCCGCGCCATCCAGATCTGGAACGGCGGCATGTCCTTCCATGGCGGCATTATCGGCACGACGCTTGCGATGATCCTGTTTGCCCGCAAGAACAGCATCCCGATCTGGAGCCTGTTCGATATCGTCGCCGGTGTCGTTCCGATCGGCCTGTTCTTCGGCCGCATCGCCAATTTCATCAACGGTGAACTCTGGGGCCGTCTCGCCGATGTGCCTTGGGCCGTCGTCTTCCCGACCGGCGGACCGTTCGCCCGCCATCCGAGCCAGCTTTATGAAGCGGGCCTTGAGGGCATCGTGCTTCTCTCCGTTCTGGCGCTCCTGATCTACGGCTTCCGCGCGCTGAAATCGCCGGGCCTCATTTCCGGCGTCTTCGTCTGTGGCTATGCACTGTCGCGTATCTTCGTGGAATTCTTCCGCGAGCCGGATGCGCAGCTTGGCTACCTGCTCGGAACCGGCTGGCTGACCATGGGGATGGTTTTGTCCTTCCCGATGATCCTACTTGGCCTCTGGGCGATCATGCGCGCCCGCCGCCAGGTCGCGCTGCAGAACTGAACGCAGACCGGACGTGACCACCATGACCACCGCACTTGGTGAAAAGATCAAGGCGATCATCCAGGCGAACGGCCCGATCAGCGTGACCGATTACTTCTCGCTGTGCCTCGCTGACCCGGAACACGGCTACTACCGTGTCCGCGAACCCTTCGGCCGCTCCGGCGATTTCGTCACCGCCCCGGAGGTCAGCCAGCTCTTCGGCGAGATGATCGGCGTCTTCATCGTTCACGCCTGGCAGCAGCATGGCACGCCGGCAGGTGTCCGCCTCGTCGAGATCGGCCCCGGCCGCGGCACCATGATGTCGGACATGTTGCGCGTCATCGCCCGTCTCGCCCCGCCGCTCTTCGAAAACATGAGCGTGCATCTGGTCGAGACCAGCGAGCGGCTGCGCGACGTCCAGAGCCAGACGCTCGAGGCTCATGATGGCAAAATCACCTGGCACAATGATTTCGACGAAGTCCCTGACGGATTCACGCTGATTGCTGCCAACGAACTCTTCGACGCCATCCCGATCCGCCAGTTCGTCAAGACACCGACCGGCTTCCGTGAACGCATGGTCGGCCTCGACGCCGAGGGCGAGCTGACATTTGCCGCCGGTGTTGCCGGCATCGATCCGGCGCTGCTGCCAGATGGCGCGCAGACCATGCCTGCAGGAACGCTGTTCGAATTCTCGCCTGCCCGCCAGTCGGTGATGATCGCCATCTGCGAGCGCCTCAAGGCCTTCGGCGGTACCGCGCTCGCCATCGACTACGGCCACCTCGTCAGCGGCTTCGGCGATACGCTGCAGGCGGTGCGGATGCATGAATTCGACCCGCCGCTCGCCAATCCCGGCGAAGCCGATCTGACCAGCCATGTGGATTTCGAACATCTGGCCAGAACCGCCGTTGCGGCGGGACTGCATCTGAACGGTGCGCTGCATCAGGGCGACCTCCTCGTCGGCCTCGGCATTCTCGACCGTGCCAGCGCTCTTGGGCGCGACCGCGAGCCGCGGACCCAGCAGATCATCCAGAGCGCCGTCGACCGGCTGGCAGGTTCGGGTGAAGGCCGCATGGGCGAGCTTTTCAAGGCGATGGCGGTCTCCTGTCCGGCCGTCGATCTCATGCCTTTCCGCCCGGTGGATTGACAGAGCGCGCCGCCCTGCGCCAACATCCGGCGCAATCGACAATGCTTCACCGGACGATCCGGTGAACAATGACCCCGTTCTAAACATCCCGGAATCGCTGATGCAAAACGCGGCTTCACCCGCACCGATCGAAAGCGCGCTGCTGAAACAGGCTGCGAACGACGCGATCATTCATGGCTACTTCACCCGGCAGGGCGGCGTCTCCGAAGGTCTCTACCGCGGCCTCAATGTCGGCCTCGGATCGAACGACAACCGCGACCATGTCAACGAGAACCGCCGCCGCGTCGCCGCCTGGTTCGGCCAGCCGCTGGAGAAGCTGGCCACAGTCCACCAGGTCCATTCGCCCGACGCCGTGACCGTCGATGGAAATTACGATGGCGATCGCCCGCAGGCCGACGCGCTGGTGACGGCCACGCCCGGCATCGTCCTCGGCGTGCTGGCCGCCGATTGCGGCCCCATCCTGTTTGCCGATCCCGAAAACCGCGTTATCGGAGCAGCCCATGCAGGCTGGAAGGGTGCGCTGACCGGCGTGCTCGAAAACACGATCATTGCCATGGAGAAACTCGGCGCCCGGCGCGAGGCGATCGTCGCCTGCCTCGGACCATCGATCAGCCAGGCAAGCTATGAGGTCGGTCCGGAATTCGTCGACCGCTTCGTCACGCAGGATACTGCTTACGCGCAATATTTCATTCCGTCGGCAAAACCCGGTCATTCGATGTTCGACCTGCCTGCCTTGACGGTCGGCCGGTTGACGAAGGCAGGTGTGCGCGCGGAAAGCATCGGGCTCTGCACCTATCCGGACAGCGAGCGCTTCTTCTCGTACCGCCGCACCACCCATAACAACGAGCCGGATTACGGCCGCCAGATTTCAGCGATCAGCATCAGGGAGATTTGAGACAATGGCACTGCACTTCGAACGGAGCGAATTCGCCAGCCGCCTTGCCCGCGTCACCGAGCAGATGCGCGAGGAAAAGCTGGACGCCCTGCTGATCTTCGCCCAGGAAAGCATGTACTGGCTGACCGGCTATGACACCTTCGGCTACTGCTTCTTCCAGACGCTGGTGGTCAAGGCGGATGGCACGATGGCGCTGATCACCCGCTCGGCAGACCTTCGCCAAGCCAAGCACACCTCGATCCTGGAAGACGTCCATGTCTGGGTCGATCGCGTCAACGCCGATCCGACCGTCGATCTCAAGAACCTGCTTGTCGAAATGGATCTGCTCGGCGCCCGCATCGGCATCGAATACGACACCCATGGGATGACCGGCCGCGTCGCCCGCCTGCTCGATGCCCAGCTTTCGAGCTTCGGCCAGATCAGCGATGCCTCCTATCTCGTCAGCCGCCTGCGCCTGATCAAGAGCCCGGCAGAAGTCGCCTATGTCGAGCGCGCCGCAGCCCTCGCCGACGATGCCTTGGATCAGGCAATCCGGCTCACCAAGGCCGGCGCCGACGAAGCCGACATTCTCGCGGCCATGCAGGGTGCCGTCTTCAGCGGCGGCGGCGACTATCCGGCCAACGAATATATCATCGGCTCCGGCGCCGACGCCCTGCTCTGCCGCTACAAGGCCGGCCGCCGCAAGCTCGATGCCAATGACCAGCTGACCATCGAATGGGCAGGCACCTACGCGCACTACCACGTGGCGATGATGCGCACGATCGTCGTCGGCGAACCGACGCACCGTCACCGCGAGCTGTTCAGCGCCTGCCTCGAAAACCTGCAGGCGATCGAAACGGTGCTGACGCCCGGCCACACCTTCGGCGACGTGTTCGACATGCATGCGAAGATCATGGACGAGCGCGGCCTTGCCCGCCACCGCCTGAACGCCTGCGGCTATTCGCTCGGCGCCCGCTTCTCGCCGTCCTGGATGGAGCACCAGATGTTCCATGTCGGCAATCCGCAGCCGATCGAGCCCAACATGTCGCTCTTCGTGCACATGATCATCGCCGATTCCGACAGCGGAACCGCGATGACGCTCGGCCAGACCTATCTGACGACATCGGGTACACCACGGGCGCTTTCGCGCCACGGACTGGATTTCCTCGGCGCCTGAGAGACTTCACCGGCAAGAATCCGGAATTGACACAAGACCATCCCCGCCCGCATAAACTGGGCGGGGCTGATGCGAATGACGGAAGGAAAGCTGGAAGGATGACGCGATCGCTGACTGCGCCAGCACTTCTTGCATGCCTCGCCAGCCTGCTTGCCGCCTGCAATACGACCGATGCGATGACGCCGCTCGTCGATATCGGCGATTCCTCCGTGGCGCCGCGCTCCTCGCCGGTGACCCAGCGCGAAGTCGAGCGCATGGCCGGGTCGCAATCCCGCCAGGCCTTCGCCGCGGAGCCACCGGAAGGCTATCACCCCGCCTATAATCAAGCCTACCGCCCCGGCCCCGGCGCGCCACCGACATCCATGCAGGCGCAGGCTGACGCCCTTTCTGCACAGGCGCCACAAAGCTATCGCGCGCCCGAGGCCATTGAGAGCGAGCCGCTTTCCAACGCCGAAGCCGAAGAGCAGGACATGGGCGACCAGGCGCCGCCGCCGCGCCGGCAGCGTCAGGAGACGCAACAGGTGGCCGCCATCGATCCGGTGGAGTCGGGCTCGACCCGGGGCAACACCGTGCGCTTCCTGCCGATCATCGGCGCGCCCGTTCAGGCCGTCACGCCCCTCTCGCGCCAGCTCGGCTCGGAAGCCCGCTCGCACGGCCTAGCGATCAAGAGTTCCACCGATAACAGCAGCGACTACATCCTGAAGGGCTATCTCTCGGCCTTCACCGATGAAGGCAATGTCACCGTCACCTATGTCTGGGATGTTCTCGACAGCAGCGGCGGCCGCCTGCACCGCATTCAAGGCGAAGAGAAGGTCCCCTCCGCCGCTCAGGACCCTTGGGCCGGCGTCCCCGCCTCGGTCATGCAGCAGATCGGCACCAAAACCATCGCCGAATTCAACGTCTGGCGCCAATCTCAGGGCGGTTAGCAACAGGGTTTTGATAAATATCAAGCCCTGTGTCGCCTTTGCGCTTGCATTCAGAAGCAAGCTGGCTAAAAAGCGCGGCTATCAGCAGACAATAGGCGGGCCAAAATGAAGGTTTTCGCAGGCAATTCGAACCGGCATCTCGCCGAAGCGATCTGCACCTATCTCAATGTGTCCTTGGGCAAGGCCAGCGTCAGAAGATTTGCCGACCAGGAAATCTTCGTCGAAGTTCAGGAGAATGTGCGCGGCGAGGACGTGTTCCTCGTTCAGTCGACATCGTTCCCGACCAACGACCATCTGATGGAATTGCTGATCATGATCGATGCGATGCGCCGCTCGTCGGCCCGCCGCATCACGGCAGTTCTTCCCTATTTCGGCTATGCCCGCCAGGATCGCCGCGCCTCGGGGCGCACGCCGATCTCGGCCAAGCTGGTCGCCAACCTAATCACCGAAGCCGGTGCCGACCGCGTTCTGACGCTCGACCTGCATGCCGGCCAGATCCAGGGCTTCTTCGATATCCCGACCGACAACCTTTATGCCGTGCCGGTCCTGACGCGCGACATCAAGGCTCATTACGACACTAGCAACATCACCGTTGTTTCGCCTGACGTCGGCGGCGTGGTGCGCGCCCGCGCGCTTGCCAAACGCCTCGACTGTCTGCTGGCGATCGTGGACAAGCGCCGTGACCGCCCGGGTGAATCCGAAGTCATGAACATCATCGGCGAAGTCGAAGGCAAGGACTGCATCCTGATCGACGACATCGTCGATTCCGGCGGCACGCTCTGCAATGCTGCCGATGCGCTGCTCGCGCAGGGCGCAGCCAGCGTCACGGCCTATATCACCCACGGCGTTCTCTCGGGCGGCGCGGTCACCCGCATCACCTCGTCGAAGCTGCGCGAACTTGTGATCACCGACACCATCCAGCCGACCACGGCTGTGCAGTCGGCACACAATATCCGCGTCATCACGACCGCCAATCTGATCGGCGAAGCCATCAACCGCACCAGCCAGGAAGAGTCCGTCTCCAGTCTCTTCGACTGACGGTTCCATCTCCAGTCTCTTCGACTGACGGTTCCATCCCTGCCCCGTTCGGAGCGGCGAAGTTGCATTTGCCGCTTCATCAAGTTGACCGTTTCAACTAGGCTTCCCCTGTGATTTGTTTGCACGGGGGAGCAATTGTGACGAACATCCGAAACCATCTGAAAATAGGCAGGCGGCTGGCGCTGATAGCGCTTGTTCCGCTGCTGTCGGCCTGCACCGTCGATGTCGATCCCGGCTACTCACGGCCACCGCCGCGTCCCCGGCCGCCGCAGCCGCAGATGTGCACGATGGAATATGCCCCGGTCTGCGGCGAGCGCGGTGGGCGCACGCAAACCTTCGGCAATGCCTGCCAGGCGCGCAGCAGCGGCTTTATGATCGTTGGACGCGGCGAATGCCGCGGTGGACCGCCACCCTTCCCGCGTCCGGAACCAGACCGTCCCGGCCGCCCGGACTGGCCGGATGGTCCAGGCAGGCCCGACCGGCCTGAAAGACCGGATAGACCCGACCGCCCGGGCCGCCCCGATGGCATCTGCACCCGCGAATACCGCCCGGTCTGCGGCGAACGCGGCCGCCAGACGCAAACCTTCCCAAATGCCTGCGAAGCCGGCAATGCGGGCTTCCGCATCATCAGCGGTGGAGAGTGCCGCCAGTAGGCCGCGCCTCTGCACTCCGGCCGAACGAAAAAGGCCCGCTTCGAAGCGGGCCTTTCTAAATCAGGGCTTGGTCTCTTCGGACGGCGTAGCATCATCCGAGGGCGCCGCGTCGTCAGACGGAGCGGTCTCATCCGGAGTAGCCTCGTCTGAAGGAGCGGCCTCATCCGAAGGATCCGCCTCGTCGGAGGGAGCAGCTTCTTCAGTCGCCGGTGCATCCGGACCCTTGATCTGCTGGCCATTGACGCTGACCGAGCCGTCGCTTGCTACAGCCACATCCCAGCGCTGCGCGCCATCAGGATCAGCCTTGGCAAAACCCTTGATCATCATCAGGCCGAAGGATGCCTGGGTCAGGTCCGGGTTGGTCTTTGCCAGTTCCTGGATGGCGGCGATCGTCTTGTCGTAGTCGCGCGCCACGATCGAAGCATTCAGCTTGTAATCTTTCTGCGTATCGACGCGGCCTTCCAGCTCGCCGGAGACCTCGACGTCATAGACGCTGGACTTGGCGCTGACCTTCGGAAAATCGACCTTCAGAATACCGCCTGGGAAAAGCTTCTCGGCAGCCTGCTGCCCGGCCTTCTCGCTGTCGTCGGTGGACTTGGTGAAATCCATCTTCATGAACTCGTCCGCGAAGGCCGCGAAATCCATGCCGGGAACGCCGAACTGGATATCGAGCGCCTGCGGCAGGAACGCGGTGTAACCGGCAGGAACGAGCGCGCTGTCGAGTGTCACGTCGGCAGCATCCATCGCGACGCCGATACGCGTTGCATTGCTCGGACCATCGACGGTGAAGTGATAGCCGAAGGACTTGGCGCCGCCGCTGCCAACCGCACTGGTGACCGCGAGGTTGTTGAGCTTGATCGTTTCCTCAAGCGAGCTCAGCAGCGGGAAGGCATTGCCGAGCATGCCCTTCAGCTTCGCCTCGCTCTCCTTGGTCAGCTGCTTCTCATCGGCATGATCGAGCACGAAAAGGACCATCTCCTTGATGTCCTTGGCGGCAATGCCATTGACCTTGGCATCGAAATCCAGGCTGTCGGCGGAGATCTGGATCGGCGGCATTTCCTTGCCGCTGACCTGCTCGGCAAAGGCGCTGAACTTGCCGTTGGCGGCAAAATCCAGACGCCCGGCCGTGGCGCTGTCTGCGGAGCTCAGCTTGTAGACCATGTCCCCGAAGCTGGCATTGACGGATTCCGTATCGGTCGTGGAGCTGATCTTCAGGTCCTTGGCGCTGAAATCACCCGAGCGCAGATAGCTGATCGCGGGGTCGAAGACCGAGGTAAAATCCATCTGAGCGATCGAGTAAGTGAAGTCCGTGCGCGCCTTGTCCGGTCCGCCGAAATGGCCGGTCACGTTCAGGTTGTTGTTGCCTTCGAGGTTCCACAGCCCGCTATCCTGCGGTGTCGCGAACATCTTGAACGGCACGAGACCCTTGATCTCGAAATCCTGCTTCTTGACCTTCTCCAGGAGCTTGGCGAAATCATAGGTGATCTCGTAGCGCGAGCCTGCCGGCTTCACGGTGACCGGCTGGCTCTTGGCGATGTCCTTCGGCAGCAGGTGATTGAGATTGTCACGGATGGCGTTCGCACCGTCCTGACTGATGTCAGCGGCGGACGCTCCCGTGGCCAAAGCCAGAACAATGGCGCTCGTCGCCGTGATAAGCCTGTGACGCATCTCGATAATTCTCCCTTGGGGCATGAAGGCGCGCATGTGAGATTGCCAGAGGCCGGATGTCAAGCCAGCCTCATCCGCGGGTTGATATTTTCTTCTCAGGCGGCTGCCGCGGCCTTGATCTCATCCACAGCCATCACTTCAGGTTGAGGCTTGGCGGGCGCGTCGGTGCCGACGATCGCCTCGATGCCCGAACGCGGCACCGGCTTGCCGAACAGGAAGCCCTGCACCTGCAGGCACCCTTCCCGGCGCAGGAAGTCGATGTGATCTTCATTCTCGACACCTTCGGCCAGAACCGGGATGTCGAGACTTGCGGCCAGGATCAGCGTCGAGCGGACGATTGCCGCCGACTGCTTGTTGGTGACGACGCCATCGACGAAAGCGCGATCGATCTTGATCTTGTCGAAGGGGAAGCTCTGCAGTGTCGAAAGCGACGAGTAGCCGGTCCCATAGTCGTCCATCGCCACTTTGATCCCCAGCGCCTTCAGCCGGCGGATCGCATGCAGCGCGTGCTGGTGGTCGGCGATGATGCCGGATTCGGTGATTTCGATTTCCAGGCGCGAAGCCGGAAGCCCGGTCTGCAGTAGGATCTCATGAACGATCTGCGGCAGCCGGGGATCGCTCAGTTGCTGCGGCGCGACGTTGACGGCGATGCGCAGCGGGTTCTTCCAGGTCGCAGCCTCCGCGCAGGCGGCTCGCATCACCCATTCGCCGAGCTCCAGAATGAAACCGTTACGCTCGGCGATCGGAATGAATTCCATCGGCGCGATATAGCCGCGCACCGGATGCTTCCAGCGCAGCAAGACCTCGAAGCCAACGACCTCGCGCGTCACCGTATCGTTCTGCTGCTGGTAGAACAGTTCGAACTCCCGGCGCCGCAATCCTTCACGCATCTCGATTGCAAGCGCGTTCCGCTCGCGGGAGATCTGATCCATCGAGGCATCGTAGAAGCAGATGCTGTTGCTAGAGGTCGATTTCGCCCGGTACATGGCAATGTCGGCCTGCGACAGCAGATCATCGATCGTGGTTGCCTGTCCCGGGAAGGTCGAGACGCCAACGCTGGTGCCGACGCAGAGCGTCTGCTCCTCCCAGGAAACCGGCTTGGCGATCTCGTCGATGATCCGTTGCGCCAGGCCAGTGGCATCGGCGCGGATGAAATATTTGTGCATCACAGCCACGAACTCGTCGCCGCCGACGCGGGCCATGAACTGGCTGTCGTTGCTGAGCAGCATCAGCCGCTCGGCAACCGTCCGCAGCACGGCGTCGCCGGCCGCATGGCCGTGAACGTCATTGATTTCCTTGAAGCGGTCAAGATCGAAGGAGAGCACGGCGATATTCGCGGTCATGTCCTTCGGCCGTTTCGTCAGTGCCGCGAGATGCTCGTTGAAGGCGGCGCGGTTGGGCAGATTGGTCAGCGGATCGTGCAGCGACAGATGGCGATAGCGCTCGACGGCCGCCTGGCTGGACTGAATGTCGATGACATAGGTCGAGGCACCAAGCGCGAGGATAACCACCATGACTGCGACGACGAGGCCGGTCATGATGTTGACCGAGATCAGCTCTCCCGCAACCGGAATGGCGCTGTCGGGAACGATCGTCAGGCCAGCCATGCCGGTAAAATGCGTCAGCACGATCGCCAAGATCAGCGCCAGGCCGGAGCCGTGCTTGCAGAACCGGGTGACCGGACGCGCGACGCGATTGGTGGCTACGGCGCCGAAGGCCGCGGCCAGCACCAGCGAGGTCAGGACATAGGGCTGGCTCCAGACCATGTGGCCCGCAACCTTGTATCCGGCGATCCCGACATAATGCATGCAGGCAATACCGAGGCCGACGATCGCCCCGCCCGCTTCGACCAGCATGGTCTTCGGCGTGCTGGCGGCAACGGTGAAACCAATGATGCTGGCAGCGATGCCGATGAACAGCGAGATCAGGGTGAGTTCGGGCTCATAGCCGTTCATCGCCGGCGACTGATAGCCGAGCATGGCGATGAAATGCGTCGTCCAGATCGTCGATCCGCCGACGAAGCCGGAGAGAAACAGCCAGTTGAATTTCTGCAGGCCCTCTGTGCGCCGTACCCGGGTGAAAAGCCGCATCGTCAGCAGTGAGCCCAGAACGCAGATCACGGTCGCGAAAAGGAGATGCGACAGGCTGTGTTCGACTGTGATGCAGGAGATGATACGCAACATGATTGAGACCGCGATTGAAACCGTGATCACCTATATGTATTCGCATAGTAGGATTCATTAATTGGCGTTTTAATTGCGATTCATTGGTTAAATAACCGTCAGATTTTACAACCGCGCAAAAGAAAGCCACAACCACAGGAGCAAAGGACGCGCCCGGCCCTGCCGAGCTTGCGTTTCAGCCGGACTTATACTATAGCGCACGCGTCCGCACAGACACCCTTGGAGGCAATGCGGATGAAGCTTCCCAAAAAGGTGCTTCCAGTCAAAGGACGGCATATGCCGGACTTCGACTCTCCATATAACCTCGAAAGGAATAGCCATGAGCCACGAAACTTACGAGCTCAAGGCCGAGGCGCGCGAACGGGTTGGTAAGGGGTCCGCCCGTGAACTTCGCCGCAACGGTTTGATTCCCGCTGTCATCTATGGTGACAAGCAGGCCCCGATTTCCATTACGCTCAACACCAACGAGGTGACGAAGCGTATCCATGCCGGCGGTTTCATGACCACCGTTGCCACGATCGACCTCGGCGGCAAGAAGTACCAGGTTCTCCCGAAGGACTACCAGCTCGACCCGGTTCGTGACTTCACGATGCACGTGGATTTCCTCCGCGTTTCCGGCAACACGCAGGTTACCGTTGAGATCCCGGTTCACTTCATCAACGAAGAGAAGTCGCAGGGTCTCAAGATCGGTGGCGTTCTCAACATCGTTCGTCACGAAGTTGAAGTTCACTGCCCGGCCAATGCCATCCCGGAATTCTTCAATGTCGACCTGAGCGGCAAGAAGATCGGCGACAGCATCCACATCTCGGAAGTTACCCTTCCGAAGGGTGTCACCACGGTTATCGACCGTGACTTCACGATCGCCACCATCGTTGCTCCGGCAGCTGGCGTCGAAGAAGACACGTCTGAAGCCGAAGGCGGCGCTGAAGCCTGATAAGCTTCCTATCAATTTGTAAAGCATAAGGCCCGCTTCCTTCCCGGAAAGCGGGCCTTTTCATTTGCTGGCTACAACCGTTTCAGCAAGCTTTAACACATTCATGGAAGCATTCTCCCCAAAGTTATTGCCATATCGCCGTATATTAGAAGGCGGCCGAAGAAGAAGCGGCCGGGGAGAAAACGGAACAATGAATAATTCCGTTGAAAATAGATTTTTTGCGATTGTCTGCGGTGCGCTACTTGTTTTTGTCGCGCCGCTTTTTGTGCTTTTTCTCTTCCTCTCTTCAGAACGCGCCGACAAGGAAATCCGCGACCACATCTCCGTCCTTCTGGTTGCCAACTCCCAGGCGCTCGCCAAGCCGCTCTGGGATCTCGACGAAGACAGCGTCACGCAGATTTCTGCGACGATCGTTTCCCAAGGTGCCATCGTCAAGGTCGAGGTCCGCGACCAGTCCGGCCAGCTTGATATCACCCAGAGCACCATTCCGAAGTCGTTCAGCGGCGAGCTGGAGCAGGTCTCACGTGCCATCATCTACAACAATGTCGACGGTCCGAAGAACCTCGGCAGCATCTCCGTCTACTATCCGAAGCTCGGCCTCTTCTCCGGCCTGAAGCATGAGGAAGTCGTCTTCATCTCGATCTTCATCTTCGCCGTTCTCGCCGTTTTCGGCAGCGCGCTGATCGGCAACCGCATCTTCGTCATCCACCCGCTGATGCGCCTCATTGCCGCGATCGAGGCCACCAGCCAGCTCGGCTCGCGCCATCACGTCGACTGGCAGTCCGGTGACGAGATGGGCCGCCTCGCCAGCAGCTTCAACGACATGCAGACCAAGCTGGAGCGCGAGGAAAAGGAGCTGAAGCTCGCCCATCGCCGTGCCACCGACATCTACGACCTGACGCCCGCCATGCTCTTCTCGCTCGACGAGGACGACCGCATCACAGCCGTCAGCGATTACTGGCTGGTCGCCACCGGCTACAGCCGCACTGACGCCGTCGGCCGCAAGTTCGCCGATCTCGTCATGCCGGATACCCGCGACATCTTCCTGTCGCGCAGGAACACTGCCGAGGAAGGTGCGCTCGACGTCACGGTCAAGTTCAGATGCGCCGACGGCCGCGTCATCGACGTGCTGATCCTGGAATCCAACGCCGCGACCGGCGGTACCGACAAGCTGTCGCTGTCGGTCATGACCGACGTGACCGAGCTCAAGGCCTCCGAAGACCGCAACCACCGCCAGGCGATCACCGACCACCTGACGGGCTTCTTGAACCGCCAGGGCTTTGAAGCCGTGCTCGACCGCAAGATCGCCGAGGCGGATGCCGCGGGCCAGGAGCTTGCATGCCTGTTCGTCGATCTCGACCGCTTCAAGTGGATCAACGACAATATGGGCCATGCCGAAGGCGACCGGGCGCTGCGCGAGCTCGTTGCCCGCTTCAAGACCCATCTCGCCCCATCCGACGAAGCCGCCCGCCTTGGCGGCGACGAATTCGCCATCCTGCTGCCGGCCGCCGATGCCGAGAAGCGGGCGCGGGCGATGTGCGATCAGATCGCCACGATCTTCGACACGCCTTTCGGCCCCGACTTGCATCTGAGCGCCTCCGTCGGCGTCGCCATCTATCCGCGCCATGCGGCCAATGCGGCGGAACTGCTGCAGAAATCCGACATGGCGATGTATGCCAAGAAGCGCGACGGCAAGAACGGCGCCCGCCTGTTCGACAACGCGATGCTCGATACCGCCCGCAGCCGCGCCGAGATCGAAAGCTGCATCGAGGCCGGCCTCGCCGAGGACTGGTTCGAAGCCTACCTGCAGCCAATCGTCGGCCTGACCCACGGAAACATCGCAGGCTTCGAAGCGTTGATGCGCCTCAACCACCCGCAAAAGGGTCTGATGCCTCCGGCCGAGATCATCAACGTCGCCGAAGAGACAGCCAAGATCGTCCGCATCGGCAACGTCATCATGGAGAAGGCGATCTCCAACCTCTCCCGCATCTCCCGGATCACCGGCATGCAGGACACCTATCTGGCGATCAATTTCTCGCCGCTGCAGTTCGAGCCCGCCCTGCCCTCGCGTCTGGCCGGTCTCCTCGGCCGCCATGGCATCCGTCCCGAACGCATCGTCGTCGAGATCACGGAGGCCGTGCTGATGCACGACAACCCGCAGATCCGAATGATCGTCACGGAGCTGCGCCGCTTCGGCTGCCGTATCGCGCTGGATGATTTCGGCACCGGCTACTCGTCTCTGAGCTATCTCAACCGTTTCCCGGTTGATATCATCAAGATCGATCAGTCCTTCACCCGCGCCATCAACGAAGGCAACGACGATGTCGGCATGAAGAGCCGGATGCTGATCGAGGCGATCACCACGCTGTCGCACAAGATGAACTGCACCGTGATTGCCGAGGGCATCGAGACCGAAGAGGAATGCCGGACGCTGCAGCAGATGGGGCTGGATTATGGGCAGGGCTATCTCTTCCACCGGCCGCAGACCGCAGCGCAGCTGATCGAGAAGCTGAGCGGCGTCATCCCCTTCGTGGCGCGTGCGTCATAGACCAACGAACATCAGGAGTTATGCGATGAAAAAGCTGCTGCTTCTCGCCTTCCTCATCCTGCCTGCCGCAGCCTCCGCGCAAACGGTGTCCTTCACGACTGAAGACTACGCACCTTTCAACTACCGCGACGGCAAGGTCATCAAGGGCGCCACCGTCGAGCAGGTCGAGAAGGTGATGGCCGATATCGGCGTCGATTACACGATCGAGATGATGCCCTGGGCCCGCGCCTACACGCTGGCGCAAAGCACGCCAATGACCTGCGTCTTCGCCACAGCCCATAACGGCCTTCGCGATCCCCTGTTCAAATGGGTGGAGCCGCTGCTCATCGACCGCAACATCCTGATCAAGGCCAAGGACTCCGCTGTCACCGCCGACAATCTGGAAGAAGCCAAGAAGTACCTGGTCGGCACCTGGCGCGAGGACTACACCGAGACGACGCTGAAAGAGAAGGGCTTCCCCAAGCTCGATATCGCCAGCGATTTCAATGCGACGATGCGCAAGCTGCTGGGCGGCCGCATCGACATGATGCCGATCTCGGAACTCTATTTCGACAAGCTGAAGCAGGATCAGCCGCTGGAGATGGTGACGGTGCTTTCCAGCCAGCCGATGGGCATCGCCTGCCAGAAGGACTTTCCGGACGATCTCCTGCGCAAGATGCAGGCCTCGCTCGACAAGCTGATTGCCGACGGCACGCAGAAGCAGATCTTCCTGAAATACGGCCTCAACCTGCTGCAATGACAGGCTGCTCCAGCCTTAGCGCTTGACTTCATGCCCGTTTCGCGGTGGTGAAACGGGCATCGGATTTTCAAGGAATGGATTGGCCCATGCTGATCATCGCGGGTCTCGGCAATCCCGGCAGCAAATATGCCGGCAACCGCCACAATATCGGTTTCATGGCCATCGACGCCATTCACCGCCGCCACAGCTTTTCGCCCTGGTCGAAGAAGTTCAAGGCCGAGATATCGGAAGGCGAACTCGACGGCGAGAAGGTGCTGCTGATCAAGCCGCAGACCTACATGAACCTGTCGGGCGAATCCGTCGGCGAAGCCATGCGTTTCTACAAGCTGCAGCTGTCCGATCTCGTCGCCATCTATGACGAGCTGGATCTGGCGCCCGGCAAGGCGCGGCTGAAGACCGGCGGCGGCCATGGCGGGCACAACGGCATCAAGTCGCTCGACGCCCATTGCGGCCGCGAATACCGCCGCCTGCGCCTCGGCATCGGCCACCCCGGCGTCAAGGAAATGGTTCAGCATCACGTCCTCGGCGATTTCACCAAGGTAGACCAAAGCTGGCTGGAGCCGCTGCTGGACGCGCTGGCCGACAATGCCGGCATGCTCGTCCGCAACGAGGATTCGCAGCTGATGAACAAGCTGGCGCTTGCCACCGGCGGCAAGGCGGAAGAGGAAAAGCAGAAGGCGGAGAAAAAGCCGGTGGCCAAATCCCACATCCATCAGGCCCGCAACCACAACCAGCCGAAGATCCTGCCGGCCAGCGGCCCGATGGCAGAGATGCTGAAGAAGCTGCTCGGCAACAAGGGCGACTGATCGGATGAGCACGCCGCTCGCGATCCGCGTAGCCGAGGCCAGCGATCTCCCTGCCCTGCTTGGCCTCTATGCCGAGCTCAATCCGGCCGATCCGCCGATCGATACGGCCATTGCTACCGAGCGCATGAACGCGATCCTGGTGCAGCCGGGCATGCGCATCTTCATCGGCTTTGCCGGAAAGGTGGCCGCCGCCACCGTGACACTCGTCGTCGTCCCCAATCTCACCCGCAACGGCGCGTCCTACGCGCTGATCGAGAATGTCGTGACCGGTGCTGACCATCGCAAACAGGGGTTTGGCGCGGCACTGATCGCCCACGCGATCGACGCAGCCTGGGACGCCGGATGCTACAAGGTGATGCTTTTGACAGGCTCGAAGGATCCGGCAACGCTGCGCTTCTACCAGCGCTGCGGCTTCGCGCAGGACAAGATCGGCTATCAGATCCGGCGCCCGGCAGAACGCTGACCTCAGAACAACCCGGTCTCGTGCAGCCGGTAGAGAAAGAGGTTCCACAGCGCCGAAAGCCCGCTGTCGATCATCCAGGCGACAGCACCGGAGGCACCCGGCGAAAACAGCATGACCAGCAATCCGCCGGCAGTGCTGAGCATCACCGAGATGCGGAAGTTCTTGAGACTGTCCAGCCGGTAGTAACCGTTGTCGTCATATTCGGTGCCGAACAGCAGGTCGGGAAGATCGTAGCCACTCGAAAGCGGCAGATCGAGCAGCGGCCGGTCAGTGATACGGTCCGGCAGCACGTTGAACACCGCCCGACAGACATGGCCGATGGCACCGAGCAGCGCAAAGATCGCCGCCGCCACGAAATAATGCCAGGTCGCCGCTTCCGCAGGCATCTCGAGCCTCCGCCGTTTCCGCCATTCTGCCGGAAAACCTCGGACATTCGATTAAGGAGGCTGGTTAAGAGATCGCCAAGCTACTCTTCGGGCTCGGCCGTCAGCATCAGCGGGAATCCCGCTTCCTTGGCATAGTCCATCGCCTCCTTGACCTTGGTCTCGGCAATGTCCTTGGTGCAGACGACCACGACGCTCGACCCGAGCTTGTGCGCCGTCAGCATGACGCGATAGCCGGCCTCCTCGCTCATCCGGAACACGGCCTTCAGCACCATGGTCACGAATTCGCGCGGCGTATAATCGTCGTTGAACAGAATGACCTTGTAGAGCTTCGGCTTGTCGAGCTTCAGCTTCGTCTTGGTTTTCGGTGTCAGGACAACATCATTGTCACTCATCGGAAGTCTGCCGTTATCACATGGGAAAGATGCGCCTGATCGCGATCAGCTATACGCAATCATTTATGTGGCCGTAGAAGTCTGCAGTTCAAGCCCGAAGCAGTGAGAAGTGCCACAGCCTTCTTGTCGAAGCTGACGAAAGTCTCGCTACCGAGACGCCTGCCGTCGAGGGCGATGAGACCATCGGCGAAATCGCCGCCCCGCTCCATCATGTTTAATCCCGCCTCGACGGCAACCCGGTCCATAAGAAGCTTATCCGTTTCAAGAAGACGCCTCACAAACGCCTGCAACGGCTCTCTTCCGACCCTATAGCGGCTTCGCAGAACCCATATTGCTTCGCAGATTGCGACAACAGGTACAACAACCCGGCTGGCGCTGGCCAAGGCATCCTGCGCTTGCTCCGTCTCTCCGGTGTCATCTTCGATCACCAAGCGCAACAGCACGTTCGTGTCGATGACAACCGTCATCGCCTGTTGGCCCACCCGTCAGCAATCGCTTCGTTGATTTCGTCAATGGTAAGATGCACGCCTGCCTCGTTCTTGATCATCCCAAATAGGGATTCGATCGGCAGCTTGCCTGAAATCGCATGGAGTGTTGCCTGACGCTGCGGTTGAAGATTGACGTCGATCTCATCGCCCGGGCTAATGCCCAGGTGATCGAGCACCTCCTTCTTCAGCGTGATCTGTCCCTTGGCGGTCACTTTCAAGCGAACCATAGACTTCTCCTTCTCTTTTAAAGTAAGGCAAATCTGCCTTACCGGCAAGGTTGATGCCTCGCGGATCATTGCAAGTCTTGACCGCGGGGCGCCATTCCCCCATAGGCAAGGCAACGATTTTAGCGAATACGGACATTCAGCCATGGGCTTCAAATGCGGTATCGTCGGTCTGCCGAATGTCGGCAAGTCGACCCTTTTCAACGCGCTCACCAAGACGGCAGCGGCGCAGGCGGCAAACTATCCGTTCTGCACCATCGAGCCGAACACCGGCGAAGTCGCCGTTCCCGACGCGCGCATGCAGAAGCTGGCAGCGATTGCCGGCTCCAAGGAAATCATTCCGACGCGCATCTCATTCGTCGATATCGCCGGCCTGGTGCGCGGTGCGTCGAAGGGTGAAGGCCTCGGAAACAAGTTCCTGGCCAACATCCGCGAAGTCGATGCCGTGGTGCACGTGCTGCGCTGCTTCGAAGACGACGACATCACCCATGTCGAGGGCCGCATCAATCCGGTCGGCGATGCCGACACGATCGAGACCGAGCTGATGCTCGCCGACCTCGAGAGCCTGGAGCGCCGCGTCGAGCAGACCCGCAAGCGCGCCGCCAGCAAGGACAAGGATTCGCTGGCCCAGCTGCCGGTAATGGAAGCCGTCATCAAGCTGCTCAACGAGGGCAAGCCGGCACGCCTTCTCTTGAAGACGCTGGCACCGGAAGAGATCGAGATCCTCAAGGGCCTCAACCTGCTGACCTCGCATCCGGTCCTTTACGTCTGCAACGTCGCCGAGGCGGACGCCTCCACCGGCAACGAGCACACCAAGGCCGTTGCCGAGATGGCAAAGCAGCAGGGTGCGGAATGCGTCGTCATCTCTGCCGCGATCGAATTCGAAGTCGCGCAGCTGCCGGAAGAGGAATCGAAGGAATTCCTCTCCGCGCTCGGCCTGGAAGAGGCCGGTCTCGACCGCCTCATCCGCGCCGGCTACCACCTGCTCGACCTGATCACCTATTTCACGGTCGGTCCGAAGGAAACGCGCGCCTGGACGATCGTTCGCGGCACCAAGGCGCCTGCCGCCGCCGGCGTCATCCACACCGATTTCGAACGCGGCTTCATCCGCGCCTTCACTATCGGCTATGACGACTACATCAACTTCAAGGGTGAAGTCGGCGCCAAGGAAGCCGGCAAGGGCCGCGACGAAGGCAAGGAATACGTTGTCGCAGACGGCGACGTGATCCACTTCCGCTTCAACACCTGATCAAAAAGCACACTGCCGCCTCATGCGGGCGGCAGTCGCCTTGCCAGCGCGGCCGGCAACGCATTGACCACCCGCCGCCTGAGCGGCATCCAGCCAGTGCCGATGACAAGCACGATGACGCCAATGACCAGAAGCGTCGCGAAGACGTAGGTGTCCATCGCCCAGTGTCCCTGCTGGAAAATCCCGTAGATCGCAAAACCGAGCGACAAGAGCCCCGACGTCACGAAGGCACGCCGGTCGATGATCAGGCCGATCAGCATCAGAACCGCCACCGTGCAGACGACCAGTGGCGTCTTGATCGACACGGTCTGCGCCAGTTCCGTCAAGCCGCCGTTGAAGAGTGACAGCGATACGATGCTGTAAAGCAGCGCCGGTGCCGCCCCCATATGCAGCCAGAAGGCAATGTCCGATCGCGTGGTAACGCGCTTGACGTCGCTGAGATCGAAACGCAGCGACGTCGCGAAAAGCGCCACGGCGCTGGCGATGCTGATCCACGAGACGATCGCCGGATGATTGACGAGAAGCAGCTCATCGCCGCTCGCCCACACCAGGCCGCGAAGGACGATCGACAGCACCATCGCAAATGCCGAAGCGATGCAGAGTGCCAGCGACAACGGAACTCGGTAGCGCAGGTAGTAGAGGCCGAACGCGGCGCAAGAAATTGCCGTCAGCCCCGTCGTCCCGATGCCGCTCGAAAACACGGTGATGCCGCCCGGCCACCACACGCGCGCCAGACTGAAAGTCGCGCAGGAAAGCGCGATCGTCAGCGCCACGGCAGGAAGCGCCAGCCGCTGGCGGCGCACCAGAATTTCAGACAGTACGATGATCGCCGGGATGACCGCAAAGATCGTCACCAGCCCCCAGAGGCCGGCAAGCGCGACAACGATACCGATGGTGATCAGAACGTCGTGAAACCCGCGAATGAAGCGCGGTGTCTCGGTGTCCGACCATGCGGCATCGGCGATGACGCCATCCGCCGGCGCTGGTGCAGCCACGGTCACGCCGCGTGCCACCAGAAACGGCAGTAGCCGGGCGCTGGCATCGCCGGAAATCAAACCCTCGCGCTCCGCATCCGATAGCACCGACCGCAATTCGCTCATCCAGGTTTATCCTCTTGGAAACGTCGAGTTGGACGTTATGCTATTTTAAGTAGCTGTCACTTCCTAGAGCGCAGGCATCCGCATGTCAGAAGACAAACTGGTATTTGAAGATTTCGCGCCGGGCCGCAGCTTCCCGCTCGGCCCGATCCCTGTAACATCAGAAGAGATCATCGAATTCGCCACCGAATTCGATCCGCAGCCGATGCATATGTCCGAAGCTGGTGGCAAGGCGAGCATCCTCGGCGGGCTCGCCGCTTCCGGCTGGCACACGTCGGCTTTGTTCATGCGGATGATGGCCGAGGGTTATCTCTTGAACTCCTATTCGCAGGGTGCCCCCGGTATCGACATCATGGAGTGGAAGAAGCCGGTGTTATCTGGTGATACGCTCTCCGGACGCTCGATCGTGCTCGAATCCCGCCTGATGCGCTCGCGCCCCGGCATCGGTATTGCGCGTTTCAAGCACGAGATCGAAAACCAGCGCGGTGAGCTCGTCTGCTATTCGGAGAACTGGATCATGTTCAGCACCCGCGAAGCGGCGGAGGCACGCCCATGAGGATGACCGAGCTCTATGCCATTGGCCAGAAGGTCGAGATCGGCAGCTACACCTTCACCGAGGAGCGCATCGTCCACTTCGCCACCCGCTTCGATCCGCAGCGCTTCCATGTAGACCGCGAGGCCGCCAAGGACACGCTGTTCGGCGATCTCTGCGCCTCCGGCTGGCACAATTGCGCCGCCTGGATGCGCACCTTCCTGGACTACTGGATGGCGCAGAGCGTCCGGCTGGCGCAGGAGGGGCTCGCCGCCCCGAAGCTCGGCCCCTCGCCCGGCTTCGAAAATCTGCAATGGCTGAAGCCGGTCTTCGTTGACGAGACGGTCGCCTATTCGGTGACCTTCCTGTCCAGCCGCCCGCTGGCATCGCGCCCGGGCTGGCACCTGAACAAGATCCTCAACGAAGGCATCAATCAGGACGGCATCCCGGTGATCCGCTTCGAAAGCAGCGTCCTCGAATTCGAATAGGACAAGCCGGGCGTCAGTGCCCGGCAAACTCCACCAGCGTGTGAACGTCAACGCCGAGCTCTTCGAGCTTCTTGCGGCCGCCGAGATCCGGCAGATCGATCACGAAGCAGGCGCCGACCACTTCGGCGCCGATCTGGCGCAGCAGCTTCGTCGCGCCGACCGCCGTGCCCCCGGTCGCGATCAGATCGTCGACGAGGATCACCTTCTCGCCCGGCTGCACCGCATCGCGATGCATCTCCATTTCATCGACGCCATATTCCAGGCTGTAGGCGATCCGCACCGTCTCATGCGGCAGCTTGCCCTTCTTGCGGATCGGCACGAAGCCTGCGGACAGCTGGTGGGCCACGGCGCCGCCGAGAATGAAGCCGCGAGCCTCCATGCCGGCGATCTTGTCGACCTTCAGACCGGCATAGGGCTGCACCAGCTCGTCGACGGCGCGGCGGAAGGCGCGCGGGTTGCCGAGCAGCGTGGTGATGTCGCGAAAGATGATGCCGGGCTTCGGATAATCGGCGATGGAGCGAATGCTGGCGGCAAGCTCCGAGGCAATGTTGTTCATGGAAAGTCCGTCTGTCTGCGAGGGCACAAAGAGGCTGTACCCTATCAATTGCCACTCCCGGAACCAACAAAAAAGGCGGCCCGGAGGCCGCCTTTTGCTTATTCGAACGAGAACCGCTCAGTGTTCCTTGCTGGCATAGACCGAGCGCTTCGTCAGGTAGATGAGGCCCGAGAAGATCAGCAGGAAGACCATCACCATGAAACCGGTGCGCTTGCGCTCTTCGAGATGCGGCTCGGCAGCCCACATCAGGAAGGCCGAAACGTCGCGCGAATACTGATCCACGGTCTGCGGCGAACCATCGTCATAGGTGACCTGGTCGTCGGAGAGCGGCTTCGGCATGGCGAAAGCAGCGGCTGCGTGGAAGTACGGGTTATAGTGTGCACCAGCCGGAACCTGGAAGCCAGCCGGCGGATCCTGGTAACCCGTCAGCAGCGAGTGGATGTAATCCGGGCCGCTTTCCTGGTACTGCGTGAAGATGTCGAAGACAAACTGCGGGAAACCGCGCTCGACTTCACGTGCCTTGGCGAGCAGCGACATATCCGGCGGGGCAGCACCGTTGTTGGAGGCCGCAGCCGCTTCCGGGTTCGGATATGGCGACGGGAAATGGTCGGACGGAACAGCCTTGCGGGTGAACATTTCACCGCTGGCATCAGGGCCGTCCTGCACTTCGTAGTTGGCCGCGAATGCCTTCACCTGCGCATCCGAGTAACCGAGGTTGCTCAGCATGCGGAACGGAACGAGGTTCATCGAGTGGCAGGCGGAACAGACTTCGGTATAGACCTTCAGGCCGCGCTGCAGCTGACCCTTGTCATAGTGACCGAAGGGACCAGCGAAGCTCCACTTTTCCTCGGTCGGCTCCTTCAGGGGATAATGAGGCGTCGCTTCCTCGTGATGAGCAGGCGCCGCGCCAGCCGCAGGCGCCGCGTCTTCGGCAAGAGCAGCACCGGCGAAGGTGGCTGCAATTGCGAGCGACAGAATGCTTGTAACAAGCTTTTTCATGTTTTTAATTCCTTCCGCCGCTCGGTTATGCCTTGGCCGCAGACTTGTTCTTCTTCTCGAGCACCGCTTCGGTGATCGAGTTCGGAACGCGCAGCGGTGTCTCGACAAGACCCAGCACCGGCATCGCCACCAGGAAGAAGGCGAAGTAGAGGAGCGTGCAAATCTGCGAGATGGTGGTGAAGAGACCTTCAGCCGGCTGGGAACCAAGCCAGCCGAGGATGATCGCGTTGATCACGAACAGCCAGTAGAACAGCTTGTACCACGGACGGTAGACGGCCGAACGGACCTTCGACGTATCGAGCCAGGGCAGGAAGAACAGCACGATGATCGCGCCGAACATCACCAGAACGCCGCCGAGCTTCGAGTCGATCGGGCCGACATTGAAGGTAATCGAGCGCAGCATCGCGTAGAACGGCAGGAAGTACCATTCCGGAACGATGTGAGCAGGCGTCTTCAACGGGTCAGCCGGGATGTAGTTGTCGGCGTGGCCGAGGAAGTTCGGCAGGTAGAAGACGAAATAGGCGTAAACCAGCAGGAAGATCGAAACGCCGAGCGCATCCTTGAGGGTCGCGTAAGGTGTGAAACGGACGGTGTCCGTCTTCGTCTTGACTTCGACGCCTGTCGGGTTCGTCTGGCCGGTCACGTGTAGTGCCCAGATGTGCAGGATAACAACGCCTGCGATCATGAAGGGCAGCAGGTAGTGCAGCGAGAAGAAGCGGTTCAGCGTCGGCTGATCAACGGCAAAGCCGCCGAGCAGGAACTGCTGGATCCATTCGCCGACCAGCGGGAAGGCCGAGAAGAAACCGGTGATAACGGTCGCGCCCCAGAAGGACATCTGACCCCAGGGCAGAACGTAGCCCATGAAGCCGGTTGCCATCATCAGCAGGTAGATGACGACGCCGAGGATCCAGAGGATTTCGCGCGGCGCCTTGTACGAACCGTAATAGAGGCCGCGGGCGATGTGCAGGTAAACCGCAACGAAGAAGAACGATGCGCCGTTGGCGTGCATGTAGCGCAACAGCCAGCCGTGATTGACGTCACGCATGATCTTTTCAACCGAGTTGAAGGCGATCGACGTGTCGGCGGCGTAGTGCATGGCAAGCACGATGCCGGTCAGGATCTGGACGATCAGCATGACCGAAAGCATGGCACCGAAGGTATAGGCATAGTTCAGGTTACGCGGAACCGGGTATGCGACGAAGCTGTCATAAATCATACGCGGCAGCGGAAGGCGCGCGTCGATCCATTTTTCCAAGCCGGTTGATGGCTCGTAGCTGGAATGGCCACTCATGTATCAGTCTCCCCTCAACCGATCTTGATCTTAGTGTCGGACACGAACGAAAAGGTCGGAATAGCCAGGTTCTGCGGCGCAGGGCCTTTACGGATACGGCCGGCCGTATCGTAGACAGAACCATGGCAGGGACAGAACCAACCGTTGTATTCGCCGGCCTGGCCGAGCGGTACGCAACCGAGGTGGGTACAGGTACCAACCATGACGATCCAGTTTTCCTTGTCCTTGCCGGCGGAGCGATCGAGGTCGGTCGCCTGGGCATCGGGAGCAAGGTTGGCATTGCGCGCAACCGGGTCCTTGAGGTCGGCCAGCGGCGTATCCGCAGCAGCCTTGATCTCTTCCGGCGTACGATTGCGGATGAAGATCGGCTTGCCGCGCCACTTGACGGTCAGCGACATGCCGGGCGTTAGGCTCGTGACATCGACTTCGATCGAAGCCAGTGCCAGCGTCGATGCGTCCGGACGCATCTGATCGACGAACGGCCATGCAACCGCAACGGCGCCGACAGCACCCGCCATACCAGTGGTGAGATATAGGAAATCACGGCGAGTGGGCTCTGATGAAGCCCCGCTTGTCGTATCGTGTTCGCTCACGGCTAAACCATCCTCTGCGCAATTTTCGCGGAATTCCGCCCTGCCCCTCTCAGCGACGAATCTGTTGAAGACACAATTCGGCCACAGACTCCCCACCAATCCGGCGCGTTCTATGCTTGATCGCAAATTATGTCTACCCTTGACAAGGGGCTGACGGCACAATGTCGCGGGAAATTTCAGATGAAATTTTCAAGTCAATCCGCAGGCTTCGCGGGATTGGAGGGCGCTGGAGCCTCTGCTCTAGACCACCTTGGCCTCACGTCCGCCCGTACCCTCGCCGGTGCCGTCATCGGCGGCGAGGAACCCGCCGGACTGCCGGGCCCAGAGTTCGGCATAAAGCCCGCCCTTGGCAATCAGCGCCTCATGCGTGCCTTCCTCAATGATTCGCCCCTGATCGACGACGATCAGCCGGTCGAGTGCGGCGATGGTCGAGAGCCGGTGAGCGATCGCCAGCACCGTCTTGCCGTCCATGATGCGGTTGAGGTTCGACTGGATCGCCTCCTCGACTTCGGAATCGAGCGCCGAAGTGGCTTCGTCGAGCACCAGGATCGGCGCATCCTTCAGCATGACACGGGCAATCGCGATACGCTGACGCTGGCCGCCGGAAAGCTTGACGCCGCGCTCGCCGACATGGGCATCGAAGCCCTTGCGGCCGTTCTGGTCCTGCAGCCTGTCGATGAAACCCATGGCTTCGGCGCGCTTCGCCGCCTCGATCAGCTTGCCCTCGCCCGCATCTGGGCGGCCGAACAGAATATTGTCTCGCACCGAGCGGTGTAGCAGCGATGTATCCTGGCTGACGACACCGACCTGCATGCGCAGCGTCTCCTGGCGCACGGCGGCAATGTCCTGGCCATCGACGAGAATGCGGCCGCCCTCGACGTCGTACATCCTGAGCAGCAGGTTCACGAGCGTCGATTTTCCGGCACCTGAACGCCCGACGATACCGACCTTTTCGCCGGGTGCGACTGTCAGCGAGAAGTTGTCGATCACACCCTTGCTCTTGCCGTAGTGAAACGAAACGTTCTCGAAGCGGATGCTCGGCTCGCGGATGACCAGTTCCCTCGCATCCGGCTGGTCGACGAGACCGAGGGGTTGAGAAATCAGCTCCGCGGAATTCTGGATCGTGCCGAGATTGCGCATGATGCCGTTGAACTGCGTCATTAACCGGCCCAGCAGGAAGTTCAGGCGCAGCACCAGCGCCAGCGAAAAGGCGACGGCACCGGAGCTGACGAGTCCCCGCAGCCACAGATCGACGCTGAGACCTGCCATGGTCACGATCATCAGGCCCGACAGCAACGCCATCGAGGCGCGTACGCCGGTGATGAAGCGCGTGAAGCGCAGCGCCGTTTCCTGATAGATATCGAAGCCCTGCCGCATGTAGCGGTCGCTTTCCTCGTCGCGGGCAAACAGCTTCAGTGTCTGGATATTGCTGTAGGAATCGACCATGCGGCCGTTCAGCATCGACGCCGCCTCGGCCGTTTCGCGGGAGTGGAAGCGGATGCGCGGAACGAAATAGCGCGCCAGCACGCCAAAGGCGACGATCCAGAAAAACACCACGGCCGCGAGCGAGAAATCGAGCCTCGCAACCAGCACCAGCGTCGCCGCCGCATAGATACCGACGAACCAGACGCTCTCCATCAGCGACGTCACGAGATCGCCGACCGCCTGCCCCGCCGACCAGACCTTTGAAACGATACGGCCGGAAAAATCGCTCTGGAAGAACTGCAGCGACTGGCGCGACACATGCAGATAGGACTGCCAGCGGGCCAGATTGTAGAAGCCCGGCGTGATTACCTGCTGATCGACCAGCGCGATCAGGAAGGCGACGACGAAGCGCACGATGCCGATCAGCGCCAGCATGCCGAAGAGCTCGGCGCCGTGATCGCCAAGCAGTTTGCTCCAGCCGTCGCCGGGCTTGATGGTGCTCAGGATATCGACGAGACGGCCGACGAACCAGAAGAGCGCCGCCTCGATCGCCGCCGACATTCCGCCGAGCACGAGCATCGCAATGAAGGGCCATCGTGCCTGGCCGATGTAGAACCAGATGAAGCCCAGCGTCGAACGCGGCGGCTGGATATTATCCCGCTGACGGAAGGGGTCGATCCACGTTTCGAACAGGTTGAGAATGGGGCGCAGCAACATGATTGCCGATATAGGCAAAAACCCAGGACCGGCAAAGAGTAACGGCGGCTGACACAACCTTATATTTTGGTAATATTCGATAATATCGGCGTGAGGCGTGTTGAATGCCGCTGACCTCGCCACAATCTCGGAGTACAATCGCCGCTCAACGGAGACATCCAGGCATGGAAACGAAAATGCTGAGAGTGCATATTCCGCTTCCAATTGCGGAAAGGCTGATGGCCGCCGCCGAACATCTCGGGATCGAGCACGACGCGATCGTCAGCGAGGCCGTCGCCGTATGGCTGGAGCGCGAAGAGGAACGCCGCCTGCTCGACCTGCGCACGCTTGCCAGCGCCAACACCATGTTCATCGTCGAGACCCACCGCATCCGCGACTGGGCGGATAGCCTTTAGCCGTCGCCCAGAATGTGCGGCAGGTCGCGCTTCACGTGCAGGACGCGCAACACCGAAACCTCGGTGCTGGTCGCCAGATAGTACGCTCTCACATCTTCGAAATCCGCGACCGGCCAGGACCGCAACCCTGCCAACGCCGGGTTGTCGAAAAACTTGGGAGCGCCGGCCCGAGGATTATCCAGCAAATGCGTGAGCGAGTTCTCGACGGAGTGCAAAAATCGATTGGCAAGCGCCTCGCCGCCCTGCTCCGCGAAATACACGGCTTGCGCAAGAATATCGCGGCGCGCGGCAGGCTTGACGACGAGTTTCACCGCAGCTTCTTCTCCTGCTGCGCTGCGAGCAACTGCGCGGCCTCCTTTTTCAGATCGGCCCAGAACTCGGGCGTGACTTCAGCCCCCTCACCTGATGCGAGACCTTCCAGAAGAAGCGCTTCCAGGCGAGCGTCGTTTTCGCGCGTCTGCGCGTCTCGAATAAGGCTGCGGAAATATTCGCTGACATTGCCATAGCCTTTGCTTGCCATCTGGCTTTCGACAAAGGTTTTCAGGCTGTCAGGCAGTGAAATCGTCACGGTCGCCATCACGCTCTCCTTGGAAGCAAAGATAGCACGTCTTCTTAACTGTTCTCAACAGTTAAGAAGCCCTCCCGGCTTCCGCCGGAAGGGCTCTCTCATTTCACTCGGCAGCGGCGTCGGCCTCTTCCTCGTGATCGGCCAGGAAGCCGCCGGACTGGCGGGTCCAGAGGTCGGCATAAATGCCGCCCTCGCCGACCAGTTCGCTATGCGAGCCGGACTCGATGATCTTGCCCTTGTCGAGCACGATCAGCCGGTCCATCTCGGTCAGCGTCGAGAGGCGGTGGGCGATGGCGATCACCGTCTTGCCCTGCATCAGCGCGAAGAGGTTTTCCTGGATCGCCGCCTCCACTTCGGAATCGAGAGCCGAGGTTGCCTCGTCGAGCACCAGGATCGGCGCGTCCTTCAGGAAGACGCGGGCGATCGCGATACGCTGGCGCTGGCCGCCCGACAGTTTCACGCCGCGCTCGCCGACCTGCGCATCCAGTCCCTTGCGGCCATGCATGTCAGAAAGCCCTTCGATGAACTCCCACGCATTCGCCCGCTTCGCCGCCTCGATCACCTCCGCATCCGTCGCATCCGGACGGCCGTAGGCGATGTTGTCGCGGATCGAGCGGTGCAGCAGCGACGTATCCTGCGTCACGACACCGATCAGCGCCCGCAGGCTTTCCTGCGACACGGCAGTGATATCCTGACCGTCGATGGTGATACGCCCTGCTTCCAGGTCGTAGAACCGCAGCAGCAGGTTCATCAGCGTCGTCTTGCCGGCGCCCGAGCGGCCCACCAGACCGACCTTCTCGCCGGCCTTGATGTCGAGCGACAGGTTCTCGATGACGCCCTTGCCCTTGCCGTAGTGGAAGCCGATCCGCTCGTAGTGGATCGCCCCACGCTTGGCCTGCAGGACCGGCGCACCCGGCAGATCGGTGATGTCGTGGTTCTTCGTCATCATATCCATTCCGTCATAGACGGTACCGATATTCTCGAAGAGCGCCGACACTTCCCACATGATCCACTGCGACATGCCGTTGACACGCATCGCCAGGCCAATGGCGATGGCAATGGCGCCGACCGAGATCTCGCCGTTCAGCCAGAACCAGATCGACAGGCCCGAAATCACGAACAGCGCGATGCAGTTGTTCATGTAGACCGACATGTGGAACAGCGTCACGCGGCGCATCTGCGCATGCACCGTCTGCAGGAATTCGTCCATGCCTTCCTTGGCATAGCTCTCCTCCCGCCCGGCGTGCGAAAACAGCTTCACGGTTGCGATGTTCGTATAGCTGTCAACCACACGCCCCGTCATCATCGAGCGCGCATCGGCCTGCTGCTTGGCGATCCGGCGCAGCCGCGGCACGAAATAGGAGACGATGCCGACATAGACGCCGAGCCAGACAAGGATCGGGATCATCAGCCGCCAGTCAGCCGCAGCGATCACCACGATCATCGAGATGAAATAGGTGACGACATAGACGAAGACGTCGAGGATCTTCATCACCGTTTCGCGCACGGCAAGCGACGTCTGCATCACCTTGGTGGCAACGCGTCCGGCAAACTCGTTGGCGAAGAAGGTCATGCTATGACGCAGCAGGAAGCGGTGCATCTGCCAGCGGGCGATCATCGGATAGTTGCCGAGCAGCACCTGATGCATGATCAGCGAGTCGATACCCGCTGCCAGCGGCAGGCCGATCAGGATCAGCGCGCCCATCCAGGCGAGCCTTTGCCACTCGTTCTGCATGAAGGTCGCCTTGTCGGCGTTGCCGAGCCAGTCGACGATATCGCCGAGGAACTGGAAAAGCGCCACTTCGCCGACAGCGATCAGCGCGGTGAGGACCGCCATGATCGCAAGCCAGGGTGCCGCCGGCTTCGTATAGTGCCAGCAAAAGGCGAAAAGCCCCGTGGGAGGCGCCACAGGCTCCTCGCTGGGGAAGGGATTCAACCGCTGTTCGAACCAGCCAAACATGAAAATGCTCCGGAACCGTACCGTTCCGTCTCCCGGCCCGCGCAAATCCGCGCTTGAGCACATATGGGAACCGGACGTTCAAGGGGCGAGGCCACAACAGCCGCGCAATGGATCAATGGGGGATTTTGAGAAAGCTTTTGCGCGTCAGGAACGCGCCATCACCAGCGGTCGGATGACGGCCGGAAGGCGCGTGAGCAGCAAAATATTCATGTCGGCCTCCCTGCTGGCGTTTGAAGATGTGCACCGATAACGCGAAAATCGCCAAATTTCCAGCTGAAAATCGGCGGAAATTGAACATTTCAGGGTCAAAATGCGTCCTGTTGCGTTCAAAACACACATGTTCTAGGGCTGGCACGCCCTTCCCGGAGATAGCGATGACCGACCTCAGACTGGCGCTCTACCAGCCGGACATTCCCGGCAACACCGGCACGATCCTGAGACTCGCCGCCTGTCGCGGCTTTGCCGTCGATATCATAGAGCCAGCCGGCTTCGACATATCGGACCGCAATCTGAAGCGCTCCGGCATGGACTACATCTCATCGGCCGCCCTCACCCGCCATGTCAATTTCGACCGCTTCGAGGAATGGCGCGCAACCACGGGGCGCCGCCTGATCCTGGCATCGACCAAGGCTTCCAGCCCCTACACCAGCTTCACCTTCCGGCCCGATGACATCCTGCTCTTCGGCCGCGAAAGTGCCGGCGTACCCGATCACGTCCATGACAAGGCCGACGGGCGGCTCCTCATCCCGATGGTCGAGGGACAGCGCTCGATCAACGTCGCCGTCTCCGCCGCGATGATAACGGGAGAAGCGATGCGGCAGACGGTTTGGAGCTGAAGCTCCGGGCCCGCTTCGGCGAAATCTTGGGGCGATATTGCCATCGCCGAGTAATGGCCAAGGAACCAGTTTCCCGAAAGCCGTAACGTGAGCCACCCCTGCTGGAGAATTTTCTGTTGTAGCAAATAGAAAACCTGATTTACTGCGGTTTCGCTGCTTGGCTTTGAGGGGGATCTTGCCGATGGAGTGGACCCGCAGGACTATTTTGCATGGGGGCATGGCATTACTTGCAGCGGGCGCGGTTCAGCGCCCGGCATTTGGCGCCGCCGCCTCGTATTTTGCCGGAACCGCCGTCGATAACGGCATAACCTATCAAAGCACCAACTTCGCCAAGATCGACAGGCGCTGGCAGCGCAAGGTCGTCAAGTATTTCAGCACTGAGCCGATCGGCACCGTTGTTGTCGATACCCGGCACCACTTCCTCTACCTGATCATGGAAAACAAGACGGCGATCCGCTACGGCGTCGGCGTCGGCCGCGAGGGTTTCAAGTGGTTCGGACGCGCCACGATCGACCGCAAGGCGCTCTGGCCACGCTGGACGCCGCCGCCGGAGATGCGCAAGCGCCATCCGGAACTGCCGGAATTCGTGGCCGGCGGCTCGCCGAAGAACCCGCTCGGGCCACGCGCCATGTATCTGCTGCGTGATGGCGTCGATACCGGTTACCGTTTCCATGGCACGCTGGAGCCTTGGAGCATCGGCAAGGACGCCTCGAGCGGCTGCATCCGCATGTTCAACGAGGATGCCATCGACCTCTATCAGCGCTGCCCGATCGGCACCGCGGTGCAGGTCCTGCCGCATATTGCCGATCAGGCAGAGCCTGCAGCCCAGGTCAGCCAGACAACCCCGGTCGAATGAGGAAATCACCAGATGCCTTTCAAGACCGGATTTGCCGGCCGCCTCGCCGCCACAGCCATGCTGATGGCCCTCGCCTCATGCACCACGAGCAACATCGCCTCGGTGGAGGAACCTGCACCAACGCCGATGACCGGCAAGACCAATGACCCCGCCCCCGGCTTCGAGACGGTCGCGGCGGGCAGCGAGGAGGACTTCATCCTCAATGTCGGCCGCCGCATCTATTTCACCCAGGATTCCGCCACGCTCGATTCCGTTGCGATGGCAACGCTGGACAGCCAGGCCGCCTGGCTGAGCCGCAACCCAGCATGGCTGATCAAGCTGCAGGGTTTTGCCGATGATTCCGGCTCCGAATCCAAGATGCAGACGCTGTCGCAGAAGCGCGCCGATGCCGCCATGGCCTACCTCGTCTCGAAGGGCGTCGATGCCAAGCGGATGTGGGCCAAGGGCTACGGCAAGGACCGCGAGGTTCGCGACTGCACGGATCGCTCCTGCAAGGTGCAGAACCGCCGCGTCGTGACCAATTTGCGCAAGGAACCGGACGCCGTCTGACCGGATTGGCGGCGCGCTTTCTCCAGGCGCCGCCGCCTCTCCTGATGTCGAGGAAAATCGCGTGCACTGGTCCAAACCCCTAAGGCTGCATCTCGGCGTCCTCGTCGTCGCATCGCTGCTCTGTACCTCGACGCCAATCATCTGGCTGGCCTTCAGCCATGGCCGCGAGGCGGCTGTCAGCGCCGGCGTGCAGCAGATGCGCGAAATGAGCCTGCGGCTGATCGAGGGCTACCGCAACACGCTGCAGGGCGGCACCGAGGCGGTCGCCCTCGCCTCGACCTTGCCGCAGCTCGCCTCCCCGCCGCCGCAGGATCTGCAGGCAAAGCAGGAATTTCTGATCGAGGCCCTGCGCAACATTCCGAATGCCACCAGCATCTACACCGGCTACCCCGACGGCTCCTATGTGCAGGTCATCAACACCGGCAGGCGCGATGTGCGCCAAACCCTTGCGGCGCCGGATGGCACCGCCTTCGCGATCAGAACCATCGCCGAGCGGCAAAGCGCCGACGTCATTTCGACGCTCCGTTTTCTCGACAATCAGGCAAGACCGCTCGGCGAGAAGAACATCGACTACGCCTCCTTCGATCCGCGCCAGCGCCCATGGTATCAATCCGCCGTTCGCGACGGACAGGCGATCTCGATCGGTCCCTATGTCGCCGGAACGCTTCAGGTCCCGACGCTGACCGTCGCCGCGCCGATGCGCGACAACGCCAAGGTCGTCGTCGGCATCAATATCCACCTGCAAACCGTCGGCCGCCTGCTCGATGCGCAGGGTATCGCGCCGCGTGCACGCGCTTACATCATCGATGATGCAGACGATCTGGTTGCCCATTCCGATCCGGCCATCATGCAGAGGCTGCTCGACATCTGGTCGAAAAGCACGGGCCCAGCCGATACCACCGCCAACAGTTTCGACAGCAGCCTCGAAACCGTGGCGCGGCTGCGCCACGACCCGGCCTTTGCCAATGGCGGCTTGGCACGCATCGAGCTCGACGGCGAAAGACACCTGCTGCAGATCGCCCCGGTCAGCGTCTCCGGCCTGTTCAAGGGGGATGTCGTCGCCATCGTCGTGCCGCTGGAGGATCTGGTGGCACAGGCCAACCGGCTGCTGATCCACAATCTCCTGATCGCCGCGGGGTTCCTGATCGCCGGTGTCGCGGCATCGGTGATCCTGTCGCGCATCGTCAGCCGCTCGCTGAACAGGCTTGCCGACGAGGCCCGGCGGATCGGCGATCTCGATGTCGGCGAGAAGGCGGCCTCGCATTCCTGGATCTCGGAGATCAACACGCTGGCGACGGCGCTGGCCGCAAGCCGCCACGCCATCCGCCAGTTTGCGCTCTATGTGCCGCGCGAAGTGGTCCGGCGGATCGTCGGTTCCGAAGACCGCACGATGGTCAAGGCGAGACGGCAGGAGGTCACCGTCCTCTTCACCGATATCCGTGACTTCACCACCATATCCGAGCAGCACTCGCCCGAGGACGTCGTCGATATACTCTCGGCCTATTTCGAGCTCTTGAACACCATCGCCGAGCGCCATGGCGGCACCGTCGTCCAGTATCTCGGCGACTCCATCTTCGTCATGTGGAATGCCCCCGTCGAAGATTTGAGACATGCCGAGAACGGCTGCCGCTGCGCGCTCGCGATGAAGGCGGCGATCGATGCGATGAACGAAACCAATGCCGGAAACAGCCTGCCGGAACTCTTCACCCGCTTCGGCCTGCACACCGGCCCCGCCGTCGTCGGCAGCTTCGGCGCCATCTCGCGGCAGCAATACACGGCCATGGGCGACACGATCAACGTCGCCTCGCGGCTGGAGGGGCTAAACAAGCAGTTCAACACCTCGATCCTGGTGAGTGCCGCAACACGCGATGCCGTTGCCGGGCAGTTCGAAATGCACCCGCTCGGTCTGGTGCAGGTCAAGGGGCGCGCCGAGAAGGTGGATATATGGGAGCTTGCGGGGGTAAGCAGCGAGGAGAACATCGACGAACGGAAAGTCGCCGGATGATATAGCAGCCGCTTCGCGCCAGAGCGGCGGCGTATTGCTTTGCGGACGAATTGCGATAATACGAATTCACTCACCACGGACCCGGTGAAACTCCGGGTGGCTCTTCTGGCCGCCGATCCGCCAGACCACGCAAAACCTGCATGCCAATCAACCGGCCGCTCGAAAGAGCGCGCTCGTCATGCTTTGCGAGAACTCATCACATGCAATTTTCTTCCGTCCGCAGGGATTGGTCCGCCAATCCCAGGCGCGAAATGCTCGCTGGAGCCGTCGCGACATTCGCTTTGATCCCGGAGGTCATCGCTTTCTCCTTCGTCGCCGGCGTCGATCCTCAGGTCGGCCTGTTCGCGTCCTTTGTCATCGGCATCGTCATTGCCTTCACGGGCGGCCGTCCGGCGATGATATCGGCTGCTGCAGGGTCCGTCGCCCTCGTCGCGGCACCGCTGGTCCATGCTCACGGACTTCATTACCTCTTCGCAGCCGGATTGCTGGCGGGGCTGTTTCAGATCGCCTTCGGCATTCTGCGCCTCGGCGTCCTGATGCGCTATGTCTCGAAATCCGTGCGAACGGGCTTCGTCAATGCGCTGGCAATCCTGATCTTCGCCGCTCAGCTGCCGCACATCATCCACGGAGACTGGCTTGCCTATGGCATGCTGGCCGCGGGTCTGGTGATCATCTACCTTGCGCCGCGAATGACCACCGCCATCCCGTCTCCGTTGATTTGCATTCTCATCCTGACGGTCGCTGCGATCTCATTCAACCTTCCGGTCATGAGGATTGCCGACCTCGGCAAACTTCCCGATTCCCTCCCGATCTTCGGCTGGCCCGCCGTCCCGATCACGCGCGAAACGCTGACGATCATCGCCGGACCGGCGCTGGCCATTGCCATGGTCGGACTGCTGGAATCGATGATGACGGCGAGCGTCGTTGACGATCTGACCGGAACGCCGAGTTCGAAGAACAGGGAATGCACCGGCCTCGGCATCGCCAATATGGCCTCCAGCTTGTTCGGCGGAATCGCCGGATGCGGCATGATCGGCCAGACGGTGAGCAATGTGAAATACGGCGGCCGCGGCCGGCTCTCCACTCTCTTCGCCGGCGCGTTGCTGCTCGTGCTGATGGTGCTGCTGAAGCCTTGGGTCTCTCAGGTTCCGGTCGCCGCACTCGTTGCCATCATGGTCATGGTGTCTATCGACACCTTCGACTGGTCGTCGTTGAAGACGATGGTCGTTCACCCGAAAATGTCGAGCGCCGTCATGCTCGTGACCGTTCTCGCCACGGTGTTCAGCGCCAACCTGGCTCTGGGTGTCACCGTCGGCGTCCTGCTGAGCGGCGTGTTCTTCATGTTCAAGGTGGCCCGTCTCCTGCAGGTGAAAACGGAGATCGACGCAGATGCCGGTCAGGTCAGATATCTGGTGTCGGGGCAGGTATTTTTTGCCTCGGCCGACGTCTTCATCGACGCATTCGACATCGAGCAGTCCAAGGGCATGAACGTGACGATCGACGTTTCACAGGCGCATTTCTGGGACATCACGGCAGTCGCCGCACTCGATCGGGTCGTAGACCGTTTCAATACCCATGGCATCGCATCCCGTGTCTTGGGATTGAATGATGCCAGTGCGACTCTGATCAAGAGCCTGGATGGCTCAACGAAGCTTGAAGAAATCTGACCGCACCTCGGCAGCGGGATCGATGACGGCAGATCGTCGTCATCGATCGTTTGCTCAAGGGAAGCCCTACCCCAACGCGTTCTGCGCCGCGCAGATCCGGTCGATCAGCGCATCGAACTCGCCCTTCGACGGGCGGTTCTTCGCCAGACGCTGCTTCAGATGCAGGATCGGTTCCGCCAGGATGTCGTCGAGGTTCTCGGCACAGGTGAAATCGCCCGCCACGCGCTTGACCTTCGAATTGTCGAAGATGGCGGTCCAGGCCTTGTCGCCGACCAGCGGACCGACCCAGTCCGGATTGTACTTGATCAGCGTGTCGGTCGGGACATGGACGATCTTGGCCTCGACGCCGAGCAGCCGCGCGATCGCTTTCTGAATGTCGTTCCAGATATGCGCGCGGTCGGAAGTGATGTGGAAGATCTCACCGAGCGCCGCCTGCTTGCCGAACAGTCCGGCAAAGGGAACGGCGAAATCGACGGAACGCGTCAGGGTCCAGGGCGTGTGGCCATCGCCGGCGACGATCGTCGGCTCGCCATCCAGCATGCGCCGCGCCATGATATCGCTCTCGCCCATCATGATCGGCAGGCCGGTGCGGACGGTATGGCTGGGCCGGACGATCGTCCAGGCGAGATTGCCGGATTTTTTAAGCAGCTCCTCGCAGGCGATCTTCGCCTGGCTGTAGGGCCAATAGGGATTGATGGCAGGCGTGTTCTCGGTGATCACGTAATGGCGCGCCGGCTTTTCATAGACCGAGGCCGACGAGATGAAGATGTACTGGCCGCAATGGCCCGAGAATATCTCGATATCACGGGCGATCTGATCCGGTGTGAAGGCGATGAACTGGCAGACCACGTCGTAATTGGCCTTGGCGAGATCGGCATAGGCTGCCGATCCGATTTCGCCGGTTATCGAGGTTACGCCGGCAGGCAGCGGATCGCCCCTGAGCCCGCGGTTGAAGACGCTGACATGGTGCCCCTGCGCAACCGCACGCTCGACGCAGGGATAGGAGATCTGGCCGGTACCGCCGATGAAAAGCACGTTCAAAGCCATGGAAGAGACCTCGGTATGTGATGGGCAGGATCTGTGGTTGCTTTTCATAGCGCGAATGGGCCTGATCGTCTCCCGCAAATGCTAGGGGCGCGCCGCGGCCGGAAAGCGGTGCCAAGATACAAGCCGATGTCGGAACCCTGGCTGTCCGGACGTCTTCAAGACAGACATGCTCTGGAGGAAAAGATGACGATCACCATCACCGCCTTTGAATGCTCGCCCGATCGCGGCCGCGGAATGGCCCGCGACATGCGCGTTCGCTGGGCACTCGAAGAAGTCCAGCAACCCTATGAGGTCCGTCTCGTGTCCTTCGAGGCGATGAAGCAACCCGCCCATCTGGCGCTCCAGCCTTTCGGGCAAATCCCGACCTACGAAGACGGCGACCTGGCGATCTTCGAGTCCGGCGCCATCATTCTCCATATCGCCGAACAATTCCACGGCCTGCTGCCTGCGGACCAGAGCGGCCGGGCACGGGCTATCGCTTGGCTGTTCGCCGCCGTCAGCACCATCGAGCCGGCGATTGTCGAACGGGAGGCGACCGGCTTTCTGGAGCGCAACGAGAGCTGGTACGAACAACGCCTGCCCCTCCTCACCGGCCGTATCCGCAAGCGGCTGGCCAAGCTGTCACGACGGCTCGGCACCGCCGATTGGCTGGACGGCGATTTCAGCGCCGGTGACCTGCAGATGATCTCGGTGCTTCAGCGGCTGAAAAGCTCCAATCTGCTCGATGAATTCCCGAACCTAGCGGCCTATGTCGCACGCGGCGAGGCACGGCCAGCCTACAAGCGCGCATTCGACGCCCAGCTGGCGGTTTTTCTGGCCTCCTCGCAGAGCTGACCAAGGCTCTCCGAAGCCGAAATCATCTGCGGCATCCGGTAGCATTCGCCGCCGGATGCCATTGATTTCCAGCGGCTCCGCCGTAGATGACGGCACATCCCTGCAATATGTCGCAAACGGCGTTGTGTTGCTGCCAAATCGGCCTATTATTGTTAGCCGGGCAAACAAAAATCCGTCACTGCGCAGCAATTTCAACGAATTGGCAATGACGTGATTCTAATATGCACAGCATTGCAAACGCCAACCAAGAAGAAGACTGCTGATAATGGAATCCACGATCGTCATGATAAACCTGTTCGGTGCCGTAGCCTTGCTGCTATTCGGCCTGGCGCAGGTCAAGGATGGCGTGTCGCGGGCCTTCGGCGCCAAGCTCCGGACAGGGCTTGCGACCGGCACGCGCAGCGGTCTGCGCTCCTTCTTCTCCGGTTTCGTCGCCACCGTCGCATTGCAAAGCTCGACGGCAACGGCGCTGATGGTCGCCTCCTTCGTCGAGCGTGAGCTGGTCAAGCCGCGCATGGCGCAGATCGTGCTGCTCGGCGCCAATGTCGGCACCGCCGTCACCGCCTGGATCGTCGCCACCGGCATCGAATGGCTGTCGCCGCTCGTCATCCTCGCCGGCATCGTGCTTTATCGCAGCGGCTCCACCTCCCGCCAAGGCGGCGGCACGGCGCTGATCGGCATCGGCCTGATGCTCCTGTCGCTGCATCTGCTCAGCAGCGCCACAGAACCGATGCGCCAGTCGCCGGCACTCGCGGCCTTCGTCGGCCTGCTCGACAATGCATGGCCGGTGGCGCTCGCCTTCTCGGCGGGCATTGCCTTCATCTCCTCGTCCAGCCTGGCCGCCGTCGTGCTGATCCTGTCGTTGGCATCAACAGGCATCCTCTCTGCGGATCTGGTGATCATCCTGGTGCTCGGCGCCAATCTCGGCGGCGCCATTCCGCCGGTTGTCGCCTCGCTCTCCGGCCCGGCTTCGGCCAAGCGTGTCACGCTCGGCAATCTGATCGTCCGTGCCATCGGCTGTCTTATCGCCCTGCCGCTCGCCGGTTACGGGGCGGAACTGCTGGAGCTTCTCCCGCTGGCACCTGAAAAGCTGCCCGTCGACGCCCATCTCGGCTTCAACCTGATGCTTGCCGCCGTCGCCTGGCCCTTCTCGCGCCTGCTGTCGAAGCTGATGCTGCGCCTGGTGCCGGAAGAAGCGCAGCCCGACAACGCCCCGAAATATCTGGATCAGGGCGAACTCTCGACCCCGGTCGTGGCTCTCGCCAGTGCCACGCGCGAAACGCTTGGTGTCGGCGATCTCATCGAGCGCATGCTGATGCGCGCCTCCGATGCCTTCGAGAAGGACGATCTTGCCAAGCTCAAGGAAATTCCCTCGCTCGAAAAGCGCGTCGACAGCCTGCAGCAGGAAGTGAAGATCTATCTCTCCAAGCTCGGCCGCGAAGGCCTCAGCGAGGAAAACGGACGCCGCTCGATCGTCATCATCGACTATGCGATCAACCTCGAACATATCGGCGATATCATCGAGAAGGGTCTGCTGCCGCAGGTCACCAAGAAGGCTTCGCTCGGCCTGAAATTCTCTGAGGACGGCTATGAGGAGCTGAAGAAGCTCTTCCACCTGACGATCGACAATCTTCGCATCGCCCAGACGATCTTCGTCACCCGCGATTTCAAACTCGCCAAGCAGATGATGGAAGTGAAGGTCGAGGTCCGCAGGATGGAGAAGCAGTCCTCCGAGCGCCACCTGGAACGCCTGCGCGACGGCCGCGCCGACAGCCTGCAGACCAGCTCGCTGCATCTCGACATGCTGCGCGACCTGAAGCGCATCAACGCCCATATCGTCTCCGTCGCCCACCCGATCATGGACGAGCATGGCCTGCTGATCGAAAGCCGCCTCAAGGACGCTGCGGAATAGGGATCGCAGTCAATCTGCCGATGGCAGGCGGCGCATCGTGAATTCTATCTGATCATTGTCCAGCTGCCGCCAGCTCTCGACCTCGGTCCAGTAGGCTGCCTTCGGATATTCGGCAAACCATTCGCGGGCCTTGGCCCGCGCATCGAGCAGCGCAAGCCGGTATGTTTCGCGCACGAAGCGGTCCGCGCCCGTTCGGGGCGTCCCCTCGGCACGATGCCGCTCGATCCTTCGTTTCAAGCCGTCGAATGACGGAGGTCCCGGAATTTTATTCATGAAACCTACCTCTGCCGGAAAAAGGTAGTATCGAAGCCGCTAATTTGCGAGTCGAATCTTGACTGCGGCCTTCCGCCTGCTGGCGACTGGCGTTCCTAGCTGATAGGAGGCGTCGCAATCAGGAATGACGGGTCGCGGCTCCGGCTGCGGCCTATGGGGGTTAGTATGGAAAGACCAGTATTGCCGGCAGGCCTTCCCGCCGACATCGAAGACAAGAAGCTTGCGGCCCAGACGTGGTTCCGGCAGCTGCGCGACACGATCTGTTCCACCTTCGAGGCACTGGAAGACGAACTCGCCGGACCGATGTCCGATCGCGAGCCGGGCCGGTTTATCGGCAAGGACTGGTCGCGCGACAATGGCGCAGGTGGCGGTGGCCGCATGTCGATGATGCATGGCCGCGTCTTCGAAAAGGTCGGTGTCCACACCTCGACCGTCTATGGCGAATTCGCACCCGATTTCCGCGCCCAGATCCCCGGTGCAAACGAGGACCCGCGCTTCTGGGCCTCCGGCATTTCGCTGATCGCCCATCCCGTGAATCCGAATGTGCCCGCCGTCCACATGAACACCCGCATGGTCGTGACCTCCACCCGCTGGTTCGGCGGCGGTGCGGATCTGACGCCGGTTCTCGACCGGCGCCGCAGCCAGGAAGACGAAGATACCCAGCTCTTCCACAAATCACTGGAGCTAGCCTGCCGCCAGCACGCGGTTGCCGACTACGATGCCTACAAGAAGTGGTGTGACGAATATTTCTTCCTGAAGCACCGCAACGAGCCGCGCGGCACCGGCGGCATCTTCTACGACTGGCTGCATTCGAGTCCTGACGCCGGCGGCTGGGAGGCCGATTTCGCCTTCACACAGGACGTTGGCCGGGCCTTTGCCGCAGTTTATCCACAGATTGTTCGCGCCAATTTCAACAAACAGTGGACGGAACAGGATCGTGAGGAACAATTGATTCGTCGCGGCCGCTATGTGGAGTTTAATCTTCTCTACGATCGCGGTACCATCTTCGGGTTGAAGACGGGTGGCAATATCGAGTCGATTCTCTCGTCCATGCCGCCGACGGTGAAATGGCCGTAGGCGCCGCAGATCAGACTGTACGATAACGTACGGGTAAAAACATGTTGAATGCCCTTCAAGAAGGGTGAACGCGTTCTAAATCAATTTGTATGTGCATAACAATCGGAGGAGGATTGTCCATGACGATACAAAGCGGTTCATCCGCAGATGCGCAGCAATCATCCCGCGTAATCGATGCCCCGGAATTTCTGAGCCGTCTCGCAGAAGACATGCGGGCGAAAAGTGGCTCGGATCTGCCCCTTTCCTGCTTCATCGAGCAGGTCAAGCTCCAGCTCGCCGGCGGAAAATCGCCGGAAGAGCTGCAGGGACAGGGCCGCGAAAGCGCCAATTCCAACACGCCCTACCAGTCTTCGGACTGCTACCGTTTCTGGGCGATGCCGGAATAAGCCTATCAATCCGGCCGATCGCCGCGATCGGCCGGAACCTTCTCCCCTCTTTGCACATTCAAGCTACGCGTGAATTTGCGCGATCCTGTCACGTTCCGGATCAAGGAGGATACAATGCGACTTTTCGAATGTGGTACACTCGTTCCAGGCTGCGACTGGCATACCCGTGCCAATGACGACGCCGAAGTCGTCCGCCGCGCGGTCGAACATATGAAGACCGCCCACGGCGAGACCACCATCCGCGAAAACATGGTCGACAATATCAAGGCCCGCATCCGCAACGAAGCGAACGCGGCCTGATCATTTCGTGATATCGTTGAGCCGGGCGAGCAGCGCCGCCCGGTCGGCAACGAAATTCTCATCGACCCATTGCTCTTCGAGCGTCTGTAACAGCTGGCCGACGCGCGGACCAGACGGTATGCCGGACGCCATCACGTCGCCGCCGCTCAGCGGAAATTTCGGCTTCTGCCACCGCTCCGCCTGATCGAGCAGCTTGCCGAGACGCGCAGCCCGGCTCATCTCCTTCATGTCGCCTTCCGCCTTGCTCCGCGCCACCGCGAGCGCCAGCTTCAGCCGTGCGATGATGCCTTCGGGCGCATTGCGGTAAAGCAGCCGGCCAAAGGCGGCAGACGAAATCTCGTCGTTCACGGGAACCGCAAGCGCCCAGGTTTTCAGCCAGGCGGCTTCGGCATTGGCAAGCTTCAGCCGCGCCGACATCGCCACCAGGCGGGGAACGTCTGGCGGCACGATCGAAGCCAGCCGGAGCAGCGGATCGGGCTTCCAGCCCAGCGCCTCCTCGGTCGCTACCAGCCCCGGAATGGCGTCGATGCCCCACTTCTCCGTTTCTGGCAGTATCTCGTTCAGCGTCGCGACGGTCCGCATCCAGAGCAGCGCGCGGCCGGGATCTTTGGCCGACAGCAGCTTGCGAAGCTCGGACCAGACACGCTCGGCCGAAAGCGTTGAGAGCTTCGAGCTCGCCGTGGCGGAAGCCTTCAGCCCGGCGGCATCCGGCCTGCCGGAGCCGTAATAGGCGAAGAAACGGAAGAAGCGCAGGACCCGCAGGTAATCCTCTGATATCCGCGTCGCCGCGTCGCCGATGAAGCGGATGTTGCGCGTCTCGATATCCGCAAGCCCGCCGACGAGATCGATCACCTCGCCTGCCGCATTGGCATAGAGCGCATTGATCGTCAGGTCGCGCCGCTCCGCGTCAACCTGCCAATCGGTGCTGAAGGCGACCTTGGCGTGCCGTCCATCGGTTTCGACGTCGGTGCGCAGCGTCGTCACCTCGAAGGGCTTGCCGTCGAGAACCAACGTCACCGTACCATGCGCGATCCCTGTCGGCACCGCCTTGATACCCGCGGCCTTCGCCCGCTCGATCACCGCTTCCGGCGTCAGCGTCGTGGCCATATCGATGTCGCTGACATCGAGCCCCATCAGGCTGTTGCGCACCGCGCCGCCGACGACCCGGCCCTCGCCGCCATCGGCATTCAGCAGCGAAAAGACGCGCGAAAGGCGCGGATCCTGAAACCAGGCTTCGTGAGCCACACTGGTCATGCATACATTCTTTCGTAAATCGTGCGGATGATGCCGGCGGTAATGCCCCAGATCATCCATTCCTCATAGGGCATGCGGTAAAACTGGCGCTGCACTCCGTTCCAGGGGCGGCTGTCGAGTGCGTGATTATCAGGGTTCATCAGGAATGACAGCGGAACCTCGAAAACGCTTTCCACCTCATCCGGGCTCGGCGTCAGCGTGAAGCCGGGCTTGATGACGGCAAGAACCGGGGTGATGCGGAAGCCGGTCGCCGCCAGATAATCCGGCAGGCGGCTGACCGGTTCGATGAACATGTCGGCGAGGCCGATCTCCTCGCCCGCCTCGCGGATCGCCGCCATCTCGAGCGAGTCGTCGGTCGGATCCATCGAACCGCCCGGAAAGGCGATCTGTCCGGAATGCTTGCGCAGTGTCTCGGTGCGCTTGGTCAGGATCACCCGCGCGTCGTCGCCATCGTCGATAACAGGCACCAGCACCGCCGCATCGCGCAGCTTGATGGTCTCGACATAGGGCAGAAGATCCTGGTTGATCAGGTGATCGCCATGGTCGCGCCAGGCGAGGTCGATCGGCCCGCCCTTCTGGTTCAGCGCCCGGCGGCGGAATTCATCGGCCGAATAAAGCGGATAGCGGGATGCAATCGGTTCGCTCATCGGGACAGCGCGTCCAGTTCATCCGCAGGCATGACGGGAAAGATGCGCCCGCCGGATCGCAGGCAGAACATCTGACGCCCCTCCACCTCGATCACTTCGCCAAGCTCGACCAGTTCATACATCACAGAACGCGCAACCAGCGCCTCCAGCCTGCCGCGCACATGCAGATAGGGCTTCAGCTCGCTGTTGTCGCCATGGATGACGAAACGCAGCGCATGCTCGTCTCCGGCCTCGACGACATCGCCGGTATTGGTGCGAAACGTCAGCACCTGGGTCTCCCCACGTCCCGTCACACTCATCTCGACGGCGAGAAACGGCGCATCGGCGACGCGGATGCCGACCTTTTCCACAGGAGTCACAAGATAGGTCTTGCCGTCCTCATCCTTGCGCAGGACCGTCGAAAAAAGGCGGACAAGCGGCGCCCGGCCGATCGGCGTGCCCATGTAGAACCATGTGCCGTCGGCGCGGATTTCCATGTCGATATCGCCGCAAAAGGGCGGATTCCACTTGTCCACGGGCGGAAGACCGCGCGTTTTGCCACCGGTCTCGCCGGCGGCACGCGAAATCAGCGCGGCCAGCCCCGCTGCATCTTCGCTCGCCCTGATCTCTTCGCCTGCCATTCTTCTGTCCCGGTTTGCACTTAACGAGGGGAAGTCACGAGATAGTCATTCGAAACGAACTTGTCAGCCCGCAACATCTTCATAACTCTATCGGGTATGAGGCAGAGGTGTAAGTCCGCCGATTCGCGACGAATGATTTAGCCGTTGGAGATGCCTGATGGGTATGATGAAGACCGAAGACAGCCTCGATGAAAAGGCGATCATTGCCGCCGCCGAAAAGGCGCTTGCCGATATCGCCCTTGTCCGTGAAGAAGTTTCGAAGGTGATCTTCGGTCAGGAAAGCGTTGTCGAGAACACGCTTCTCGCCGTGCTTTCGGGCGGCCATGCGCTGCTGGTCGGTGTTCCCGGCCTTGCCAAGACCAAGCTCGTCACCACGCTGGGCGAAGTGCTCGGCCTCGGCGCCAACCGCATCCAGTTCACGCCCGACCTGATGCCTTCGGATATTCTCGGCTCCGAAGTCATGGACCAGGACGAGAGCGGCCGCCGCTCCTTCCGCTTCGTCAAGGGACCGGTCTTTGCCCAGCTGCTGATGGCCGACGAAATCAACCGCGCCTCGCCGCGCACCCAGTCGGCGCTGCTGCAGGCCATGCAGGAATATCACATCACCGTCGCCGGCCAGCGCTACGACCTGCCGGCGCCGTTCCACGTTCTTGCCACCCAGAACCCGCTGGAGCAGGAAGGCACCTATCCGCTGCCCGAAGCACAGCTCGACCGCTTCCTGATGCAGGTCGACGTCAACTATCCGGAGCTTGCTGCCGAGCGGCAGATCCTGCTCGAAACCACCGGCCTCAGCGAAACCAAGCCGCAGGCCGTGCTCGATGCCGGCAGGCTGACGCAGATCCAGAGCCTGATCCGCCAGATGCCGGTCAGCGACAAGGTGGTCGATG
Source organism: Rhizobium sp. 01N424 (assembly GCF_056399485.1). Lineage (NCBI taxonomy): Bacteria > Pseudomonadati > Pseudomonadota > Alphaproteobacteria > Hyphomicrobiales > Rhizobiaceae > Rhizobium > Rhizobium sp. 01N424. The sequence goes on from NZ_JBFTRK010000002.1 coordinate 435,131, forward strand.
CCATCCTCGCCCTCGTGCGCTCGGCCCGTCCCGGCCAGGGCAATGCCGCGACCGACAAGCATGTCGCCTGGGGTCCCGGCCCGCGCGCCGGCCAGGCGATGATGCTCTGCGCCCGCGCACGCGCACTCTACGAAGGCCGCCTCGCGCCTTCGCTCGATGACGTCTATGCTCTGGCCGAACCCGTGCTCGAACATCGCATGGCGCTCACCTTCGCCGCCCGCGCCGAAGGCATGTCGGTCCGCGATGTGATTGCCGGCCTCGTCAAGCAGGCCCGGGGATAAGAACAAGGATAGAGAACGCGTGGCGTCTATCGGACAGATCGTCAATCCGACACCGGGCAGCGATGCGCTTGCACGAGCAAGGCAACGCGCCTCGCTGGTGCCCGATTGTCTGGTCGAAGCCAAGCGCATCGCCAACACGGTGATCGCCGGCTGGCACGGCCGCCGCAAGCGCGGCATCGGCGAGAATTTCTGGCAGTTCCGCCCCTATACCGAAGGCGAAAGCCTGTCGCGCATTGACTGGCGCCGCTCGGCCCGCGACGACCACACCTATATCCGCGAACGCGAATGGGAAGCCGCCCACACGATCTGGCTCTTTGCCGACATGTCACCGTCGATGATGTACAAATCGACGCTCGGCAGCGTGTCCAAGGAAAGCCGTGCGCTCGTCATCATGCTGGCGCTCGCCGAAATCCTGGCGCGCTCAGGCGAACGCATCGGCTGCCCCGGCGTCATGGAGCCGGTGTCGGCACGCAATGCCGCCGAGCGTCTGGCAACCGCGCTGATGCATTCGCAGCTCACCGGCGGCCTGCCCGAAGTGGCGATGATCCGAGGCTGGAGCGATCTGGTGCTGATCGGTGATTTTCTCGATGATGCCGATGCCGTCATGGCGCGGCTGACGCCGCTTGCCCGCCGCGGCCTGCGCGGCCATGTCGTCGAAGTGGCCGATCCGGCCGAGGAAATCTTCCCCTATAGCGGCCGCACCGAATTCACCGATCCGGAAACCGGCTCCAAGCTCGTCTCCGGCCGCGCCGAGAATATCCGTGACGCCTACACCCGCGCCTATCTCGCCCGGCGCGACAGTTTAGGCCAGTCGCTGCGCCATCTCGGCTGGACCTTCGTGACCCACCGGACCGACCATCTGGCGTCCGAAGCACTGGTGGCGATCCACATGTATCTCTCCGGCATGCCGGCCAAGGCAACGCATGGAGGGCAGCTGTGAACGCCCTTCCCTTCGCTTTCGCCTATCCCGCCATCCTCGGCGCTCTCATCGCCCTCCCCGTCATCTGGTGGCTGCTGCGTCTCACGCCGCCGCGCCCAAAGACCGAAGTCTTTCCGCCGCTGAAAATCCTCGCGACCGTTCTGAAGCGCGAGGAGACACCGGCGCAGAGCCCCTGGTGGCTGACGCTGCTGCGCATGCTGCTCGCCGCCGCGGTGATCCTGGCGATCGCCGATCCGGTCTTCAATCCGCGCACCAATTCGCTGGCCGCAGGCGGCCCGCTCGTGCTCTTTGTCGACAATAGCTGGGCAACCGCACCCGATTGGGAGCGCCGCGTGCAGACCGCCGAAGCGCTGATCGACGACGCGGAATCCGCAGGGAGCCCCGTCGCCATCGCCTTCACCGCCGACCCGACCAACGATGCCGTGCCCGGCACCGCGGCCGTCGCCCGCGACAAGCTGCGCGCCGCCGAACCCAAGCCACTCGTTCCCGACCGCCAGCGCGCCTTCGAGGCACTGCGTGCGGCCTTGAACGGCACCAAGCCCGGCACGCTCGCCTTCCTGTCCGATGGCGCCGCCTCCAGGGACAACGAAACCGTCGTCCGCGACCTCGCCAACCTGCAGCCGGCAGAACTGCGGCTTGTCGAAGGCGACAGGGCGCAGACCATCGCCATCACCGGTGCTGCCAACGCCGCCGATGCGATGACCGTCACCGCCACCCGCCTCGACACGTCCGCCGCCTCGCAATTGCCGCTGACGGCGCAGGACGCCCAGGGCCGTGCGATCGCCGCCGGTTCCGTGACCTTCCAGCCCGGCCAGTCGGTGGCGACAGGGTCGATCGCCGCGCCCTTCGAGATGCGCAACGATTTCGCCCGCGTCAGCATCGACGCCCATGCGACGGCTGGTTCCGTCCACCTGCTCGACGACGGCTTCAAGCGCCGCCGCGTCGTGCTGCTGTCGGGCGAAGCCGGTGACGAATTCCAGCCGCTGCTTTCGCCGCTCTATTACATCCAGCGCGCCCTGCAGCCCTACGCGGATTTGATCGAACCGAACTCGCCCGATCTCGCCACCTCGATCCCGGATCTTCTTGCGCAGAACCCGTCCGTGATCATCATGGCCGATATCGGCCGTCTGCCGCAGGAAACCTACGAGCCGCTGCAGCGCTGGATCGCCAATGGCGGCACGCTGATCCGCTTCGCCGGTCCGCGCCTTGCCGCAGCCCCCGCCGATGATCCGCTGGTGCCGGTGACGCTGCGCCAGGGCGAGCGTGCGCTCGGCGGCGCTCTCTCCTGGGCCGAACCGCAGCCGCTGGCCGACTTCCCGAATTTCGGACCCTTCGCCGGCATGGCGAGGCCAACCGACGTGACGATCAAGCGGCAGGTGCTCGCCGAGCCGACACCCGACCTTGCCGAACGCACCTGGGCCAGCCTTGCCGACGGCACGCCGCTCGTCACCACCAAGCCGATCAGTGCCGGCCGCATCGTGCTGTTCCATGTCAGCGCCGAGGCCACATGGTCGAACCTGCCGATCTCCGGCAACTTCGTGGAAATGCTCCGCCGTATCGTCCAGCTCTCCCGCTCCGGCGGCGTGACCTCCGAGGCCGGTGCGGCATCGACCGCCGAAGCACTGCCGCCCTTCCGGCTGCTGGACGCCAAGGGCGTGCTGACCACCGAAACCGGAACCGCCCGCCCGCTGATCCCGAACGCCAAGGCCGCACCGGTCTCGAGCTTCGACAATCCGCCCGGACTCTATGGTTCAGAAGATGGCTTTACCGCGTTGAATGTATTGCCTGATAATGCCGAACTGAAGCCGCTGGACACCGCAGGCGTCACCGTCATCCGCGCCGGATTGATCGGCGGCGAGACGTGGTCCGCCAAGCCTGCGCTGTTCCTGATCGCCTTCCTGCTGCTGCTCGCCGACAGCCTGATCGTGATGTTCATGAGCGGCGCCTTCTCGCGCCTTCGCCCCGCCGCCCGCAGCGCCGCGCTGATTGCCGTGGCGATCGCCGCCGGCCTCTTCCTGCAGCCGCATGATCTGCGCGCCGACGATTCCAAACCCGGCGACGACCTGATCCTGCAACGGCTCGACAACACCCATCTCGCCTACGTGGTGACCGGCGAACAGGACGTCGACAATATTTCCGAGCGCGGCCTCGAAGGGTTGACGGAATTCCTCACCTACCGCACGACCTTGGAGCCCGCACCGCCGGTCGGCCTCGACCTGACCAAGGACGAGCTCTCCTTCTACCCGATCATCTACTGGCCGGTTTCCGCCTCCGCCCCGATGCCCTCGACGGCAGCGATCAACCGCATCGACGCCTACATGCGTGCCGGCGGCACGGTGCTCTTCGATACCCGCGACCAGTTCAGCGCCCTCGACAATTCCGGTGGCGCGCAGAGCGCCAATGGCGAGCGGCTGCAGCAGATCCTTGCCAATCTCGACATTCCGCCGCTCGAACCGGTGCCCTCGGACCACGTGCTGACCAAGTCCTTCTATCTGCTGTCGAGCTTTCCCGGCCGCTATGCCGGCAGCCCGCTGTGGATCGAAGCCCGCCAGGACAATCGCGCCAGCGATCCGAAATCCGCCGCCTCCGCCGATGGTGTCTCGCCGATCCTGATCACCGGCAACGATTTTGCAGGTGCCTGGGCGGTCGATGAAAACGGAACGCCGCTGCTGCCCACCGTGCCGCCGGATGAGGCACAGCGCGAATATGCCTACCGCGCCGGCGTCAACATCATGATGTATATGCTGACCGGCAACTACAAGACCGACCAGGTCCACGTCCCCGCCCTCCTCGAACGTCTGGGGCAGTGACATGACGCTCAATTTCGCCCCCTTCATTCCCTGGCCGATCCTTGCCGTCCTCGCCGTGATCGTCGCAGCCGTTGCCACGCTTGCCATCCTGCGCGGCGTCCGCGGCGCTTGGATCCGCACAGTCTCGGCCATCGCCCTGCTTGCCGCCCTCGCCAACCCGCTGCTGATGCAGGAAGACCGCGAACCGCTTTCGACGGTGGTCCCTGTGATCGTCGACCGCAGCCAGAGCCAGCAGACGCCCGAGCGCATCAAGATGACCGACGATGCGCTGGCGCAGCTGAAGGATCGGCTGTCACGCTTCCCCGATATCGAGCCCCGCTATGTCGAGGCGACCGAGCCCGAGGATTCCGACGCGCCCTCCACGCGGCTGTTCAACGCCCTCTCAGCCGCCGTCGCCGACGTTCCGCCCGCCCGTATCGGCGGCGCCATCATGCTGACCGACGGCGAGGTTCACGATGTTCCCGGCGTCAATCAGGCGCTCGGTTTCGAGGCGCCGATCCACGGGCTGATCACCGGCAAGCCCGACGAATTCGACCGCCGCATCGAGGTGATCAAGGCGCCGCGCTTCGGCATCGTTAACGAAGAACAGCAGCTTGTCCTGCGCGTCCTCGACGATGGCCCGAGCCCGGGCGGCACCGCGACCGTCACCGTCAAGCTGAACGGCGACGAGATCGCTACGTTGCAGGCAACGCCGGGTCAGGATACGCCCTTCTCATTCCGCGTGCCGCGCGGCGGCAGCAACGTGCTGGAATTTTCCGTCGCCGCCCTGCCCGGCGAAGTGACGGAAGCCAACAACCGCGCCGTCCACGTCATTGACGGCATTCGCGAAAACCTGCGGGTGCTGCTGGTCTCAGGCGAGCCGCATGCCGGCGAACGCGCATGGCGCAATCTGCTGAAGTCGGATGCTTCGGTGGATCTGGTCCATTTCACCATCCTGCGTCCGCCGGAAAAGCAGGACGGCACGCCGATCAACGAGCTGTCGCTGATCGCCTTCCCGACCCGCGAGCTGTTCGTCGACAAGATCAAGGATTTCGATCTCATCATCTTCGACCGCTATCAGCATCGCGGCGTGCTGCCGATCCTCTATTACGATTACATCGCCCAGTACGTCGAAAACGGCGGTGCGCTGCTGATCGCCGCCGGCCCCGAACATGCCGGCCAGGATTCGATCGCGCTGACGCCGCTGCAATCGGTTCTGCCTGCGGCACCGACGGGCCAGATGATCGAGAAAGCCTTCTATCCACGCCTCTCGGACGAGGGTCGCAAGCACCCGGTCACCCGCGGCCTCGACGGTTCCGCCGACGAGCCGCCGCATTGGGGCCGCTGGTTTCGTTCCGTCGGCGTCGAGCAGCCGCAGGGCCAGACCGTCATGGTCGGAGCCGACAACAATCCTCTGCTGGTCCTGAACCGCGCCGGCCAGGGCCGTGTCGCCATGCTGCTCTCCGATCAGGGCTGGCTCTGGGCCCGCGGCTTCGAGGGCGGCGGTCCGCACGTCTCGCTTTATCGCCGCATCGCCCATTGGCTGATGAAGGAACCGGCACTCGAGGAAGAGGCGCTGACCGCCCGCGCCCAGGGCCGCACGCTTGAGATCACTCGCCAGACGATCGGCGGCGATCCCGGCGAGGCAACCGTCCGCTACCCCTCCGGCAAGACCGAGAACCTGCCGCTCGCCCAGTCCGAGCCCGGCCTCTACAAGGCCGAGAAGAAGATGGACGAGATCGGCCTCTTCGAGATCCGCAACGGCGACCTGACGACCCTCGTCCATGTCGGCGCCGTCGATGCGCCGGAATTCAAGGCGATGGTTTCGACGACTGAAGCCCTGAAGCCGATCACCGACAAGACCCGCGGCCTCGTTGCCCGTGTCTCGGACGCAACTGGCGCCATCGAAGTGCCGCCGGTTCTGCCGGTGCGCGGCCAGATCCGTGTCGCCGACAGCGAGCGGATGCAGATCAAGCTCACCAACGAGACCGTGCTCAAGGGCATCAACACGCTGCCGCTGTTTGCCGGTTTTGCCGGTGTCGGCGTTCTGCTGCTGGCCTTCGGCGCCATGTGGTGGCGCGAAGGGCGCTGAGCGGCTTTGTGCAAAGGCGAGACTCTGATATCGGCAGGCGATAGCAATCGCCGCCGAAGAGTGCAGCCATGGCCCCGCAGAAGCTGAAGGTCACCAAGGTTCTTTCCAAGAAGGACCGCAAGAAGATCGCCGATCCGCTGATCGCCTACAATATCGCCCGCTTCGGCGAGAGCGGCCGCGAAAAGCTGGCGATCCGCCTGCGCCGCGATGACGGCGAGATATCCGGCGGGCTCGTCGGCTACACGGCCCGCGACTGGCTCTATATCGAAATGCTCTTCGTTCCCGAGGAACTGCGCGGCAAAGGCATGGCCGGAACGCTGCTTGAGATGGCGGAAGACGAAGCGAAGCGCCGCGGCTGCATCGGCGCCTTTATCGATACGATGAGCCCGGACGCCCTGAAGGTCTACCAGCGCTATGGCTATGAGACGATCGGCGCGCTCGGCGAATTCGCCGGCGGCCACACCTTCACCTGGCTGAAGAAGCGCTTCGAACCCTAACTAAGCGAAGCCTGGCGCGTTTCCGCATCGATCGCCAGCGCCGCCAGAGCGGCAATCACCAGCAATCCGGCAAACAGCCCGATCGCCACGCCAAGCCCGAGCGTCACCACGAAGGTCATCACCGAGGGCGCGACGAGACCGCCGAGGCGGGCCATGGCGCCCGCAGCACCCATGCCGGTGGCGCGCGATGCGGTCGGATAGAGTTCGGGCGTATAGGCGTAAAGCGCACCCCAGGTGCCGAGCAGCGCGAAGCTCATGATCAGCAGCGATGCGCCGATCAGGAGATCATCGGGCGACAGGACGAACAGCAGGCACCCGGCAGCTGAGAGCAGGCAGAAACCGATCAGCGTTGGCCGCCGTCCCCACGCTTCCACGCCATAGGCCGCAAGCGCATAGCCCGGGATCTGCGCCAGCGCGACGAAGACCAGGAAGCCGTAGCCGCGCACGAAACCGAAGCCCTCGCCCGCCAGCTTTGCCGGCATCCAGGTGAAGACGCCGTAATAGGAAACCGAGACCAGAAACCAGATTGCCAGGATCATCAGGCTGCGGCGGCGAAGATCGGGCGAAAACAGCCCTTCCGAGGCGGCATGCCGCGCGGCCACGATCTCGTCGCCGGCGGCAAGCTGTGGCTTCCCATGGGCTTCGAGCATCCGGTTGACGATCGCCTTGGCGTCGGCAGCCCGGCCCGACCGCAGCAGGTAATGCGGCGATTCCGGCACGAAGAAGCGAAGCGCCACGCCGAGGATTGCCGGTACCGCCGTGACGGCAAAGATATAGCGCCAGGCGTCTGCCACGCCCGCCACACTTGCCGCCCAGGCCGCGAGTGCAACGATCAGCGTCCCGATCGCCCAGAAGCCTTCGAGCATCACCAGCCAGCGGCCACGGTTCTTCGACGGCAGGAATTCGGCCATCATCGCGTAGTCGACCGGCAGCGTGCCGCCAACGGCCATGCCGGTCAGCAGGCGCAGGATCAGCAGGCTGGTAAAATCGGGCGCGAAGATCGACAGCAGGCCAAAGATCGCATCGCAGGCGACGGTGAGGATCAGCACGTAGCGCCGCCCCAAACGATCGGCCAGCCGCCCGAAGACGACGGCACCGATCAGCATGCCCAGGAAGAATACCGTTCCGGTCTGCAGCGCCTGCGCCACGGTGATCTCGAAGGTCGCGGCGATCGAGGCGGCGGTAAAGCCGACGGCCAGCACCTGCATTGCATCCGCTGTCCAGACGAGCCCGAAAATCCCCATCAGCCGCCGCTGGAAAGCACCGGTTCCGGCACGCTCCAGCGCTTCGTCCATCGATAGTCCGCTCATGCCGCCCCCCAGCTGAAACGTGCCTGGTGAGTCCCAAGCAAAATCAGGGGCTTGATAAAGCATAAGCTCTATTTACGCCAGCTAATTGAGCCCCTGAGCCGCTGATGCGCGTCATCGCTGACCGGCACGACGAGAACGCGCGCCGGATCGACCGGCCCCGGGAAGGCCAGCGCGTTAAGGGCGACCCTTTCGAAGCCGATCTGGCAGTAATAGGGCGGATCGCCAACAAGGATGATCGCCTCCGAACCCTTGCGTTTTGCGGCTTCCACCGCAATCCGCACCAGCTCGCGCCCGATGCCCCGGCTCTTGTGCGACGGGCGCACCGCGAGCGGCCCGAGCAAATGCCCCTTCACCCCACCGGCCGTCACCGGCGTCATCCGCACGGAAGCGATGGTCTCGCCATCGTCGGCACAGATGAAAGAGAGCGACAGATCATGCGGTCCCTGCTCGCGGATACGCGCTGCCGCACGGGTGTGCCGGCCGGGACCAAATGCTTCTTCGTTGATGAGTTCGATTGCGGCGTCGTGAGACGCATCCTCAGTGAGGTAGACCAGATCGTGCTTGTGCATGATGAGACAGAAACCGGATAGACAGAAAGCTGGGGTTCTCGAACACGCCCTCAGGCGTTCGGGAGCTTCAGCGTCGTCGCAGGCTTCTGATTGCGTGCATCAAATCGGGTTCCGCAGAAAAATCGTGAAAAGGCCGATAGCAGGAAAAAAATCCGCCGTCCAACGCAAAATGCAGGCCGCGCAAAATGGCCTGTGACGCACTGTTCAATCTTTGCCCGCTGCAAAGACCGGCGGTCTGCGATATCTTTGCCTCAACGAGACCAATTCGAAGGAAACACACAATGGGCATGCTGGTGGAAGGCGTCTGGCATGACGTCTGGTACGATACGAAGGAAACCAAGGGCCATTTCAAACGGGTCGCCTCGCAGTTCCGCAACTGGGTGACTGCCGATGGCGCGGCCGGCCCTTCCGGCACCGGCGGGTTCAAGGCCGAGCGCGACCGCTACCATCTCTACGTCTCGCTCGCCTGTCCCTGGGCACACCGCACGCTGATCTTCCGCAAGCTGAAGAAGCTGGAAGACATCATCTCCGTCTCCGTCGTCGATCCGCTGATGGTGGAAAACGGCTGGGAATTCCAGATCAGCGAAGGCGCCACCGGCGACCATCTGTTCGGCGCCAAGGCGCTCTGGGAAATCTATGTGAAGGCCGATCCGCACTATTCGGGCCGCGTCACCGTTCCGGTTCTCTGGGACAAGAAGACAGGCACGATCGTCAACAACGAGTCGGCCGAAATCATCCGCATGTTCAACAGCGCCTTCGACGGCATTACAGGCTCGACGCTCGACCTTTATCCCGCCAATCTCGCCGCCGGGATCGATGAGCTGAACGCGCTGATCTACGACACCGTTAACAACGGCGTCTATAAGGCCGGTTTCGCGACCACGCAGGAAGCCTATGGCCAGAGCGTCGTCAAGCTGTTCGAAACACTGGATGTGCTGGAAGCCCGGCTTGCAAAGGGCCGCTACCTGTTCGGCGATACCCTGACGGAGGCAGACTGGCGGCTGTTTACCACGCTTGTGCGTTTCGACCCCGTCTATGTCGGCCATTTCAAGTGCAATATCCGCCGCATCGACGACTACCCGAGCCTGTCAGCCTATCTCCGTGACCTCTACCAGACGCCTGGCGTCAAGGAGACCGTGAACATGCGCCATATCAAGGAGCACTATTACCGGAGCCACAAGACAATCAACCCGACCGGCATCGTCCCTGTCGGCCCGAAGCTCGATCTCGACCGGCCGCATGGCCGCGCCAAGCTTGCGGCCGCCTGACCCCTACCAATATTGAGCGGCCGGCTCTGCGCCGCTCAATTCCCTGAGGCGGCGCTTGGTCGCCTCGGTGGTTCCCTCCGGCAGCGCATCGAGCGCGAAGAAACCGCTCTCGACGATTTCCATATCGGGCTGGCGTGGCGCAGTCTGCTCGACATCGGCACGGTAGAAGACGACATGGTCGCGCCGGCTGGCCGACATGTTGAGATAGACCTGAAACAGCTGCGGCTCGCCGATGATCCGAAGGTTCCCCTCTTCCCGCAATTCCTTGACCAGCGCCTCATGCGACGTCTCGCGCCGCTCGATGCCGCCGCCCGGCATATGCCAGCCCGGCACATAGCTGTGGCGGACCAGGAAGACGCGGCCTGACGGATCGAAACACGCGGCCCTGACACCCATCGTCATTCCCCGCGTCACGGCGAAATAGACGTGGACGACCCTCATCAGGATCTTCGACTGCCAGGACCTGATCTCGTTGCTCGCCATCGTTCCGTTTTCACTATTTCGTTCAAGCAGATGTGTTTGAATTGTAAATATCCTGGTCTATGTGTCGTAGCATGTTCAAGCTCGCGCATATCTCAGACATTCACCTCGGCCCACTTCCCCGTCTTTCATTCCGCGAGCTCTTCTCGAAGCGCATCACCGGCTTTGTGAACTGGCACCGTAACCGGCGCAAGCATCTTTTCGGCGGAACGCTGGATCTGCTGCTGGAGGATATCCGCGCCCACAATGCCGACCATCTGGCGGTCACCGGCGATCTCGTCAATCTGGCGAGCGGGCTGGAAATCCGCTCCGCCGCCGGCTGGCTGCGCGATCTTGGCGATCCCGAGGAGACGTCGATCGTCCCCGGCAATCACGACGCCTATGTGCCGGGTGCCTACGAGAAGTCGATGCGCGCCTGGTACGATTACGTGCGCGGCGACCTGGCGCCTGCCGAATGGCAAGAAGACAAGCACATCTTTCCCTATCTCAGGGTCCGCGGCAAAGTCGCGATCATCGGCTGCTCGACGGCTGTCGCCACGCCCCCCTTTGCCGCCAGCGGCTTCTTCGGCCAGCGCCAGGCCCGAGAGGCGGTCAACATGCTGCGCGCGGCAGGCGAAGCCGGACTCTTCCGCGTGGTGATGATCCACCATCCGCCAATCCGCGGCGCGACTTCGTTCCACAAGCGGATGATCGGTATCCGCCGCTTCGCTGCTGTCGTCACCAGCGGCGGCGCCGAGCTCGTGCTGCACGGCCACACCCATCTCAATACGCTCTACTGGCTGAAGGGACAGACAGGCCCGGTCCCCGTCGTCGGCATCGCCTCCGCCTCTCAGGGCCCCGGCGGCATGAAGCCGCGCGCCGCCTATAATCTCTTCTCGATCGATGGCTCGCCCGGCGCCTGGGAGCTGAAGGGCGAACGCTTCAGCCTCAACGATCAGGGCGATGGCGTTTCGCCCGAAAGCGTCGATATTTTCAAGCTTTAGCAGCAAAAGCGGAATCAGTTTAGCCGCAGCTTGAATCACTTTGCGAGGATTTTTCCCGCGCGGTAATCCTGCCCTTGGTATTTCCAGATCGAGGCGTACAATCGCACCATCGACGCCGATCAGGGAGCCTCTCATGCGCATCGCCGCCAACCGTATCTGCCGCCTCACCCTCGCCTTCGGCCTTGCCGCGGGGCTTGCCGCACCGGCCTTCGCAGTCGGGGATGAGAACGACGAGACGAGCCCGCCGCCGAAGACCGAGACGACGACCAAATGCGCCGATGGCAAGGTCTGGGACAAGGAAAAGAAGGAATGCGTCGATGCCAAGAAGCAGAGCTTCAACGACGACGACCTTTACAAGTTCGCGCGTGAATTCGCCTATGCCGGCCAGTATGAGAATGCCATCAGCATTCTGAACCTCGCCAAGAACCAGAGCGATCCGCGCATCCTCAACTATCTCGGCTATGCCAACCGCAAGGCAGGCCGCTTCGAACTCGGCATGTCCTACTATCGCAAGGCGCTGCAGGCCGATGAGAATTATATCCTCGCCCGGTCATACATGGGCCAGGCTTTGGTGGAACAAGGAGACGTTCAGGGCGCCAAGGTTCAGCTCGTCGAAATCCGCGATCGCGGCGGCGAAAACACCTGGGCCTACCGCGCGCTGCTGCAAAGCCTGAACGGTTACAGGACCTATTGAAACACGAGCGTGTGATGAGCGGCGGAAAACCTTTGGGAAATCGCCGCTTAGCCTCTCTTCTTGTTGCGAAGCACGTCAAACTTGTTTCATAAAGGTCACATTCGCGATATAAAATCGTTTACCCGCACCGGCGCTTCGCGCCGGACATGTTCATGAAATGAGACTATGCGTCAGCCCGTAACGACCATCGACATCCGACGCGACCTAGTCGGCTTGCTGCCGCGGTTGCGCCGTTTTGCGATGACGCTGACGGGTGATGTCGCGGCAGCCGATGAACTGGTGCAGAGCGTCTGTCAGCGCGCCGTCGCCAAGAGCCAGCAGCGGAACGGCGAAGGACGGCTGGAAAGCTGGGTCTATACGCTGGCGCGGCATCTCTGGAATGACGAAGGCCGCAAGCGCCGCCCCCGCCCTGCCGCGCCGAAAGGCAACGTCACCGACATCCGCGAGGCCGCCCGCGAGCGCACTACAGTTACCGATACCGATCTCGTCCACCGGATGCTTGCCGAAATGCCCGAGAATCTCGCCAGCATCTTCCTGCTGACCGTGGTCGAAGGCCACAGCTACGAGCAGACGGCCGAGATCATGGGCATTCCGGCAATCGGCGTTTCGGCGCAGCTTGCCGCCGCGAGACTGCATTTCGCCAGCCTCGCCGACGACTTTCACCACAGGTACTGAACTTTGCCGGATTTCAAGAAACTGCCGCTCGATGCACAGCTGACCGCCCTTCTCGACGGCGAAACGACGCCGGAGCAGAAGCATGAGCTGGAAGAGCGCATCGCCAGCGACGAAGGCGCACGCAGGCTCTATGACAAGCTGAGGCACGGCGCCGATTTTGGCCGCCGCAGGCTTGAGGATGTGCTGAAGGAGCCCGTTCCTCTGGCGCTGGTGCGTTCGATCAAGAGCGTGCAGCCGCCAAAGGCGCCTGTCGCGCCGCGGGCCACGCGTCCATCGCTAAAGCTGTCGCCTTCCGGGCCGAAGGCGCTCGCCGCCGCACTCATTCTCTTCGCTGCCGGCTGCGGCGTCGGCTATCTCGTCGGCATCGGTCCGGGCGATCCGACGCCGGGCGACGACCAGCATGTCACCGACGACAGCCCGCGCACCAAGGATTGGCTGAACGACGTGGCCGGCTATCAACGGATGATCATCCGCCAACCCCGCCATCTGGTGGAAGTACCTGCCTCGCAGGCAGAGGAAATCTCAAGCTGGCTGACCTCGACCGTCGGCGTCGCCTTCCGTGTGCCTGACCTGACCGGCGAGGGCTGGACGTTCCAGGGTGCCCGTGTCGTGCTTGGCGATGGCCGCCCGGCCGGGCAACTGGTCTATTCAAGCGCCGACGGCGACCTGATCTCGATCTATTTCCGCAAGGATAGCCAGCCTGCCGATACCGAGGACTTCAAGGAAACCATCAAGGACGAAGTCGGCCTGGTGACCTGGCACAATGCCGGTACGTCCTACGCCCTCGTCGGCCCGTCCGCCGAAGCCTCGCTCAGCCAGATCGCCATGGAAGTCGCGGCAGAGATTTAAGCTCCCCAGCAAGACGGAATCAAAAAGGTGCAGCGGATCGCTCCGCTGCACCTTTCATTGTCGATATCTCAGTTCTTGCCGGCCTTGACGTCGAGCACGCGGTTGGCGGCCGAGACGATCGCTTCCAGCGAGGCGCCGACGATATTGGTGCTGATGCCGGCGCCGAACAGCTTTCCACCTGGATAGGCGGTCTCGACGTAGGAGATCGCCGAGGCGTTCGAGCCGTGCTGCAGCGAGTGCTCGGAGTAATCCTGCACCGACATTTCGACGCCGAGATAGTCCGAGAGCGCGTTGATAAAGCCGTCGATCGGGCCGTTGCCGCGGCCTTCGATCTTCTTGGTCACGCCGTTGTCGGTGATCTCGGCGGCAACCACGCGCACGCCCTTGCGTTCGGGGTCGGCGAAGGTGTGGTGATCGACGAACTTGATGCGGCCCTTCGGCTGCGTCACGTAGCGGTCGATGAAGTGCTCGTAGATCCGCTTCGATGGCACTTCCTTGCCTTCTTCATCGGTGATCCGCTGGATTTCCTCGCGGTATTCGACCTGCAGGTTGCGCGGCAGGTTGAGCCCGTAATCCTGCTGCAGGATATAGGCGATGCCGCCCTTGCCCGACTGCGAGTTGATGCGGATGATCGCCTCGTAGGAACGGCCGACATCCTGCGGGTCGATCGGCAGATACGGCACTTCCCAGACCGGATGGTTGGCGACCTTGATTGCCTTCATGCCCTTGTTGATCGCATCCTGATGCGAGCCGGAGAAGGCGGTATAGACCAGTTCGCCGACATAGGGGTGGCGCTCCGGAATGACCATCTCGTTGGAATATTCATAGACGGCCTTGATCCGCTCGATATCGGAGCAATCCAGTTCCGGATCGATCCCCTGCGTGTACATGTTGAGCGCCAGCGTCACGACGTCGACGTTGCCGGTGCGCTCGCCATTGCCGAACAGCGTGCCTTCGACACGATCGGCACCCGCCATCAGGCCGAGTTCGGTCGCGGCGATGCCGGTGCCGCGGTCGTTATGCGGATGCAGCGAAATGATGATGTTTTCGCGGTTGTCGATCTGCCGGCACATCCACTCGATCTGGTCGGCATAGATGTTCGGCGTCGCCATCTCGACGGTCGATGGCAGGTTGATGATCAGCTTGTTGTCGGCGGTCGGCTTCACTTCGGCGATAACCGCGTTGCAGATTTCCAGCGCCACTTCCAGCTCGGTGCCGGTAAAGCTCTCCGGCGAATACTGGAAGCGGTAGCCGCCACCGGCCTTTTCCGCCATGTCGGTGATCATCTTCGCCGCATCGACGGCGATCTGCTTGATGCCGTTGACATCCTTGGCGAACACCACGCGGCGCTGCAGCTCGGAGGTCGAATTGTAGAAATGGATGATCGGCTTGTGGGCACCCTGCAGCGATTCGAAGGTGCGGGTAATCAGTTCCGGGCGGCACTGCACCAAGACCTGCAGGGAAACGTCGTCAGGCACACCACCCTCTTCGACGCACCAGCGGGCAAAATCGAAGTCGGTCTGCGAAGCCGAGGGGAAACCGATCTCGATTTCCTTGAAACCCATGTCGAGCAACAGCTGGAACATCCGGGCCTTGCGGTCGTGGCCCATCGGGTTGACCAGCGACTGGTTGCCGTCGCGCAGATCCACGGAGCACCAGATCGGCGCCTTGGTGATTGTCTTCGACGGCCAGGTGCGGTCAGGAATGTTGATCGTCGGATAGGCGCGGTATTTCAGCCCTGCTTCGGGCATGCCGGCCTTCGGGGAGGTGCTGGTTTGGGAGGAATTGCTGTTGGCGTCCATTGTCGTCGTCTCTTCTCGCTTCACGCATAAGCCGGCGCCCGTTCGGGGATGAGCCGTCTTCGATGCGGACCTGTAGGGGTCTTGTGTGGCCTGGTCTTGAACGTTCGTGAGAGGAGCTCTTATGCCGGCAGGCTTTTCGGCCGCCGGGCGCTCCTCAACGGACCCGGCAACCGCGCGTAAGGCCGAGGAGAAGAAGCGAGGTCAGGGCATGCGCGTTGTCGCGCAGGGCGATACGCCCGCGTGCAATCGTGCCAGAAATCTTTGCGCCTGTGGTCTTCATGCTCGGGCTTATAGCCGTGCGCTAAAAAACTGGCAACCCCCCACCTATGCTTTTGCCTTTTTCACCAGATGCTGCAGCGTCAGCATCAATCCGCCCGCCAGCAATCCCCAGAAAGCACCGGAGATCCCTGCGAAGGAAACGCCAGACGCGGTGACCAGAAACGTGATCGCTGCGGCCTCGCGCGATTCGGGCGCCTGGAACGCCGCCATGGCGGAGCTCGAGAAGGCGCCGACCAGCGCAAGACCGGCGACCGCCTGGATCAGCACCGGCGGCGCCAGCGCCACCGCAGTCGTCACGGCACCGGCAAGCGGCCCGAGGATCAGGTAGCAGATGCCACAGACCAGCACTGCCCAGTAGCGGCGGGCCGGATCCGGATGCGCATCGGGACCGGCACACATCGCGGCGGTGATCGCAGCCAGATTGACCGCATGGCCACCGAAGGGCGCAGCCAGCAGCGAAAAGACGCCGGAGATCGCAAACAGCGGCCCTGGCTTCGGCTCGTAACCGTTGACCTTCATGACCGCGATGCCGGGAATGTTCTGCGAGGCCATGGTGACGATGAACAGCGGCAGCGCGATCGAGATGAAGGCCGGCAGATTGAAGACCGGGGCGACAAACTCGACGGTTGGCAGCAGCGCCCGCCCGACAGCCGCCCCTGCCCCGTCGGGAACATCGACGCCGAAGACCACGACCAATCCGAAGGCCGCTAGCGCTGCCGGAACCGCCCAGAGCCGCTTGAAGGCGCCGACCACCATCCAGGTGAGAACGATCGGCAATCCGAGCAGCGGATTGAACGCCACGGCCTTGACCGGCGCGAAGCAGAGCCCGATCAGCACGCCCGCCAGCATGGCGTTTGCAAGCGGCGCCGGAATGGCGGCCACCGCCCGTCCGAGCGGCTTGAACAGCCCCGCGACGACGATGAGAAGCGCGCAGACGATGAAGGCCCCGACGGCCGCATTGAAACCGCCCTCGACGATCCCGGTGCTGGCAAGCAGCGCCGCCCCCGGCGTCGACCAGGCCATGCTGACCGGCAGCCGTGTGGTGAAACTCAGCACGATAGCGCAGATCCCGAGCCCCAGCGACAGTGCCATCAAGCCCGACGCCGCCTGCGCCTCGGTGGCGCCGACCGCCTGCAGCCCGTGCAGCACGACAGCAAAGGAACTGGCAAAGCCCGCGAAAGCCGCGAGAACGCCCATGAACAGGCTTTGAACAGAGAAGTCTTTGAGCATGGCGGGACTCGGCGTGATGGGGCGAATACCGCATGGAGCATGGAGCTTGGGCCGCATGCAAGTGCACGCGGCCCTGCAAATGGTCGTCAGCCGCTATCTGGTCGCGAATGGTGGAATCGGCTTGTCCTTGTTCGCGTTGAACCGCGCGATAAGGGCGGCCTGGGCTTCGTGATCGACCGGCCGCTCGATCTGCTGCGACGAGCCATCGGCGAAGCTGACGGCAAATGTTCTGTAGAATCCGTTGATGGTCACGCTGTCGTCAGGATGACCGTCGAAAGATATGATGGTCTTTCCGTCCTTGTGCTCGACACGCATCTTGTCGGAACTCAGTCCCTCTCCGAACTCGATGCGGCCGTCACGCAACGTCCAGATATTGTACTGCCCGTCACCAGCCGCAAAACGGACTGTACCGTCGGTCCCGATGCCGATCGTGTCATTTCCCTTCCCGCCGATGACGACGCTGCCGGAATGGACGACGATCGTATCATCGCCTGTTCCACCATCGACATAGTTGTCAGACCAGGCATCGATCACGTCATTGCCCGCCCCGCCTTCGATATGCGTTTCGGACCACGCCTTGATATCATCATTGCCATCGCCGCCATTGACGTCGCTGTTGCTCCACGCTTCGATCGTGTCATCCCCCGCGCCACCGGACACGCGGCTATCGGCCCACGCCTTGATGGCGTCATTACCTGCGCCGGCGTCGATCTCGCTGCCGCTCCAGGCATCGATCTCGTCATTACCTTCGCCGCCGTAGATGACGCTGTCGGACCAGGCGCCGATCGTATCGTTACCGGCGCCGCCATCGACGAAGCTCTTTTCTCCTACGGTCACCGTGTCGTCCCCTGCCCCGGCATCGACAACGCTGTTGGCTGCCGCCGAAATCGAGTCATCCGTCGCCCCGCCGATCAGGATACGGATTGCCGTCGCCTGCCAGCGATCCGCCGCATTGCGAAGGTCTGCCGACGTTATCTGCGTTTCGTCCGCAGCTTTGCCACGCGGCGAACCTTCCGCGGCAGAGTGCATCTTGTCGAAGTCCGGCGGCTGCGGAGCCCTGTCCGGCGTGCGCCACAGAAGCGAGAAACCTGTCGTCACCCCACTCGTACTCGTCATGGAATCTTCCCCCGAAAATTCATCTGCCGGCAACCGGCGCTAAACCTCACGCTGAAATACATACACGGGCAATACGGCAATCCTGCCGCGCCAAACATGCCTCAAACTTGCGCTTAGGTTGAACAATCACAGATAGAACCTGCCGCGGCAGTGAGCCGGATCATTGCTGGCAGCTCGGAGATTGCGGCCGCCAAGCACGTCAGGTCGAACCCGAAACTGGCAAATGCTTGCTATGCGAGCAAAAAAGCCTAATTTAGTTGCGGTGGAGAACCAAAAATCCAGGTGAATGAATGTCGGACGATCCCGATGACCTCAGCAGAGCAGCGGTTGGCCTTTCTTCAGCGGCAATTCTCGCATCGCTCATCAAAACACTGAACGAAAAGAATCTTCTTTCGGACGACGAGGAAAACGCCGTCTATGACGCGGCGATCGCGCTGCTTGGCGACAATGCGGGCGAAGATGAAGATGGCGTCTTCGAACTGGCGCAGGAGATCATCGAAGAGCGCTGGAAGCCGGCGCCGGGCTGACCGGCAGGCGGAAAGAAAAACGGGGCGCGAACGCCCCGGATTGTATCAGATCTCGCTCTGAGAGGTGATGACGCGCGACACCAGGCCGTAATCCTTGGCCTCTTCGGCCGAAAGCCAGTAGTCGCGATCCGTGTCCCTGGCGATCTTGTCGACCGGCTGGCCGGTGGCCACCGAGAAGATCTTGTTCAGGCGCTCGTTCATCTTGATGATTTCACGTGCCTGGATCTCGATGTCCGACGCCATGCCGCGCGTGCCGCCGGAGGGCTGATGCAGCAGGAAGCGGGTGTTCGGCAGGCAGAGACGCTGTTCCTTGGGAACGGCGACGTAGATCAGCGCGCCGGCAGAAGCGACCCAGCCGGTACCGATCATCCAGACCTTCGGCTTGATGAACTTGATCATGTCATGGATCGAATCGCCCGACTCGACGTGGCCGCCAGGCGAGCTCACGTAGATGCGGATGTCTTCGTCGCTGGCTGCGGCAAGCGCCACGAGCTGCGAGCAGACCTTCTGGCCGAGCTCCATGGTGATCGGGCCGTAGATGAAGATCGAACGCGATTTGAAGAGGTTAGCCTCTGCGTCCTTCCCCAAAGACAGTTCCTTGGTCTTGTCCTCTTGTTCTTCGTCGTTCATTCGAACCTCTCTCGGCTTCATTCGGGTTTCCCGGACATAGTGTGACTCAATGCGTAAAACAATGCGGGAAAAAGACAAGCCACGGAACGGGTGAAGATATTCTTATGACAAACCCGCGAACTGCCAGCATTATGCTGCTGTCCCCAGGCGGGAGGAAAAGATGACATCGCTTTTGCTTCATCGGGCCGTCAGAAACAACGCGCTCTGGTGCGACGCCGTCTGCGCGGCGCACGGCCAGCGCGGCGAGTTTACCCGCACACTCTGGCTGCACCGTCAGGGCGCCCCTCCCTTCTATCCCGATGCCATCACGCTGACCGGCGCGGAAAGTGCCGCCGAACAGGAGGAGGCAATCGCCGTCCTCATCCGCTCGCGGCCGGGCGGCTGGGGCATCAAGGACAGCTACTGCGCCCTCGATCTCGCGCCGCAGGGTTTTACCGTGCTGTTCGAGGCCGAATGGATAGGTCTGGACGCCGATGATAATCTCGATGACGACGGCTCTGGCCTGACATGGGAGCGCGTCGAAACCGCCGGGAAACTCGCCGCTTGGGAGAAAGCCTGGGCGGGCGGAGAACCGCAGGCCACGCCCATTTTCGCCGAGCCGCTGCTGCAACGACCCGAGATCGCTTTCCTCGCCGCCTATTCCGGCAAGGAGCTGCAGGGCGGCGCCATTCTCAATCACCAGGCCGAGGTGATCGGCCATTCGAATGTCTTCGCCATCGACGGCAAGGAGCAGCCGATCCGCACCGGGCTCGTCAGAGAAGCCCGGCGGCTTTTTCCCGGCGAACCTATCGTCGGCTATGAGAGCGGCGACGACCTGGAAAATGCCCTGGCGCTCGGCTTTACCGCGCTCGGCCGGCTGCGGATCTGGGCGCGCGACTGAGCTTACCGAAATGTAAGTTGCCAAGGCTTTGAAAAGCCGGAATCCGTTCCTACGTCATTCGTAGGCGTGCTTATCCCGCACGTAACACAGGAGAGAGCCATGTCACCGGAAGAACGCCAATTGCTGACCGGCCTTTTCGACAGGGTACGCACCGCATCCGCAACGCCGCGCGATCGCGACGCCGAGGCGCTGATCGATCAGGGCGTGCGCGAACAGCCCTACACGACCTACTACCTCGCCCAGGCCGTCATCGTGCAGGAAAAAGGCCTGGAGGCCGCCTCGAAGCACATCCAGGAACTCGAGGAGCGCGTCCGTCAGCTGGAAGCCGGCGAGAGCGAACACCGCCAGGCAGAACAAGGCGGCGGCTTCCTGAGCTCGATCTTCGGCAGCGGCCAGACGCAGCAGGCGGCCCAGCCCTCCGGCCCCTGGGGCAATGCCCCGCGCCAGAGCTATCAGGACCGCGGCTACGACGACAATGTACGCCCGATGCAGCCGCGGCAGCAACAGCCATCCGGCCCCTGGAACCCGCAGCCGGACGCTCCTTCGGCAGGTGGCAGCTTCCTGCGCGGGGCGCTCGGCACGGCAGCCGGCGTTGCCGGCGGCATGCTGCTCGCCAATTCGCTGAGCGGTGTCTTCGGCAATCACATGTCGTCGCTCGGCTGGGGTTCGCCCTTCGGCTCAAGCCCGTTCGGCAACACGCCTGCACCCACGGAAGAGACCGTCATCAACAACTACTACGGCGGTGACGACAGCAAGCAGGCGGCCGACAATTCGGCCGGCAACGACGACAACAGCAATATCCAGCAGGCAGACTACGATCCGTCCGACGATGACGATAGCTTCGACGATTCACAGGATAGCGGCGACACATCGGACGTCTGATATGGGTGGCATACGGCGCAGGGCGCCGTATGCCACCTCGATGGTTAGCCGTGCGGCATCATCCGCTTGAGAACGCCGTCGCGCAGCAGATAGTGGTGGCCGAGCGCTGCGAGCGCGTGGCCGGCGGCCAGCACGATGATGATCCAGGCCGCATCGTTGTGCAGCATCTCATAGGTATGAGCGAGCGGCTTGTCCTGCGCAAACAGGCTCGGCACCGAGAACAGCCCGAAAAACTCGAAAGGCTCGCCCTGCGCCCAGCGCAGCAGGAAACCGAGAACCATCTGCGCAATCAGCAGACAGTAGAGAAGCCAGTGCATGCCCTTGGACAACAGGGCGTTGATGCCGGCCTCGGCAGCCGCGAGCCGCTTGCCGCCGGAGCTGCGCCAGACGAGGCGGACGATGAACACGGCGGTGAATAGCAGTCCGAGCGAAATATGAATGGCCTGCAGCTCCTTGCGAAGCGGCGTACCCTTCGGGAGCGAGTTCCAGACATAGGCGGCAGCAAAGAGCGCAATCACGAGGATTGCGGTCAGCCAGTGCAGGGCAATCGTCATTTTGTCGTAGCGGGACGTGTCGGCGGCCGCACGCGGGGCAGCGGCGGCTTGATCAATGGCCATGATTTTATCTCTTGGATGAAGTGTGTGACAGGATGCCCTCCGCACATAGCGGGCAGGAAACTCTGCTGCAATACAAGCCACTTAACGCAAAAAGGCGGCCGCGAAATCCGCGGCCGCCAAAAGATGATTATAAATATCGACTTAACGCCGATGCGGAACGCCGCGGCAGGTTTTGCCCAGCGATCACATTTTCGTGCGCGCGCAGGTCAGCCTCTGCCGCGATAGGTCGCGACACCCTGATCCGGCAGCCAGACATGCTCCGGCGGCTTGCCGGTCTGCCAGAAGACGTCGATCGGGATGCCGCCGCGCGGATACCAGTAGGCGCCGATGCGCAGCCATTTCGGATCGAGCAGCTCAACGTTCCGCTTGGCGATATAGATCGAGCAATCCTCGTGGAATGCTCCGTGATTGCGGAAGGAATGCAGGAAAAGCTTCAGCGACTTCGATTCCACCAGCCATTCGTTCGGGATGTAATCGATGACGATATGGGCGAAATCCGGCTGCCCGGTCATCGGGCAAAGCGAGGTGAATTCAGGCGCCGTGAAGCGCACGACATAGTCGGCGCCCTGGCTGCCATTCGGCACCTTTTCGAGAACGGCCGCTTCCGGGCTCGTTGGTGATTCAACCTGCGAACCGAGCTGCGAAAGCCCGCTGACATCCGTCGTCGCCATTTCCATGTTCCTTCCAAATCGATCGTCCGTCCACGGGCGCCGATCGTCGCGCACCACATGGATTGCTCATGTGGGACCGCAAATAGTCCTTTTGCGCCGATCTTCCAAGCGGACAAAAAGCGGCGGCGTCTGTCAGCCGGCTTGACCTACCACTTGACGCGAACGCCGAGCGAGCCGCCCAGGGAGAAATTGTCACCGGCGCCGGACAGCGAGGATTTCGCGGCCATCTCGCCGTAGACCGAATAGCGTTCGTCGCCCCAGCTGTAGGAACCGCCAAGACCAAGCCCAGCCGAAAGGTCATCGCCACGGCTGGCGAAATGGCTGCCGGCCACGTTCACCGAGACACCGTCCAGAAACTCGTAATAGAGATTGGCCGCGCCATAGAACTTGAGCCGTGTCGCGGTCCCGTCGTCGGCTTGCCAGCTCGCTTCCCGATCGACCGCCATCCCCAACCGGCCGTTCAGGCTGGCGCCGCGGTCAAGCGACACCTCGGCGCCGAACTTGTCGTAGAAGCTGCCGAAATCCACGGATGAATAGGTCAGCTGCGCCTGCGGCGTAACCGACCAGGAGCCTGCGATATCAAGACGCTGGCCGGTCTCGATGCTGAGAATGTAGCCGACGGCGCCACTACCGCTCTTCAGCGGCAAAGCGACGAGATCGGAGCTCAGGTTGCTGTCGTAGAAATTGAGCTGGCTCTGGGCATCGGCATAGAAGCCCTGATGGCCGTACCACGTCAGGGTGCTGCCAAGTCCGAAGCCCGACGTATCGATATGGCCATTGCTGATGCTGGAGCGCAGGTCGCTCGACATCGTGCCGAACTGCGCCGTCAGCCCGCCGATCAGCCTGCCATTGCTGCCGTCATAAAGCGCGCCGTCCAACCCGCCCTGCATTCGCCAGATGTCGTAATCATGGCTCGTATCGACGGTGCCATCATTGGCCGTGAGGCGGCCATGCAGACCCTCTGTGCGCAGCCAAACGCCTTCGATCTCATCCTTGGCTCCGCCTGCAGATCCATCGGAAATTGTCTGGAAATCGCTCGACAGCATCCGGTCGCCGATCCGCTGCTGAAGCGTGGCGGCCTGATTGAGCCCGAGCAGCATCAGCAATGGATAGGCCTGATAGACCGGAATACCGGGCTGCAAACCGGCCGAGCGCAGATACCAGTCGCCATCGCCCGGCGTAGTGATGCCGTTCTGATAGAGCCGGTAGGCATAAGCGCCGCCAACGACGGCCTGCTGTCCGTCCAGCACATAGTCGCCGACGAGCGAGAACGTCCCCGCCGAGGTGCCGCCGGCATCGACGATCTTAATGCCCTCGACCGTCTGCCCGCCTGCGCCGCCGAGATTGACGACACGGACATTGGTATTGCCCGAGGTATTGCCGGTTACCACGAGACGGTCGGTGGATGAGGTATCGTCGCCGAGTACACTCTCGATTTCGAGCACGCCGCCGCTGCCTGCATAGTCGCCTGAAATCGTCAGCGTGCCAATCGAATTGCCGGGCGCGATCGTGCCGGCATTGACCGCATTGCCAACTTGCCCGATGCCCTGCAGCCGCCCGCCGGAGAATATGTCGAGCGTGCCGCCGAGAATGCCGTTGACCGACAACGTTCCAGCCTCGACCGAGGTGGTGCCGGCAAAGGCCGCGTTGTTGCCCGTCAGGAAAGTCGTGCCGCTGCCGATCTGGCGGATCGTACCGCTGCCGGTGACGAGATTGGCGAAGGTGAAACTGTCCGAACGGTCAAAGGCGAGCGTGCCGTTGTTGGTGATATCGCCGGTGACACTGCCGCTGGTGCCGCCATTGCCGATCGCCAATGTGCCCGCCTGGATATCCCAGTCGGTCACCGCGCTCCCGGTGCCGGTCAGGAACCAGATGCCGGTGCCGGTCTTCTGGAAGATATCGAAATTCTGGTACTGCGGGCCAATCGCCGAAACATCGAAACTGTCGCTGCCCGTACCGCCGAGGCGCAGCGTATCGGTGGCAACCCCAGCCCCTGCCACGACATTACCCTCGATCACCGATCCTGCCTGCAATTCAAGCGTCATGGTACCCGTGGTCGCCGCAACGGTGCGCGTGATCGCGTCGCTCTGTCCTGCACCGGCCCGGATGGTTCCGCTATTGGTGATGTCGATATCGCTAGCCCCGGTGTTCGACAGGATAGCCACTCCCCCGGCGCCACCTTCGATCGTTCCGCTGTTTGTGACCGCGCCGCTGCCAGCGCGGACAATCAGACCGACACCGCCCAGGCCACCGGTAAGGCCGCCGTTGCCGCCCCGGATCGTCCCATTGTTGACAAGCGTGCCAGCGGCACCGATGCCGCCGAAATCGACAGCCGCTCCACCCGCACCGGAGGCGCTGGAACCACCGGCAATCGTGCCGTTATTGACCAGGCTCGAACTGGCAAAAATGCGAGTTCCCACACCGCCGGAACCACCGGCACCGCCACCTGCACCACCGGTGATCGTCCCATTGTTGGTAAATGCGGTACGTGTCGTCCACACCGCCACCTGCCCCGCGGTCGTATCCGCCGCACCGGCATTTCCACCGGTCAGCGTTCCCGAGAACGTGACGCCGATACCACCGGATCCGCTTTCCTGAATCGTCAGATTGGCGCGTGTACCGACGGTCGAGGCGTCATAGAGCCCGGTCAGCGTGAAGCCCTGTGTATCGATCGAAATCGGACTGGTCGGCTCCGGCAGGATGCCGGCCGATATCGGGAAGCTGTTGGCCATGACGATCGTCGAACTGGGATCGCCGCTGGCATTTGCCGACGTGATCGCATTGCGAAGCTCCGTCTCGTTGGTCACCACGTAGTCGGCCGCGCACGCAGGAGTGGGCGATAGGCAGGACAGAACGATGGCTGAAAAGCTGACACTTGAAAGCAAGATTGCGGATATCGGTTGGCGCGCAGGGTCAACGCCGCGTGAAATGGCACGCTTGTAAGGTCCGGTCATGGAAATCCTAGATATTGCTAAAACAGAATAATAAGTTTGCAATTCAAAATGCCGGGCCAAGACTTTGACTTCGGCGATCTAGGGATCGATTAGACTGGAATTATTAAGCCGATATTGCAGCGCAACAGAGATTATTACTGGACAAAATTGTAGTACTGCGCGGCGCAGCGAAGCAACTTTATGATGCATAGCAAATTGAATTTATATGCAATCCCCGGAAATACAGAGCAGGCACCGGCTCTATTGCAACCCGAAGATGCCGTCCCTATCAGCAACGTTGCACCGCGCCAATGCTGCCGCGCACATGCAGATTTTCACATTACCCGCATGCACAGGAGCGCTCTGAGAGCGTCTCCGCCCGGAGACCTTAACCGGCAGACGGCCATATTGGCGCGCCGTCAGGCTTCCTTTATGACTTTGACGCGCAACCCATGGGCTTTTTCGCCTTCCGGCTCGACGTGAATGGCAATGCTGGCGCCCGGATGCACCGCGCGGATGGCATCTTCAAGGCGGTCGCAGATATCATGCGCCTGGCGCACCGACATGGCAGCCGGAACGACCATATGAAAGTCCACGAAGGTCACCGCTCCTGCCCGGCGCGTCTTCAGATCATGGACGCCGAGAGACCCCACCGCATGCGTGGCGATCGCCTGTTTGATCGCCTCCTCTTCTTCCGGTTCCGCCGCATGGTCCATCAGCCCGCCGATCGAGTGGGAGATGACCTTGTAGCCCTGATAGAGAATGTTGACGGCGACCAGGATGGCGAGCACCGGGTCGAAGATCGGATAGCCGGTGGCGAGCGCCAGAAGCAGGCCCACGAGCACGCCGGCGGAGGTCACCACATCCGACATGATATGCTGGCCATCCGCCGTCAGCGCCGCCGAGCGATGCTGCGTTCCAACCCGGATCAGCAGCCTTGCCCAGACGAAATTGATGACACCCGCAGCAAAGTTGATCGCCAGGCCGAGCACCGGCGCTTCCAGCATCTTGGGATCGCTGAGAAACCCGACGGCTTCCTTGACGATCAGGATGGCGGCGACGACGATCAGCACGCCCTCGGTGACCGCAGAAAGATATTCGGCCTTGTGGTGGCCGAACGGATGGTCGTGGTCGGCAGGCTTCTGCGCATAGCGGATCACGAAGAAGGCGATGAAGGCCGCCACGACATTGACGAAGGATTCCAGGCCGTCGGAGAGCAGCGCCACCGACCCCGTCACCCACCAGGCGGCGAGCTTCAGCCCCATCACGCCGAGCGACATCGGGATGCCCCAGAATGCCAGCCGCCGGACTGTCATATTGCCTTGTTCCGTCATCTCGTATCCCTCTGCGGATGCGAATGAATTGCAGCATTTGGCCCATTCAAACGCAAAACCGCCCACGCGAAAATCGCGCAGGCGGCTAATGCGGCTCATATGGTCGAAGACGGACGATTTGTCAAAGGGCAAGCTCACAAATCCACGTTGACGGATATTTCATAACGAGTTATATAACTCTGCATACATAATGGAGCACAGCATGGTCGAAGACATCGTGCGGACATCGGGCCTGTTGACGCTCGGCAGCCGCATGCGCCGCATCGGCGAGCGCCTGCAGGCCGACACGCAAAAGTTCATCGACGAGGCGGGCCTTGGCATCCAGGCTGGACAATATCCGTTCCTGGCGGCGATCGACGGCGCCGGACCGCTGACGATCGGCGAGCTCGCCCAGTCGGTCGGCATCACCCAGCCCGGCGCCACGCGCACCGTCGGCCAGCTATTCGAGCTCGGACTGGTCGATATGCAGCCGGCGCCGGACGATCAGCGCCGCAGGCTCGTGTCGCTGACGGAAAAAGGCAAGCAGCTCGTCGATGTCTCGCGCGCCGAAGTCTGGCCGCGCATCGCCGCCGCCGTCACCGATCTCTGCGGCCGCCTCGACGGCCCGCTTCTCGATCAGCTTGCAACAATCGAAGACGGCCTGGCCGCTGCATCGCTCATCCGCCGCGCGCCGCCGAAGGAGAATAAACCATGACACATATCCTCGACCGCCCGATCTGGAACGCGCTGCAGACGGCGCATGCAGGCATCGCCGAAGGCGGCCCGCTGGCCCGGCGCTATCCGCCCGGAATCGTGCCCTTCGCGGCAGCGGCCGACGACACACCGGAAAGCCTGGAAGCGTTGGCTGCACTCCCCCGGCCCGATGAGACGATGGCGCTTGTGGAGCCAAGATCGGCTACGGTTCCGGATGGCCTCGATCTCGCCGGCGAAGCAACGCTGATCCAGATGATCGCCAGGACGCCGCATGATCCGCTTTCCGATCCTCGTATCGCTCCGCTGACAGAGGCCGACGCCGAAGAGATGCTGGCGCTGGCACAGCTGACCAAACCCGGTCCCTTCACCCTCGGCGCCCAGAAACTCGGCACCTTCTGGGGGATCAAGAACAGCGGCAAGCTGATCGCCATGGGCGGTCAGCGGCTGAAGCAGACCGGCTTTACGGAACTGAGCGGCCTTTGCACCCACCCGGACTTCCAGGGCAAGGGTTTCGGCAAGCTGCTCTTCCGCTATGTCGCAGGCCATATCGCGGCATCCGGCGCAACTGCGTATCTGCATGTCAACGCGCTCAACACCGGGGCGATCGCGCTTTACAAGACGCTGGGCTTCGAACAGCGCTGGGAACTCAATCTGAAAATCGTCAGGCGCCGGGACTGACCGGCGCCTGAATGTTCGTCTCAGCTTGCCGGACAGGCAGCCCCGGTATCGACCCAGGCCTTGATGAGATCGCCGAACTCGGCCTGCGTGCCGGGCGCCGGCTCGCGCCCGTCGCCCGGTTTCCATCCCCAGCCGACCAGACTGTCATGCGCCATGTGCTCGACGATCTTCGACAGATCGCGCCCGCCATTGCGCTCCGGGTCCTTCAGTTGCTGGCAGATCTCGCCGAGCGACTTTCCAACCCAGGCCATTTCGATCGGTGCCAGATGCCAGGCGGGATTGCCGGGGATGCTCTTCAGCGTCGGCGACTGGCCGACGATCGCCGCATTGTCAGGCCCGTGGCAGGTGTTGCACATCATGCCCGGCACGCCCATGCCGCCATCGCCGCGCGTCACCGGCGGCTGGTGCGGATGCATCGCCATCGTCTGCAGCGGCCTGTCGCCCGCCGGATGGCAGTTCAGACATCGCGGATGCTCGATCACCTTGCCCGCCTCTTCGAAGAGCGCCACCGACCGCGCCTTCTGATCGGCAATCGATGCGAAGGAAGCGACCGGCTTTAGGGTCGTCTTATCGGTTTCAGGCGCCGTCTCGGCAAATGCCATGAACGATACGGGCAAGGCTGCAAGGAGCGAGAGACCGCCTGCCATACAGGCGAGTACCAATTTGCTTGTCATCTCCGCCCCCCCCTCAGCTCGTCGCCACGGCAACGATCGGCAGGCTGCGCACCGGCGCACCGGTGAGCCGCCGCCAGGCATTGGCCGTCGCGGGCCCGACCGGCGGCACGCCCGGCTCTCCCACCCCGGTGGGCGGCTCGCCGGATTTGATGACGGCGACCTCCACATCCGGCATCTCGTTGATGCGGATCGACCGGTAATCGTGGAAGTTCGACTGCATGATCGCCCCGCCCTCGCCCAAGGTCACCGCATCGAACAGCACCGCACCCAGCCCGTAGCCGATGCCGCCCTCCATCTGCGCCTTGATGACATTCGGATTGATCGCAACGCCGCAATCGACGGCGCACCAGACCTTGTGGACCCTGGGCGCCCCGTCGGCACCGGCAGAGACCTCCACCACCTGGCCGACATAGGTGTTAAAGCTCTTGACCACGGCAACGCCGCGCTGCCGTCCCTCGGGGATCTTGCCGCCCCAATCGGCCATCTCCGCCGCCTTCTTGAGAACGCCGGCATAGCGCGCATCCTCCGTCAGCTGCTCGAGCCTTCCCTGGACCGGATCCTTGCCCGCCATCTGGAACAGCTCGTCGAGGAAGGTCTCGACAGCGAAACCGGTATGCGTATGGCCGACCGAACGCCACCAGAGCGGCGGGATCGCCAGCTTCACATTATGCGAAATGACCCTGAGGTTCGGCACATCGTAAGGCAGGTCGGAGGCGCCCTCGACCGAGGTGCTGTCGAGATCGGCCTTGCCCATGATCGACTGCCCGACGATCGCCTGATCCCAGGCGACGATCCGGCCATCGGCATTGATCGCGCCACGCATCTTGTGGAGATACATCGGCCGGTAATAGCCGCCGCGAATATCGTCCTCGCGCGTCCACATATGCTTGACCGGCCGCGACTGATCGGTCGCGGCGAAGACCGACGCCGCCTCCTGCATGTAGGGCGAACCGAACTGCGCCTTGCGCCCGAAGCTGCCGCCGGTGATCTGCGTGTTCAGCCGCACCTTCGCCGGATCGATGCCGGTGATCTTGGCCGCCGTCGCCTTGTCCATGCCGGGGAATTGCGCCCCGTTATAGACATCGAGGCTGCCGTCCGCCGCCTTGATGAAGACGGCATCGAGCGGCTCCATCGGCGCATGCGCCAGGAACGGGAAGATGATCTGCGCCTCCAGTGTTTTTAGCGAAGTATCGCTGAAGGCCTTGTCGACATCGCCCTTTTCGGACGCGGTGATGCCCTTCTCCGTCAGCGCCTTCGCATAGTCGGCCGAGAGCTGACCACTGGACCGTGTCTCCGCCTGCGACAGATCCCAATCGACCTTCAGCACAGACCGGCCCTTCAACGCCGCAAACGTATTATCGGCATAGACGGCGACACCCTGCGGCAGCTGCTTGACATCGACGACGCCCCTGACCTTGCGCGTCTCGCTATCGTCGAAGGATTTCACCGCCGCGCCGAAATGGTTCGGATGCGCGACGACGGCGACCAGCAGATCGTCAGGAATGATGTCCAGCGTATAGATCGCCTGGCCATTGGTCTTCGATACCGTGTCGAGCTTCGGCAATTCCTGGCCGATCAGCGTGAACTTGGAGGGATCCTTCAGCTTCACATCGGCTGGCGGCTTGATACCGGCCGCCTTGGTGGCCAGCGCACCGAAACCACTGTCCTTGCCGGAGGCCGCATGCTTGACGCGGCCTTTCTCGACGGTGATCTCACCAGTCGGAACCTTCCACTCGTCAGCCGCCGCGGCAACCAGCATGGCGCGCGCCGTTGCCCCTGCCTGCCGGAACTGTTCGTAGGAATTGGCGATCGACGACGAGCCGCCGGTGCCCTGGAGGCCGAAGGCAAGGTTCGCATAGACCTTGTCATCGGCAGGCGAATGCACCGCGCGCATCTGCCCCCAATCGGCATCGAGCTCTTCGGCGACCAGCGTCGCAAGACCGGTGAACGGCCCCTGCCCGAATTCGATATGCTTGGAAAGGATCGTCACCGTATCGTCGGTGCCGATCCTGACGAATGTGTTCAGCGTCACCAGCGCGTCCGCGCCGCCCGCCTGAACACCCTTTTCTGCGGCAAAGGCCGAATTCTTCGGCAGCAGCGCAAAGCCGATCACCAGGCCGCCTGTTGCGGCCAGAAAGCCGCGGCGTGTCGTTGCAATCTCCTGAATGGTCATCGCTCAACCCTCCATCGACGCGGCGGCATTGTGAATGG
This sequence comes from Rhizobium sp. 01N424, assembly GCF_056399485.1. Lineage (NCBI taxonomy): Bacteria > Pseudomonadati > Pseudomonadota > Alphaproteobacteria > Hyphomicrobiales > Rhizobiaceae > Rhizobium > Rhizobium sp. 01N424. The sequence continues at coordinate 465,715 of NZ_JBFTRK010000002.1, forward strand.
CCGCGCGGATCCGGTGGTAGGTGGCGCATCGACAGATATTCCCGGCCATCGCCCCGTCGATATCCTCGTCGGTCGGCTGCGGGATGTTCTGCAGCAGCACCACGGCCGACATGATCTGGCCGGATTGACAGTACCCGCATTGCGGCACGTCGATCTTGACCCAGGCAGCCTTCACCGCATCGGCTTCCTTGCCTTCGACACCTTCGATCGTGAAGATCTCGGATCCATCGACGGTGGAGATCGGAGTGATGCAGGAGCGGCGGGTGAAGCCGTCCATATGCACTGTGCAGGCGCCGCATTGGGCGACACCGCAGCCATATTTGGTGCCGGTCAGCTTCTCGAAATCGCGGATGACCCACAGCAGCGGCGTATCCGGATCGCCGTCGAACGTTTTCGTCTGTCCATTGAGCGTGAAAGTAACCATGGTCGAGCCTCGGGAAATTTGGCTGGACCCATTGCGGCCCCAGCGAGCGTCGCAGTCTTGTGCACCCGACCTAAGCTAGGGCGAACGGCGTGGCTCTGCCATGGCAAGAAATGATAAAAGCACGTCGAGCTCCGACAGTGTCGCATTCGGCAGCGATCAGTCACTCTCCGGGAGGGTATCGAGGCCCGATGCAGCTTCGCCTTCGGCCACGAAGCTGACAGTCTGCGGCCAGCGCAGCAGCGCCTCGGCACCCGAGGGCGTCAGGGCATAGACGCCCTTCCCCTGCTTTTCGAACCAGCCATAGACATTGCCAAGCAGGATCTTTCCGGCATCCGGCGCTTGCGCCTTCATGTCCCGCGGCCTGACCAGCCCCTGCTGCAGGGCAGCGGCGCAGATCAGCGCCTGCTGGCGATAGGCGGTCATCTGCGGCACACGCGTGCTGCCGCCGAGAACGGGATCGCCGCGGCGGCGCTGATGCTCCCTGACCAGCCGCGACCGCCGTTTCGGATTGGTCCGCGGCATCGGCGAGATGGACGAGACGATGACGCTCACCTCGCCGGTATCGGAAACACCGAGCATGCCGATCCCCAGCCTGCGGCAGAGATCGCGATAGCGCTTGTCCGCCTCGCGCCCGCGCCCCTTGGCCGAAACCCGCGCCGCGATCCAGACTTCGTCGCTCATCGCCGCCCGGTCGACCGCCTGCAGGATAAGCTCGAGATTGAAGCTGAGCTTCAGCTCGCAAACGACGACCACGCTTGGATCGCCTTCGCTGAGGCCCACGAGATCGCATCCGCCGATCTCGCCTTTGACGGCATAGCCCGCCGCCTCCAGAAAGGCTTTGACCGGCAGATAGAGCGAAGTTTCCATCGGGAAGCGTTAGGCCGGATTGAGATCGGCGATCTCGCCATGGCGAATGAGCAGCCGCGGCGACGACATATCGCCGGTCTCGTCATCGACCATCACCGCATAGGCGGCAACGCCGATAAACCGCGCGGCCATCGAGGTCGCGATCTTTTCTGCACTCATGGCATTCGATGCTTGCCGCATCTCGCCCGGCACCAGGTTGCCCCGGTTCTTGCGGTACGGGAGGACGATAAACTTCTCAGCATTGGCCACGACGATATCCTTATTCATCGTTCCTGAAATGTTCTGATTTGGAATGGGAAGTCAACCAGTTACTTCCTCTCCTGGGCGAAAGGCCCCGGGAGGGTTGTGAAGCCGGAGCGAAATACGCAGCAGCCACGGCAGCGGCGTCCACAGGCCGGTCGCAATCCCGGCTTCGCGCACGCCGGCGCCGGTCCACGTATTGCAGCCGGCAAGCGCGTTGAAACGACCCTGCCCCTCGAAGAAGGCGTCGTCCTGACCATAGGAAAAACCAAGCGGCACAGGCTTTTCATCGCCAACGGTGAAACTCGACGCGATATAGTCCGACAGCCGCGCGAAACCTGCGGCGGACACGTCGATCGGCGTCACATCGGGATGATCAAGCGGAATATCTCCCGCCAGGTGCACATGCATGACGGCACTATCCAGCGTCAGGCTCTTGAACACCGGCATCGGCTTCAGGTCGGCCCAGGTCGGCGTTTCGGTATAGAAAGCGCGCCCTCCCCAGCCAAAGATGATGTAGCGCACATCGGGATTGCCGAGATCGAGACCGGCATCCGCGAGAAAGCTGAAACGCTTGAGAATATCGGGCGTGGCAGGGATCGCGACATCTGTGTGAATGGGATTGCTGAGAACGAGAATGCGGTCGGTCGCACTCGTTGTTTCGGCTGGCGGCGCAGGCCAGGGCCTTGGAATCACCGTTCCGGCAACGACGGCCATGGCGGCCAGCACGATAATGATCGCCAATCCCTTGAGCAGCTTCACGAGCATGCGATCTTCCGCACGAGAGATGGGAAATGATCGGCCACCGGATGGCGGCGGCCGATCGGTATCCTTGGCTCAGGCAGCCTTGGTCTTCGCCTTCCGCGCCAGATGCGCCACGACATTCTCGATCATCCGCATCCCGGCATCGCCGCCGAGCGTCATGATCGATTCCGGGTGGAACTGTACCGCCGCGATCGGCTCCTTGGTGTGCTCGATGCCCATGATCGTGCCGTCCTCGCTTTCCGCCGTGATCATGAATTCACGCGGCAGGGTCGAGGGATCGGCGAAGATCGAGTGGTAGCGGCCGACGGTGACTTCCTTGCCGAGGCCCGAAAACACCAGGCCGGGCTCCAGCACGCGGATGCGCGACGGCTTGCCGTGCATCGGCAGCACCAGATGGCGAAGCTCGCCGCCATAGGCTTCGGCGAGCGCCTGCAGGCCGAGGCAAACGCCGAAGATCGGCAGGTTGCGGGCGCGTGCCTTCTTGATCGTCGCCTTGCAATCGAAATCCTTCGGATTGCCCGGTCCCGGCGACAGCACGACCAGATCGGGGTCGAGCCGGTCGAAGATTTCGTCAGGCACAGGCGTGCGCACGGTCGAGACCGTGGCACCCGTCTGGCGGAAATAGTTCGCCAGCGTGTGGACGAAGCTGTCTTCGTGATCGATGAGCAGGATGTTGACGCCCTTGCCGACGGCAGCGACGTCGCGGCTGACCTTGCCGGAATTGCCGGCCTTGGCATCGCGGATGGCGGAAAGCATGGCGGAGGCCTTCAGTTCGGTTTCGGCTTCTTCTTCCTCGGGGATGGAATCGTTGAGCAGCGTTGCCCCTGCCCGGACTTCGGCAATCCCGTCCTTGATGCGCACGGTGCGCAACGTAAGCCCCGTGTTCATGTCGCCATTGAAGCCGACCATGCCGATCGCTCCGCCATACCAGGCGCGCGGGCTCTTTTCATGGCTTTCGATGAAGCGCATCGCCCAGAGTTTTGGCGCACCTGTCACGGTGACGGCCCAGGCGTGGCTGAGGAAGCCGTCGAAGGCATCCATGTCGTCGCGCAGGCGGCCCTCGATGTGATCGACCGTGTGGATCAGGCGCGAATACATCTCGATCTGGCGGCGGCCGATAACCTTGACCGAACCCGGCTCGCAGACACGGCTCTTGTCATTGCGGTCGACATCCGAGCACATCGTCAGCTCGGACTCGTCCTTCTTGGAATTCAGGAGCTTCAGGATCTGCTCGCTGTCGGCGATCGGATCGTCACCGCGCTTGATGGTACCCGAGATCGGGCAGGTCTCGATCCGGCGGCCGGAAACGCGAACGAACATCTCGGGCGACGCACCGACCAGATATTCCTGATTTCCGAGATTGATGAAGAAGGAGTAAGGCGACGGATTGATCGCCTTCAGCCGCTTGGAAATGTCTGATGGCTTGCTCTCGCAGCGCTCCATGAACTTCTGGCCGGGAACGACTTCGAACAGATCGCCGCGGCGGAAGCTTTCCTTCGCCTTGGTCACCAGTTCGGCATATTCGCCGGGGCGATGATCGCTCTTCGGCGGAATGGCATCGGTGCGCACGAAAGGCTCCGGTGCGATATCCCCGGCCTTGCCCTCGGTCGTCAGGCCGCCCTTGGCGAAATCGTAGCGATCGACCCAGGCCTTGGCCGAGTAGTTGTCGACGACGAGGATCTCGTCCGGCAGATAGAGAACCATGTCGCGCTGGTCGTCGGCACGCTTCAGCTTCAGGTCGATGGCATCGAACTGGAAGGCCAGATCGTAGCCGAAGGCGCCGTAAAGCCCGAGGCTGGCATCGGCCTGCGAATAGAAGAGATCGGTGACGGCGCGCAGCACCGTAAACACCGTCGGCATCTTCGAGCGCTCTTCCTCGGTAAAGACCCGGTCGGGCAGCTTCACCTTGAGATCGAGCCGGCGGGCGGTGGCAGCGCCAAGCTCCAGCTCGCGCACGGCCTTCAGACGCTCGGTGACGAAGCCGAGCAGCACTTCGCCGCGCTCGTTATAGGCTTCGATCCAGACATCGCGGCCGAAGGAGGAAATGCCGAGCGGCGGATCGACGACGGCCGTATCCCAGCGCGTATAGCGGCCCGGATATTCGTAATTCGACGAGAACACCGCGCCGCGGCGCTCATCGAGCTTGTCGACATAGGAGACGACGGCATCGGCATAGGGGATGGGCCGCCGCTGCCGGGTGACGGTGATGCCGCCCTTGGTCTCGTAGATTTCCGCACCATCGTCCCGAAGGATCGTAACCATAGTTCCACTCCGTTATCGGTGCCCGGACGCAAGGCGGCCATAAAACAAAAAAGCCGCCTCGAAAGTTTCGGGCGGCTCACTCGTCGTCTGAAGACACGATTGGTCGAGGCCGCCTCAGCGAGCCCACCACCAAACTGCAATGTTCTTCGACGTGTTCATGAGCGAAATTGTTAGCGTGAGATGAGAGAGAGCGCAAGAGGCGAATATGGAATGAAAAAGGGCGGCCCGAAGGCCGCCCTTGTCGTTGAATCCGTCGATCAGAACTTGGCTTTTGCCGTCAGCATGAACGTACGGCCGCGGCCGGTATCGATCGTGCTGCCTGCGATTGTGCTCGACGCTGGCGTATAAGCCTTGTCGAAGACATTGGTGACGCTGGCGGTGACTTCGAAGCCCTGCTCGAACTTGTAGTTGGCGAACAGGTCGACAAGGCCGTAACCCGGCTTGTAGGGGCTGGCGCCCGCTGCGACGTTGACATCACCGATGTTCGCACGGCTCGCGGCATAGAAGCGCGTACCGACCGTCAGGCGCTGATCTTCGAGGAAGCGTGCGCCAAGCGTCGCCGTGAAGATGTCGTCAGGCAGGTAGGACTGGACGCCAAAACCGTTGATCTGCGATGGCAGGTCGGTGTCCGTGTGGGTGTAGGACAGATCGCCGAAGACGAAACCGGCATCGTAGCCAGCCTGAATTTCGATACCTTGAACCGTCGAAGTACCGGGATTGTTGGTGAAAAATACACCGCCCGTCGGCGTAAACGCGGCCGTTATGTAATTATCGACACGATCATAGAAGTAGTTCGCTTTGAACCGGAAGCTGTCACCGGAATCAAACAGACCATCGACCTTGACGTTTGCCCCGATTTCCCAGCCTTTCGAGACTTCCGGCTCTAGGAACGGATTTGGGAAGAAGGACATCCGGCCGCCAGGATGCGTACCGCCAACAAATGTCTCGTTGATCGTCGGCGAACGCATCGTTTCGGCATAGGTCACATAGGGCTGGAGCCAATCGGTGGCGTTGACTGCCAGCGTCACACTCGGATCAAGCCGGCCATCGGAGCGATCGACCGAGTACGGTCCTGCAGGCAGCCCAGCAGGATTGCCTGCGGTAACGGCCCCGGAGCCGCTGAGATCGAAATGGTCGTAACGCAGACCGAGCGTCAAATCCGTGATGCCGTACGTAAACGTCGTGCTGTTGAAAACACCGAGCGTGCCATTCTTGCCGTCGCCGTTCACTCCACCCTGCGGCTGCGCCGTGCTGTTCATGACATCATAAGTGTCATGGAAATATTCCACGCCATAGTTCGATGAGACCGAGACATCGCCGAGATCGAATTTCGAGGTGTTCGAGACGTCGAAACCGATACCGGTATCGGTGATCTCGCGTCCGGCCGCAGTTCCTCCACCAGTCGCGTTTGTATCATACGTCATCTTCAGACGATTGTAATAGAAACCGGTCTTGAAATCGATGAGATCGTTGTCGCCGGGCTTGTATTCGTAGGTCGCGCTGAAGGTCTTGTTCTTCAGATTCTGGTAGTAGGAGTTGGCAAAGAAGTCGTTGTCATAGGTCAACCCGCCAATGCGGATGGTGTTTTCGGCGTTCGGCGTGATTTCCGCCTTGAGCAGGCCCGAGATCAGATCCTCTTCGGTAAACGGAACCTCGACGCCATCGCCGTTGTCGAAATTCTTGGGATCGCTTTTGCTGATGCCGCCGACGACGGCAAACACATCATTGAACCGGTAGGCACCGACTGCGGACTCAGACCAGCCCATGCCGTTATCGCCGGTGGTCGCCGAAACGATGCCGCCATAGCTCTTGTCGCCCTGAATAAGATCGTCGACATTGTAGGTCTGGAAATTGACGGAACCGGCAAGCGCACCGCCGCCAACGCCGTTGACCGCCCCGCGCGTGATATCGATGCCAGCCAGGAACGCCGGATCGACGTAGGTGAGGCCCTGCGCCTCATGGCCGGTGAAGCGGAAGTTCTGCCGAACGCCGTCGATCATCATGTTGACACGGCCAGAACCTTCAAAGCCGCGGATGTTGACGGCAACGCCAGGATTCTGCGGATTGTTGGCAGTCGACGTGCCTGGAACGCCACGCAACAGATCGTCCGTTTCCTGCCCCGATTGCAGGTCGATCTGGTCCGCTGTCACAGTGCTGGAAGGACCGGCCTTGTCGTAGGGGTCATTCGCTGCCTTGCGATCGCCCTTGACGATGATGGGAGAAAGGAACGTTTCTCCGTCCTTCGTCTGCTTATCATCCGACTGCTGCCCGGCCGGGGTCGCGCTCTGCGCAAGGCTGATCGACGAATGAGAAATTAGAGCAAGCGCCGTGCAAGCAAGCAGCAGCGAACGCGAATTGCGGACAACCATAAAACCAACCCTCTATATGATGAAGTACCGGGCTGGCTGGTCGGTTCGCGGGCGCGATCGAGGGGCTGGCTAGGCGTTTTCAGATTGAGGCGGCCCCAAAAACCGCCTTCTTTTTGCCGCAATAAAAAACATGACTATTTATGTCAATATATCATCGGCGGTTATCTTGATAATAATCATCATGTTTTAACGATCCACACAAACGTTGCGAAATTGCAACGAAAACAGCCCGTTTGCGTTGTCCCTCCTGCCGCTAACAGCAACGTGGGATGGGCATGTGAAAATCGCTTCTGCAATTGCCGCCATGAGCCTTACCGTCTTCATGCTCTCGGGCGCCACCCTGCCCCGCAACGGGCCGGTACCGGAACAGAAGCCTGAAGCAGCCGAACCGGCAGCGCCGCAAGACCAGGCTGCGCCGGTGCAGACGGCACCCGTTCCCCAGCCCAAACCCGAAGAGGCAAAGCCCGAACAGCCGAAATCCGATGACGGCAAGCCCGCGCCTGCCACGTCAGGAAAACCTGAAGAGACCGCCCCCGAAACGGCCAAACCCGATGCGTCGCAACCCACCGATCAGAAACCGGAGGATGCCAGGCGCGAAACGCCGAAAGCCGAGACGCTGGAAGATCAGCACCTGACGATCGAGCCGGAGAGCGATACCGACCATGCCGATTGCATCAAGGAGCTGCAGAGCCTCGGCGTCGTCTTCAAGGAGATCCCCCGGATCGATGACGGCAACGGCTGCGGCATCGACAAGCCGATCGTGCTGTCGGAAGCGCTCCCCGGCATCAAGGTGAAACCCGAAGCGACGCTGCGCTGCCCGACGGCGCGGGCGCTCGCTCACTGGATGAAGGAAAGCGTCATCCCGGCCGCCGCCGTTGCCGCCAAGGATCAGGGCAAGATCACCACGATCAATCAGGCCTCGGCCTATATCTGCCGCCTGCGCAACAGCGCCGAAACCGGCAAGATCTCCGAACACGCCCGCGGCAACGCCATCGATGTCGCAAGCTTCAGCTTCGAGAAGGGCGAGGACATCGCCGTCAAACCGCGCCGAGAGGATTCGACGCTGACTGGCGCCTTCCAGCGCACGGTCAGCGCTTCCGGCTGCCTGTATTTCTCGACGGTGCTCGACCCTGAAAGCGACGCGGCGCACGAGACGCATTTCCATCTCGATGTTCTAGAGCGCAAAGGTGGATACCGGTATTGTCACTGAATGTTCAGCCCACTCAACGCGTTAGCCGCACCAAGTGAATCGGAAACTGAATCACCTGATTCACTTTCCGAACCAGTCCTCAGAACAACCCCTCGATATACCCCTGGTCGTTCAGGAATATCCGTTCTGCCGACGGCGACTTGGGCAGGCCCGGCATGGTCATGATCTCGCCGGTGATGACGACCACGAAGCCGGCGCCGGCCGAGAGGCGCACTTCGCGCACCGGCACGATATGCCCTTCCGGCGCGCCGCGCAGGTTGGGATCGGTCGAGAAGGAATATTGCGTCTTCGCCATGCAGACCGGCAGCTTGCCGTAGCCCTGCTCTTCCCAGGCGATGAGCTGATCACGCACCGCCTTGTCGGCGGTCACTTCGCCGGCGTGGTAGATCTTCGAGGCGACGATCTCGATCTTTTCCAACAGCGGCAGGTCGTCGCCATAAAGCGGCTGGAATTTTGCCTGACCGGAATCGGCAAGTTCGACGACCTTGTGGGCAAGCTCCTCGATCCCGGCGGACCCCTCGGCCCAGTGGCGGCAGAGGATGGCTTCGCCGCCGAGACGCGCCACATATTCCTTCACAGCCGCGATCTCAGCATCGGTGTCCGAAACGAAATGATTGATGGCGACGACGACAGGCACTCCGAACTTGCGGACGTTCGAGACATGCCGTCCGAGATTGGCGCAGCCCTTGACGAGGGCGGCGACATTCTCTGCGCCGAGGTCTTCCTTCTTCACGCCACCATTCATCTTTAGCGCCCGGACGGTAGCGACGATAACCGCAGCATCAGGCTTCAGCCCGGCCTTGCGGCATTTGATATCAAAGAACTTCTCAGCACCAAGATCGGCGCCGAAGCCTGCTTCAGTGACGACATAGTCGCCAAGCTTCAGCGCCGTTTTCGTCGCCGTCACCGAGTTGCAGCCATGGGCGATATTGGCGAAGGGACCGCCGTGGACGAAGGCGGGATTGTTTTCCAGCGTCTGCACCAGGTTCGGCTGCATTGCGTCCTTCAACAGGACGGCCATCGCGCCATCCGCCTTCAGGTCGCGGGCATAGACGGGCGTCTTGTCGCGGCGGTAGGCGACGATGATGTTGCCGAGCCGCTTTTCCAGGTCCTTCAGATCGGAAGCAAGGCAGAGGATCGCCATGACCTCGGAGGCAACGGTGATGTCGAAGCCGCCCTCGCGCGGAAAGCCGTTGGCAACGCCGCCGAGCGAACTCACCATTGAGCGCAGCGCGCGGTCGTTCATATCCATCACCCGCCGCCAGGTGATGCGGCGAATGTCGATATCGAGCTCGTTGCCCCAGTAGATATGATTGTCGATCATCGCCGCCAGCAGATTATGCGCCGAGGTGATCGCGTGGAAATCGCCGGTGAAGTGCAGATTGATGTCTTCCATCGGCACGACTTGCGCATAGCCGCCGCCGGCCGCTCCGCCCTTGACGCCGAAGCAGGGACCGAGCGAGGCCTCGCGGATGCAGACGATTGCCTTCTTGCCGATGCGGTTCAGCCCGTCGCCGAGGCCGACCGTCGTCGTCGTCTTCCCCTCGCCCGCCGGGGTCGGGTTGATCGCCGTGACGAGGATCAGCTTGCCGTCCTTCTTGTCCGACTGAGCAGCGATGAAACTGGCGCTGATCTTCGCCTTGTCGTGGCCATAGGGCACCAGATCCTGCTCCGGAATGCCAAGCTTGGCGCCGATCTCGAAGATCGGCTTCTTCTTGGCCGCGCGGGCGATTTCGATGTCGGATTTGATAGCCACGGGGTAGTCCTCGGAGTTTGTGTTATTGTCCGACCATGCCGCCATCGCCGCGTCGGAAACAAGACCCCGAATGCCGCTTTTCGCGCCGTTCCACGACAAACCGCGCCATCGGCCGGGATGAAATCCGCCGCCAAGGCTTGCTGCAACTTGCATGGATGGGCTATGCCCCCTCTATCGTTTCAGCGTGCGGGGGCACCTAAAGATGAAATCACTTGAGCTGCTCGTGGAGCGCATCATCCTGTCGAGCCGCTGGCTGCTCGTCGTCTTCTATCTCGGTCTCGTCGCGGCACTTGCCGTCTATGCGATCTCCTTCGGCTACAAATTCCTGAAGGTCGCAAGCGCCGTCTTCACACTTGGCGAAGACGAGATGATCCTCGCCATGCTTGGTCTCATTGATGCCGCGCTGGTCGCCAGCCTGATCGTCATGGTGATGATCTCGGGCTACGAGAATTTCGTCAGCCGCTTCGACGAGGCGGACGGCGAAAAGGAGCACGAAGTGTCCTTCCTCGGCAAGCTCGATTCCGGCAGCCTGAAGATCAAGGTCGCTTCGTCGATCGTGGCGATCTCGTCGATCCACCTGTTGCAGGTGTTTCTCAATGTCGATCAGTATGAAGACGGCAAGATCATGTGGCTGACGCTGATCCACATCGCATTCGTCGTCTCCGCGCTCATGCTCGGCTTCCTGGAAAAGCTGATGAGCTCGACCAAGAAGAACGATCTGAAGGACAAGGACTAACCGCCGGAAGCAGCCGGCGCCGATGCCGGCTGGACATCCGCGGGCGCTCCAGTCGTCGCCGGCGGCTCGCCGTGCCGGTGGCAGCGGGCGCCCGCCGGATCGTCCGCCTGGCAGAGCCGGATGCCTGGGCTCTCGTTCGAGGCAAGCATGTCGGTGATGAGCCCCAGCTTCAAAGCCTCCGATGTCGGCAGAAGCCGCAGCGTCTGCGGCGTCGCACTCATCATCAGTGCGATGATATCCTGGCTGACGCCCATTTCCTTCAGATAGGCGGAGAGCGCAGCCTCGGCCTTCTTCCCGAGCTTGGTCGATTTCGTCTCGCCCTCGCTCCTGCGGCCGATCTCGGTGCGGGAAACCTCGTGTTTCCGCCCGTTCACCATCCGGTATTCGATGCGGTAGGACACCCGGATCCTGTCATAGATCGTGGTGATCTGATGGACGCCGATATAGGCCCATTGCGACGCAACCCGCGACGTCCCGCCGGCAAGTGCGATCGGACAGGCCGAAAGACAATAGGCGCCGCCTGAATACGTGAGGCCGACAGCCGTGCCATCCTTGGCGATCGCCGCCTGGCATCGCATGTCGGCGATCGGACAATCCTTGAGCCGCGTGCCGCCGACTGCCGTTTCCAGGTCATTCTTGCGGATCATCCGGCCCATCGCATAGGCGGCATCCACCTCCCCGCCTTCCGACCGGAAGACGACTGGCAGCTTGCGCCCGTTCAGCTGTTTCAGAATTTTCTTCAGCCGCAGCGGTGTGTCGCGCGTGATCCGGCCTTCTGCCGATACCCACTCGGCGCAATCCGCCAGGCAATCGGCGCTGCGGACGAGGATGAAACTCATGGAAGGAGGCTGGTTCCGCTTGGGTTTGGCAGCCCACGCATCGGAACCGGAGACAGGAGGCAATTGGAAGCAGAAAATCAGCGAAAGAATGAAGAAATATTTGACGGCGAGAATGGTGGCACAGCGCACGAGCGGTCGTCCCGTTTGGATCGCCTGACGCTAGCAATAGCGACCCGAAGCAGCAAGCGCCACAGCCGCACGTTATGCTAAAGTGAAACCGTGTTCATCGCTTCAGAGGCAGCCTTTTAGGAATTTAAGTCTACCGTCGACCAACTTCTGAGGTGATTCTTCTCCTCCCGGCATGGGAGAAATCCACAGCTTCGTAGTAATGGAAGAAGTAAAATAGCTGCGATCACTACCTGCATAATACATTATGCAACCAATGGGTGCGTATGTGTGATTAATTTTTAACACTATAAATTAATCAGCATGGCCGATGCGAATTGTGGCTAGCATCCCGTGGAGTTTTACGTATGTGTTAGCGGTAACATTCGAGTGATCGGGGCGCATAATGTCATACATGACTACCTCTGAACGGCAATCGCTGCTGACAGGAGAGCTGGCTGCTGCCCGCACGCGTGTATTGTTCGTTCACGCACTGCACAGGGTGGCCGGCGCATTCGGCCTGTCGCAGACGACGCTCCTGCACACACCGTCCGCCGAAGACCTGCTGTTGAAGTCGCTGATCATCGAAAGCTCGCTGCCCGCCTCCTATATCCGCGAATTTGACCGGGCGCATATGCTGCGCAGCTGTCCCTTCACTGCAAAGCTTCGTGAATCAGCCGTTCCGCAGCACTGGAATCTGGCGGAAACGCTGCAAGGGCTCAACTTCCCGGCCGAGCTGCGTAACCTGATGATGCATTACGCCATGCCGACGGGCATCACCTTCCCGATCAATGCACTCGATGGAAACCGGCTGGTCTTCTGGTTCGGTGGCGAGCGTGCTCCCTTCGCCCAGAACGAGGTCAACGAGCTGGCGATGATCATGCTGCATGCGCTCGACGCCTATAATACCGTGCGCCGCAACGAGGACAGCGCCTACAATGCCCTGTCGGCCCGCGAGCTTGAGGTCGTGCGCTGGACGGCGCAGGGCAAGACCTCGGTCGAGATCGGCCAGATCCTGGCGCTCTCCGACCATACCGTGAACGCCTACATGACCAATGCGATCAAAAAACTCGATTGCGTGAACAGAACGCAGTTGGTAGCTAAGGCCATACGCTTGAAGCTGATCAGCTGAGAAATCAGAAGAGAATCAGTGCGCAAACCTCATGGGAGGGAACGTGCCTCTTCGATTTGAACAGCCCGCCAACGGCAAAGAAAAGCAGACGCGCGACCATATCGGCATTTCTGATCTCGAGATCGTCCAGATGGTTGCAGCCTACCGAAATTTCGGATTCTGGCGCATCGAAGTGGAATCGGGACATTTCTTCGCCAGCGAAGATGTCTTCGCGATTTTCCGCATGACCTTCACCTCTGGCCCTGCCAATCTGGTCGAGCTCCTCTCGCGCATTCATCCCGAGGACCGGGTTCTGATCACCGAAACCTTCGAACAGGCGAGCCTGCACAAGACGGGCTTCCACTTTTCCTATCGCGTCGATAACGGGCTTGGCGGCTACAAGACGGTCCGTTCCGTCGGGAAATTCCGCAACAACGAGATCGTCGGCATTACCTACGAATTCGTCGAACAGCTGCGCGTCGTCGGCTTCGAGGATAACGGCGCCTGAGCCGGCCGCATCAGCGGCCGAGCACGGCGCGCATCTCGACGATATTCGAGCGCACCCTCAGCATGTAGAAGCCCATCGTCGCCAGGTGGCTCGGCATGATCCAGCCGTCTTCGCGTCCATTGGAGATGATCGCCGGCTGAATGCGAAGCGCCGCCTGGAACTGCTTGGTGGTGCCGCTGAACAGCGCCCCGAGATTGCGCTCGGCCACCACCTGCGAAAAGTCGGATCGGGCTGCCGTCAGGATCGCGTAATAGCCGTAGAGCTGACCATAGGCGAACCAGAAACGGTCGTCCGCCCGGGTGTCGAACCAGCCGAAATTGTGGTTCTCCGAGCGCTCCGCCAGAATGTCGGATGTGCCGCCGAGATCGTTGGCGATGCGATCGATGAACTGCAGCAGGTTGTCGGCGCGGCCGTCGAACACGGCATTGCAGTTCGCAAGATCGGTGTTGAACTTCCGCAGGCTCTCGATCGCCGAGCGGTAGTAGCTCGGCGTCGGCGTCTTCGGGCCGAACGGGTTCATGCCGAAATACCAGCTGTACTCGTCATATTGAAGATTGCCGCGGGCGCTCTGCAGGTCGCCGTTGATCCCTGAAGTACCGCGAACGCGCCCCAGCGTATCGACGAGTTCGGCCGACGTGCGGCGAACCGCCTGATTGATGCCGCGCTGGAAGGACGCCTTGTTGTCGAGGAACGGCGTGTGATCCCAGTCGATGCCAAAGAAGCCCATGCGATAGAGCAGCATGGAGGAGATCCAGGCATTCTGGTTGACGTTGGAATCGATCAGATCCGCGGTGACATCGACGATCGCCGAGCGCTGGCAGGTCTTGGCAGGCGCCGGCGACGCCGCCGAAGCTGTGCCGGTATCAGCAACCGGAATTTCCTGCCCGGCAGCGACCTTGCGCTCCGAGAAGCGGTACTGATCGACGAAGTTCGGATTGAAGCCCGACCAGACCTGCGTTTGCCAGAAGAAATAGCCGTAGAGCACCGCAAACAGCGCGACGACGGCGATGACAGGTAAACGGATCATCCAGCTGCGCCGCTGATACCAGCCATGTGCGGCCATGAAGGGCCAGAGGATGCCGGCAGCCAGAACGCCGAACCAGCGGCCGATGGCGCTTCCGATAGACCTGAAGAAACCGGTAATCCGGTCGAGCATTGCCATCTCCCCTTGCGCAGAATTTCCTCATCCACATAAGTGCTTGCCGAAGCGAGCACAACAAGAGCACGAGATTTTTGCCGCGCGCACCAAAGCGCCACCCTGTGGGCGGCGGCTCCGGCGGCTCGGATTTCTATGAGCAAATCCTCATGGTACAATGCCGCGCTTGGCGTCGTCCGCCGTGGGCCCGCCTGCCGGGAGGTTGTGTGATGAGCGAAGTCGACGTGCTGTTCGCCACCCTGAGGCATGCGGCCGGCCAGCAGACGGCCGACTGCATCGAGAATGCGGTCAGGAACGGCTCGGATCGCGATCTCAACCGCATCAACGCGCTCGCCTTCGCCAAGGCGCATGATCTCGACGAAGAGAAGACGATCGCGGGCTTTCTGCATGCGGCCCGGATCGGCGCCTTCGAAATGACCTGGAATGTGCTCTGCCCCGGCTGCGGCGGCGTCCTCGACAGCGGCACCACGCTGAAGGCTGTTGATCGCGAGAGCTATCATTGCGCGCTCTGCGCCGCCGGTTACGAGCCGACCCTCGACGAGATGGTCGAGGTCACCTTCACCGTCAGTCCACGCGTGCGCAGGATCGCCGCCCACGAGCCCGACCGGCTGCCGGCGCTCGAATATTACCGTCAGGTGTTCTTCAGCACCGGCGTTGATCTGCCGGATGATCTCGAAGACCGGTTCGGCCGCATCCTCCTGGAGATGATTGAGCTGGACCCCGGTGAAAAGGCCTTCGTCTCGGTGCAGCTGCCACCGCAATTCATCATCATCTTCGATGCCGTGACGCATTCGGCGCAGTTCATCGACGTTCAGGGCGAGCCGACAGGCGAGCGCCAGAACCTGTCGATGGTCATCAGCCGCAGCCATACGCCGAACGAGACCGAGACCCTGCGCCCCGGTCTGCTGCGGCTGACGCTCGAAAACCACACCGACCGCCGCGTGCTACCGAATGTCTGCATCGCCGGCGACGACCTGCACGAGATCCTCGGCCGCAGGCGGCCATTCCTGACCGCCAAGCGTCTGCTGACCAACCAGAGTTTCAGGGATATCTACCGGACCGATACGCTCGACGTCGACCAGCGCCTGAGGATCACCAGCCTGACATTCCTGTTCACCGACCTCAGGGGTTCTACGGCGCTTTACGAGCGTGTCGGTGATCTCGCCGCCTTCGATCTGGTACGCGCTCATTTCCGGGTGCTGCACGAAATCGTTGCCACCGAGGCAGGCGCGGTCGTCAAGACCATCGGCGACGCAGTAATGGCGACCTTCCCGAGCCCTGACCGCGCCGTCACCGCAGCCCTGCGAATGCGCGAAGCGATGCTCCGCCTGAATACCGAACGCGGTAGCGAAGATCTGCTGCTCAAGATCGGCATCCACGAAGGCCCCTGCCTCGCCGTCAGCCTCAACGACCGGCAGGATTACTTCGGCCAGACCGTCAACATCGCCTCTCGCGTCCAGAACCTTGCCGATCCTCACGTGATCCTGACGACCGAAGCGATTGTCGGAAACGAACGGGTCTGCGAAATCCTGCGCGACAGCGGCATCACCTCGGTCTCCCGCATGGAGTAGCTGCACGGCATTTCCAGAGAGGTGAAGATTTTCGCGCTGCCGTGACCGCTATTCCAGGATCGGAACATGCGGCGCGGCGGTCCGCGGCAAGATGCCGGTCACCCGCGGATCGTCGGCGACCTCGATCAATAGGGCATAGGGCGAAAAGCCCGAGCGCCGGTAAAACGAGAGCGCATTCGGATGGTCGAAATGGCAGGTATGGAGCCACAGCCTTTCGATCGGATGCGCCCAGGCGATGGAAAGCGCATGGTTCATCAGATAGCGCCCGGCGCCGGTGCCGATCGTCTCCTTGGTGACGCCGAAAAACACCAGTTCGCAGGCGCCCGGCTCCCGGAAATCGAGTTCGATCATCCCGGCAGGCTTGCCGCCCGATGACAGCACGTAGATCTCTACCCTGGGATCGCGGAGGATAGCGGCCAGTTCGCCGTCGCTGATCACCAGCCGTGAAACCCACATCCATTCCTCGCCGATTGCCCGGAAAAGCTGCCGGTAGGTATCGAGATCGGGGACGGTCATGCGCGCAAGGGAAAGGTCTGAGCGTTCGGCGGCTGCGACGACTTCCGGCTTCTCCCGCATTTCCAGGCAGGTGACGGCGTTGGCAAGCTTGCCCTTTGGGACAAGAGAATAGCCTTCCGGCAGGACCGGATTGGAGTTGCCTATCGTTTCAATCGTTTCCATCGTTTGGCCCTACCATGCGTGTCGCGGAATTCCCCGGTCGAGGCATAGCGGCTTGGCCGGTTCTTGCAAAGACCGGAGGTCCGGCGCTGATGCCGGCTAGGAGCGCCCGAACCGCAATCTCAGACGCGGCAGCCGCTTGGTCAGGTCGATCAGCGGCCTGTCGTGCTCCATGCTGATCACAGGCACAAACGCGGAAAACTTCTTCTCGAAGGCGATGCTTGCGGCGCTCTTGCGCTGCTCGATATCCTGCGGCACCAGCATGCCCCGCTCGAAAAGCGAGATCGGTGCGGCGATGTTCGGAAAAATCGTCTGGCTGATCTTCGCCTTGGCACCCGGCCGGTCGGTATCGACCTGGGCACGGTAGAGCACCAGCCGCTCTTCCGTATCGACCATCAGCTTCCGGGTCAGCACGTTGCAGAGCGCGATCTGGCTGTTCAGCGCATCGACGAAACTCTGGAACATGGTGATGAAGCGCTCGCGCCGCTGGCTCTCGTCGCGCATCACCTGCTCCTCGCTGGAAATGCGGTCAGCCTCGCCTTTCAGCGCGCGGCGCTCTTCCTCGAGCCGCTCCCACTCCGTTCTGCCGCCATAGACGCCGATGCGCCCCTGCGTCGTCAGCGCCTTGGCGTTCAGCTCCTTCATCCGCATCCGCGCGATATCGATCGCATCGACGAGGCGGCGGCGGTGCTCGATGATATCGACGACACCGCCTTCGGCCGTCTTGTGGCACTCGCCGGCAAAGCCGCGGTGCTGGGTTACAAGGCCTGCAAGCGCATCACTCTTGGCGAAAAGATCAAGCAGCCGCTCGACGACAGGTGCCTCGCTGACGCGCTGGCTGTGCAATCTCCACATCCGCTGGCGCGAGAACCACCCAGTAATCCGCTCGCGGCGCGTCAGTCCGCGAAAACTGTCGAGATCGGCGGAGACGTCTTCAGACAACCGGTCGAGTTCACCGGCGAGCTCGCCAAGCGCGGCATCAAGCGCCTCGCGCTTCTGGCCTGCGGCCTGGAAACGCTGGTTCTCGTCCAGAAACGTCTCGTCGCTGGACTGCGCCTCGTTGCGAGCAAAGCTACCAATGAAGGCGGCGCAATCGCCAGCTTCGGCGCGCAGCTCTTCCGCCAGCGCGCTTGCCGTTTCCATGAGAATTTCGAATGATGGAGCCTTGCGCACCCGCTTCTCCTGGGAATCGTTGGCCTCAAGCTAACCGGTCGGAGACGGGATGAAAATCCGCCTTTTCAGACGGCCTCGGCCACGAAGGGGCCGTTCATTTCGTCGTCCCAGTGCCTGCGGCAGAGCGAAACATATTTCTCGTTGCCGCCGACATCGATCTGCGCGCCCTCGTGCAGCACCTTCCCCTCGCCGTCGAGCCGCACCACCATTGTCGCCTTGCGGCCGCAGTGGCAGATGGTGCGCACTTCGCGCATCTCGTCAGAAATGGCGAGCAGCTCCTCGGAGGCCGGAAACAGCTTTCCCTGGAAGTCGGTGCGCAAGCCATAGACCATGATCGGGATACCGAGCCGGTCGACGATGCGGGCGAGCTGCCAGACATGCTCGCGCGTCATGAAATGCGCCTCGTCGACGAAGACGCAGGCGATCGGCTCTCCCTCACCGGCAAGCCGTGTCACCAGCGCCAGAAGATCGGTCTCCGCCTCGAAGGGAATGGCCTTGGCTTCCAGGCCGATCCGCGAGCCGATGATGCCCTTTCCGGTGCGCTCGTCGAAGGCGGCGATCAGCATCACCGTGCGCATGCCGCGCTCCTGGTAATTGTAGGAGGCCTGCAGCAGCATCGTCGTCTTGCCGGCGTTCATCGTCGAGTAATTGAAGTAGAGTTTCGCCATGTTTTTCTCCGTTCCTCGCTTTTGACGGCTCGAATCGCCGATGAGAAGAGCGCAGAGCTGATAACCACAGGAAATCCACGCGCGAATCCCGCCGGAATCCTTGCTTTTCAGGCCATCACGGAAAATTGCGCGACGTCGCAATCGAGTATGCCAAACCGCCGCAAACGCACTGTGGTCGCTTGTAAATGTCAGCTATTGATGGTTGGCTTGGGGACGATAAGACTGGGAGTCTATAAATGAGAACGACAAGCGCATCCAAACTGCTTACCGCAACTGCCGTTGCAGCTCTTTCCATTGCCACGGCCGCATTCGCAGCAGATCCTGAAAGCTGCACCGCCGTGCGTTTTTCCGACGTCGGATGGACTGACATCACCGCAACCACCGCAACCGCGACCGTCGTGCTGAAGGGCCTTGGCTATGAGCCGAAGACCACGGTTCTGTCGGTGCCGGTCACCTATCAGTCGCTGAAGAACAAGGACATCGACGTGTTCCTCGGCAACTGGATGCCGACCCAGGAAAAGGACGTCCGTCCCTTCCTCGACGACAAGTCGGTCGAATCCTACGGTCCAAACCTCGTCGGCGCGAAATATACGCTCGCGACCAACGCCAAGGGCGCCGAACTCGGCATCAAGGACTTCAAGGACATCGCTGCCCACAAGGATGACCTGGACGGCAAGATCTATGGCATCGAGCCAGGTAACGACGGCAATCGCCTGGTCATCGACATGATCGACAAGAACACCTTCGGCATGAAGGGCCTTGAGGTCGTCGAATCCTCCGAACAGGGCATGCTGGCGCAGGTCGCCCGCGCCGAGAAGGCCGGCAAGCCGGTCGTCTTCCTCGGCTGGGAACCGCACCCGATGAACACCAACTTCAAGCTGACCTACCTGACCGGCGGCGACGACGTCTTCGGTCCTGATTTCGGCGGCGCCAAGGTGTTCACCAACGTTCGTGCCGGCTATTTCGGTGAATGCCCGAACACCGGTACCCTGATCAAGAACATGACCTTCTCGCTCGAGATGGAAAACCAGATCATGGGCAAGATCATGAATGACGGCGAAGAGCCGGAAAAGGCTGCTGCGGAATGGCTGAAGGCCAACCCGTCGACGCTCGATCCGTGGCTCGCAGGCGTCAAGACGCGCGATGGCAGTGCCGATGGCCTGCCCGCCGTCAAGAAGAGCCTTGGCCTCTGACGATGACGTGCGCGGGGCGGCCTTGCCGTCCCGCCTCCATTTCATCCCGAATTCTTGATCTTTTTTGGATAGGCACGCCCCTTGGACTGGATCACTGACGCTAAAATTCCGATCGGCTCTTGGGCCAAGTTGTTCGTTGACTGGCTGACGACCAATGCCGACTGGTTCTTCAACCAGCTGGCCTTCATCCTGTCGCATGTCATCGACGGCATGCTGTTCGTGCTGCAGGCGCCGCATCCATTGATCGTCATCGCCGCCATCACCGGCATTGCCTACTGGATACGCCGGTCGGTCGTCGTTGCGGTCTTTACCTGTCTTGGGCTGCTGCTGATCACCAACCAGGGTTACTGGAAAGAGACGACGGAAACGCTGGCGCTCGTGCTCGCCTCCACCTTCGTCTCCATGCTGGTCGGCATCCCGCTCGGCATCGCCGCAGCGCGGCGCGCCTGGGTCTACTCGGTGCTGCGCCCGATCCTCGATCTGATGCAGACGATCCCGACCTTCGTCTATCTGATCCCGGCCCTGATCCTCTTCGGCCTCGGCATGGTGCCGGGCCTGATCGCTACGGTGATCTTCGCCATTCCCGCCCCGATCCGCCTGACGCGCCTCGGCATCATCTCCACGCCGCCCTCGCTGGTTGAAGCCGCCGAATCCTTCGGCGCGACACCGATGCAGGTGCTGCGCAAGGTCGAACTCCCCTTCGCCACGCCGCAGATCATGGCCGGCCTGACCCAGACCATCATGCTCTCGTTGTCGATGGTGGTCATCGCCGCCCTCGTCGGCGCCGATGGTCTCGGCGTGCCGGTTGTCCGCGCGCTGAACACCGTCAATGTCGCCAAGGGCTTTGAAGCGGGTCTCTGCATCGTCATCCTGGCGATCATCCTCGACCGCATGTTCCGCACTGCAGGTGAAGGAGACGGCGTATGACCTCCGTTCGTTTCGACAATGTCAGCATCATCTTCGGCGACAAGCCGGAAGCCGCCCTCTCGATGGTCGATCAGGGCAAGACCCGCGACGAGATCGGCGCTTCGACCGGCCTCGTGCTCGGTGTCGCAGATGCCTCTATCACCGTCGAGGAAGGCGAAATCCTCGTCCTCATGGGCCTCTCCGGCTCCGGCAAGTCCACCCTGCTGCGCGCCGTCAATGGGCTGGCGCCCGTCGTGCGCGGCTCGGTCACCGTCTCCACAGCCACCGGTCCCGTCGATCCCTACAAATGCAGCGCCAAGGCTCTTCGAGACCTGCGCATGCACACCGTCTCCATGGTCTTCCAGCAGTTCGCGCTGCTGCCCTGGCGGACGGTCGCCGACAATGTCGGCTTCGGTCTGGAACTCGCCGGCATGGCCGACGCCGAGCGCAAGAAGCGCGTCGATGAGCAGCTCGAACTTGTCAACCTGACAAAGTGGGCAAACCGCAAGGTCAACGAACTCTCGGGCGGCATGCAGCAGCGCGTCGGCCTCGCCCGCGCCTTCGCAACGGGCGCGCCGATCCTCTTGATGGACGAGCCGTTCTCCGCGCTCGATCCGCTGATCCGCACCCGCCTGCAGGACGAACTCCTGGAGTTCCAGCGCCGCCTGAAGAAGACCATCCTCTTCGTCAGCCACGATCTCGACGAAGCCTTCCGCATCGGCAATCGTATTGCCATCATGGAAGGCGGGCGCATCATCCAGTGCGGCACCCCGCAGGAAATCGTCAAGAACCCGGCCGACCAGTATGTCGCGGACTTCGTGCAGAACATGAACCCGATCAACATGCTGACGGCACAGGACGTCATGCAGCCGGGTCTCGGCCAGTCTGCCGTGGGCGCCACCGTCACGGCGACGGCCAAGCCCGCAACGCCGCTCGTCGATATCCTCGATGCCTTGTCCCGCCAGCCTGGCAGCATCGGCGTCGTCGACAACGGAACGATCGTCGGCACGATTTCGGCGCAGGACATCGTCAGCGGCCTCACCCGCCACCGGCGCAAAGAACAGGCTTGATCCTTCCGTCCACTTCCGACAGAAAAGTGGACATGAAAGATCAAGCTTCCGTATTGCGGGAGACGGACGGGCAGGCCCGGACGCTCGCCCGCACCCTGCTCCGTTCGGCCCGCTATGCCGGCCTCGCCGTACTCGATCCGGCGACCGGTTTTCCCTTTGCCAGCCGCGTGCTACTCGGCACCGATATAGACGGCACGCCCGTCGTCCTCGTCTCGGCGCTCTCCACCCATACCAAGGCACTGGAAGCTGATCCCCGCGCCTCGCTGCTAACAGGCGAGCCCGGCAAGGGCGATCCGCTCGCCTACCCGCGCCTGACGACGCAATGCATCGCCGAACCGGTGGAGCGCGGCAGCCCGCTTCACGAACGCATCCGCGGCCGTTTCCTGAACCGGCATACCAAGGCCAAGCTCTATATCGACTTCCCGGATTTCCGGTTTTTCCGCTTGCTGCCGCAGTCCGCCAGCCTCAACGGAGGCTTCGGCCGGGCCTATCTCCTGGAGGGTTCGGACCTTGCGATTCTCTCTCCCGCCAATGATGCGGTGGCGGCCGAAGCCGATGCCATAGTGCGAGATTTAGTAGACAACCACCCAGAGGTGCTTAGGGCGCTTGAAACCCGTTTCAAGGGGACAATTGACGGGACTTTGAGGGTATGCGGCCTCGATTGTGCTGGTTTTGACGTGATTTCGGGCGATAACTTGTCACGTTGTGAATTCGAAGAGCCTGTCACAAAACTCGGGGAAATTATTCCACACATATCTAAAATAGCATACTCGATACCCGAAATTTAGGTATATACAATCTTCATGCCCAATTGCTACTTTTCGGGCGTCCGCCAAACCCCGTCTAACGCCCTGTGCCTATACGGAAAAAATTCGCATTAGGAAGATTGGAATAATGGAAAATACTGACTTGTCAGATCACGCTAATGTGGCGGCCGCGCTTCTGTCAGCAATGGCAAACCCCAAGCGCCTGCTCATCCTCGTGAGCCTCGTGAAGGGTGAAGTTCCCGTCGGCGTCCTCGCGACGCAGGTTGGCCTTAGCCAGTCTGCCCTGTCGCAGCATCTCTCCAAGCTTCGCGCCCAGAAGCTGGTCCGGACCCGCCGCGATGCGCAGACCATTTATTACTCGAGCAATTCCGAGCCTGTGATGAAAATCCTGGCAACGCTCGAAGACATTTACGCTGTTCAGAACCGGAGCCGTTCCGCGGCCTAAAGTCAACGCTGACATCACGTCAGCCAAGAACCGGTCCGCCAATGGAATAATTCCGGAATGGACCGGACGCAGTATTTCAGCACGTCAACCCTACTTCTTGACCGGCAGATCGCTCGATTTGCCGGTCTTTTTCGTTTCGGCCGGATACCGTTCTGGCGGTATTTCAATGCGGCGGCAAAGCGCATGGCAATGAGCGGTAAACTCTGGTCTCGTGCGCTTTCGGTCTCTTGACGCCCGAATCCGCGCTGATAGTTTGACCGGACGGTAAAAATACGGGCTCAAGCCCGGGGAACGGGCCTCGCGGCCAGGAGAACAGCATGTCCAATCGCCTCAACACCCCCAACGACCTTCGCGCCTTCTGGATGCCGTTTACGGCGAACCGGCAGTTCAAGAAGGAGCCGCGCATGTTCGTCGGCGCCAAGGACATGTATTACACCACCCATGACGGCCGTCAGGTGCTCGATGGCACGGCCGGTCTCTGGTGCGTCAATGCCGGTCACTGCCGCCCGAAGATCACCGAGGCGATCCGCGAGCAGGCGGGCGAACTCGATTACGCCCCGGCCTTCCAGCTCGGCCACCCCAAGGCCTTCGAACTGGCGAACCGCCTGGTCGATATCGCTCCCGAGGGTATGAACCACGTTCTCTACACCAACTCCGGCTCTGAATCGGTCGAGACCGCGCTCAAGGTGGCGCTGGCCTATCACCGGGTAAAGGGCAACGGCTCGCGCTTCCGCCTCATCGGCCGCGAGCGCGGCTATCACGGCGTCAATTTCGGCGGCATCTCGGTCGGCGGCATCGTCTCCAACCGCAAGATGTTCGGCACGCTTCTGACTGGCGTCGATCACATGCCGCACACCCACCAGCCCGGCAAGAACAACTTTACACGCGGCGAGCCTGAACATGGCGGTGATATCGCAACCGAACTCGAGCGCATCGTCACCCTGCACGACGCCTCGACCATCGCCGCCGTCATCGTCGAGCCGGTCGCCGGCTCCACCGGCGTGCTGATCCCGCCGAAGGGCTACCTGCAGAAGCTGCGCGAGATCTGCACCAAGCACGGCATCCTGCTGATCTTCGACGAAGTCATCACCGGTTTCGGCCGCCTCGGCGCTCCGTTCGCCGCCCAGTATTACGACGTCATGCCCGACATGATCACCACCGCCAAGGGCCTGACCAACGGCGTCATCCCGATGGGCGCGGTCTTTGTCACCTCGGAGATCCACGACGCCTTCATGAGCGGCCCCGAGCACATGATCGAGTTCTTCCACGGCTACACCTATTCGGGCAACCCGATCGCCTCGGCAGCCGCACTGGCAACCCTCGACACCTACAAGGAAGAAGGCCTGCTGACCCGCGCCGCGGAGCTTTCCGACTACTGGGCCGACGCGCTGCACTCGCTGAAGGATTGCCCGAATGTCATCGACATCAGGAACACCGGCCTGATCGGCGCCATCGAGCTCGACCCGATCGCCGGCGAACCGACCAAGCGCGCCTTCACCGCCTTCCTGAAGGCCTATGAGAAGGGCCTGCTGATCCGCACGACCGGCGACATCATCGCGCTGTCTCCGCCGCTGATCATCGAGAAGCACCATATCGACGAGCTGTTCGGCAAGCTGCGCGAGATCCTTCAGAACAACATCTGATCGTCACGAGACCAAACGAAATGCCCGCCGGAACTGATCTCCGGCGGGCCTTTTCATGTCTTGATCTTACGCGTTGATCTCAGGCCTTGTGCGCCGAAGCGACCGACAGGCAGAGCGCGAAGCGCTTCAGCAGCTTGATGTCGAAATGCCCTTCTCGGCTCAGCATCCATTTCAGAGCGTCGGCAGGCGACCAAGGCTGCTTGTAGGGCCGGATCGAGGTGATCGCATCATAGACGTCGCAGATCGCCGCGAGCTTTGCATAGATGCTCAGCTTTGAGCCGGGAACCATATTCGGGTATCCCCGCCCGTCGATCCGCTCATGGTGGTTGAGGCAGACGTCGAGAACGATGTCAGGCATGCCCGCCTGCCGCTTCAGGATCGCATGGCCAAGTTCCGGATGGCTGCGGATCAGCTGCATTTCCTCGTCGTCGAGCTTGCCTTCCTTGGCGAGAATTTCGTGCGGGATTTCCACCTTGCCGACATCGTGCAGCAGACCGGCAATGCCAAGGACGCGAACCGTCTCCTCGTCGAAATCCAGGTAGCGGGAGAAATGAATCATCAGCGCGCTGACCGACAGCGAATGCACGAAGGTCGTCTCGTCCTTCGACTTCAATCGCGTGACGCTGAGGAAGATCGCCGGGTTTTCATCGAGCGACGTGGACAGTCCCGAAATGACGGGCGCGATATCATCGATCGCGACACCCGCCCCGCCCTGAATCTTGCTGAAGACATCTTCGAGCTGCTCGGCGGATTTCTGGATGGTTTCGCGCGCAGCCTTTGTCTGCAGTTCGACGGCACGCGGATCTTCGGAGGCATAGGCAGGCACATTGGAGCGCAGGCCGTTGGTATCGACGCCCTTGGCTGTGTTGATGACCACCCCGGCGACACCGCTGCCGCGCAACCGTTGGGCATCGGATTCCCGCCTTACGAGAAACCGGTGACGCCCGAGCAATGGGTCGTTCCAGGCCCCTTCGACGGCCTCGATAAACATCCCAGCCCTGACCTGGCTGGCTTCAATGCGCTTTAGCATTCAGTCGCTTAGTCCCAACGCACGATTAGACTTGCCGGGCCGAGTTTATTCTTGAGACACACTCCAGACCGGCCACCCCTCTACAACCTTCATAGCATGCAAATGTTAATCGGTTCTATTTTACGAATATTCTCACGCACAAAGATTCACTGACTATTCTTGGTATCTTTCCGGCGTTATTTGCAACTCGTGGATTAAATCGATTTGAGCACTTAGCCCAAGGTAGATGCCGGCTATTGACCTCTGAAAAACTCCGGAATTTTACGAAAATGACGCCGGAGCCCGGTCGTTTCGCGCAATCCAGAACAATTTTGGCAGTGATTTTGTTATTTCCTTGCGAAATCAAATGAGAATTCCTAGAAAATCGCCATGCGCCCGCTGAAGTCAAAGATGACCGGCCGGGGGCATTGACCGCACCGGAACCGCCGTCTTGGCGCAACTCAGAAGAGTTGTTGTACGCGCCGGCTCCGATGTCGCGGCAGTCACGCGGGCGAAAGCCCCACCCAAGGAGAACGAAAATGAGTCTGAAGACTTTGACTGGCGCGACGATGCTCGCATCGCTGGCTTTTGCACCGCTTGCCCATGCCGATATCACCATCGGCCTGATCGCGCCCCTCACCGGCCCGGTTGCCGCTTACGGCGATCAGGTGAAGAACGGCGCGCAGACCGCTGTCGACGAGATCAACAAGAACGGCGGCATTCTCGGCGAGAAGGTCATCCTGAAGACCGCTGACGACGCCGGCGAGCCGAAGCAGGGCGTTTCCGCCGCCAACCAGCTGGTCGGCGAAGGCATCAAGTTCGTCGTTGGCCCGGTCACCTCGGGCGTTGCCATTCCGGCATCCGACGTGCTGGCTGAAAACGGCGTGCTGATGGTCACCCCGACGGCAACCTCTCCTGATCTGACGAACCGCGGCCTGACCAACGTCCTGCGCACCTGCGGCCGTGACGACCAGCAGGCTGGCGTTGCTGCTGAATACGCCCTGAAGCATTTCAAGGACAAGCGTATCGCCATCATCAACGACAAGGGCGCTTACGGTAAGGGTCTCACCGACAACTTCAAGGCAACCCTGAACGCCGGTGGCGTCAAGGAAGTCATCGACGACGCCGTCACACCTGGCGACAAGGACTTCTCCGCGCTCACCACCCGCCTGAAGGCTGAAAAGGTCGACGTCGTCTATTTCGGCGGCTACCACCCGGAAGGCGGCCTGCTCGCCCGCCAGCTCGCCGACCTCTCGGTCAAGGCGACGATCATCGGCGGTGACGGCCTGTCGAACAACGAATTCTGGAACATCGGTACCGAAGCCGCTGCCGGCACGATCTTCACCAACGCCTCCGACGCCACCAAGAGCCCGGACTCCAAGGCCGCTGCTGCAGCGCTCGCCGCCAAGAAGATCCCGGCCGAAGCCTTCACGCTGAACGCCTATGCTGCCGTCGAAGTCATCAAGGCCGGCATCGAGAAGGCCAAGAGCGCCGAAGACGCGGAAGCCGTCGCAGCAGCCCTCAAGGGCGGCGAAGCCATCCCGACCGCCATCGGCAAGCTCACCTACGGCGAAACCGGCGACCTCTCCTCGAAGAGCTTCGAGCTCTACAAGTGGGAAGCCGGCAAGGCCGTTCCGGTCGAATAAGCCGCTCTGCCATCGCATTTCTGCCGGGCGCCTTGTGCGCCCGGTTTTCGTTTGGGGCGCTGCCTGCCACATATCGCCTTGTGCAACACAGTTCGGCTATAACTGTGGCACGAAGCAATTGGGGACGCACATGACCAGCAAGCTCGAACACCACATCGACCAGGGAACCGGCCGCGAACCGGCCGATATCGTCCTCAAGGGCGGCCGGTTTTTCGATCTGGTGACCGGCGAACTCGTGGCCTCAGACATCGCCATCTCCGGCGACCGAATCGTCGGCACCTGCGCCGATTATCGGGGGGCCACCGAGATCGATATATCAGGGAAGATCGTCGTCCCCGGCTTCATCGACACGCATCTGCATATCGAATCCTCGCTCGTCACCCCGCATGAATTCGACCGCTGCGTGCTGCCCTATGGCGTCACCACAGTGATCTGCGATCCGCACGAGATTGCCAACGTCATCGGCGAAGACGGCATCCGTTTCTTCCTCGAGTCCGCGCAGGAGACGATCATGGACATCCGCGTCCAGCTCTCCTCCTGTGTTCCGGCAACCCACCTGGAGACGGCAGGCGCCGATCTGCCGATCGAGAAACTTTTGCCCTTCCGCGATCATCCGAAGGTCATCGGCCTTGCCGAATTCATGAATTTCCCCGGCGTGATCCACAAGGATCCGGTCTGTCTTGCCAAGCTCGAAGCCTTTCAGGGCGGCCATATCGATGGCCACGCGCCGCTGCTGCGCGGCACCAATCTGAACGGCTACCTTTCGGCCGGCATCCGCACCGAGCACGAATGCACCACGGCAGAGGAAGCGCTGGAAAAGATCCGCAAAGGCATGCACATTCTGGTGCGCGAAGGATCGGTGTCGAAGGACCTCCACGCACTGATGCCCATCATCACCGAGCGCCTGTCGCCTTTTCTGGCGCTCTGCACCGATGACCGCAATCCGCTCGATATCGCCGAGCAGGGCCATCTCGATTACATGATCCGCACGGCGATCGCATCAGGCGTCGAGCCGCTGGCAATCTATCGCGCCGCCTCGATCTCGGCCGCCCGCGCCTTCGGCCTGAGGGATCGGGGCCTCGTCGCCCCCGGCTGGCGCGCCGATCTCGTGGTCATCGACAACCTCGAAAGCTGCAAGGCCGAAATGGTCTTCTCGGCTGGCCGCCGCGTCACCGCGGAACTCTTCGCCACCCGCAAACCCGTTGCCCCCGTCGGCCTCGACAGTGTCAAGGCGCGGCCCGTCCAGGCGATGCATTTCGGCGTGCCTGTCGCCGAGGGCGAAACGCCCGTCATCGGCGTCATGCCCGGCAAGATCATCACCGAGCATCGCCGCTACCGCCTGCCAGTCAAGGGCAACCAGACCGATCTCGATCTCGAAAACGACATCATCAAGGTCGCCGTCATCGAGCGCCACGGCAAGAACGGCAACCATGCCAACGGTTTCGTCCAGGGTTTTGGGCTGAAGAAAGGAGCGATCGCCTCCACCGTCGGCCATGACAGCCACAATATCTGCGTCGTCGGCGTCAACGAGGACGACATGGCGCTCGCCGCCAACCGCCTCGGCGAAATCAAGGGCGGCTTCGTCGTCGTCGAGGACGGCAAGGTCACCGGCGAAATCCCGCTCCCCGTCGCCGGCCTGATGAGCCTCGAACCCTATGAGAGCGTGCGCGACACGCTGCATCACTTGAGAAAGGCGGCCTATGCCCTTGGAACGACTCTCGAAGAACCCTTCCTCCAGGTCGCGTTCCTGCCGCTCCCGGTGATCCCGCACCTGAAGATTTCGGACAAGGGGATGGTGGATGTCGACCGGTTCATGCTGATCGGGTGAATAATGCCTGTCGTTTTCAGATTCGGAAACCTGAAGTTCTTCTTCTATTCAAACGAAGGCAATCCGCGCGAGCCCATCCACATCCATATCCGCGGCCCCAGCGGCGAAGCGAAGGTCTGGCTGGAACCGGCCATCAGCATCGCCGCGAGCAGAGGCTTCAATCGCAGCGAGCTTGCTGATATCATTCGGGAAGTCGCAAAGAACCGATCGCCGATCGAAAGAGCGTGGCATGAGCATTTCAGCAACTGAAGTCAGCTTCGATGAAAACACCATGTGGGTCGTGCTCGATGATGGCCGCACACTCGGTGTACCGCTCGCTTGGTTTCCGCGCCTGCTTTCCGCAACAACCGAACAGCGCACCGCCGTCGAGATCAGTCCGATGGGTCTCCATTGGGACGAACTCGACGAAGACATATCGATCGAGGGACTGATTGCCGGGCGTGGTGACCAGACAATCAAGCGCCCCTCCGCGGCGTGATCAGCCCAACTCTCCACAATAACCGCTCAGTGGCGCAAGCCTGATCGCCCCGCCTGACACTTCGCCCTTCAGCCCCGGCGCAGCAAGCCCCCCAGCGACCTTCATCCCTGCAGGCAATTTAAACTCCGCCGCCTCACGCGTCAGGTTGAAAACAAACAGCAGCTTCTCTGCGCCCTTCCTCCGTGTAAACGCCAGCAGGTCCTGGTTGGTGCCGATGAATTCCATGTCGCCGTCAACGAGCGCCGGATGCTGTTTGCGGAATGCCAGCGTTTCCCGGTAATGGGCCAGCACCGAAGCGGCGTCCGCTTCCTGCGTATCGACCGATAGCGCCGCCTGCTCGTAGGGCACCGGCAGCCAGCTCTTTTCCGCGCCGGTGAACCCGGCATGCGCCTTGGCCGCCTCCCAGGGCATCGGCGTGCGGCATCCGTCGCGGCCCTTGAAGGCCGGCCAGAAGCGGATGCCGTAGGGATCGCGCAGGTCCTCGAAGGCGAGCTCGGCTTCGGGGAGGCCGAGTTCCTCACCCTGGTAGAGGCAGATCGAGCCGCGCAGCGCCGCCAGCACCGAAATCGCCAGCTTGGCGATCACCGGCCGCTCCGCCTCGGTCTTGGCGAAACGGCTGACATGGCGGTTGACGTCGTGGTTGGAGAAGGCCCAGCAGACCCATCCGTTCGCCACCATGCGCTGGAACGTATCGACGCATTTGCGGATATGGGCAGCGGTGAAATCGGGGCCGAGCAGGTCGAACGTGTAGCACATATGCAGCTTGTCGCCGCCATCGACATAGGCCGCCACCGTCTTCAGCGAACGCGCGCCGTCGCCGACCTCGCCGACTGTCGTCCGGTCCTCATACTGGTCGAGCAGCGCCCGGAAGCGCTTTAGGAAATCGACATTCTCGGGCTGCGTCTTGTCGTAGAGATGGTTCTGCATGCCGTAGGGATTGCTGTCGGGGGCATCGAGCCCCGCATCGCTCTCGTCGGGTTCGTGCGGAGGGTTATCGCGCAGCAGCTTGTCGCAGAAATAATAGTTCACCGTGTCGAGGCGGAAGCCATCGACACCGCGGTCGAGCCAGAATTTCACGGTCTTCAGCACCGCGTCCTGAACTTCCTTGTTGTGAAAGTTCAGGTCGGGCTGCGAGGTCAGGAAGTTGTGCTGGTAATATTGGCGGCGCACGCCGTCCCATTCCCAGCCCGGCCCGCCGAAGATCGACAGCCAGTTGTTCGGCGCCGTGCCGTCGCGCTTCGGATCGGCCCAGACATACCAGTCGGCCTTCGGATTATCGCGGCTCGCCCGGCTCTCGACGAACCAGGGATGCTGGTCCGAGGTGTGGGAAATCACCTGGTCGATGATCACCTTGATGCCATGCACATGCGCGGCCTTCATCATCTCGTCGAAATCATCGAGCGTGCCGAAGATCGGATCGACGTCGCAATAATCGGAAACGTCGTAGCCCATATCGGCCATCGGCGACTTGAAGAAGGGCGACAGCCAGATCGCATCAACGCCGAGGCTGGCAATATACGGCAACCGGCGCGTGATTCCCTTCAGGTCGCCCAGACCATCGCTGTTCGTATCCTGAAAAGAGCGTGGATAGACCTGATAGATCACCGCGCCCCGCCACCAGTCCGCCGACTTCACCGCCATGAATGCACTCTCCGAATGGTTCGTTCGCGCACAGACTAAAGCCCGGAAAACAAAAAACAACTGCGTTAACAGCCTATTCTGGGGTGGACGCGGAAAGGCAAATTCGTGCCGCATATAGGCTTGTCCACACCCATGACGCCCCCTTCGCAAGGGGGGTTGCAACGCCAAACCTTTGCGATAAGGTGCGCGTTGACCTGCACGTAACAGGTCAAAACCGGGAACAAATGACTAAAAACAGGCGACAAAGCCTGGAAAGGTGGCCCAACCATGAACCATATAACGAAAAAAATTCTAGCTTCCGCAATGTTTGGCACATTGCTGGCTTTCTCGGCCCACGCGGCCACGATCAACATCCACAATGGCGGCGACCCGACGTCGCTCGATCCGCAGAAACTGTCTGGCGACTGGGAAAACCGCATCGCCGGCGACATTTTCGAAGGTCTCGTCACGGAAGACGCCAAGGACAATCCGATTCCCGGCCAGGCCGAGAGCTGGAAAGTGTCCGATGACGGCAAGGTCTACACCTTCAAGCTTCGCGACGGCATCAAGTGGTCCGATGGCCAGCCGGTAACGGCCGGAGACTTCGTCTTCGCCTTCCAGCGCCTCGTCGACCCGAAGAACGCCGCCGATTATGCCTACCTGCAGTTCACCATCAAGAACGCGGAAAAGATCAACAAGGGCGAGATCGCAGATCTCAACCAGCTCGGCGTCAAGGCTGTCGATGACAAGACGCTCGAGATCACGCTCGAAAATCCGACCCCCTATTTCATCAACGCGCTGATGCACTACACCGCCTATCCGCTGCCGAAGCATGTGGTGGAAGCCAAGGGCGCCGATTGGGTGAAGATCGGCAACATCGTCACCAACGGCCCCTATAAGCCGACCGAATGGGTTCCGGGTTCGCATGTCACCACCGTCAAGAACGACCAGTATTACGGCGCCAAGGACGTGAAGATCGACGGCGCCAAGTTCTTCGTCCTCGAAGACCAGGAAGCGGCGCTGAAGCGCTACCGCGCCGGCGAATTCGACATCCTCACCGACTTCCCGACCGACCAGTACGAGTGGATGAAGAAGAACCTGCCGGGCCAGGCGCATGTCGCCCCCTTCTCCGGCCTCTACTATTACGTCATCAATTCGCAGAAGCCGCCCTTCAGCGACAAGCGCGTCCGCCAGGCCCTGTCCATGGCGATCAACCGCGAAGTCATCGGCCCGCAGATCCTCGGCACCGGCGAACTGCCGGCCTATTCCTGGGTCCCGCCGGGCACGGCGAATTACGGCGATCCGGCTTACGTCTCCTGGAAGGACTTGCCCTACAAGGACAAGGTCGAGGAAGCCAAGAAGCTGCTCAAGGAAGCAGGCTTCGGTCCTGATCACCCGCTGACGGCCGAGCTCAAGTACAACACCAACGACAACCACAAGCGCATCGCCGTGGCGATCGCCTCGATGTGGAAGCCGCTGGGCGTCAATGTCGAGCTCGTCAATGCCGAAACCAAGGTGCATTACGACCAGCTTCAGCGCGGCGAAGTGCAGATCGGCCGTGCCGGCTGGCTCGCCGACTACAACGACCCCGACAACTTCCTGAACCTGCTCGTCACCGGCGTCCAGATGAACTACGGCCGCTGGTCGAACCCGGAATATGACAAGCTGATCAAGGACGGCAACGCCCAGACCGATCTGACCAAGCGTGCCGAAATGTTCAAGAAGGCCGAGCAGATCGCGCTGGATGATTCCGCCGCGCTGCCGATCTACTACTACGTCTCCAAGAACGTCGTTTCGCCCAAGATCGAGGGCTTCGTCGACAACGTCCAGGACATCCACCGCACCCGCTGGCTGTCGATGAAAGAGTAAAGGAAAACGGCCCTTTCCGCCGCGCGCGGAAAGGGCCGGTCCACGATCATGATCAAATATGCACTCCGTCGATTGCTGTCGACGATCCCGGTTCTGTGGATCGCCGTCACAGCCTGCTTTTTCGTTTTGCGCCTTGCCCCCGGCGGCCCCTTCGATGGCGAAAGGCCATTGCCGCCGGTGATCCTGAAGAACCTGGCTGTCCACTACAATCTGGATAAGCCGCTCATCCAGCAGTACCTCATCTATGTGGGTGATCTGCTCAGAGGCGATCTCGGCCCGTCATTTGCCAGCGAAGACTTCACCGTCGCGCAGCAGATCATGATCGGCCTGCCCTATACCTTCACGATCGGCACGGCCGCTTTCCTGCTCGCCATCATCGTCGGCGTCTTCGTCGGCTGTCTTGGGGCGCTCTATCAGAACAAGACGCCGGATTACATTCTGGGCGCTCTGATCCTGGTAGGCGTCGTGCTGCCGAACTTCCTGATCGCGCCGATCCTGCAGCTGGTCTTCGGCATCCATCTCGCCTGGCTTCCGGTCGGCGGCTGGGGTGACGGCTCGCTGAAATATCTGGTGCTCCCCGTCGTCGTGCTGGCGCTGCCGCATGCCGGCCGCATCTCGCGCATCACCCGCGGGTCGATGATCGAAGTGATGGGCCAGAACTATATCCGCACCGCCAAGGCCAAGGGTATCGGCCCGCGCCTGACCGTCATGCGCCATGCGCTGAAGCCCGCCATGATGCCCGTCGTCTCCTATCTCGGTCCGGCGGCCAGTTATCTTCTCACCGGCTCGCTGGTCGTCGAAAGCGTCTTCGGACTGCCCGGCATCGGCCGCTATTTCATCAACGCAGCGCTGAACCGCGATTACGGCATGGTTCTCGGCACGGTCATCTTCTACATGGTGCTGATCGTCTTTTTGAACCTTCTCGTCGACATCGCCTATGCGTGGCTCGATCCGAAAGTGAGAAACCGATGATCCTCAATCCTGCCAAACGCGAGTTGCTGGCAGCCGAGCTGCTGGAGGCCGAGGGCCTGGCGCCGGAAGGCCGCTCGCTCACCAAGGACGCGCTCCGTCGCCTGTCGCGCAACAAGGCCGCGGTCGTCTCGATCGTAGTCCTCGTGCTCATGGTTCTCGTCGCCTTCATCGGCCCGTGGTTCATCCCCTATAATTACGAGGATCCGGACTGGGCCGCCTTCCGCATCCCGCCCTCCTTCGAAACCGGCCACTATTTCGGCACCGACCCGAACGGCCGCGATCTGCTGGCCCGCGTGCTTTACGGCACCCGCATCTCGCTGGCCGTCGCCTTCACCGCAACGCTGGTCTCTGTCGTCATCGGCGTGCTCTACGGCGCCATCTCAGGCTATATCGGCGGACGGCTGGATTCGATCATGATGCGCTTCGTCGACATCATGTACGCCTTCCCCTACATCCTCTTCGTCATCCTCTTGATGGTGATCTTCGGCCGCAACGTCTACCTGCTCTTTGCAGCGATCGGCGCGCTCGAATGGCTGACCATGGCCCGTATCGTTCGCGGCCAGACGCTGTCGATCAAGCACCGCGAGTTCATCGAAGCCGCACGCGCTTCGGGCCAGCGGCCCCTCAAGATCATCATCAAACACATCATCCCGAACCTGATCGGCCCTGTCGTGATCTTCGCGGCACTGACCGTGCCCGAGATCATCGCCACGGAGAGCTTCCTCTCCTATCTCGGCTTCGGCGTGCAGGAACCGCTCACCTCGCTCGGCACACTGATCGCCGAGGGCACCGATGCCATGGAAAGCATGCCTTGGCTGCTGATCTTCCCGGCCGGTTTCCTTGTCGCCCTGCTGCTCAGCCTGCTGTTCATCGGCGACGGCCTGCGCGACGCGTTCGACCCGAAGGATCGCTGACATGACCGAAAACCTTCTGGAACTCAAAGACTACTCGATCACCTTCGAGACCCCGGACGGCCAGGTAAAGGCCGTCTCCAACATGAACCTGTCGATCAAGCGCGGCGAGCGTGTCGCCATCGTCGGTGAATCCGGCTCCGGCAAGAGCCAGACGTTTCTCGGCGTCATGGGCTTGCTTGCCAAGAACGGCAGAACATCGGGCCAGGCGCTGCTTGAGGGACGCGACGTGCTGTCGCTGAAGCCGAAAGAGCTCGACCAAGTCCGCGGCAAGGACATGGCCATGGTCTTCCAGGACCCGATGACCGCCTTGAATCCGTCTCTCAGGATTTCCCGGCAACTGACGGAACAGCTTGAGGTTCACCGCGGTTTCACGGCGCGCGCCGCCTCAGCCGAAGCCCTCGACATGCTGAAGAGGGTCGGCATTCCTGACCCGACAAGGCGCTTCAATCTCTACCCGCACGAGCTCTCCGGCGGCATGCGCCAGCGCATCGTCATCGCCATGGCGCTCCTGACCAAGCCGAAGCTCCTGATCGCCGACGAGCCGACGACGGCGCTCGACGTCACCATCCAGGCGCAGATACTCGATCTGTTCAACGACCTGACCTCGGAGATGAACACCGCGCTGGTGATGATCACTCACGATCTCGGCGTCGTCGCCGGCCTCGCCGACCGCGTCGCCGTCATGTATGCCGGGCGCATCGTCGAGGAAGCGCCGGTCGACGAGCTCTTCGACAATCCGGCGCATCCCTATACGGCGGCACTTCATGCCTCGATCCCCCGCCCGGATCAGGATGTCGACGAACTCGTCGTCATCCCCGGACGGCCGCCGAACCTGCAGCACCTGCCGAAGGGCTGCAGTTTCTCGCCCCGCTGTTCGCAGGTCCAGGACGATTGCATCGATCGCCCGCCAACGCTCGAAACGCTGGCGCCGCGCCACTGTGCCGCCTGCTATCACCCATTCCCGCGCCGCGAGGAGCTTCTGATCCATGGCTGACCGTTCCCTGCTCCGGGTCGAGAACCTGACGACCCAGTTCGAACTGCCCGCCAAGGGCTTCTTCAAGCCGCCGGTGATGCTGACGGCGGTCAACAATGTGAGCTTCGATCTCAAGGAAGGCCGCACCCTCGGCATCGTCGGCGAGTCCGGCTGCGGCAAGTCCACGCTCGGCCGCTCAATCCTGCGCCTGCTGACCTCGCAGAAAGGCCGCATCCTCTGGCAGGGCCGCAACCTGCTCGATCTCTCCGACGAGGAGATGCGGGCCGCACGCCGCGACATGCAGATCATCTTCCAGGATCCGATCGCATCGCTCGATCCCCGCATGACGGTCGGCGACATCATCGCCGAACCGCTGACGGTCTTCGAACCGAAGCTGTCGAAAGCACAGCGCCTGGACCGCGTCCGCGACATCATGAATGCCGTCGGCCTCGTGCCTGAGATGATCAACCGTTACCCGCATGAATTCTCGGGCGGCCAGGCGCAGCGCATCGGCATTGCCCGTGCCGTCGTGACCAAGCCGAAGCTGATCATCTGCGACGAGCCGGTTTCGGCGCTCGACGTCTCGATCCAGGGCCAGGTGATCACCCTGCTCAGAAAGCTGCGCAAGGAATTCGGCCTGACGCTGATCTTCATCAGCCACGACCTTTCGGTCGTGCGGCTGATTTCCGACGACGTGCTGGTGCTCTATCTCGGCAAGGTCGTCGAGGCAGGCGATTGCGCGACGGTGTTCGAAAACCCCGCTCACCCCTATACACAGGCCCTCTTCTCGGCGGCACCGATCCCCGATCCGAAGCTTGCCCGCCAGCGCACCCGCATCCGCCTGCAGGGCGATCCGCCCTCGCCTCTCAACCCGCCGAAAGGCTGCGTCTTCTCGCCCCGTTGCTGGAAGGCGACCGACATCTGTCGCACCGAAATGCCGCCGACGGAGCAGGTTCGCCCCGGGCAATCGGCGGCCTGCTATCACATGGATCGCTGATCTCAGATCCGCCCTGGCGACTGACGCGCGCAACACGCGGACAGCTCCAGCGCTTGCCCCGGAGCGGAACAAATGACGCTCCGGGGCAGTTTCCTCCTCGTGAAACATATGTTCCGGGTCTTGGTAGGGCTCCGAATGGAGGAAAGAATAATGCTAAAATTGATCTCGAATGCCGGTCTTGCCCTGGCACTCACCCTCGGCAGCGTCGCGCTGCCCGTAAGCTTTGCGCAGGCGCAGGACGTCCAGTTCCGCATTGGTCCCGATGGCGTGCGCATTTACGATCGTGACCGCGATAGGGATCGCTACGGTGACCGCGATCGCGATTTCCGCCGCGGCTGCAGCCCGCGCGAAGCCGTTATGGCCGCCCGCGATGCGGGCCTGCGCCGCGCCGAAGTCGTCCGCGTTACCGACCGCAGCGTCACCGTTCGCGGCTGGACGCGCGGTGGTCCCGACCGGATCATTTTCGCCAATCGCCGTGGCTGCCCGGAAATCGGCTAAGCTTCAAAAACCGCGTTTCGAAAACAAACGGCCCGCCCAAAGCGGGCCGTTTGCATGTCCTGTGCGCTTGCCACCCGAAGCCTCTGCGCGTAAGCAGCAAACGCTTAGGAATTCCGGGAGGCTGATTTGAGCGGACGCTTTCTTTCGATCGGTGAATGCATGGTGGAGCTGTCACAGGCGGGTGAAGGCCTGCTGCGAAAAGGCTTTGCCGGAGATACGCTGAACACGGCCTGGTATGCCCGCGCCTGCCTGCCCGCCTCCTGGACCGTCGATTACTTTACCGCGCTCGGCGACGACGCCATGTCCGACGAGATGGCCGCCTTCTTCGAGAGCCACGGCATCGGCACCGGCCATATCCGCCGCATCAAGGGCAAGGCGCCCGGTCTCTACATGATCAATCTCAGGAACGGCGAGCGCTCCTTCAGCTACTGGCGCGACAGCTCCGCCGCCAGGCAGCTGGCCGCCGACCCCGATCGCCTGCGCGAGGCGGTGGAAGCCTCCGACGTCATTTATTTCTCTGGCATCACGCTCGCCATCCTGCCGCGCGAGGATACCGATACGCTGCTCGCCGAAACCCGCCGCGCCAAGGCCTCCGGCAAGCTGGTGGTCTTCGATCCGAACATCCGCCCGCGGCTCTGGTCGAGCTATGACGTGATGCACACGGTCATCAGCGAGGGCGCCCGCGCCTCGACGCTGGTCATGCCGAGCTTCGACGACGAAGCCTCGCATTTCGGCGACGATTCGATCGAGGCGACCATCCACCGTTACCGCGCGCTCGGCGCCAACAACATCGTCGTCAAGAACGGCGCCGATGGCGCCACGCTGGATTTCGAAGGCAAGCGCGCCGCGGTTCCCGCCGAAAAAGTCGAGACCGTCGTCGACACGACCAGCGCCGGCGACAGCTTCAACGGTTCGTTCCTGGCGAAATACCTGGAGACCAAAGACGCCGAGACAAGCGCCCGCTTCGCCGCCAAGGTCGCAGCCCGCGTCGTCAGCGAACACGGCGCGCTGGTGGCCAGGGACAAGCTTGGGCTCTGAAGCCCCTTAGATCAGTGCGATGATCTTCGTAAACGTCGTCGCGATCTTCAATGCGGCCTCGGTTGTCCGAACCAGTCTTTGAATATCGTCGACTATGTCCTCAAGCGAGCCCTTGGCGCTTTTGAGCTCGTTTGTCAGCACCTTATATTGCCCCGACGACTTCGTGAGGCTCGCCGCCACCATCGCATCCAGTTCGTCGTCGTAGATATGATAGAGCTTGAGGAACCGGTTCGCATCGGCAGCGGTCAGCGCTTCGCTGAAACCGAGATTGGCGGCTGCGATGCCGGACCGCAAACGATCATAGGCTATGCTATTCGTCGTCATCTCAGCCTCCTGTCGAAGCAAACAATCGCGCAAACACGGCCAGCTGTTTTGCCGCCGCCACGAAATCGGCGAGTGCCGCCGGATCGGCATTCCCTTCGGCCAATTGCTTGTGAGCGCTCACCATGTTGTCGAGGACACCTGCATAGCCTGGCTTGCCGTTCCCGGACGGCACAAGCAGCCTGATCGCATTCGCCATCGCCTGCTGCTCGTCCAGTGACGCCTTGTAGGCCGTAATCTTCTCGCTGGCGCTACCATTCCGCCTGATCGTGTCGAGAGCCTTACGCTTGCGCAGAAGCCAATCGCCGTAGTGTTGCTGGACTCTATCGGCGACCAGCGCGAAATCTGCCGCCAGCAGCTCCTGCCCCTTGACGATCGTCGGGTGAGCGCGCCGCATCTGTGTCTGGATACGCCGCCACGCAGCCTCGGTAATAGCTTTCTGGACGATACCGGATATGGCGGCGGCAGCCGGCTCGAAAGTCTTCACGGCTGTCACGTTCGGCGCCGCCGTCGATATCACCTTCTGCATATTGTCCACCGCAGCCGCCACGCCGGGACCTTCGACGCCGCTGGCCGCCCGGGCGAGTGCCTGCCCATAATCGGCGAGCGCGGCCGCATAGGCAATCCGGACATCCCAGACATCGCCTGTTACGAGCGTTGCCCGATAGGCCGGCGGAAATTCGTAGCCGCCGCCTCCCATCGCGAAAACAGTCGCCTGCTCCTCTGTCCGGATAGCCCGTGCCAGCGTATTGTCGATGCCGCGAGCATCTCTCGCCGCCTGGGCGACGGCTGTTGTGGCCGTTCCAAATGCCTGAATATCGCCGGCATCGATATTGGCGCAGCCGGTAAGTGCCGCCGCCGCAAGCAATGCGGCTGCCCGTCGTCGTTTCAACATGAAGTGTTCCCCTGCTCCATCCAAGAGATAGCAGGGATACGCGTGCAAGCAACAAACCACATACAATCAAAGATTGCGAAATATGCAATGCGCCGCGCTGTTATCGGCTTGTAATATTTCCATCATCGACAGAAGCGACAATAGGCTGCGGGAATCGATAATCCGGCTCCCGCCTGGGGTTGCGCTTGCCCGGCTTGACCGGCGGCCTGGATGGATACGGGATATGCTTCAACATCCTTCGAAGAGCCTGAGTGGCGAGAGCTGGGGCAATGCCGGGCCCGGCACGGTGCCCGAACGCCTCGTCATCGTCACCGACGCCTGGCACCCGCAGGTCAATGGTGTCGTGCGCTCGATCGAGAATACCAATCGCGAACTGGCGAAGATGGGCGTCGAGGTGTCGATGGTGACGCCAGAGCGCTTCGCGAGCTTCCCCTGCCCGACCTATCCCGAAATCCGCCTGTCGGTCGCCCGCTATGGCCGCGTTGCCCGCGAGATCGAAAAGCACCGGCCGTCCTACGTTCACATCGCCACCGAAGGCCCGCTCGGGCTGACGGCGCGGCGCTGGTGCCTGAAGAACCGCATGCCCTTCTCCACCAGCTATCACACCCGCTTTCCGGAATATGTCTCGGCACGCCTGCCGGTGCCGAAGAGCTGGCTCTACGCTTTCGTGCGCTGGTTTCACAATTCGGGCGCCGGCTGCATGGTGGCCACCCCCAGCCTCGCCCGCGAACTGGCGGAAAAAGGCATCCGCAACCTGATGCCCTGGACCCGCGGCATCGACGCCTCGCAGTTCCATCCGGCTGAACTCGAGGAGAAGCCCTTCGGCCTGCAGCGCCCCGTCTTCATGACCGTTGGCCGTGTGGCGCTGGAAAAGAACCTGCCCGCCTTCCTCGATCTCGATCTGCCCGGCTCGAAGGTCGTCGTCGGCGACCGCCCGGCGCGCGCCGAGCTTGCCAAGCGCTACCCCGATGTGCTCTTCACCGGCATCAAGTTCGGCGAGGAACTGGCTGATATCTACGCCCAGGCCGACGTTTTCGTCTTCCCGTCGCTGACCGATACTTTCGGCAATACCATCCTCGAGGCGCTCGCCTCCGGCGTCCCGGTCGCCGCCTATCCGGTGACCGGCCCGCTCGACATCATCGGCGATGACGGAGAAGTCGGTGCGCTGGATGACGACCTGCGTGCCGCCTGCCTTGCCGCACTTTCGGCCTCCCGCGAAAAAGCCCGCGAGCTGGCGCTGAACTATTCCTGGGAAGCGGCGACGCAGCAGTTCATCAACAACATCCGCGCCGCCAACGGCGTCATCGCCCCGAAATGGAAGCGCGCCTGGCAATATGCCAAGACCCTGCCAAGGCGGAAGGCGGCGATCGCTGCGGAGTGATTGGTTGAGCCTGAAGTAATTTGAGGTTGGCGCAAGCAGCCCCCTCATCCGCCCTACGGGCACCTTCTCCCCGATGGGGAGAAGGGAAAACCTCAGCGTATTAATTCCTGCACCATCAGGCGGAACGGCGCGGCAATTCCCTTCTCCCCATCGGGGGTCCGAAGGACGGGTCGAGACTGTCGGCTCGACCCCGGTTGGTGGCGGCGGCCGGATGAGGGGGCCGCACGCTCAAAGCTAAAAGGCTAGCTAACCCTAAGTCCGCCGCCTCTTCCCCTCGTAGGGGTTTTCCTTCTCGCGGTAGTGGATCCGGATCGGCACGCTCGGCATATCGAAATCGACGCGCAGGCTGTTGATCAGGAAGCGCGTATAGGATTCCGGCAGGGAATCGGCGCGCGTGCAGGAGATCATGAAGGCCGGCGGGCGGGCCTTGACCTGCGTCATGTATTTCAGCTTCAGGCGGCGGCCGGAGACGGCGGGCGGCGGATGCTGCACCTGCTGCTGCTCCAGCCAGCGATTGAGCTTGGAGGTCGAGATGCGCTTGTTCCAGACACGGTCGGTCTCGATGATCGACTGCATCAGCTTGTCGAGCCCGCGGCCGGTCTGGCCGGAGATCGGTACGGCGCGGATGCCGCGCGCCTGCGGCAGCAGCCGCTCGGTCTTTTCCCGCAGATCGGCAAGCACGGCCTGCGGATCCTCGATCATGTCCCACTTGTTGAAGGCAAGAACAGCGGCGCGGCCTTCGCGGATCACCAGATCCACCAACTGCAGGTCCTGCTTTTCGAACGGAATGGTCGAATCGAAGACGATCACCACCGTTTCGGCAAAGCGGATCGAGCGCAGCGAATCCGCAACCGACAGCTTTTCAAGCTTCTCGGTGACGCGCGCCTTTTTGCGCATGCCGGCGGTATCGAACATCTTGATCGTCCGGCCGTGCCAGTCCCACTCGACGGAAATGCTGTCGCGGGTAATGCCGGCTTCCGGACCCGTCAGCAGACGGTCTTCGCCGAGGAAGCGGTTGATCAGCGTCGACTTGCCGGCATTCGGACGACCGATGATCGCCACGCGCAACGGCTTGGTGTCGTCGTACTCGGGCTCGTAGTCGTCGTCTTCGAATTCGTCGCGAACATCGACGTCAGTGACGGCGTCGTCTTCCTGCTTGGCATAGGCGCGGTCCTTGCCGATCGCTTCGACGATAGCGTCGCGCAGATCGAGCATGCCCTGGCCGTGCTCGGCAGAAATCGGCGTCGGTTCGCCGAGGCCGAGCGTATAGGCATCGTAGAATCCGCCATCGGAGCCCTTGGCTTCCGACTTGTTGGCAACCAGCACCACCGGCTTGCCGCGGCGGCGCAGCATCTCGGCGAGATCCTTGTCAACAGGCGTCAGCCCGAACTTGGCATCGACGACGAAGAGCGAAAGATCCGCCTCGTCGATCGCCGCTTCCGTCTGCAAACGCATGCGGCCCTGCAGGCTCTCTTCGTCGGCCTCTTCGAGACCGGCGGTGTCGATGATGGTGAAGGTCAGGCCCATCAGCCGCGCGTCGCCAGGACGGCGGTCGCGGGTAACGCCCGGCGTGTCATCGACAAGCGCCAGCTTCTTCCCAACCAGGCGGTTGAAAAGCGTCGATTTACCGACATTCGGGCGACCGACGATGGCGACCGTAAAACTCATCAGGTTTCCTTAAGCTCAGCCCTGTGCGGCGGGCGCCTTGCCGGATGCGGTGATATTATCAAGCATCATCTGCGCCCGGTTGGCAACATTGCGCGGGCTCGCGGCATCTTCAGTGATCTGCGTGAACCAGGTACGCGCCTGCGCCATGTTGCCGGCCTTGTAGGCGGCAATGCCGAGCGCTTCGCGGGCCGAGTGGCGGAAGGCATTGGCCGGGATCGCCATATCCTCAAGCTCGGCAACGACCTGATCGTAAGTGCCGGTATCGATCAGCAACCAGCCGGCGCGAAGCTTGGCGGCACTGCGCACGGCTTCCGGAACCGACTGATCCTTGCCTATCACCTGGAAGGCAGCAACGGCGCCGGCATTATCGCCCTTGGCCGACAGGACAGTCGCGGCGCGCATGCGGGCCAGAACCGGATAGGCGCCATGGCCTTCCTTCTCCAGCTTGTCGAGAGCGGCGATCGCTTCGTCGTTCTTGTTCTCGTCGGCAAGCTTCATTGCCGCCAGGAACTGGTCGCCGGTGCTGGACGAGGCATTGTCGTCCCAATACTGGTAGACCTTGAAGCCGACGGTGCCGAGAACGATCAGGACGGCGAGCGCGATCAGGTAGCGGCCAAAGCGGCGCCATGCGCCCTTCATCTGGTCGGAACGCAGTTCCTCATTGACTTCACGAATGAAGCTGTCGTCGTTGAATGCCATTCTCGTCTCCGGCAGGAAAAGCCCAGTTTATGCGTTTGCGCATATTGTTGGGCCTTCTACCCCATTTTGCGGCCGATGTAAGGGGGATATCTGAGATTCCTCAGGAAGCCAGCATCGGCAGCGGCGCCACGCCGATCAGCCATTCATGCACCCGCCAGATCATCAGCGCCCAGACGATGACACCGATGACCACGGCATAGAGATCGTATTTGCCCGAAACGAACACCGGAAGGGTGATCTCGCCGCGGCGCCAGCGGCGCTT
This sequence comes from Rhizobium sp. 01N424, assembly GCF_056399485.1. Classification (NCBI taxonomy): domain Bacteria; kingdom Pseudomonadati; phylum Pseudomonadota; class Alphaproteobacteria; order Hyphomicrobiales; family Rhizobiaceae; genus Rhizobium; species Rhizobium sp. 01N424. Next base: position 509,242 of record NZ_JBFTRK010000002.1, read on the forward strand.
CAGCGAGATGCGCAGGATGACGCCCCAGGCGAGAAACGCCGCAAACAGCAGGACGGAATAGGCCTCGCCATTCGACAGCAGATGGGCGAGCGCCCAGATCTTCACCGACAGCACCACCGGATGCTTGGTCTTGGCCCGGATATGGCCGGCCGGCAGAAAGCCGGCGACAAAACAGATGACGGCGAGAAGCATTAGCGTCACGGTCAGATGCGCCATGCCCGCCGGCGGATTGTAGAGCATGCCGATCGGCTCGCTGCGCGCCGTCACGAAGGCATAGGCGACGAACACCAGCGTCAGGATGCTGGCGATCGAATGGAAGGCGATCCATACCGGCTTGCCGAGCTTCTCGATCATCGCCAGCCGGAAGCCAGGTACGACGACGCGGATCAGATGAAGACCGAGGAAGAGAACGAGGCTTAAGGCAAGCAAGGCCATGGCTGATATTCCTGATTGATAGGTGCTGATGCTGGATACCGGTTGACCGGCGAAAATGCCAGCGCGACCGCAGCTTCGCCGCAATTCTGTAACAGGAAAGCCGCAAACAAATTGTCGCGGTGCCCATGTTTCGTTTCATTTCCTCTGCCTGCCTCGCCCTTTCCGTTTCCCTGCCCTCTGCAGCCATCGCTGCCGATCAGCCGAAGCAGCTCGTCATCATTTCCTTCGATGGCGCCCACGACAACGCGCTCTGGCAGAAGAGCCGCGAGATGGCGGCGAAGAACGGCGCGCACTTCACTTATTTTCTGTCCTGCACCTTCCTGATGAATCAGGACGCGAAGAAGGCCTACCAAGCCCCTCATCAGAAACGCGGAAAGTCGAATGTCGGCTTCGCCCAGAGCGACGACGAAATCCGCGAGCGGCTCGGCAACATCTGGCATGCGCATCTGGAGGGACACGACATCTCCAGCCATGCCTGCGGCCATTTCGACGGCCGCCAATGGAGCAGCGCCGACTGGTCGGAGGAATATGCGACCTTCAAGGCGACGCTGAAGAGTGCCTGGAAGAGTGTCGGCCTCGAGGAGCCGGATGGCTGGCAGGATCTCGCCGATCACGGCATCAAGGGTTTCCGCGCCCCCTACCTCTCGGCAACGGCGGGCAGCGACATGATCACCGCAGAAAAGAAGGCGGGCTTCACCTATGACGCCAGCCTCGTCACCAAGGGACCGGCCATGCCCGTCATCGAAGACGGCATCATCCGCTTCGGCCTGCCGCTGATCCCCGAGGGACCGAAGGACCGCCCGATCATCGGCATGGACTACAACCTCTTCGTCCGCCACTCCAAGGGCGAAGAAGACGCCGCCGACAGCAAGACCTTCGAAGAACGCTCCTACGCCGCCTTCAAGGAAGCCTTCGACAAGCAATATGCCGGCAACCGCATCCCGCTGCAGCTCGGCTTCCATTTCGTCGAAATGAACGGCGGCGCCTATTGGCGGGCACTCGACCGGCTGGTCAGCGACGTCTGCCATAGGAGCGATGTCGCTTGCGTCAGCTATTCCGAGGCGATTCCGATGATCTTGGAGCGCGGGAAATTGAAAGAGCAGGACGCTTCGGGGCTGTAACGGCGGTTTAGTTCAGCAGCATGAGGAGATTGGCCGCCAGCGCAGGCGGCCCCCTCATCCGGCCCTTCGGGCCACCTTCTCCCCGCTGGGGAGAAGGGAAGTTTGGAAACTGCCTCCCCTAAAAAGCGAGCGTTCAAGGCTGGGTCCCTTCTCCCCCGCGGGGAGAAGGTGGCGGCAGCCGGATGAGGGGGCCGCTCGCTCGAAGCCTTCAGTAAGCTACCTCAGCCGTCCTGATGGACAACCCCACCCTCACGATCCAGATACCGCTGATCGATCGCCGGCAACGGCTCCCCATCGATCGCCGATTCGAACGTCCGAAGACGCTTGTAGATGGACAGCAGCTCGACGATCGTCGTCCAGGAATTGACGAGATACTGGAACGATTCACGCACCTGCCCGAAAACGTTCTGGATCTGGCTCATGACGCCAAGCGTCAGCTTGCCAGCAACGATCGACGGCACGAGGACGAAGGTGCCGAACAGATTGTCCGCCTGCAGATAGAAGATGCGGGCGACGTTGAAATACATGTAGTGGAAATAGAGGCGGAAGTAGTTGCGCCGGACGTTGGCGAAAAGCTGCGCCACCGTGATCGGATCCGCGCGGTCGTCATGGTCCTCGCCATAGACCAGCTCTTTGCGGTAGGCCGCTTCAACGCGCTGGTTGCGGAACTCGAGGCCCGGCAGCTTGATCCCGACCGCCGCCAGAAACACCGTTCCGAACAGCGACCAGCAGATCGCCGCCCAGACGAGCGCATGCGGGACTTCGCCGATAATTGGAAGTTCGGTGACCGTGCCGGAGAACTTGAACAGCACCGGCAGGAAGGCGATCAGCGTCATGATCGAGCTGACGAGGTTGACGCCAAGGCTTTCGACCGTGGTCGAGAAGCGCATCGTGTCTTCCTGAACACGCTGCGAAGCGCCTTCGATATGGCGCAGCTTCGGCCAGTAGGACGTGTAGAATTCGTTCATCGCCGTGCGCCAGCGGAAGATATAGTGGCTGACGAAGAACAGGTTCAGCACGCCGACGGTGATGGCGACGAAGGCGATGCCCGCAAAACCCGTCATGCCCCAATAGAGGTCGGCAGCGCTCGGAATCGGGTCCTGACGCGCCAGCGCCCGCTGGATCATGTCGTAGAACGGACCGTACCACGCATTGATCGCCACGCTCACCTGCACCGAGAAATAGGTGTTGAAGATGATCAGCGCCGAGCCGAGCACCGACCAATTCTGCCAGCGGTGCGGGCTGTAGGTAAACCAGAAGCCCGCGAACAGGGCGACGAAGACCGCGTAATAGATGTAGAACCACAGGAACGGCTTCGACCAGAAGACGGAAACGCCGATCACCGCCTCCTCCCCGGCCGGCAGCGGCGGCAGGCCGATCGCGGCACCGAGGCCGGAGCCTCCGAAATACCATAGAAGAACGCCGATCAGCGCCCAAACGATAGCGGATGTGAAGAACAGTTTCGGCTTCGGGAAATAGGAGACGAACACGTTTGCGCGGCTTTCTTGAACAGAGTCGGCATTTGCTTTGACAGCACTGATTGTGCGGGAAATTAAGGCAGTTCGAAGAAGGCAGCAATGGCCGAGAGCCATTCTTACGTATTTGTAACGGCTTATCCCAGTTTCTTGATGACCGGCAGCACCAGCAGCGCGCAGACGACGAGTGCGGCCGCCGCCATATAGGTCGGCAGCGTGAAGCTGCCGGTGCCCTGCGCCACCCAGCCGGCGACCAGCGGCCCGATGATCTGGCCGAGTCCGAAGGCCGCCGTCATCATCGCGAAGATCCGCCGCGGGCTTTCGGGCGACAGCTTGCGGCCGATCTGCAGGCCGAAGGCGGTGATCGCAAGGAAGGTCGCGCCGAACAACCCGCCGCCGATCAGCGGCGCCAGCGAATGCGGCAGCATGACGGTGGCCAGAACGCCCGCTGCCTCGACCACCAGCGCGGCCACATAGACGCCGCCGAGGCCAAGCGGCTTGACGAAGGGCTTCCAGGCAAACAGCGCGACCGCCGATGTCAGCCCGGCAATGAACCAGCAAAGAAACTCCACCATCTGCCCGGCCGCATCCATGCGCGCGATGGCGACGAGGAAGGTGGCGGTGATCACATAGCCGAAGCCGAAGATCCCGTAGGACAGCGTCACCAGCGTCATCGGCCGGTTCCAGCGGATGGCAGGCTCCGGCCCTGACTGCTGCGAACGTGCCGGGCCGGCCGGCAGCAGAAACCAGACGGCGGCAAGACTGACCGCAGAGAAGATCGCCCCGCCGAACCAGTCGGCTCGCCAGGCGCCAACAACGGGATAGAGGAGACCGATCAGCAGCACCATGACCGACGATAGCGCGATCCCCGCCCCCGGCCCGCCGAAATGCGCCGATTGCACATGGTCGTTCCCCGCTGCAGCCCCATGGCTGAGGACGATCGACGAGGTGAAGATCATTGCAAAGGCGCTGGCGAGACCGGCGAGGAACCGGATTGCAGCGAAGACGGGCACCGAGGTCGTCACGCCCATCGCTGCCAGTAGCAGCGTGCTGAGTGCCAAAGCCGACAGCGCCACGAAGCGCTCCCGCCCCGCCGCCCAGCCATAGGCGGCAAGAATGGCACCCGCAAGATAACCGACGAAATTCGCCGAGGCGATGAAGCCGGCATCCGATGCCGAGAGCGGAACGCCGCTCATCATGCCCGGCAGGATCGGCGTGTAGGAGAAGCGCCCGAAGCCCATGGCCGCGGCCATGGCGATCATCCCGGCAAGCGCCGTGCGGAACAGACTGACGGGCTCATTGTCATTGCGTGCCAACATGCCACGGTTATCGCGCCGTTCTTGCTGCACCGCAAACAAGTAATTCTCATCGATCGATCAATTTCAGAAATTCGAAATGTGCATCTTGAAACGCGATATCGTACGATATATGTTTTACGACATAGCATTCGATATGACTAACGATGAAAGGAAGAGCTATGAGAGGCTTTAGAGGTGGTGGTGGCGGCATGTTCGGCGATGCGATCCGCATGGGAATGGGCCGGAAGTTTTCGGCAGGCGATCTGCAGATCGTGCTTCTGGCGCTGCTCAACGAGCAGCCGCGCCACGGTTATGAACTGATCAAGGTGCTGGAAGAGCGTTCCGGCGGTTTCTACGTGCCGAGCCCCGGGGTCATCTACCCGGCGCTGACCTATCTGGAAGAAACCGGCCTGACCGAAGTCGAGGCCGAGGGCACCAAGAAGCTCTACAAGATCACCGAAAGCGGCAAGCGCAAGGTCGAGGAGAACCGCGCCATGATTGACGGCATTTTCAGCAAGCTTGAGCGCGTCGGCGAGAAGATGGCCTTCGTCAACCGCATGTTCGATCCGGAACAGCATGGCCGCCGCCACGAGGAGAACGAGGAGTTCATGCGCGACGACCGTGAGGTTCGCGCCGCCCGCGAACTGCTCCGCTCGGCGCTGCGCATGCGTCATCCCTGGTCACCGGCCGAAGCGCTCCGTATTTCAGGCATCCTGGAGCGCGCCGCAATGGAAATCCTCCAGGGCGGTGATGCCAAGCCGCAAGGCTGAGCTGTCCACACCAGACCTTAAAGCGGACTGCCGTCGCGCGTTGCGTGGCGGCCGTCTTTTTGCAGGACGGGGCCGATCTGCGCCATGTCGCGCCGCACCGAACTGCCCGGCAGCCCGTCGCGCTCCGCGACCCAATATCCAGCTACGCCAATCGCCATCATCACCGCAAACAGTGGAACGGCCACGGCAGATTTCCTGAACCGCCCGAAGCGGATCGGCTTTTCGATCAGCAGATAAGTCAGGGCTGCAAGGGCAAAGCCGGCGGCAAGCAGGCCGATGCGAACGGAAAGCGCCGGCGTGTCCTTCTCGACGATGTAGCCGAACGACAAGAGCGGCCAGTGCCACAGATAAAGCGGATAGCTGATCAGGCCGACGGCGATGGCAATCGGATTGCTGAAGATCGCCTGTTTCAGGAATGCGGTCCTCCCCGCAGCAATCACCAGCACGGCTCCGAGAACCGGTGCGGCGGCGATGATGCCCGGAAAAGCCTGCTTCTCGCGGATCAGCGCGAAACTCAGAACCAGCAACACGATGCCGGAGATGGCGGCGGCATTGGCCGCCGGTTTCGAAAGATTGCCGCGGGACCGCTCAAGCTCGGCCAGTGCAGCACCGGCAAGCAGCTCCCAGAAGCGGGTAATCGGCAGGTAGAATGCCGTTGTCCGGTCAAGGTAGACGATGACCAGATTGGCAATCATCGAGACAAGCGCCACGACGGCGATCGTCTTGATCACGTTCATGCCGCGCCGCCAGGCAATCCAGGCCGCCAGCGGCCAGACGATGTAGAATTGCTCCTCGACGCCCAGCGACCAGAGATGCAGCAGCGGATTGGAAATGCCGCCATCCTTCTGGCTGCCGATCTCGAACCAGAAAAGCAGATTGGCAACGAAACCAGCGCCACCCGCCACATGCTCGCCAAGCTCCCTGTTGTCGGCCGCCGACAAGGCGATCCAGCCAACGCACAGGCAGAACAGCAGCACAGCGATCAGCGCCGGAAAAATCCGGCGGATGCGGCGGCTATAGAAATCGAAGATCGAGAAGCGGTCGTCATGCAACTGCTGCAGGATATGCCCGCTGATCAGATAGCCCGAAATCACGAAGAAGATATCGACGCCGACAAGGCCGCCCGGCAGCCAGGTGGGAAAGGCATGGAAGATGACGACGGACAGAACCGCGACAGCGCGCAGCCCGTCGATATCCGAGCGATAGCCGTGCTGAACGGCCGATCCACTGCCCTGTTGTCTCTGCAGCATTCCCGACCCTCCGCAACAGCCGGCGGGCAAGGCAAAGGTTCAGCCGGCATGTCTCAAGCGGTACCGCGGAAATGCCGCAGCCGCTAATCGGCCATAGGCGGTAGACGCCTGAATATTCGGATGAGGGTGGTGCTAAGCCTGGCCGCCGGGCGCCGTAAAGGATGAGCGCCCTACCCGGTTAAGCAGCAAGATCCGGCAGCGTCAGGATCAGTGGACCGTTGCGGGTCGCAACGACCGTATGCTCGTATTGCACGGTCGGCGCCTGCGGATCGGCATAGAGCGTCCAGGCATCGTCGCCGCCTTCGGCCCAGGTGGCGCCGAGCGACAGGAACGGCTCGACGGTGAAGACCAGACCATCGGTCATGATCCGCTTTTCGGACGGATCCGGCCAGGTCGAGAGTTCGCCCGGCTCCTCGTGCAGCGAGCGGCCGACGCCGTGGCTCGCCAGATTGGCGACCAGCGTGTAGCGGTTCTTGGCTGCAAAGGCGCCGACGGCATTGCCGATCTTTGCCAGCGGCTCGCCCGACTTGATCTGGTTGAGGCCGACGAACAGCGCCCGCTTGCCGTCGCGGCAGAGCCGCTCGATCTTCGGCTTGACCGGCGGCACGGTGAAGGAGGCGCCTGTGTCGGCGAAGAAGCCGTTCTTCTCGGCCGAGACGTCGATATTGACGAGATCGCCCGGGCGGATCATCCGCGGGCCGGGAATGCCGTGGGCGATCTCCTCGTTGACGCTGATGCAGGTCGCACCCGGAAACTGGTAGCAGAATTCAGGCGCCGAACGGGCGCCTGCATCTTCGAGAACCTTGCGGCCGATCTGGTCAAGCTCCAGGGTGGTGATCCCCGGCTCAAGCGCTGCAGCCATGATCTGGATGGCATTGGCGCAGATGCGCCCGACATCCTTCAGCTTTTCCAGTTCGTCGTCGTTTTCGATTACCATCGTTCTTCCCGGCTGCCGCATCGGCGGCAGGCCAATTGCGGGTCTAGGCGGTGGCTTTCGCGCCTTCGCCCGTTTCAGTCAATGCCTTTCTGACCAGCGGCGCGACTTTCGTGCCGTAGAGCTCGATGCCGCGCATGATCTGGCCATGCGGCATCAGGCCGATCGCCATCTGCAGCAGGAAGCGGTCATTCCCGAACACCTTGTGCGCAGCCACAATCTTCTCGGCCACCTGTTCCGGATTGCCCAGAAAGAGGTTGCCGATCGGTCCGCGCGCCGCATCGAAATGCGCCCGGTTCGTCGGCCCCCAGCCGCGCTCGCGGCCGATGCGGTTCATCACCTCGGCCTGCGGCCCATAGAACTGGTCGGCGGCCGTCTCGGTCGTATCGGCGATGAAGCCGTGGACGTTGATGCTGGTCTTCAGCTTCGAAGCGTCCTGCCCTGCCCGGCGTGCCGCCTCGCGATAGAGCTCGAAGAGCGGCGCAAAGCGCGGATATTCCCCGCCGATGATCGCCAGTGCCACCGGCAGGCCCATCGCGCCTGCCCGCGCCACCGACTGCGGCGTCCCGCCGACGGCAATCCACAGCGGCAGCGGATCCTGCAGCGGACGCGGATAGACGCCGCGCCCGTTGATCGGCGCCCGCAGCTCGCCCTTCCAGTTGACGACTTCCTCGTCGCGCAGTGCCATCAAGAGATCAAGCTTCTCCTCGAACAGCTGGTCGTAGTCTTCGAGATTGTAGCCGAACAGCGGGAAGGACTCGATGAACGACCCGCGCCCCGCCATGATCTCGGCGCGCCCATTCGACAACAGATCGAGCGTTGCGAACTGCTGGAACACGCGGACAGGATCCTCGGACGACAGAACGGTGACGGCGCTCGTCAGCCGGATGTTCTTGGTCTTCACCGCAGCCGCGGCAAGCGCCATGGCCGGAACAGAAGCGGCATAGTCGGGACGGTGATGCTCGCCAAGCCCGAAGACATCGAGCCCCACCTGGTCGGCAAGCTCGATTTCCTCGATCAGATGCTTCAACCGCTCGGCACCCTCCGCGCCCTTGCTGCGGCTCGGATTGGGATTGACGTCGGCGAAAGTATAGAGACCCAATTCCATTGTCGGCATCCTGTTGAACTTGCTCCTCAGATAAGGATCGGCAAGCCCCCGGGCAAACGGAAATTCTGGAACGGATCGTTCGAAAAAGTTGATGGCTGGATGGGATCAGGCCAGCGGCCAATCCGAATCCAAATTCAACGGCTTGCGGGCGCAGGCGGAATCGAAGTCGAAGCCGCCTCAGCGCCCGCTTTAAGCCGGTCAGGTCCGCTTCAGATATTCCTCAAGCTGGCCGGCGACGGTACCCCAGCCCTCGTGAAAACCCATCTTCTCGTGAGCCTCCTTGTCTTCGGCACGCCAGTGCAGCGCCTTGGCGGTGTATTTTGTGCGGCCGTTGCCGAGATCTTCGAGCAGGATGACGGCGGTGAAGAACGGCTTTTCGGACGGCACCCAGCCGCTCGTATAGGCATCGGTGAAGACGATCTTCTCGTTTTCGACGAGCTCCAGATAGACGCCGGAATTCGGATACTTGTTCCCGTCAGGATCCTGCATGACGACGTAGCTGGAGCCACCCGGGCGCACGTCGAGCTTGGCTTCGGCGATCGTCCAGGGCTTCGGAACGAACCATTCCTTGATCGAATTCTCGTCGGTCCAGGCCTTGTAGATCTTCTCGCGCGGCACATCCATTTCGCGGACGAGAACCAGTTCATGTTGGGTCGTGGCGGTCATTTCGGCATTCCTCCTGTTATAGCGAAACCTGTGTACGATCAGGTTGTTCCAAGGACGTGGCGGCTCCCGCCATTCCGACATCGAGGTCGATTTTTCGAAGGTTATTTGACGCCGGACAGCACCGACGGTTTCTGCAGGCCATCGAGCTGCAGGCGGATATGGGCGGCCTCGGCGGCGGAATTGGCGAGCGCAATGGCCCGGTCGAACGCCTCGCGCGCCTCCCGCGTCCGCCCCATCTGCTTCAGCAACCCGCCCCTCAGACCATGGAAATAGAAATAGCCGTCGAGCTTCTCGGCAAGCGTATCGACCAGCGCCAACGCCTCTTCCGGCCCCTTGAGCTTGGAGACCGCCACAGCCCGGTTCAGCGTGATCACCGGCGAAGGCTGCAGACGCTCCAGTACGCGGTAAAGGATCTCGATCTCTTCCCAATCGGTATCCTCCGCCCGCTTGGCGCGCGAATGGATCGCCGCGATCGCGGCCTGGATCTGATAGGGACCGGGCCGGCGGTGGCGGATCGCCTTGTCGAGCAGGTTGAGCGCCTCGTTGATCAGCGCATGGTTCCAGCACGTCCGGTCCTGATCCTCGAGCAGCACCAGCTCGCCCCTGGCATCGAAGCGGGCATCGCGGCGCGAGATCTGCAGCAGCATCAGCGCCAGCAGCCCCATGATCTCGGGCTCACCCGGAAAGATCCGCAGCATCAGCCGCCCGAGGCGGATCGCCTCGTCGGCGAAGGCGGCCGCTTCGCGCTTCGGGTCGCCCTGCGAATAGCCTTCGTTGAAGACCAGATAGATCATCGTTGAGACGATGGTGAGCCGCTCTGCCCGCTCCTCCTGTCCCGGCGTCTCGAAGGGTACGCCGGCCTTGGCGACACGCGCCTTGGCGCGGGTGATGCGCTGCTCCATGGCGCTTTCGCCAACCAGGAACGCCTTGGAGATCTGCTGCACCGACAGCCCGGAGACGATGCGGAGCGCCAGCGCGATCTGCTGCGTCGCCGGCAGATCCGGATGGCAGCAGATGAACAAGAGCCGCAGGATGTCGTCGCGATAATTGGATTCGTCCAGCCGGTCGGCGATATCGCTTTCTGCATCCTCGGTATCGGAAATCAGTTCCTCGTCCGGCAGCGCCTGCGTCTTCTTCTGCTTGCGCACCGCGTCGATGCCGCTGTTGCGGCCGACGAAGATCAACCATGCCGTCGGATCGCGTGGCGGACCCTTGTCCGGCCAGGTGCGGATGGCGCGCAGGCAGGCCTCCTGAAAGGCCTCTTCCGCGATATCGAGATCGCGGAAATAGCGAAGCAGCGCGCCCAGCGCCTTCGGCCGGGCCGAAGCCAGCGTCACGTCGATCCAGGCAATGTCTGTCATGTGGCTTTATCTCCCGGATGGAACACGTAGAAGGGGCGGATCTCGTAGGAGGTCGAGCCCGGATTGGCGGCCGACAGCTCCTTGGCAAAGGCGATCGCTTCGTCCAGCGTCTCGAAATCGACGCAGTAGAAACCGAGGAGCGCTTCCTTGGTTTCGGCGAAGGGTCCATCGAGCACCAGCGGCTCGTCCTTGCCCTTGCGCAGCGTGGTCGCCGAGGTCGTCGGCATCAGGCGGCCGGTCGGGCCGAGCTTGCCGGACTTGGCAAGGGGCTCCTGCACCGCATAAAGCCTGGCCATGACGGCATCCTCCTCTTCCTTCGACCAGGAAAAGACGGTTTCTTCATTGGCATAGCAAAGGATCGCATACAGCATCGGTCACTCCTCTTCCTCAATGACGAAGGAGTAACCCGCCATCCGACACGGCGCAGCAAAAAATTACGCCAGGCAAAATTAGCATTGGGGATTGTATCGGCCGTCCCGCGTTTCGCCATCGAGTTGCCACCTTCGGCTTCGATGTCTCCAGCGGCTGGATTTCCAACATCACATTTCAGGACGAAACATGCATCTTTTCAAAAGCCTGCCGCTATCTGCTGCGATCACCGTGGCGGCCTCCGCCGCCTATGCCGCGCCGCAGAATTTCATCTATACCGGCTCCGGCGACCTCGAGGCAGCAAAGTCCCTGCTGGAGCGGCCGGATGTCGGCGGCGCGCAGGTGGTCTATAACTGGAAGATGCTGGAAAAGGCCAAGGGCGAATACGACTTCTCGGCTATCGAGAATGATCTGGCGATCGCCGAGAGCCTGAACAAGAAGCTGTTCATCCAGGTCCAGGACCGCTTCTTCAACCCGAAGGCCCGTAACATTCCGGATTACATGCTTGAAGGCGCCGACTATGGCGGCGGGCTGGCGCCTCAATTCGACAATCCCGGTGAGAACAAGGGCATCGGCTCCGGCTGGGTGGCGCAGCAATGGAACCCGGCGGTGCGCGAGCGCTACCAGGCGCTCATTTCGGCTCTGGCGCAGAAATTCGACGGCCGCGTCTACGGCATCAACCTGCCTGAGACTTCGATCGATCTCGACCCGAAGAACGAGCCGAAGGATTTCAGCTGCGATGCCTACTTCGCCGGCGAGATGGAAAATCTCGGCTTTGCCCGCAAGGCCTTCGCCAAGTCGATGGTCGTCCAGTATGTGAACTTCTGGCCCTGCGAATGGGAAAACGACCATAAATATATGAGCCGCCTCTTCGACTTCGCGGCGAAGAACAATATTGGCCTCGGCGGCCCCGACATCGTGCCGAACCGCAAGGCGCAGATGAAGAACTCCTATCCGTTCTTCAACCAGTACAAGGGCAAGCTCGCCTATGTCGGAATGGCGGTTCAGGAGCCGACGCTGACCTACAGGAACCCGCAGACCAAGAAGCCCTTCACCAAGGAAGAATTCACTGCCTTCGCCGACGACTATCTCGGCGCCAGCGTCATCTTCTGGAGCACGAAGAGCCCCTGGCTCAAGAAGTAGCCTTCAGCCTCTTCTGCATGCCGGTGATTGCCCGGCGGAAGACATCGTGATCATTAAGGGCGCGCGACAGAACGAGCGCGCCCTGGATGCCGAGAACCGCGGCCTCCGCCTCGGCCCGCGCCTCGCCGGAGTTCCGGCCAGCCCGCGTCAGCGCCCCGGCCAGCGCCTCGACCCAGCGCCGGAAATAGCTGTTGATCGCCTCGCTGAAGCGCTCCCGCGTCCCATCCAGCGCAAAGGCGCCGACAAGGCAGATGCGCCCGCCCGAGCGGAAGTAATCGTCAACGCCACGCCACATCGCCGCGATCGCCACGGCGGGCTCGTCGCGGCGCAGCGGCTCATAGATGAAATCCTCGAACCACCGGTCGACCTCGGCAAGCACGGCGGCCGCCATCTCCTCCTTCCCGCCAGGGAAGAAGTGGTAGAGGCTGCCCTTGCCGATCCCGGTGCGTTCGGTGATCCGGCTGAGCGTCGTGCCCTCATAGCCGAGCTCCCGAAAGATCTCGGCAAGCAGGGGCACGACATCGCGGCGTTCGTAAACGGTCTTCAGGTCATCAATCCTTCAGAGACCAAGCTCCGACAGCCCCGGATGATCATCCGGACGGCGGCCGAACGGCCAATGGTATTTACGGTCCGATTCCTTGATCGGCATGTCGTTGATGCAGGCGAAACGGCGCTGCATCAAGCCGCTAGCATCGAACTCCCAGTTCTCGTTGCCATAGGAGCGGAACCAGTTGCCGCTGTCGTCGTGCCATTCATAGGCATAGCGCACGGCAATGCGGTTTTCGCGGAACGCCCACAGCTCCTTGATCAGCCGGTAATCCAGCTCCTTACCCCATTTGCGCGCCAGGAAGGCAACGATTTCTGGCCGTCCGTTGACGAACTCGGCGCGATTGCGCCAGGCGCTATCAGGCGTATAGGCGAGCGAGACCTTCTCCGGATTGCGGCTGTTCCAGCCATCTTCGGCGAGGCGGACTTTCTGGGTGGCGGTTTCAAGCGTGAAGGGAGGAATAAGCGCAGTCATCGTCTTTCTCCTGTACTGATATGACTGCATTGTACTGATTGGTACAGACGATGCAAGAAGCGCGATCTGCGGCATTCGCGCACACTCGAGACGGTGGTGATTTTGCGAGTGTTGTCAGGAGCTCGTCGCGAGCGGCACGCACCCCCTCCGTCATCCTCGGCCTTGTGCCGAGGATCTAACGTACCCCTCCGTCAGCCGTCGTCAGCACGACCCTAAGCATCGCTCAGCGTCCGCTTCACCGCATTCCGCCAGCCCTTGAGCTTGGCGCCGCGCGTCTTCTCGTCCATATCCGGCTCGAAGCGCTTGTTTCGTTTCCACTTGGCGGAGAAGGTCTTCCGGTCCGGCCAGACACCGGCGCGGCTGCCGGCCAGCCACGCGGCCCCGAGAGCGGTGGTCTCCAGGATTGCCGGCCGATCGACGGGCGCATCGAGCAGATCCGACAGCCGCTGCATCGTCCAGTCGGAGGCGACCATGCCACCATCGACGCGCAACACCGTATCGTCGGCGCCGTTCTTCCAGTCCTTCTGCATCGCATCGAGAAGATCGCGCGTCTGGTAGCAGACGGCTTCGAGCGCGGCGCGGGCAAATTCCGCCGGGCCGCTGTTGCGGGTCAGGCCGAAGATCGCCCCACGCGCCTTCGGGTCCCAATGCGGCGCCCCGAGGCCGGTGAAGGCAGGCACCAGATAGACCTCCTGCGAGGGATCGGCGCTCTCGGCCAGCTTGCCGGTTTCTCCGGCGGAATCGATGATCCCCAGCCCGTCGCGCAGCCACTGCACCGCCGCCCCGGCGATGAAGATCGAGCCCTCGAGCGCATAGGTCGTCTCGCCGTCCAGCCGGTAGGCAATGGTGGTCAAGAGCCGGTTCTTCGAGCGCACCATGTCGGAGCCGGTATTGAGTAGCGCGAAGCAGCCGGTGCCATAGGTGGATTTCATCATCCCGGGCTCGAAGCAAGCCTGGCCGATGGTTGCCGCCTGCTGGTCACCGGCAACGCCGAGGATCGGGATCTCGGCGCCGAACAGCGCCTTCTCGGTGATGCCGAAATCGGCGGAGCAGTCCTTCACCTCCGGCAGCATTGCGGCGGGAACGCGCAGGATTTCCAGCAGGTCCTTGTCCCAGCTATTGTCGGCGATGTTGTACATCAACGTGCGCGACGCGTTGGTCGCATCGGTGACGAAGCTCCTGCCGCCGGTCAGCCGCCAGATCAGGAACGTGTCGATCGTCCCGAAGCAGAGTTCGCCCTTGGCGGCCCGGGCACGCGCGCCCTTCACATTGGCCAGCATCCACGAGAGCTTGGTGCCGGAGAAATACGGATCGAGGATCAGGCCGGTCTTCTTGGTGAAGAGTTTTTCGAGATCCTGGCGCTTCAGGTTCTCGCAATAGCTCGCCGTGCGGCGGTCCTGCCAGACGATGGCGTTCTGGATCGGCTTGCCTGTCGCACGCTCCCAGACGACGACGGTTTCGCGCTGGTTGGTGATCCCGAGTGCGGCAATATCGGTCGCCTTCACCCTCGCTTCGCGCAGCGCCATGTGGATGGTCGAAACCACCGAATCCCAGATCTCTTCCGGGTCGTGCTCCACCCATCCCGAGCGCGGATAGATCTGCGTGAACTCCTTCTGGCCGACGCCCGCGATCTTCATCTCGCCATCGAAAACGATCGCCCGTGTCGATGTCGTGCCCTGATCGATCGCCAGAACATACCCGCTCATGCCTGCCCCTCCCTCTAAGCTCAGCGGCTTTCAGATAGATCATTTAAGGCGCCGAAACGAAAGAGAAAAGAAAGCCGATCGCAATTTTGCCTCGTCGTAAATCGGCAGCTTTACAAGCCAGCCGACGCATGCTTAAAGGGCGTCAACGACAGGGGTGCTCCGTATAGCCGGGGCTGAGATGCGGCCGCATGGTCTCAAACTCTTGAGCTGATCTGGATAATACCAGCGGAGCGAGGCGAGCGATGTTTTCTGGCGCACAAATTTCCCTTTACCCGATGACCGACCGTTTCGTCGACGTCATCCTGTCGGCCCTTCCGGCCCTCGACCCCTATCGCGACAGGCTCAGGATCGAGACCGACGACATCTCGACGCTGATCGTCGGCACGCCCGATGTGGTCTTCGCGGCGATGCGCGATCTCTATGTCAGCGGTTCGGCCGATGGCATCCATGCGGTGCTGCGCGCTACCATCTCCCGCGGCTGCCCGGGTGAGCCGGATGATCCGATGTGCCATACCGAAGCCCTCTCGGGTCCGGTCCTGCCGCTTGCCGAGCGCAAGGCGTCAGCGCTGGAAGCCGTTGCCTCCTCGCCGGTCACTGGCCGTACCGCCGCCGCGCAGTTCTCGCTCTATGTCATGGGCACCGGCGATCACATGGAAGAGATCTACGGCTGCATCGACTTCCTGAAGAATTCGGGCGTCTTCGACCGCTCGAAGAATTTCTGTACCCGCGTCAAGGGCGACGCCGGTGCGGTTTTCGCGACCATTCACGAAGCCTTCGTCCGTTTCGGTCCGCCGAATGGCCATGTGACCATCGACCTCACCGTCTCCGCCAACAGTCCATCCGCCGTCTGATCGCTGCCTCACGTCAGGAGACTGCCGATGCTGCGGTTCATCCGATTGCCGGAACTTGCCATGCGTTCTGCGCCCGCCGTGCTGTCGGTCAGCGCGCTGCTGGCCATCTGGGAAGCCTATGTTGAGCTTGCCGGTGTGCCGCCGACGACGCTGCCTGCGCCATCGCGCGTCATCACCCAGGCATTCGTCGAGCACGCCGCCCTGCTGAGCAACAGCTGGCCGACGCTGCAGGCGACGATCTCCGGTTTCGGCCTTTCGTTGGCAATCGCGTTCGTGTTCTCGGTCGCCATCGACTTTGCGCCGCGCCTGCGCGCCGCCCTGATGCCGGTCTTCGTCATCAGCCAGACATTGCCGCTGGTCGCCATCGCACCGCTGATCGTGCTCTGGTTCGGCTTCGGGCTGCTGCCGAAAATCCTGCTCGTCGCCCTCGTCACCTTCTTTCCGATGCTGGTGGCCCTTGCCCGCGGCTATGCGGCAGCGGAACCGGAGATCGAGGAGCTGCTGGCCTCGATGGGCGCCTCGCGCTGGAAGCGCTTCATCGTGGCGCGGCTGCCGGCATCCCTGCCCTATTTCTTCGCCGGGCTGCGCATCTCGATCACCTATGCGGTCGTCGGCGCGATCTTTGCCGAATATGCAGGTGCCGCCCGCGGGCTCGGCATCTACATCCTCAACGCCAAGAACAATTTCCGCGCGGATCTCGTGCTTGCCGCCGTGCTCGTCAGCTCACTGCTGACACTTATCCTGTTTTCGCTGGCCGTGCTCGTCGAATGGCTCGCCATGCCCTGGCACCGCGCCAGCCGGGACGATCGTCGATGAGCGATCAGCCTCTTCTCGATATCCGGGATCTCAGCTGCCGCCTTGGCACCGTCGATGTGCTCGATGGCATTTCACTGCGGCTTCACGTGGGCGAATTCGTCTCGATCCTCGGCCCGTCGGGCGCCGGAAAATCCACGCTCTTCCGAATCCTGACCGGAAGCATCGCCCAAACAGGCGGCAGTATCCGCATGAACGGCAATGCGCTGGTCTCAGAAACCCGCCCCTTCGCCTTCATGCCGCAGCGCGATGCGCTGATGCCGTGGCGGCGGTTGCTTGCCAATGCAGCACTCGGCCTCGAAATCGCGGGGATGTCGAGACGGGACGCGAGCGCCGAAATCACGCCGCTGCTGGCCGAATTCGGCCTGAAGGGATTCGAACGCAGCTGGCCGCACGAACTCTCCGGCGGCATGCGCCAGCGTGTCGCCCTGCTGCGCACCGTCGTCCAGCAGCGGCCGATCCTGCTGCTCGACGAACCTTTCGGCGCGCTGGATGCGCTGACCCGCCTGAAGATGCAGCGCTTTCTCGAAGCGCTCTGCCTGCGCCGGGGGCTGTCGGTGATCCTGATCACCCATGATGTGCGCGAGGCCGTGCTGCTGTCGGACCGCATCTATGTGCTCTCCGCCCGTCCGGCCCGCATCGCGCTGGAAACCAAGGTCGATCTGCCGCGCCCACGCACCGAACCCGGCAGGCAGCAGACGGACGTCATCGCAATCGAAAACCGTATCCACGCAACGCTCTTCGAAGGAGAAGATCAGCCATGACCCTTCCGTCCATCACCCGCCGCACCGCCCTTGCCGGCATTCTGTCGCTGGCCGCCGCACCGCTCACCGTTCGCGCCGCCGCCAACCCCAAGGTTTCGGTCGCCCTCGATTGGACGCCGAACACCAATCACGTCGGTCTCTACGTGGCCCGTGACAGGAATTTCTACCGCGACGCCGGTCTCGATGTCGAAATTCTCCCCTACACCGACACCTCGGCGGCAACCCTCGTTGCGAGCCGCGTCGCCGATTTCGGCGTGCTCGGCTCGATCGGGCTGATGACCCAGCGCGCCGCCGGCGCCGATCTCGTCGGCACCTTCGCGATCGTCCAGAAAGAAACCGGCCGCGTCGTCTTCAAGGCCGATCGCAGCGACATCCAGACACCGAAGGATCTGGACGGCAAGACCTATGGCGGCTTCGGCAGCGCCTGGGAAAACGCCCTGCTCGGCTCGATGATCAGGAACGTCGGCGGCAAGGGCGAGTTCGAGACCGTGACGCTGGGAACCTCCGCCTACCAGGCGCTCGATAACGGCGCCGTCGATTTCACCCTCGAAGTCTACACATGGGAAGGTGTTCAGGCCGAACTTGAGAACAAGGCCCAGCGCGCCTTCGTCTATGCCGATTACGGCGTGCCCGACGAACACACGGCCATTCTGGGCAGCAGCAACGCCTATCTCGCCGAAAAGCCGGACCTTGCCCGCGCCTTCATGCAGGCGACCCGCAAGGGATATGAATTCGCCGCCGATCATCCAGATGAAGCCGCCGCCATTCTGATCAAGGGATCGGATGGCGCACTGATGAACGGCGAACTGGTGCGCGCCTCGCTGAAGGCCCTGGTCGACGGCGCCTATCTGCGCACGGCACCCGGCAAGGCTGGAGATATGAACCCGGCCAAGATGGCGGATATCGGCAACTATCTCTTCGATGCCGGTATCCTGAAGGATGCCAATGGCGCGCCGCTTGCCAAGCGCCCGGAGTTCTCGGCAGCTTTCACCAACGGACTGCTCGCCGGAAGCTGATAGCGGCAACGCGGCGATTGTCAGCCACGGCTCTTTGCGCATAACCTTGGTCCATTGCGGACCAAGGAGAAGCGTTCATGAAGAGAACCGTCGTCGTCACCGGCTCCACCAGCGGCATCGGCCTGGCGATCGCCACCGCCTTTGCCGGCAAGGGCGACAACGTCGTCATCAACGGCTTCGGAAGAGCCGAGGAAATCAAGGCGATCACCGAGCGGCTTGAATCACTTTCGGAGGCGCGCGCCCTCTATCACCCCGCCGACATGACCAAGCCCGCCGAGATCGCCGACCTGATCGAAACGGCGGCAAAGACCTTCGGCACCGTCGATGTGCTCGTCAACAATGCCGGTATCCAGCATGTCGAGAAGATCGAGGATTTCCCGATCGACAAGTGGGACCAGATCATCGCCATCAACCTGTCGAGCTCGTTCCACACGATGCGCGCGGCCATTCCGCACATGAAGGCGAAGAAGCATGGCCGCATCATCAACATCGCCTCGGCCCACGGCCTCGTCGCCTCGCCGTTCAAATCCGCCTACGTGGCGGCGAAACATGGTATATTAGGATTAACGAAGACGGCCGCCCTGGAACTTGCTGAGTCGGGCGTCACGGTGAACGCCATCTGCCCCGGCTATGTGCTGACGCCGCTGGTCGAAAAGCAGATCCCGGATACGGCAAAGGCCCGCGGCATGACCGAGGAGCAGGTGAAGACTGAAGTGATCCTCAAGGCCCAGCCGACGCACGAATTCGTCAAGGCCGAGGAAATCGGCGCGCTGGCGCTCTACCTCGCCAGCGACGACGCCCGGCAGGTCACCGGCACCCACATCTCGATTGACGGGGGCTGGACTGCGGCATAACCATTAGAAAAACAAGAATAAGGAACATCATGAGCGACAGCATCCGCTTCATCCTCAATGGCGAGGACATCGCACTCTCTGATGTCCGCCCGACCGAGACTCTGCTCGATTTTCTGCGGTTGAAGCGCCGGTTGACCGGCACGAAGGAAGGATGCGCGGAAGGCGATTGCGGCGCCTGTACGGTGCTGGTCGGCCGTCTCGTCGATGGCAAGCTGGCCTATGAATCCGTCAATGCCTGCATTCGCTTCATCGGCTCGCTGAACGGCACCCATGTCGTCACCGTCGAGCATCTGGCGGCCAAGGATGGCACACTGCATCCGGTGCAGCAGGCGATGGTCGATTACCATGGCTCGCAATGCGGCTTCTGCACGCCGGGCTTCATCATGTCGCTCTATGGCCTCTGGCTCTCCAACGACAAGCCCGGCCGTCCGCAGATCGAAAAGGCGCTGCAGGGCAATCTCTGTCGATGCACGGGCTACGAGCCGATCGTAAAGGCGGCGGAAGCCATCGCCAGGGCGCGCCCGAGCACGCTGTTCGACCCGCTTGAAAAGACCCGCTCCGATATCGTCGCCCGCCTCTGGGCGATGCAGCCGCGCGAGACCATTACCGTCACCTCCGATGACGGCAGGCTGATGATCCCCGGTTCCGTCGAGGCGCTGGCCCGTATTCTGGCGGAAGAAAAATCCGCCACCATCGTCTCCGGCTCGACCGATGTCGGGCTCTGGGTGACGAAGCAGATGCGGGCGCTGAATCCCGTCGTCTTCATCAATCACCTGAGCGAATTGCAGACGATCAAGGTCACCGACGGCGGCGTCACCTTCGGGGCGGGCGTCACCTATACGAAGGCCTTCGAAGTGCTGGCGAAGAAGGTCCCCGCGCTTGCCGCCCTGATCAACCGCATCGGTGGCGAGCAGGTGCGCAACATGGGCACCATTGGCGGCAACATCGCCAACGGCTCGCCGATCGGCGACAGCCCGCCGCCGCTGATCGCGCTCGGCGCGACGCTGAAACTGCGCTCCGCCGCCGGCACTCGCATGCTGCGGCTCGAAGATTATTTCATCGCCTATGGCAAGCAGGACCGCAAAGCCGGTGAGTTCGTCGAAAGCGTCTTCGTGCCCTATCCGGCCGAGGGCAGCCATTTCGCCGTCTACAAAGTCACCAAGCGCCGCGACGAGGACATTACCGCCACCCTCGGCGCCTTCTACCTGACGCTCGACGACGCCGGTGACGTCAACGACATCCGCATTGCCTTCGGCGGCATGGCGGCGACCCCGAAACGTGCCCGCACCGTCGAATCCGACCTGATGGGCAAGCCCTGGACAGAAGCAACCATCGACGCCGCCCGCCCCACCTTCGACGCCGACTTCCAGCCGCTGACGGATTGGCGCGCCACGGCGGAATACCGCCAGCTGGCGGCGAAGAACTTGCTGATGCGGTTTTATCTGGAGACGGTTGGGACGCCGGTGGAACTCAAGCGGTTCGAGGGGGTGGCGTGATGAAAACGGCCGTCGATATGACCCTCGCTCAGTCGCCAATGATGAGCACTGCGTTCTCCTCCTCTCCCTCATTCCTGTGCTTGTCACAGGAATCCAGTGCGCCCAAGTCCTTGGGCGCGGGAGACCTCCTTCACCGAAAAGGGTCATTCACGGCGCAGACGCGCCGTGGCTGGATTCCTGTGACAGGCACAGGAATGAGGGTGGAGCGAGGGGCGTCCTCCAAGACCATGGCGGAGTCCCACCATGGATAAATCCACCTTCGAAAACCCCAAAGCGATGATCTCCGGCCCGATGCACGGCTCGCTGCGCCATGATTCAGCGCATAAGCACGTCACCGGAAGTGCCGATTATATCGACGATATTCCGGAACCCGCGGGCCTGCTGCATGGCGCCCTCGGCACCTCTGACCGCGCCCATGCCGATATCCTCAGCATGGATCTCTCGGACGTCCGCCGCCACCCCGGCGTCATCCTCGTCTTCACCGGCAAGGACGTGCCAGGGGTCAACGACGTCTCCTCGAACGGCAGCCATGACGAGCCTCTGCTTGCCGAAACCAGGGTCGAATTCCACGGCCAGCCGATCTTCGCCGTCATCGCCGAAACCCGGGAAGCCGCCCGCCATGCCGCACGCAAGGCGAAGATCGAATATCGCGACCTGCCGCACTGGAGCGATATCGACGGCGCGCTGGAAAACGGCAGCCCTCTCGTCATCACCCCGATGACGCTGAAACGCGGCGAGGCCAAGACCGAGATGGACAACGCGCAGCACCGGCTGCGCGGCCAGATGCGCATCGGCGGCCAGGAGCATTTCTATCTCGAAGGACATATCGCCATGGCGATCCCCGGCGAGGACGACGAGGTCACCGTCTGGTCCTCAACGCAGCATCCGAGCGAGATCCAGCATATCGTCGGCCATGTGCTCGACATTCCATCCAATGCCG
The DNA here is from genome assembly GCF_056399485.1 of Rhizobium sp. 01N424. Taxonomy (NCBI): domain Bacteria; kingdom Pseudomonadati; phylum Pseudomonadota; class Alphaproteobacteria; order Hyphomicrobiales; family Rhizobiaceae; genus Rhizobium; species Rhizobium sp. 01N424. The sequence continues at coordinate 530,633 of NZ_JBFTRK010000002.1, forward strand.
TGACGGTCAACGTGCGCCGCATGGGCGGCGGCTTCGGCGGCAAGGAAACGCAGGGAAACCAGTTTGCAGCCCTCGCCGCCATCGCCGCCAAGAAGCTGAAGCGCGCCGTGAAATTCCGCCCGGATCGCGACGAGGACATGACCGCGACCGGCAAGCGCCACGATTTCCTCGTCGATTACGAGCTCGGCTTCGACGACGAAGGCCGCATCCATGCCGTCGACGCCACCTATGCGGCGCGCTGCGGTTTCTCGTCTGATCTCTCCGGCCCGGTCACCGACCGCGCGCTGTTCCACGCCGATTCCAGCTATTTCTATCCGCACGTGCATCTGCAATCGAAGCCCTTGAAGACCCATACCGTCTCCAACACCGCCTTCCGCGGTTTCGGCGGCCCACAGGGCATGCTCGGCGCCGAGCGCTTCATTGAGGAAATTGCCTATGCCACCGGCAAGGATCCGCTGGAGGTTCGCAAGCTGAACTTCTATGGCCAGCCCGGTTCTGGCCGGACCACGACACCCTATCATCAGGAGGTCGAGGACAGCATCGTCCTGCGCATCGTCGAGGAACTCGAAGAAAGCGCCGACTACCAGGCCCGCCGCAACGCCATCATCGCCTTCAACCGCGACAGCCGCTACATCCGCAAGGGCATTGCGCTGACGCCGGTGAAATTCGGCATCTCCTTCACCATGACCGCCTTCAACCAGGCGGGCGCCCTCGTTCATATCTATCAGGACGGCTCGATCCACCTGAACCATGGCGGCACCGAGATGGGCCAGGGCCTCTATACCAAGGTTGCACAGGTCCTGGCCGACAGCTTCCAGATCGACATCGACCGCGTGAAGATCACGGCGGCGACGACCGGCAAGGTTCCTAACACTTCGGCGACGGCAGCCTCCTCAGGCTCGGACCTGAACGGCATGGCCGCCTATGACGCCGCCCGCCAGCTGAAGGAACGCCTCGTCGCCTTCGCGGCCGAAAAATGGAGCGTCGATCCGGCGGATGTCCTGTTCCTGCCAAACCGCGTGCGCGTCGGCGAGACCGAAATTCCCTTCCCGGATTTTATCAAGCAGGCCTATTTCGCCCGCGTCCAGCTTTCGGCGGCTGGCTTTTACAAGACCCCGAAAATCCACTGGGACCGCGCCGCCGGCCGCGGCACGCCCTTCTACTATTTCGCCTATGGCGCCGCCTGCACCGAGGTTACGATCGACACGCTGACCGGCGAATACCTCATCGACCGCACCGATATCCTCCACGATGTCGGCCGCTCCCTGAACCCGGCGATCGATATCGGCCAGGTCGAGGGCGCTTTCGTGCAGGGCATGGGCTGGCTGACGACCGAAGAGCTCTGGTGGGACGACAAGGGCCGCCTGCGCACTCACGCCCCCTCCACCTACAAGATCCCGCTCGCCTCCGACCGCCCGAAGGTCTTCAACGTCAAGCTGGCCGAATGGTCGGAAAACAAGGAAGCGACGATCGGCCGCTCGAAGGCCGTCGGCGAGCCACCGTTCATGCTGGCGATCTCGGTGCTGGAGGCACTGTCGATGGCGGTGGCCAGCGTCGCGGATTACAGGGTCTGCCCGCGGCTCGATGCGCCTGCCACGCCTGAGCGTGTGCTGATGGCGGTCGAGCGGATGAAGATGGTGTGAGGGGCGGCGGGGTGGCGTTCGTGGCTTACCCCCCTCTGCCCTGCCGGGCATCTCCCCCTCAAGGGGGGAGATCAGCTAGGCGCTATGGCTTCCCTAAACAACTAGCGTCGAACGATTATTACGATGCGAGCGGGCGCCCCCAGCCAATCTCCCCCCTTGAGGGGGAGATGTCCGGCAGGACAGAGGGGGGTACCCCACCCACAAACCTCCCGGTCACAAAACAATGACCACCTTCAAGGACTTCCTCCTCACCCACCCCGCCACCATCCTGATCGAGATCACCGGCACCCAGGGCTCCACCCCGCGTGAAACCGGCACATTCATGCTCGCCTCCCCCACCGCCATCTGGGGCACGATCGGCGGCGGTCAGTTCGAATATCTGGCGATCGAAAACGCCCGCAGCCTGCTCCAAAACAGCGGCAAGGAAACCATGGACATCCCGCTCGGCCCGGAGATCGGCCAATGCTGTGGCGGGCGCACGCAGCTGCGCTTCCGCAGGGTGACCACCGATATCCTGGAGGAGCTGGAAACCAAGCGCGTCGACGAAGCCGAACACCGGCCGGCCGTCTATCTGTTTGGCGCCGGCCATGTCGGCCGGGCGCTGGCCGCAGCCCTCGCGCCGCTGCCGCTGGCAGTGACGGTCATCGAAACCCGCAAGGAAGAACTGACAAGCCTGCCCGCCGAAACCAAAACCCTGCTGACGCCGATGCCCGAGGCGCTGATCGCCGAGGTCCCGGCAGGCTCGGCGGTCGTCATCCTGACGCATGACCATGCCCTCGATTTCCTGATCGCCCGCGAGGCGCTGGCGCGAACCGACCTCGCCTACACAGGCATGATTGGCTCGGTCACCAAGCGCGCTACGTTTTCGAGCTGGCTGTCGCGCGAGGGCGGCGAAAGGCGCTGGCTCGAGCGTCTGACATTGCCGATCGGCGGCTCTGCCGTCCGCGACAAGCGCCCGGAAGTGATCGCCGCCATGACCGCCGCCGAGATTCTGACGGCGTTGGCTGTTTATGGCCAGCGCTCGAAATGATCGCGCGGTTCCCGGCCATCCAGGAACCCCAGATCGCGCCTGACCCGGTCGGGCATGGTGTCGGGGTCGAGCCGCGAGGAGTATACGAACGTGCGATAGACCCATGCCCGAAGACGCGAGACAAGCGCTTTAACCGGCAGCTCGTGGTGCAGTTCATTGCGTACGATCGTTGAGTCTTTCATGACAGTCACCTTCATTCACTTGACGGTATGACTTGCAGTCTGCGCCCGAAAATGCTGCAATTCCAATCGAACAAACATGCGAATGCATAAAGAGAACTTATCCATGAAGCTCTCCAGGCAATTCCCGCTGAATGCGCTGCGCGTCTTCGAGGCCGTGGCGCGGCATGGCAGTTTCACCAAGGCGGGCGAAGAGCTCGGCATGACCCAGACGGCGGTGAGCTATCAGGTGAAATTGCTGGAAGAGAATATCGGCGAGCCGCTGTTCCTGCGCCGCCCGCGGCAGATCAGCCTGACCGAAACCGGGGAAAGGCTGGCGCCGCAGGTGACGGAAGCCTTCGAGACGCTGCAGCTCGCCATGGCCGAGGCGCGCGGCGAGACCGAAGTGACGCTACAGATCACCTGCCTGGCAACCTTCGCCTCACAATGGCTGGCCCGGAAGCTCGGCCTCTTCCAGCTCGCCCATCCCAATATAGCCGTGCGCATGAACACCTCGGACACGCTGGTCGATCTCGGCCGCGAGGCTTTCGATATCGGCATCCGCTCCGGCACCGGCGAGTGGCCGGGACTGCGCGCCGAAAAGTTGATGGATGTCTATTTCACCCCGATGCTAAGCCCTGCGCTTGCCGGGACCATCGGCGGCATCCACCAACCCGCCGATCTCCTGAAGCTGCGCATTTTCGATACGACAGATCCCTGGTGGCACCAGTGGCTGGAGGCGGCCGGCGTTCCGACATCGAACCTGAAGACAAGGGCGTCGAGCTTCTACGGCGCCCAGGCCTATGAAGCGGCCGCCGCTGTCGCCGGCCAGGGCGTCGCCATCCTGACCCCGGATTTCTACCCGGACGAGCTCGCCAGCGGCAAGCTGATCCGCCCCTTCGACCTGGAATGCACAGATGGCCGCGGCTACTGGCTCGCCTATCCCGAAAACCGCCGCAACGTCCCGAAGATCAAGGCTTTCAGAAACTGGATTCTGAACGAGATGCACGGCACCGGGGCGCCGTCTCAATAGCCCATTTCGGGCGCATAGAAGCAGCGCGGCGTATCCTCGTTGGGAAACAGGCAGAGGTGATAATCGCCATCGCCGGAATGCATCGCCTTGGTCAAGGGCAGCAGGAAAACGTGATAGCGCGTCACCAGCCGGTGGTCGCCCGGCACCAGCGTCACCCGGTAGCCGTTGGGTGTCACCTTGACGCTTTTCGACGGGATCATCTGGCAATCCCCGGTCTCGCTGTCGCCGTTGCAGCAGAAGGGATCATAAGCCCATCCGGACGCCGCATCATGCGCCAGAGCGCCTGGCGCAAAGGCAATCAATACGCATGCCAGTAAGCTTCGCATGGGCACATCTCCAGATGAATGCCCCACCGGATATGCGCTCTCGCAGCAATGCGGCGGCCCTCAAATGAAGGTGTAACGAAGCCGTCACATTTCAAGACGGCCGTGCGGTCCCATCAGTGCATCGAGCCCGTCCAGGCTGACAACATCAGCCGATCCGCGAAAGATCAGCAGCGGCTTGCCAAATATTTCCACCCCATCCTTGTGGACGATCAGCCCTTCGCCATCCCGGCAGGCGACGATCCGGTTGGTGATAGTCTCGCTGTAGCACAGCAGCGCCGGAAGGAAGCGTTCGTCCTCGTTCAGATGCGGGAAATACTCGAAGGGCACCAGATTGAGCGCCTCGCCATCCGTGATGTCCTCTGGCTGCTGCCCCAGGAAAAAGGCATCGACGGCGATGGTCGGCGTCATCAGGATGGCCCCGGCGCTGGTGCCGATCAGGATACCATCGTCGAGCGTCCAGGTCCGCAACCGCTTGAGCACATCGGCCTTGCGCAAGCGGTGCAGGAAATGCCCGGTATGGCCGCCGGAGAGATGGATGGCGTTGCAGGAAAACAGCCGCTCGAGATCGTCAGGCACGATGTCGTCTAGGTCGATGAACGGATCGAGCTTCAGGCGATGCTCGGCGTAATAGGCGGCCTTCTCGTTGAAGAAATGGCAGTCGGGATCGGGGCCGGAGGAGATATAGCCGATATGGTCGCCGCGCTGGCGCACGATCTCTGCCAGCCGCCTGTCCATCGGCGCATTGTCGGCAATCACCTGGTCGCTGTAGAGCGCAAGGATCATCGGCCCTCTCCTTCATAGCTGCCCCGCAACTATCGGCGATCCGGCACGCGATGGGAAGCCAACTTCCCCCTTCCCTCGCGCATCAACATTCTGCAATGTGACGAGTCGGAGGAAGACAGGGGAACAGCATGTATGAATACGCCATAGCGTGGGAATGGTTCGCCTTTGCAGCGCGCTGGTTTCACGTCATCACCGCGATTGCCTGGATCGGCTCGTCCTTCTATTTCATCGCCCTCGACCTCGGCCTGGTGAAGCGGCCGCATCTGCCGGTCGGCGCCTATGGCGAGGAATGGCAGGTCCATGGCGGCGGCTTCTATCACATCCAGAAATATCTGGTGGCCCCGGCGCAGATGCCGGAGCATCTGACCTGGTTCAAATACGAGAGCTATTTCACCTGGCTCTCGGGCTTCCTGATGCTCTGTATCGTCTATTACGGCGGTGCCGATCTCTTCCTCATCGACCGCCATGTGCTGGATATCAGTCCGATGACGGCGATCCTGATTTCACTGGCCTCGCTCGCCGGTGGCTGGCTGGTCTATGATCTGCTCTGCAAGTCGCCGCTCGGCCGCAATACCTGGGGCCTGATGATCGTGCTCTATGCGGTCCTGGTGTTCATGGCCTGGGGCTATACCCAACTCTTCACCGGCCGCGCCGCCTTCCTGCATCTCGGTGCCTTCACCGCGACCATCATGTCGGCCAATGTCTTCATGATCATCATCCCCAACCAGAAGATCGTCGTTGCCGACCTGATCGCCGGGCGCACGCCCGATCCGAAATACGGACAGATCGCCAAGCAGCGCTCGCTGCATAACAACTACCTGACGCTGCCCGTCATCTTCTTCATGCTGTCGAACCATTATCCGCTGGCTTTCGGCACCGCCTTCAACTGGGTGATCGCCGCCCTCGTCTTCCTGATGGGCGTCACCATCCGCCACTGGTTCAACACCACGCATGCCAGAAAGGGCCGCCCGACCTGGACCTGGATCGCTACCGTCATCCTGTTCATCCTGATCATGTGGCTATCGACCGCGCCGAAGGTGCTGACCGGCGAGAAGGATGCCGATGCGGCGGCCGTCGCCCCTGCCTTCCAGCAATTCGCCAGCGATCCGCATTTCCCAGCCGTCAAGCAACTGGTCGGCACGCGCTGTTCCATGTGCCATGCGGCCGAACCCGTCTATGAAGGAATCGTCCGGGCACCGAAGAACGTCATGCTGGAAAACGACGCGGAAATTGCCGCCCACGCCCGGGAAATCTATATACAGGCAGGTCGCAGCCATGCGATGCCGCCCGGCAACGTGACAGAAATCACCGCCGACGAGCGCAAGCTGCTCGTCGCCTGGTTCGAAAGCGCAGTCGAAGGCAAACAGGAATGACAGTGAAACTTCTGCGTGGGCGCCTGCTCTCGTTCAAGCGCGCCCCGCAAAGCCTGAGCGATCAGGAAAGCTACAGCTATGAGACCGATGGCGGCCTTCTGATCGAAGGCGGCAAGATCATCGCTGCGGGCGGCTATGCCGATGTGAAGGCAAAGGCGCCTGACCATGCCGAGGAAATCGATCACCGCCCGCATCTCATCATGCCCGGCTTCATCGACACCCATCTGCATTTCCCGCAGATGCAGGTCATCGCCTCCTATGCCGCCAACCTCCTGGAATGGCTGAACACCTATACATTCCCGGAGGAATGCCGCTTCGTCGAAACCGCCCATGCTCAAAAGATTGCCACGCATTTCTACGACGAACTGATCCGCCACGGCACGACGACCGCCGTCGCCTATTGTTCCGTCCACAAGACCTCCGCCGACGCCTATTTCGCCGAGGCCATGAAGCGCGGCATGTGCATGGTCGGCGGCAAGGTGATGATGGACCGCAACGCCCCGCAGGGCCTGCTCGATACGCCGGAGATGGGCTATGACGAGACCCGCGCCGTCATCGCCGAATGGCATGGCAAGGGGCGCAACCATGTTGCCATCACCCCGCGCTTCGCCATCACCTCGACGCCGCAGCAAATGGAAGCAGCAGCCGCGCTCGCCCGCGAATTCCCGGACCTGCACATCCAGACGCATCTCTCCGAGAACCACGACGAGATTCGCTACACCTGCGAGCTCTATCCAGAGGCGATCGACTACACGGATATTTACGCCCGCTACGGGCTGCTCGGAAGAAAGACGCTGTTCGGCCACTGCATCCATCTCTCGGACCGCGAAGCCGATGCGATGAGCGAGGCCGGATCGATCGCTGTCCACTGCCCGACATCGAACCTGTTCTTGGGATCCGGCCTCTTCCCGCTGAAGGCCCTGTCGCGCCGCGAAAAGCCCGTCCGCATCGGCGTCGCCACTGATATCGGCGGCGGCTCCAGCTATTCGATGCTGAGGACGATGGACGAGGCCTACAAGATCCAGCAGCTGCTCGGCGAGCGCTTGAACCCGCTGGAAAGCTATTACCATATGACATTGGGCAACGCCGAAGTGCTGTCGCTTGCAGACAGCATCGGCACGCTGGAGACAGGCACCGATGCCGACATCGTCGTCCTCAATGCCGCGGCAACGCCGGCCATGGCGCTGAAGATGGACGTGGTCAAAACGCTGGTGGAAGAACTCTTCCTGCTGCAGACGATGGGCGACGACCGCTCGATCGTCGAGACATATGTCGCTGGCAACGCAATGAAGGCAGCGCTTTGAGATAGGACCTGCAATCGGGGGAAGCATGAGCGAGACGCAACGCAGGTTGACGACCATCTTCTCGGCCGATGTGCAGGACTATACGCGGCTGATGGGGCTTGACGAAGAAGGCACGCTGGCGACGCTGAAGCGCTACCGCGAGGCCATGTCCGGCCTGATCGCATCGCATGGCGGCCGCGTCGTCAATACCTGGGGCGACGGCCTGATCGCCGAGTTTCCGAGCGTCGTCGAGGCCGTCCGCGCTGCCGTCGATGTGCAGACCGAACTCGCAGGCTTCAACAGCGCCAAACCGGCGAGCGAACAGATGCTGTTCCGCATCGGCATCAATCTCGGCGACATCATCGTCGAGGGTGCCGATATCTACGGCGACGGCGTCAACATCGCCGCCCGCCTGCAGGCCTCGGCGCCGGCCGGTGGCATCGTCATCTCCAACACCGTCTACGACCAGGTTCGCAACAAGGTGCCTGTTGGTTTCGATTTCCTCGGACCGCTCAGCGTCAAGAATGTCTCCGAAGCGATACCGAGCTACGCCATCCGCATCGGCGAGAGTCATCCAGCCCAAGCTGCCGCGCAAGCCGCAGCCTCCGGAGCACCGGCCGCCTCCCCCGCCCGCCCGGATCAGCGGTCAACGGCTTCGCCATCACGGGCCCGCAAGCTGCTCGGCATCTTCGCCATCGCCGCGGCTTTTTTCGCCCTGATCAACGCGCTCACCTGGGAGGGAAATCTCTGGGCCGTCTGGCCGATCCTCGTGCTCGCTTTCGCCGCCGCCATGACGATCGCCCGCCTGCAAAACCGCGTCGACCAGCAGCTCGCCGGTCTCGCCATCATCGGCCTCGGCCTGATCGCCATCAACCTGCTCTCCTGGAGCGGCACATTCTGGGCCATCTGGCCGCTGATGGCTTTCGCCGCCGTCGGCGCCATCCGCTGGGTGATGCGCGGCTGAAAGGGGCGGCCAAGGCCGCCCCGCCAAAGCTTCACACGGTCGGCACCGTTCCGCCATCGATGGTGAACTCGGCGCCATGAATCGACGCCGCCCGATCGGACGCCAGGAAGGCAACGAGCTCGGCAACTTCCTCGGGATAGGCTGGGCGGCCGGCCGGAATACCGCCGAGCGCATCCATGATGCTCTGCTTGGCGGCCTCGGCATCGATGTCATTGGCTTCCGATATCCGCGACACCAGCCGGTCCGACGCCTCGGTCATGATCCAGCCCGGCGCCACCGCCGTGACCCGCACGCCCTTCGGTCCGAGCTCCTTCGACAGCGCCTTGCTGTAATTGCTGAGCGCCGCTTTCGCCGCCGCATATGCAATCGTCGCCTCGTGCAGCGGTAGCCGCCGCTGGATGGACGATATGTGGATCACCACACCCGTTCGGCGCTCGATCATCTGCGGCACGAGTAGCCGGTCGAGACGGACGGCAGGCATCAGGTTGAGGGCCAGCTCGTTTTGCCAATGCTCCTCCGTCAAGGCCGCAAAACCGCCGCCCGGCGCTGCCGATCCGCCCAGCGTGTGCACGAGAATGTCGATCCCGCCGAATTGTTCGAGCGCGGCACGCGCCAGAACCTCCACGCCTTCCGGTGTCGAAAGATCGGCGGGCACGAAGAGCGTCGCAGGCGTACCGGCATCCGGCGCCGAACGGGCACTGGTGATGGTCTCGGCGCCAGCTGCGGCAAACCGGCGAAGGATCGCGGCACCCGCCCCTTTCGTGCCACCTGTCACCAGCACGCGCTTGCCGGAAAACTCCTCGGGAATGATCGGAAATGTCTGAGCTATGGTCATGTCTGTCCTCTTGTGTTGGAGGACGGGGCGCCGCCGTCCAAAACAATCGCGTTGCTTGAAGACGAAGATGGCTTTAGGCTTTCGAGATGACAAGTACGCACGAAAAAGTAGGGTACTTACCTAAAAGTAAGTCCACCGATGACCTGACGCCATCGACCGCTGCCGAGGGCGTCGAAAATGTCCTGCGCATGCTCGAGGGCCGCTGGAAGCTCGTCATTCTCTTCCATCTCTTCGGCGGCAATGTGTTGCGCTTTTCCGATCTGGAACGCGCGATCCCGGCGATCTCGCAAAAGATGCTGATCCAGCAGCTGCGCCAGATGGAAGCTGACGGCATCGTCAGGCGCATCGTCCACCATCAGGTGCCGCCGAAGGTGGAATATTGCCTCACCGACTGGGGCCAATCGCTCTGCCCGGCGCTCGACGCGCTGTTGACATGGGCCGCCGCCAAGCCTGCCGGATAGTCCGGAAACCCTGCCCTAAGCATATGTTTCTGCTGGCAGCGGAACGTGAATATGCTACCTCTCGGAGGCTTTCCGGAGGATGCCGATATCATGTCAAAGCCGCTGACGATTGCCGATCTGAAGACGCTGGCCCGCCGCCGTGTCCCGAAGATGTTCTTCGACTATGCAGACTCCGGCGCCTGGACGGAGAGCACCTACCGCGCCAACGAGAGCGACTTCGCCAAAATCAAGCTCCGCCAGCGCGTGCTCGTCGACATGACCAATAGGTCGCTCGAAACCGAGATGATCGGCCAAAAGGTCTCGATGCCCGTGGCGCTGGCGCCGACCGGCATGACCGGCATGCAGCATGCCGATGGCGAGATGCTGGCGGCGCGCGCCGCGGAAGAATTCGGCGTGCCCTTCACGCTCTCCACCATGAGCATCTGCTCGATCGAGGATGTCGCCTCGGTGACGACGAAGCCCTTCTGGTTCCAGCTCTATGTGATGAAGGACAAGGACTTCGTCCTCGACCTGATCAACCGCGCCAAGGCGGCGAAATGCTCGGCGCTGGTGCTGACCGCCGACTTGCAGATCCTCGGCCAGCGCCACAAGGATCTCCGCAACGGCCTCTCCGCCCCACCGAAATTCACCCCGAAACATCTCTGGCAGATGGCAACGCGCCCGCTCTGGTGTCTGGACATGCTGCAGACCAAGCGCCGCACCTTCGGCAACATCATCGGCCACGCCAAGAACGTCACCGACCTCTCCTCGATCTCCATCTGGACGCATGAGCAGTTCGATCCGCGCCTCTCCTGGGCCGATGTCGCCTGGATCAAGGAAAAATGGGGCGGCCCGCTGATCATCAAGGGCATCAACGACGTGGAAAGACGCCAGGCTCGCCGCCGAGACCGGCGCCGACGCCATCATCGTCTCCAACCACGGCGGCCGCCAACTCGACGGCGCCCCCTCCTCGATCAGCATGCTCCCCGCCATCGTTGATGCAGCCGGCCACAGAATAGAGATCCACCTCGACGGCGGCATCCGCTCCGGCCAGGACGTGCTGAAGGCCGTGGCCCTCGGCGCCAAAGGCACCTATATCGGCCGCCCCTTCCTCTACGGCCTCGGCGCCATGGGCAAGGACGGCGTCACGCTGGCGCTCGAGATCCTGCGCAAGGAGCTCGATATGACCATGGCGCTGTGCGGCAAACGTAGCATCAAGGATGTGGATGCGTCGGTGATTACCGCCTGATCTACAACCGCCCCGTCGCCAGCGCGGCCGCCCATTCGAGGCGGCCGTTTGCTTTTGCGAGCTCCGACATTGCCATATGGTCATAGTGGACGGTGCGGAAATTGGCGGTCCAGCCAAGCGCGGTCTTCTCCAGAATGGCGTAGCTTGCCAGCGGATGGCCGGCCTCGACCTTGTGGAAATACGGCGCGTCATCGTCATAGCCCGGCGCGCCCACGCTGCCGGGATTGACGAGCAGGCGGCCGCCGGAGAGTGCGATCGCTCGCGGCAGGTGCGTGTGGCCGCAGAGGATCAGCGGCTGGTCGATGCCCTCGGCCAGCGCCTCGATCTCCGCCTGCGGCTTCAAGAGGACATAGCCCTCAGGCGAGACCGTTTCCGTCCAGTAGAGATTATCGTCATCAGGGGTTGCGTGGCAGAGATAGACCTCGTCGCGATAGACGAGTTCCGAAGGCAGCGTCCGCAGCCAGTCGAGATGGCGTGGGCTGAGATCGTGATAGGCGGCCTCATCGGAGGTGAACATCTGCTCCGGCGCGAACTCGATGAGATATCGGTCGTGATTGCCGCGCACGGTCGGCAGATTGAGCGGCAAGAGCCGGTCGCCCGTCTTTCCGGCTTCGAGCGGGCCACTGAAGCAATCGCCGAGATTGACGATGTCGCTGATGCCAAGTGCCGCAATATCGGCGAGCACCGCCTCCAGCGCCAGGGCATTTCCGTGGATATCCGCGATCGCTGCAAACCGCATGACTCAGCTGCCACGATAGGTGGAATAGCCGTAGGGCGAGATCAGCAGCGGCACATGGTAATGCGCCGTCGTATCGGCAATGCCGAAACGGATCGGCACGAGATCGAGAAAGGCCGGGTGCGGCAGCGCCGTGCCTGCGGCACGAAGATAGTCGCCGGCGTGGAAAAGGAGCTCGTAGGTGCCTGCAGTGAAGCTGTCGCCAACAAGGATAGGCCCGCCATCGACGCGTCCGTCAGCGTTGGTCTCGACCGTCTTGAGAAGCTTGCGCAGATCGCCTTCGACCGAAAACAGATCGATGCGCAGGCCCTCGGCCGGCTTGCCGAGGGCGGTATCGAGGACGTGGGTGGTCAGTCCGGTCATAGGGCTGGCTCTCTGATGATGAAGGGGGTGTCGAAGAAGAATTCTTCCAGATTGTTGCCGGGTCCATCGCGATCGACGACGATGAAGCTGCTCGGCTTGCCGAGCGACATCAGAGGATGATGCCAGACATTGCGGCGGTAGTTCACGCCCTGATCACCGCGCGCAGAAAACACCTGCGGCCGCCCCGGCTTGCCATCCTCATCCTCCGAAACAACGACGAGGAACGGCCGGCCGGAAACCGGTGAAAAACTCTGGCTGCCGAAAGGATGGCGCTCCATCATCCCGACCTCATAGGGAAAGGCGCGCGACTGGCCACGGAAAAGATTGATGATGACGCGTGCGCCCTCGCCCGCCGCCTCGGCAGAAGCAAGCGCATGAAACCGTTCGGTCGTGCCGCCATTGATGTAGCGCATCGTCGAAGGATCGGCCTCGATCACATCGCCGAAGGGCGCGAAGGCGGCTTTGGTGAGGGGCTGGATGTCGAGGTAGTCTGGCATTGTCATTCGCCTTGTGCCCGCCAATGGCGGATGTTTTCAAGTTGGGTAACAAGCTCGGGCAACGCAGTTCTTACAGTCTGCCAGATCACCGGCAGTTCCGCCCTATAGTAATCATGGACGATCAGGTTGCGCATGCCTTTGATCCGTGTCCACGGAATCTCCGGATGGTTTTGCGGAAATCCGGGTTCGATCGCCGATATCCGTGCTGCTGCCTCGCCGACCAAGACTATCGACATCGTCACGGCAAGCTGAGTTCTGATATCACCGAGGAACTGCGCCTCGCTCATCCCTTCGGTCAGATCGAACGCCGTCTGCGCTGCCGCCTGCATTCGGTCCATATGGTCAACAAGCCGCTCATTGTTCATATGGCGGATGCTTCTGCGAGAACGCGAGCCTTGATCTTGTCGGGCAGCCCGCCTGGTGTGACGAGGTCCACCTTGACGCCAAGGATATCCTGCAACTCCTCCAGCAACCCGCCGAGATCGAACAGCGTTGTACCCGGCAGCGCATCGACAAGAATATCGAGATCGCTATCGGCCCGGTCCTCACCGCGCGCCACCGAGCCGAAGACGCGCGGGTTGGCCGCGTTGAAACGCTTCGTCGCGTCGCGGATTGCCTGCCTGTTCTTCTCCAGCACTTCCGATGGCTTCATCGCACCGTCTCCTGCAACCGAGACTATAGGCGAGGCGGAACAATGAGGAAAGAATTCCGCATCGTTCAGCGCTCCGGAAGCATGGAGGTCAGCCGCAGGAGCGCGATCTTCTCGACCTGTCCGGCCGCCGTCGCAAACTCGTCCTCGCGGCTGTTGTCGATCCGCGTCTCGAAAGCTGAGAGGATATCGTCCTTGTTCAGGCCCTTGACGGCGATGATGAAGGGGAAACCGAATTTTTCGGTGTAGCGGTCGTTGAGCTCGGTGAAACGCTTGTGTTCCGCCGCGCTTAGCCGGTCGAGCCTGGCGCCTGCCTGTTCCTTCTTGCTGTCCTCGGTCAGTTCACCTGATATCGCCAGGCGTCCGGCGAGATCGGGATGGGCGCGCAGCACGCCGAGGCGCTCCTCCTCGCTCGCCGCCCGGAAGATCGCCACCATCGGCGTATGAACACGATCGGCCGTCAGTTCGCCGTGGATGAAGCCGTCGTCATAGGCGCGCTCGGCGATGAACGGCGAATGCTCGAAGACGCCGCCGAAGCGGGTGACGAATTCCTCTCGCGCGATCATCAGATTGTCTCCGGCTTGTGATGCTCGTGCCAGTGCCTGGCGATCTCGATGCGCTGCGGCACCCAGACCTTCTCGCGGGACAACACATATTCCATGAAGCGCTTCAGCGCCGCGGCACGGCCCGGACGGCCGACGAGGCGGCAATGCAGCCCGACGGACATCATCTTCGGGCTACCCTCCTTGCCTTCCGCATAGAGCGTGTCGAAGGCGTCCTTCAGATAGGTGAAGAACTGATCGCCGGAATTGAAACCCTGCGGGGTGGCAAAGCGCATGTCGTTGGTCTCGAGCGTATAGGGAATGATCAGGAACGGCTTGCCATCCGCGCCCTTCACCCAGAAAGGCAGATCATCGGCATAAGAGTCCGACGAATAAAGGAAACCGCCCTCCTCCTGGACGAGCCGCAGCGTGTTGTCCGAGGGCTTGCCCTGGTACATGCCGTAGGGCCGCTCGCCGGTCAATTCGGTATGCAGGCGCACGGCTTCGAGAATGTGCTTGCGCTCCAGATCTTCCTGAAAATCCTTGTATTCCAGCCAGCGATAGCCGTGGCTGGCGATCTCCCAGCCGGCTTCCTTCATCGCATCGACGGCTTCCGGATTACGGGCCATGGCCAGCGTCACGCCATAGACGGTTGCCTGCACCTTGAGTTCGGTGAACAGCCGCCACAGCCGCCAGAAACCGGCGCGCGAGCCATATTCGTAGATCGATTCCATGTTGAGATTGCGCTGTCCCGGCCAGGCAGCACCGCCGACGATTTCCGACAACAGGTTCTCCGAGGCCGGATCGCCATCAAGAATACAGCTCTCGCCGCCCTCCTCGTAGTTGATGACGAATTGAACGGCGACATGCGCGCCGCCCGGCCATTTCGGATCAGGCGTGTTGCGGCCGTAGCCGATCAGATTGCGCGGATAGGTATCGGATGCCATGAAATCACCTTCTCGAAGACAGGCGAAACGGTAGCATCCGGAGAGCGAAAGTCGAGCCGGAAATGCGAAAGAGACTTTCACGGAAATCGCGAAAGTCTCTCACGAAATCACTCAGCTAAGCCCGATCGCCCTGAGGACCGCGACGCAGACGACGCCCGATGCGACGGCCGCCAGCATCGGCAAGCGAAGCGCTGCGAGCGCGGTGACGGTGCAGGCGATGGTCTCGGCAATCCCGGTTGCAAAAGCGGTCGGCGCGACGACGGCCATCAGCACCGCAGGCGGAATGGATTCGATCGCCTTGCGCCTGTTGCCGTCGAGCGACACATGGCGAATGAGGAAAAGACCGCTGACACGCGTCAGGATGGTTGCCGCCGCCATCGCCAGGATGGCAAGCAATGTCGAGAAATCGAGCGTCATGGCGTTACCTCCACGCGGCGCTTGCCGCTGACCATCGCGGCGGCAAGCCCGGCCAATGCGCCGGCAGCGATGTACCACACACCGGGGATGAAATGCTGCGTCAGAACGGCGGCCGCGCCACTGGCGAGCAGCACCGCGCCGGTCTCCGGTCCCTTCCAGAAACCCATGACCAGCACGATGAAGACCGCAGGAAAGGCAAAGTCGAGCCCGAGCGTGACGGGGTTGCCGAGGAAGGCGCCGAGCGTGGCGCCCGCCAGTCCTGACAGCAGCCAGGCGAGATAGAAAGGTGCCGCCAGCCCGGCAAACCAGGCCGGCGTCAGCCGCGCGACACCGGCCCGGAATTCGGCCATCGCCCAGATCTCGTCGGCGAGGAACAGCACCGAAAAATAACGGGCACGCGCCGGAAAGGCCTGCATCTTCGAGCCGATCGAAGCGCCCATCAGCACGTGGCGGATGTTGACGAGCAGCGCCGCGAAGCCCAGCCCCGCCCAGGAAGCCGGATGCGTCCAGATATCCATCGCCACGAATTGCGACCCGCCGGCAAAAACCAGCGCGCTCATCAGTGCGGTCTCAAGCGGCGACAGCCCCTTGGTCGCAGCGACTGCGCCGAAGACCAGACCGATCGGGATGACGGCGGCGATCAGCGGTGCGATCGCGCGCATACCGCCGGAAAATTCCGCCCAGAATTCATTCTTTTTCACGTTCAAAAACTCCGCTTGCTGCGGAGGTGATAGAGCGGCGCAAGAACGCCGTCTTGAACGAAAGTGATTACCGGGCGCGGTACTGGCCGGGTGTCAGTCCGGTGCGGGCCTTGAAATGCCGGGTGAAATGCGCCTGGTCCGCAAAGCCGCATTCGAGCGCGATCTCCGCCGGCTGTTCGCCTGCCTGCAGCTTGCGCCGGGCGATCCTGACGCGGACATCTGTGAGGAAGGCATGCGGCGTGATGTGGAATTCCTTGCGGAAGGCGCGGATCAGATGCGCACGGCTGAGCCCGGCGATAGCGGCCAGTTCTTCGAGAACGATATCGCTTTCATATTGCTCCACCAGATAGTCGCGCGCCCGGCGAACCGCCGATCGTTCGGCGCTATCGACGGGAATGATGATCGAACCGCCATGCAGGCGGAACATCGCATCCAGCACCAGGAACATGCCCTGCCCGGTCTCCAGCGCGCCGGCCCCCGTCTCCAGTGTCCGATGCGCCTCCAGAAAGGCATTGGCGAGCTTTGGATCATGGAGGATCTGCTTGCCGAAGGCCGGTGTGCCGTGGAAGGCCCGGCCGGTCACGTCCTCAAGAATTTCCCGGAACAGTGCCATGTCAGGATAGATCATCCGGTAGCGGTAACCGCCATCCGTCGGCGCACCGTCATGCGTCTCGCCGGGATTGATCAGGTAGAGATCGCCGGGACCGGATGCCTCGCGCGCACCACGGATCGTGGCGATCTGGCTGCCGCTCTCGATGGCGCCGATGCTGAAAGTATCATGCGCATGCGGCGCAAACTCGTGGGTCAGGAAGGTCGCGCTCAGGCATTCCATGCCGTCGAAGCGCCGGTCGCGCCAGAAGCGGGTCGTCTCCGCCCCGGCGAGCGGCATGGCAACAGTCGCCTGTTCCTGGGAAATATTCTGCATCGCGCCGATATAGCAGTTTTCCGCAGCCGCTTCTTGAACAAAAGTGATCAGGCGATCTTGCGGGCGCTGACCTTGCCCATCGGATGCAGCGAATGAACGCGGAACGGCCCGCCCATGCCCTCTTCCATCATCAGCGCGATATTGGAGATGGCGATCGGCTCCGCCAGCACCGGCTCGAAGATGCCGCGCAGCGCCTGTTCGATGCGCGGCATGTCGACAACATTGACTGGCCCGGTCACCGGCATGTGGAACCGGTATTCGTCCATCACATAGGGGTTGCCCCAGCGGTGTAGATTCGTGAACTGCGCCGCCGACAAGCCGTCGGGATCACTCCGCTCGATATCGGCTTCCGAAAGCGGCGCCCGGAAGCCATCGAAATGCTGAACGATCGACGATGCGAGATAGCGGACATTCTCGCATGGCAACGTCGGAACCAGGCTGTAATAGTTTCCGAGCCGCGCCACTTCGATGCGCGGCACGCTGAACGGCTGGAACGTGCCAGAAAAGCGCATCAATTCCCGCAATAGTTGCGCTTCAGATACCTCCGCGGAGAGGTGGAACGGCGCCTTCAGCACGCCATGAAAGCCATAGCGGCGCGGCACGGCCGTGTGGAAGGCAATTTCGTGAATGCCGAGACCGCGAACGGCCGGCGGCTCCAGCATCTCGCCCGAAAAAACGTTTCGGCCAAGCCAATTGGCCGCCACATGGCTGAGCGGATCGCTCGGCGAAGGCGTGAAGCAAATGGCATAGCGCATGCGATTTCCTCCATCTGAGAATGCGGCGCACGGCCGAATCCGGCGCCGTCGATGCGCAAGCAGATAGGTGATTTGCATGACAGAATAACGAAATATACTCTGGACGAATTCACGTTTAGCGTGAAGCGGCCGTGATATGGCTCGAAAGCGCGAAGCTTTCAGGCAGGTCGAAGGAGAGCTTTTCGCCTGCAATTGGTGCAACGACAGCTTCGGCAAGCCGATGCGCCAGGCCGAAGCTGACCTTGAAACCGCCGGTCAGCGCATGAAGATGCGGATGAAGCGGGTGCGGCCCCACCATCGGATCGCGATGGATCGCTTTCGGCCGCAGCCCCGCCCAATGCTCGATAACGGGCGCATCACGGAGGACCGGCGCCATCTCGCGCGCAGCGGTAATGAGCGGATCGAGTAGCGCATCTGTGGACAACGGTTCCGCAAAGCTGTTCTCGCTGGTACTGCCGACCGCGACATGCCCGCCCTCATGCGCGACGATATAGAGCCCGTCGCGGAAGATCGTCGGCATTGCTGGGTCGATATCGGCCTTCAGCAGCGCCGCCTGCCCCTTCACCGGTTGCCCGAGCGGTTGCGGCAAATCGGGCGTGAAGCGCTCGAGGATTGGGAACGAGCCATGCCCGACGGCAATGATGCAATCACCGAAGCTGATCCTCCGGCCGCCGATCCCGGCTGTCCGCGCCCCTGTATCAAGGCTGTCGAGCGCCGCCGCCTCCAGAAGCCGAACATGCTTCGCCCGCATCAGGAACGCCCGGAGCACGGCGATCAGCGCGCGCGGCGCCACCCGGCCGGCCAGCGTATCGTGCACGAAGCCGTTCTCGCCCGCGGCCGCGTCGATCCAGCCCTGAACAGGTGGTGCATCGCTGACATTCCAATGAAACGCTCGTTCCTGCTGATGCCAGTTGGTTTCGGCATCGGCGGAATGACGGAGCGCAATGGTCTTCAGATGCGGCTTCGGCAGCGGGATAAGACGGCCGGAGCGCCGGTAGCCGGCCGAAAGCCCGGTTTCCGCCTCAAGCGCCGCAATCTCGCTTTCAAGGCTGACCAGCGCATCGAACTGGAACTGCTTCTTGGCATTCCATTTGTCCGGCATATGCGGCATCAGCGCGCCGAGCAGACCGCCGCTAGCACCCTGCCCGATCGTTCCTGCATCGATCAGCAACGTATCGATACCCAGCCGCTCGGCGTGAACCGCCGCCCACAGGCCCATGATGCCGCCGCCGGCGATCAGGAGATCGGCGGATTGACCGGAGAGAAGAGCCGGACTATCGGCTTGTGGCATGACAGATATCGATCCCGATCAGATTGGCAGCAAAAGCCAGCCGCTCGAATGGCGAGACGGCGATATGCCCTATTCGCAGGCCTTTGGCGACCACTTTTATTGTCAGACCGACGGCCGCCTCGAATGCGGCCACGTCTTCCTCTCGGGCAACGGCCTGCCGGAACGCTGGGCTAAAAAGCAGAGTTTCCAGATCGGCGAACTCGGCTTTGGCACAGGCCTGAACTTCGCCGAGACCTGGCGGCAGTGGAAGCTGCATCGCGCGGACGGCCAGCATCTGCACTTTATGTCCTTCGAGCTTTATCCGATGCAGCGCGACGAGATTTTCCGCGCCCTGTCGCACTGGCCCGAGATCGATGCCGAGCGCGATGGACTGACGTCCGCCTGGCCGGATGCACCAACCGGCATCGTCAGCCTCGATCTCGATCCACAAACGCGCCTCAGCGTGGTCTGCGGTGCTGCGTTAGACGGCGTGAAGGCTGCCGAGCCAAACTTCGATGCCTGGTATCTCGATGGCTTCGCGCCATCGCGCAATGGCGACATGTGGTCGGAAGAGCTGATGCGGCTGGTCTGCGAGAAGACGGTTCCGGGCGGCAGCTTCGCCACTTATGCGGCGGCGGGATTCGTCCGGCGCAATCTTGTCGCTGCAGGCTTTGCCGTCGAGCGCCGCAAGGGTTTTGCGGGAAAGCGCGAAATGCTCTGCGGCACCAAGGGCCTATAGGCCCGAGCGGCCCGGCACCGGCTCGGTCTTGCCGAGCCATAGCTGGATCTTCTCCTCCAGCAGTTCCGGGCTGATCGGCTTCGACATGTAGTCATCCATCCCGGCATCGAGGCAAAGCTCGCGGTCGCTTTCCAGCGCATGCGCGGTGACGCCGATGATCGGGACGCGATGCCCTTGGCCGCGCTCGCGCAGGCGGATCGCCCGCGTCGCATCGTGGCCGTTCAGGACGGGCATCGACACATCCATCATGATGATGCGCGGCGAATGCGTCTCCCAGGCATTGACCGCTTCCTGGCCGTTGTTGACCACGAGGAAGCTGAGATTGGTGCCCTGCAGGATCTGCGTGAAAACGATCTGGTTGACCTCGTTATCTTCGGCCACCAGCACATCGACGAACTCGGCCTTGCGCCGAGGCTCTTCGCGCACAGGTTCCTCGAACTCCGGCTCCTTGAGTTGCGCTTCCGCCTGCAGCCGTGCGAGCTCGGTTTCCGAAGCCTGCTTGACGCGCTTGGCCCGCACGACCTCGACGATCGTGCCGCGCAGCAGGTTGGCTCGCGCCGGCTTCATCAGGTGCGCCTGGCCGTTCAGCGCCGCGAACTCCTTCTCGGAGCCCGAAATATCCATCGACGTCAAGAAGATGATCGGCAGGTTCTCGAACCGCGGATCGGCGCGCAGCCGGCGCGCCACTTCGGCTCCATTCATGCGCGGCATGTGATAGTCGAGCACCAGCGCATCGACCTCGACGCCCACCTGATATGCGGCCTCCAGAATGGCAATCCCCGTCGCCCCGCTTTCGGCCGCCACGCCGTCGAAGCCCCAGAGCGTCAGCTGCTCGCTGAGAATCGCGCGGTTCACCTCGTTGTCGTCGATGACGAGAATGCGCGCGCCGCGCACATTGACCGGCAGCGGCTTGGGATCGAGCTTGGCGGCGGCGACCGCGAACGGTAGGTTGACGGTGAAGACCGAACCCTTGCCGGCTTCGCTCTCGGCATGGATATAGCCGCCGAAGAGATCGACGAGACCGGCGGTGATGGCCAGCCCGAGACCAGTTCCCTCATGGCGCCGCGTCGAGGAAGAGTCGACCTGCGAGAATTTGTCGAACACCGATTGCAGCTTTTCGGCCGGAATGCCGATGCCGGTATCCTCGATCCGGAGCTCGACCATCACCTCACCATCCGATCCCTGCCGGAACCCGATATCGACGAAGACATGGCCCTTCTCGGTGAATTTCACGGCGTTGCCGACCAGATTGGTGACGACCTGCCGGAACCGCCCGGCATCGCCGATGACCGCGGCAGGCAGGTTGGGATCAGCGCGGACCAGAAGTTCCAGATCCTTCTCCGCCGCCTGCGACGACAGGAGCGTTGCGACGTCCTCGACCGCCTCGACGAGATCGAACGACGCCTTGCGCAGCTTCATCTGCCCGGCATCGATCTTCGAGAAGTCGAGAATGTCGTTGATGATCGTCAACAGCGCATTGCCGGATTTGACGATGATATCGATGAAGGTCTTCTGCCGCGCATCGAGATCGGTCTTCGCCATCAGCTCGGCCATGCCGAGAACGCCGTTCATCGGCGTGCGGATCTCGTGGCTCATATTGGCGAGGAATTCCGATTTGGCGCGGTCGGCGGCTTCGGCGCGCGACAAGAGCCGCTGCAGCTCGCCTTCGCGCTGCTTCATCTCGGTGACGTCGGTGAACAACGCGATCCAGTGGCCGCGTTCGCTGATCGTCGCCTCCATGTTCACCCAGCGCTCGCCGAGGATATGGAAGACGGTGATGATCGGCTCACGCGCGGCGATGGAACTGCGCCAGTAGTGCAGCGTATCGGCGGCCGAACCGTTGAAATCGCCGCGCTCGGCGCAGAAATTGAAGAGATCGATCCAGCCACGCCCTGCGGCGAGATATTCGGCAGGGATCTGCAGCACCGGCGCCAGCGCCTCATTAGATAGCTGGATGATGCCATCCTGGACGATCGCCAGCCCCTGCGGCATCGCCCGCGTTGCATCGCGCATCAATTCGCCGAGCGTCTCGATCGCCGCCCGTGCGTCATGCACTTCCTGCTCGCGCTGGCGGATCGTGCTGATATCCGAATAGGTCAGCAGGATGCGGTCGTCGGAAATCCGCCGGCTGTCGAAGATGATCGACTTGCCGCCCGACCAGTTGAGCTCCACCGGCTCCGGATCGCCCTCGGCGGTGAAATGGTGGCGCCGCGATTCCAGCACTTCCTCTGGCGTCTGGCTGTAGCCATAGCGCCCGAGTTCGTGATTGCGGCGGATCACATCGAGAAATGGCCGGCCGTCGAAACGGTCCTCGATCGGCAGATCGCTGATCGTATAGAACTCGTCGTTGACGTAGAGAATATCGAGCTTGTTATCGAGGATCAGCACGCCGACCGGCAGCGAGCGCAGGATGCTTTCGATATCCCGGTGCAGTACTTCTGCGTGCTGCTGGGAATTGATGATCTCAGCTTCGCGCTCCTTAAGCGGCGAGATATCCGAGAAGGAGCCAACGACGTAAAACTTGCCGTCAGGGGTCTGCACCCGGTTGACGCGCGACAGGATGGGGTAGGATTTGCCGTCGGTGCTCGGTACGCGGCCTTCGATCTCCGTCAGCGAACCGTTCTTCAGCGCCAGCATATTCTCTTCGTAGATGCCGCGTCCGCTCTCTTCGCCGAACATCTCGAATTCGGTGAGGCCGAGCACCTTCGAGCGCTCGTGCCCGGTGAAGGTCTCGTAATACTGGTTGGCATAGACGAGCCGGTGGGCCTCGTCGCGCACGAAAGCGGCGACCGGCAGATCCTCCATGATCGTGCGCAGAAGATCGAGTTCGGCAACGCTTTCGTGCCAGCCCTTTTCGCTGGGCGGCCGCGCACCGCCGCGATAGGCGGAATTGACGACTAGCGGGCGGCCATCGGCGGCAAAGACGCCGATCGGGTGATCGAGCGTTTCGAGGGCGGTACGCACCCGCTCGAAATCGGCCAGCAGCGCCTGATCCGGCCCGGTGGAAACAGCGCGGCGGGGCTGCGGCCGCTTCTCGAAGATGCCGAGCACATAGGCCCGGTCTTCCGACGGCATGAAACTTTCGATCTGCACGCGCTCGTGGCCTTGCCCCGGCCGGTCGAAGCAGATGGCATTTTCCTCGGTACGGAAGACCAGCGCCCGGCGCTCCTTGTCCTCGCGCTCCTCTTCCTCGGGGCGATCATGCACCTCGCGGCTGCGGCGGCCGATGAAATCCGAGATCTCCATGCCGAAGAAGCGCGCATAGGCTTCGTTGACGGCAACGTAGCGAAGCTCGCTATTCTTGACATAAGCAGGGGTATCCAGATCCGCGATCCGGCTGCATGCCAGTTCCAGAAGGTTACCTGCCGATGTCAAAAAGCGTCCACTCCCGCTGTGAATGAAATATTCACGACTGCAACCATAATGCCAAGCCGCTTAACAAGCTTTTAACCATAAAATCTTAGCGCGCGAGCACCGGGCGCCAAAAGCGATGTTAAAGTTGAATCAGAAGACCAGCCGGACGTCTCATCTATTTGCCATTGCTTATTCTTTTCCGGCTGCTTGGTTGCCCCGGCGCCCTTGAGATCATGGAGAAAATTTAATCCCGCAGGCGCTTGCGCCACCATCAACGTGCCGCGATCGGGGCGGATTCTGGGACCGGCTTCAAGACAAGCCTTGTCCATGAAAGGAATTCGACATGTCCGTTCTTCATAAGACCATGGCGGCGGGCCTGATTGCGCTGATCGTTGCCGGCGCCACCCTCGCCACCACAGGAACCGCAAACGCCCGCGGCGGCAACGCCTTCTGGGGTGGTGTTGCCGGAGGCGTCGTTGGCGGCGTGGTCGGCGGCGCGATCGCCTCGCGCCCCTATTATCCGCCGGCCTATGCCTATTACCCGCCGCCTGCCTACCCGGCCTACTACGCTCCCCGCTACTGCCATCCGGCATGGCGCTATGACCGTTGGGGCCAGCCCTACCGGATCGAAGTCTGCAGACGCTGAGTGAGTTGCGGCGCCGCTTCCTCCCGGCGGCGCCGTCTTCTCTCTAAAACCAGAGATCGCGCACGCAGCGCCCTTTCGACGGCAGATCGGTGAAGGTCACCAGCCCGTCGAAATGATCGATCGCCAGATCCTCCACCGCCTCCGGTGGCGCGAGCCTGACATTGACCGCCATCCGCCGCCGCCCGTCCGGCTCCAATACCAGACCGCGCCAGGCGAGAACGCAGGCGCAGGCAGGGCAGAACAAGATCTCCAGCGGCGACTTGTCTAATCCGGAACGCGTATAAGACGCGACCGGTCCGCTGACAGCAACCCGCTCATTTTCATAATCATAAGCCCAGAGCGTCCCGTAGCGGCGGCAGAGCGTACAGTTGCAGGCCGTGATCGAGCCCGGATCGCCCTCAAGCGTCCAGTGCGCCTTGCCGCAATGACATGATCCGATCATCATCGATGCCGCTCCTCTTCATCCACCGCATTCTGCCTCAGCGAGGCTCCAACGGCAAACGCAGCGCCGAAAATCAGGCGTCCGCAGCCGCCCGCAGATAGGCCGCCGACAGCAGGCGTGCCTCCGCACCGAGCCCGTCAAGCGCATCGTCGGCCACCGCCAGCTTTCCGAAGCTGCCCCTCGATAGCCCCGCCAGCGAGGAAAGAAGCGTGAAGGCGGTCTTCTCCGCCTGACGAAAGGATGCATCCGCCGCATTGGTCAGGAGCCTGACGACGGCGGCCTCCAGCCTTTTCAGCACATCGGCCGACATCCTGAACTGGTCAATCGCGCCAGCCACCCGGTAGAGCGCGGTGGTAGCGTCGGGACGCGCGAGCTTCACCGAGACATAGGCATCCGCAATATCTTCCGCGATCGCCGCAATCGGCTTTCCGTCACCCGGTATGGCCTCGATCGCCTCGGCGATCTGTTCGAAATGGCGCAGCAGAATTGCGAAGAGCAGCGCCTGCTTGTTGGGGAAATATTGATAGAGGGTGCCGACGGAGACACCGGCACGCTCGGCCACCCGCGTTGTCGTAAACAGCGCCAATCCGCCCGTCAGCAAAACCTGAATGGCTGCCTCGTGAATGGCCTCGACCGTCGCGCCCGATCGTGCCTGCAGCGGCGTTTTCCTCGGCTTCAGCCGTGATGGGATGGCGTTTTCCAAATGCGAATACCGAACTGAAGGATCCTTCAGGTATATTGGCAGCTGACGTGAGGGTCAAGCAAACGGCGCCTCACCCGGCAGCATCAGAAACAGGGAAAGAGCATCGCGATGATCGAGAACCAGATGACCACAGGCGAAAACGGCATCAGCCGCAGGCTGTTCCTCGCCACGGCTGCCGGTGCGGCCATGGCATCCTTGCCGTCGAATACCTCGGCCCAGCAGGCCGCCTCGCCCCGCGTCCTGACGTTCAGCGATCACGAGCCGCTTGGCGGAATGCGCACCCGGTTTCTCAAGGATGTGCTGTTCCCGGCAATCGAACGGGAATCGAACGGGCGGCTTAAGATCGAGGATCACTGGAACGGTGAGATCGCCGCCGCCTATGACGCGCTCGGTGCGGTCAGCACATCCAAGGCCGACATGGCGACCGTCGTGCCGGAATATACGGCCAAGGAATTACCGCTGCACCAGATTTTCAAGAGTTTCCCAACCGGCCCGGCCGGAAGCGCGCAGGTCGATTTCTTCCGCCGCGTCTACGCCGAAGTTCCGGCCTTCCCCGCGGAGCTGGAGAAAAACAACATCGTTCCGCTTTTCTGCGGCACCGGATATCCCGTGGCCTTCTTCAGCACCAAGCCTATGGCGGGTCTCGATGGCTTAAAGGGCGGCAAATGGCGTTCGGCGAGCTTCTGGCATCTGGACTTCCTTCGCAATGCCGGAGCAACCCCTGTCACCATGCATTGGGGACCTGAAATCTATGATGCTTTGAAAGCCGGAACGCTTGATGGCCTGATGGTGAATGTCGACAGCGGCTACATGCCGAAGGTCCACGAAGCCGCGCCCAACGTGCTGGTGTCGAAGGATCTGTGGCTCGGCCACCTCTATATGCTGGCGATCAACAAGGACGTCTGGAACCCCCTTGCGCAGGAAGACAAGGATGCGATCGCCCGCGCCGCAGAGACGTCGTACAGGGCTCTCGGCCCGGTGATGGATCGCAGCTTCGATGCACAACTGGCGGAACTGAAAACCGCTGGGGCGTCCGTGCGAATTCTTGAGGCCGCCGAGCCCGTGCGCTTTGGCTCGGCCGCCAAATATCGCGACGTGCAGTCGGCCTGGGCGGAAGAGCAGAAGCGTAGCGGCACTGGCAATGCCGGTGCCGTACTGGCCGAGGTTACAGCGATCATGAACGATATCATGGGGTGAGTGGCAGCGTTCCCACCCTGCTTCTCCGTGACATGATCGAGGTGCCGGTCGCCGCTCCGGCGATCGGCACGCAATCGCCATATAGCCATCGCCTCTTGACTTTCAGCGCGAACTAGACCAAATGCAGCCCAGCTTTCACCTTCCGGCCGCCGCGTGAGCGTGCCCCTGCCAGCAAATAGGAGCAGGAAGAAGGACAAAAGCGCATTTCGTATTGACCGCATCCCAAGACGCGGCAGAAGCGCTGGAAAGCTTTTTCCAACAAGACAAGTTCCCACTTCACGCGGGGTTCTTGACGCCAGAACAACACCGGGCCGCATTCCGCGCTCCGGCGATTTGGTTTTGGCGCGCCCTGAAAAGGTTATGACTTGACCAATTTTGAATCGCTTGGTGTCTCCAAGCCGATCGTCGCCACTCTTTTCCAGCTCGGCATCGAAACGCCGACTCCCATCCAGGAAAAGGCGATCCCTCTGCTCATCCAGGGCCGTGACCTTATCGGTCTCGCCCAGACCGGCACCGGCAAGACCGCTGCCTTCGGCCTGCCGCTCATCGAAAAGCTGATCCCCGAAGAGCGCCGCCCCGACAACCGCACGACCCGCACGCTGATCCTGGCGCCGACCCGCGAACTGGTGAACCAGATCGCCGTCAACCTGAAGAACTTCCTGCGCAAGTCGCATCTGCGCATCAACGTCGTCGTCGGCGGCGTGTCGATCAACAAGCAGCAGCTGCAGCTCGAAAAGGGTACCGACATCCTGGTCGCCACCCCCGGCCGCCTGCTCGACCTCGTCAACCGCCGCGCCATCGGCCTGACCGCCGTGCGCTACCTCGTGCTCGACGAAGCCGACCAGATGCTCGACCTGGGCTTCGTGCATGACCTGCGCAAGATCTCCAAGATGGTGCCGAAGAAGCGCCAGACCATGCTGTTTTCGGCCACCATGCCGAAAGCGATTGCCGATCTCGCCGCCGACTTCCTGACCGATCCGGTTACCGTTGAAGTCACGCCTCCGGGCAAGGCTGCCGACAAGGTCGAGCAGTATGTCCACTTCGTCAACGGCAAGAACGACAAGACCGACCTCTTGAAGAAGTCGCTGACGCAGAACCCGGATGGCCGCGCCATCGTCTTCCTGCGCACCAAGCATGGTGCCGAGAAGCTGATGAAGCATCTCGATTCCGTCGGCTACTCGGTCGCCTCGATCCATGGCAACAAGAGTCAGGGCCAGCGCGAGCGCGCCCTCAAGTCCTTCAAGGACGGCGATATCAAGACGTTGATCGCCACCGACGTTGCCGCCCGCGGCATCGACATTCCGGCCGTCAGCCACGTCTACAACTACGACCTGCCTGAAGTTGCCGAAGCCTATGTCCACCGCATCGGCCGTACGGCCCGTGCCGGCCGTGACGGTATCGCGATCGCCTTCTGCGCCCCAGATGAAGCCCGCCTGCTCCGCGACATCGAGAAGCTGATGAACATCAGCATCACCGTTGCCAGCGGCGAAGCGTCGGCCGACATGCGCGCCGCCCCGCGCCGTGCAAACGGCAATGGCAACAACCGCAATCGCGGTGGCGAGCGTCAGGCCCGTGGCGGCGAAGGCCGCAGCGAGCAGCCCCGTGGCGAAAACCGCGGCAACCGTCCGCAGCGTCCGCGCCGCGAAGGTGAAGGCGGTGAGGTTCGTGCAGGTGGCGAGGAGCGCCGCGAGCGCCGTCCCCGTCCCGAGCGCCAGACCCAGCGCAACGAGGACTTCCGCGGCCAGCGCCGTGGCGAAGTCGCTCCGGACCTCGGCCCGGACAACGATCTCGCAACGACGTCGGATTTCCGTCCTGCCGCCAAGAAGCCGCAGCGTCCGCACCATGGCGGTGGCGAAAACCGCCATCATCCGGGCGGCGCCCGCAATGCCCACGGCCGTCCAGCCCGCAAGCATGGCGAAGGCCAGCAGGCCCAGGGCGAGCGCAAGGATGGCTCCGGCGGCATCCGCCGCAAGGGCCCGCGCAACGGCGGTGGCCAGCGCCGCGAACAGGCCTGAGCGTCTGTCCGAATACTGAATTCACGAAGAGGCCGGTATATTCCGGCCTCTTTTTGTTTTAAAACATAGGAGACGGCTTACATCCGGATAAGCGGCCTTGAAGCGCCGTGAACCGGTCACATGTGAAAAACGACATTGCAATCTGCATGCGAGGCGCCGGGATCGTCATCCAAGCAGTATTGTTGGGCGCAGGCTCCGGACAGGAACGTGCGCCGTTAACTGTGTTTATTTTCAAGTCCATTGGATTAAGTGAGATAGCCAGTGTCATTGCCTTCGAGATCGAGCGCGCGCCGCTTCCAGTTCATCCTGATCAAACCGTCGCATTATGACGACGACGGTTACGTGATCCGCTGGTGGCGGGCGATGATCCCCTCCAATTCGCTGGCCGCGCTTTACGGCATCGCCGCCGACTGCGCCGAACGCGAAGTGCTCGGCCCCGGTGTCGGCATCGATATCAAGGTGATCGACGAGACCAACACCCGCGTCAATATTCCGGAACTCCTGTCGCTGCTTGCCCGCAACGGCAATTTCGGCATGGTCGGTCTCATCGGCGTGCAGTCCAACCAGTATCCCCGCGCCCTCGATATCGCCCGCCCCTTCCGGGCTGCCGGCATTCCTGTGTCGATGGGCGGGTTCCATGTCTCCGGCTGTCTGTCGATGCTCGACGGCAAGGCCGTGGAACTCGACGCCTGCCGCGAGATGGGCATCTCGATGTTTGCCGGTGAAGCCGAAGGGCGCCTCGACAAGGTGCTGCAGGACGCAGCCTATGGCCAGCTGGAACCCGTCTACAATTTCATGAACGATCTGCCCGGCATCGGCGGCACGCCCGTGCCCTTCCTGCGCAAGGAAAACATCCAGCACACGCTTGGCCTCTCCAGCAGCTTCGATGCAGGGCGCGGCTGTCCCTATCAGTGTTCCTTCTGCACGATCATCAACGTTCAGGGCCGCAAGTCGCGTTTCCGCTCGGCCGACGATATCGAGAAGCTCGTCCGGATGAACTGGGCGCAGGGCATCCACAAGTTCTTCATCACCGACGACAACTTCGCCCGCAACCGCGATTGGGAAGCGATCTTCGACCGGCTGATCGAACTGAGGGAGAAGGACGGCATTCCGCTCGGCCTGATGATCCAGGTCGATACGCTCTGCCACAAGATCCCGAACTTCATCGAGAAATCGAAGCGCGCCGGCGTCACCCGCGTCTTCATCGGCCTTGAAAACGTCAACCCCGACAATCTGACAGCCGCCAAGAAGAACCAGAACAAGATCACCGAATACCGCAAGATGCTGCTCGCCTGGAAGGCACAGGGCATCATGACGCTGGCCGGCTACATCCTGGGCTTCCCCGCCGATACGCCCGAGAGCATCCGCCGCGACATCCAGATCATCCAGCACGAACTGCCACTCGATGTCATCGAGTTCTTCGTGCTGACACCCCTGCCGGGTTCAGAGGACCATCAGACGCTATGGCGCAAGGGCGTCGAGATGGATAGTGACCTCAACACCTACGACGTCGAGCATGTCTGCACCGCCCATGACAAGATGAGCCGGGAGGAGTGGGAAACCGTCTACCGCGAGGCATGGTCGCTCTATTATTCCCCCGAACATGTAAAGACGCTGCTGCGCCGCGCGGTAGCAACAGGTGTGCCGCTCGTCAGCCTCGTCAAGGTCCTCGTCTCTTTCGCCACCACGGTCCCGCTCGAAAACGTCCACCCGTTGCAGAGCGGGTTGCTGCGCCTGAAGCATCCCTCGGAACTGCGACCCGGCCTGAAACCGGTCCATCCGCTGCTTTTCTGGCCGCGTTTTGCCTGGGAAACTTTCAGCAAGCATATGAAGCTTGCCGGTGTGATCGCAAAGATGAGTTATGCCGCCTTCAAGATCGCAAGGAATCCGGCCTCGAAGACCTACATGGACCAGGCGCTGACGCCGGTCGAGGACAACGAGGAAGAGCGTCTCGAGCTCTTCACAAAGACCTCGGGCGGCACGGCCGCCGTCACCCACGTCCGCAAGATCGCAAAGCTCACCCACGCGGCTCCGGCCGCCGAGTGATCAGGCCTCGATCGTCTGCACGCTCTTTCGATTGGTGAGATAGACACCAGTGACAACAACGACAGTCCCGAGGATGAGCGGCAATGTCAGTGGCTCGCCGAAGGCAATAAAGGCCTCGATCGCCACCGTCGGCGGCATCAAGTAGATCAGTGACGCGGCGCGCGACACCTGACCGCGGCGGATCAGATAGAGCAACAGGCCAATGCCGCCCATCGACAGACCGAAGACAGACCAGGCCAGCGCCGCGAAGGCTTCGGCGGTGCCGTCGAAATGCAGGCTTTCGAAGGCGAGCGCCAGCGGCACTGTGATGATGAGCGCGCCGAGATATTGCAGTGTCGCGATGGTCTTCAGGTCGCCGCTGTGAAGATGCTTCTTCTGATAGATCGTGCCGTAGGTGACCGAGGCCATGCCGATCAGGTTGATCGTCAGCGGCACCGCCGCATGCATAAGATCGGCGGTCGCCGGTTCCAGAATCTTGGGCGACACGGCAATGATGATGCCGAGGAAACCAAGCGCCAGGCCGAGCTTCTGCGCCGGCTGCAGACGCTCACCGATCAGGAAGGGTGCGGCCATCGCCGTCAGCAGCGGCTGCATGGCGGCAATCACGCCAGAGATGCCGGCCGGTACGCCATTCGCGATCGCCCACCATATGGCGGCAAGATAAAAGCCGTGCAGGAAAAATCCGGAATAGATCGCCCGCCAGATGGTCGCGCGGTCGGGCCACTTCGCTTTTAGCACCAGACAGAGCGCCAGAAAGGCGAGCGCCGACAGCGTGTAGCGCATGACAAGAAACGTGAACGGCTCCGAATGCATCGCCGCATATTTCGCCACGACCCAGCCGGTCGACCAGAGAAGCACGAAGATGGCGGGAGCGAAGCGGTCGAGGGTCATGATGCGGCTCGGGGCAAGAGCAAGAATATCCCCGGCTGATAGCCTCCCCGCCCCGCTGCGTCAAAGGCGAAACGTTGATGCTAAATTCAAATCCGGCTGATGCCCATAAACCGAAATGGCCGAGCGATTGCCCGGCCATCTCATGGTCAGCTTCCGGTCAGGAGAAGGCCGTCAGCCGATCTTGATGAGCTTGCCTTCCTTGACCGACTGGACCGCGGCATCGGCAAGCGCCAGCGCTGCGAGACCATCGGCGCCCGAAGGCGCGATCTTGCTGCCCTTTTCGATCGAAGCGATGAAGCTGGCGATCTCGTTGGCATAGGCTTCGGTGTAGCGCGTCATGAAGAAGTCGTGCAGCGGCGGGCGGGTATAGCCGTCGCCATTGGCGACCTCGATGGAAACAGGGCGCTGGTTTTCGGCAGCGACCATGCCCTTCGAACCATGCACTTCGATGCGCTGGTCGTAGCCATAGGTGGCGCGGCGCGAGTTGGAGATCATCGCCTGCTTGCCGGATTTCGTCTGCAACAGAACCGAAACGCTGTCGTAATCGCCTGCTTCGCCGATCGCCTTGTCGACGAGAACGGCAGCCGTTGCGAAGACCGAGACCGGCTCTTCGCCGAGCAGGAAGCGCGCCATGTCGAAGTCATGGATGGTCATGTCGCGGAAGATGCCGCCCGAACGCTTGATGTAGTCGACCGGCGGCGCGCCGGGATCACGCGAGGTGATCGTCACCATCTCGACATCGCCGATGCGGCCATCGTCGATCGTCTTGCGCACTGCCATGAAATGCGGGTCGAAGCGGCGGTTGAAGCCAACCATCAGCTTGCCCTTGTTCTCTTCCACGACCTTCATGCAGGCCCGGACGCGGTCGACATCGAGATCGATCGGCTTTTCGCAGAAGATCGCCTTGCCGGCGCGCGCGAAGCGCTCGATCAGATCGGCATGCGTATCGGTCGGCGTGCAGATGACGACGGCATCGATATCCTTGGCGGCCTCGATCGCCTCGATCGTGCGCACTTCGCAGCCATAGGCCGATGCGATGGCGTCTGCCGCCTGCGGAAATGCATCGGCGACGGCGACGAGCTTGGCATTCGCATCGCCGCTTACGGCCTTGGCATGCACCTTGCCGATACGGCCGGCACCGAGAAGAGCAAATCTGACAGTCATGAGAACCTCCCTGAGAATTCGGAACAAATGGACCGAATTGCAATATTTCTGGAATTTTCATTCCATTTTTGACGCGAGCCGTCAAGCCCGCCACCCTTTCACATTTGTGAAATCCATCCTAAAGACAAGTGATGGAAATATGACCGGGGAACTTATGCAGCTGATTGATCCAACCCATCCCGCCTATCGCAACGTCTGGGTACGTGCGCTCATCGTTGCAGTCTGCCTTGGCTGGGCGGGTGTGGAGTTTTTCGGCGGCGATCCCTTCTGGGGCGTGCTGTCGGGTGCCGCGGGCATCTACGCCTTCTATATGCTGTTCTGGACCTTCAAGCCGCAGCCGCCAGCGGAAGAGAAGACGGAAGCCGCGGAGCCCGTCGCCGAAGACAAGGATCCAGAGTGATCAGCGGCTGAGGCGGCGCACCGCTTCGTCGATCAGAAGATTCGCCAAGGTCATGCGCCGCGTCGCGTTCTCGCGGAACTGCGGCAGGACGCGATCGGGATGATTGGCCTTGGCAAAGTTGCGGCGTTTCTCGCCGAGCGACGAGATGGTATCAGCCGATGAGATCGCAAGCTCCGCCGCAATGTCGGCCGGCGCCGTGCGCACCAGATGTTCGGGCATGACGGGTTCCGGCTCAGGCTCCGGTGCGGGTTCAGGCTCGGGCTCGGCCACAAGCGTTTCCTGCGCCGGTGGTGGCGCTTCGAATTCGAGATTGTCGAAATAGGCCTGGCCGGGCTTCTGCGTCCCCGCTGCCGACACCCCTTCCATCACATCAAAGGCAAGGCCGGTCGCGAAGCCGCGAACGCGATACGCCGCGGGCTGATCGCCAGCCTCGTCGTCGTCCTCGCCCTCTTCCGCCTTCAGGCGCTCCAGAACCGACTGGAACACCGATTGTCCGAACAGCATGTCGCCTTCCCGTTTCGAAGGGGCGCAGTCTCGCGCCCCAACATGGCGCCGGGCTTGCGGCTATGGAGACAGCGCCATCGCTTCCTCGAGGATCAGGTCGTAAAGCAGCCGCGCGCTCGGCGGCAGCGCCCGCTCTCGCGCCGTGATCAGGCTGTAAGGCTTCACGTTGATCTCGAATTCGGTCGGCAGGATGCGCACGTCAGCGGCCTGCGAATTCTGGCTCGCCAGGAACTGCGCGACGTCGATCGCCACCGGCGCGATCGCATCCGTCTTGCAGACGATGGCGCAGGTCAGAAGCAGCGACGAGGTGTTGACGATATTTCCAGGCACCGGAACGCCCGCCCCCAGGAAGATGTCCTCGACCGTCCGGCGCAGCAGCGTGCCCGGTGGCTGGAACACCCAGTCATAGTCGCTGAGGTCGGACAGGCTGCTCGGGCCGCCCTGCAACAGCGGATGGCCGCTGCGCACGATCAGGCAGGCCTTCTCGATGCCGATTTCGCGCACCTCGAAAAGCCGCGGATTGAGATCGTCAGGGATGCGGCTGATGATGAAGTCGTGCCGTGCCGCCAGGAGCTCGCGCGCCAGCACGTTGCTGGTCTCCACCTGGATGTTGACCTCGATCCCCGGGAAGCTCTTTCGCACCTTGTCGATGGCGGGAACGACGAGGCTCATGGCCGGCGCGGTGACCGCGCCGATGAACACCGAACCGCCCTTCCCGCTCTTCAGTTCGGCGATCTCCCGGCCCGCCTCGCGCAGCTCCAGCAGGATCTTGCGTGCACGTCTGGCGAGTGCTTCTCCGAAGGTCGTCAGTACCACGCCGCGTGCCACCCTCTCGTAGAGCGCGGTCTTCAGGATTGATTCCATTTCGGACAGCATCCGCGATGCGGCGGGCTGCGAGATGGCGAGCGTCTCCGCCGCAGCGGAAATCTGGCCGCTATCTTCGATTGCGACGATCATACGCAGGTGATTCAGCTTTAAACCCGCACGCAGAAAGGCATCGTCGGCAAAATTATCGCTGTGGATATCGACGTGATCCAGCGAAAGCGGCTCGGAAACAATCGGCATGGTTGCGGCCTCCCCTCCGCCTTCCATTAAAAGTAATACTTTTTAACGATATACCAAATTTGTTATGCACTTTACCACTTATTCTATTTGACAGTTATAGGATTCCGTACGAGTTTGCCGCCGTGTGCTGGTTGGCACTCAACACGTGTGAGATCGTGGAGGAGACCTACTTCGTTTCTCACCATCTGAAGTAACTATCCGATCTACGGAACCTGCCACAGTTTCGTGGTGGGCGATTTTTCGTCCGCCGATCTATTAACAAGGGAGAGAGAAATGAAATCCATTATCTCATTGATGGCTGCGGCTGCCTTCGGCGTCGCTTCGTTCGTTGTGCCTGCAATGGCAGCTGACAAGGGCCTCGTTGGCATCGCAATGCCGACCAAAGCTTCGGCTCGCTGGATCGACGACGGCAACAACATCGTCAAGCAACTCACGGACGCCGGTTACCAGACCGACCTCCAGTACGCTGACGACGACATTCCGAACCAGCTTTCGCAGATCGAAAACATGGTCACCAAGGGTGCCAAGGTTCTCGTTGTTGCTTCTATCGACGGCACGACCCTTTCGGACGTTCTCCAGAAGGCTCATGACGCCGGCATCAAGGTCATCGCTTATGACCGCCTGATCCGCGACTCCGGCAACGTTGACTACTATGCAACGTTCGACAACTTCCAGGTTGGCGTTCTCCAGGCTGGCACGATCGTCGACAAGCTCGGCCTCAAGGACGGCAAGGGCCCGTTCAACATCGAACTCTTCGGCGGTTCGCCTGATGACAACAACGCCTTCTTCTTCTATGACGGCGCAATGTCGGTTCTTCAGCCTTACATCGACAGCGGCAAGCTCGTCGTAAAGTCCGGCCAGACCGGCATGGACAAGGTTGGCACGCTGCGTTGGGACCCGGCAACGGCCCAGGCTCGCATGGACAACCTGCTCTCGGCTAACTACACCGACGCAAAGGTTGACGCTGTTCTGTCGCCTTACGACGGCCTGTCGATCGGCATCATCTCGTCGCTGAAGGGCGTCGGCTACGGTACGGCTGCACAGCCGCTGCCGGTCGTCACCGGCCAGGACTCGGAAATCCCGTCGATCAAGTCGATCATCGCTGGCGAACAGTATTCCTCGATCTTCAAGGATACCCGCGATCTCGCCAAGGTAACCGTTGCCATGGTTGATGCCGTCATGTCCGGCAAGGAGCCGGAAGTGAACGACACCAAGACCTACGACAACGGCGTCAAGGTCGTTCCGTCCTACCTGCTGAAGCCGGTTGCTGTCACCAAGGAGAACTACAAGGCAGTTCTCGTTGATGGCGGTTATTACAAAGAAGACCAGCTGAAGTAATATTATGAATGGCCGGAACCTGCGCAATTGCGGGTTCCGGTCTTCGATTCTATGATCGCCAGATCATTTTCGGTCGCGGCGTTGGGTTTTAAAGTAATGGACAATTTAATCCTCGAAATGCGGAACATCACCAAGACGTTCCCGGGTGTGAAAGCGCTCGAGAATGTGAACCTCAAGGTTCGCCAAGGTGAAATCCACGCATTGGTGGGCGAAAACGGGGCCGGCAAATCGACCCTGATGAAAGTGCTCTCCGGCGTTTATCCAGCAGGAAGCTATGAAGGCGACATCGTCTACGAAGGCGACGTCCGCAACTTCAAGGTCCTGAAAGATTCCGAAGAAATCGGCATCGTCATCATCCACCAGGAACTTGCCCTGGTACCGCAGCTTTCGATCGGGGAAAACATCTTCCTCGGCAACGAAAACGCCACGAACGGCGTCATCAGCTGGGGCGAAACGTTCAATCGCACCAAGAAATTGCTGGCCAAGGTCGGCCTGGCGGAATCTCCGAATACGCTCGTAACCGACATCGGCGTCGGCAAGCAGCAGCTCGTCGAGATCGCCAAGGCATTGTCGAAGAGCGTCAAGCTGCTCATCCTCGACGAGCCGACGGCATCCCTGAACGAAAGCGATTCCGACGCATTGCTCACCTTGCTGATGGAATTCCGCAAGCAGGGCATCACTTCGATTATCATCTCGCACAAGCTGAACGAGATCCGCAAGGTCGCCGACCAGATCACGGTCCTGCGCGACGGCATGACCGTGAAGACGCTCGACTGTCATGCGGACGAAATCAGCGAAGACATCATCATCAAGAACATGGTGGGCCGCGATCTGGCCGACCGTTATCCGCCGCGCTCTGTGCCGATCGGCGAGACGATCTTCGAGGTCAAGAACTGGAACGCCTTCCATCAGCAGCATCGCGACCGCCAGGTTCTGCACGACATCAACGTCCATGTCCGCAAGGGCGAGGTCGTCGGCATCGCCGGCCTGATGGGTGCCGGCCGTACCGAATTCGCCATGAGCGTGTTCGGCAAGACCTATGGTCACAAGATCACCGGTGACGTCCTCGTCGATGGCAAGAAGGTCGATACGACGACGGTGCGCAAGGCGATCGACGCCGGTCTTGCCTATGTGACCGAAGACCGCAAGCATCTCGGCCTCGTTCTGGGCGAGACGATCGTTCACAACACCACGCTCGCCAATCTGGCGGCGGTGTCGAACGCCACGGTCATCGACAGCGTCAAGGAAACACGGGTCGCGTCGGACTATCGCTCGAAGCTGCGCATTCGTTCTTCCAGTATCTTCCAGGAAGCGGTCAACCTGTCCGGCGGCAACCAGCAGAAGGTGGTTCTGTCGAAATGGCTGTTCTCGGATCCCGATGTTTTGATCCTGGACGAACCAACGCGCGGCATTGATGTTGGCGCTAAATATGAAATCTATACTATCATCAACCAGCTCGCGGCTGACGGCAAAGGCGTTCTGATGATTTCATCGGAAATGCCGGAGCTCCTTGGTACGTGCGACCGCATCTACGTCATGAATGAAGGACGGATCGTTGCGGAACTGCCGAAAGGGGAAGCGAGCCAGGAAACCATCATGCGCGCCATCATGCGTTCAGGAGATAAGAAACAATGACGCCGATCAATCAACCAATCACCGAACAAGGGCGTGTCGTCTCCATCGGCGAATTTGTTCGCGGTAACATCCGCGAGTACGGCATGTTCATCGCGCTCATCGCGATCATGGTGTTCTTCCAGATCTCGACCGGCGGCGTTCTCTTCCGCCCGCTCAACCTGACCAACATCATCCTGCAGAATTCCTTCATCGTCGTCATGGCGCTGGGCATGCTGCTGGTGATCGTTGCCGGCCATATCGATCTTTCGGTTGGCTCCGTCGTCGGTTTCATCGGCGCCATCGCCGCCGTCATGACGGTCGAGTGGCATATGAATTATGTGCTCGCAGCCGTTATTTGTCTGGCCGTGGGTGCGCTGGTTGGCGGCCTGCAGGGCTATTTCGTCGCCTATCACAAGATCCCGTCCTTCATCGTGACGCTTGCGGGCATGCTGGTCTTCCGCGGCCTGACGCTGACCGTGATGACAGGTGCCGGAACCGGCACCAGCATCGGTCCGTTCCCGCCCGCCTTCCAGCTGATCAGCATCGGCTTTTTGCCGAACCTCTTCGACATGGGCGGCATTAATTCGACGTCGCTCATCCTGACCGTCGTCGGCGCCGTTACCCTCGTCTACCTGGCCTGGCGCCAGCGCAAGTCGAACGAGAAGCATGGCAACGACGTCGAGCCGCTCGGCTTCTTCCTTGCACAGAACGGTGTCATCGCTCTCGCCATCCTGGCGCTCGGCTATCAGCTGTCGATCTACAAGGGCTTTCCGAACGTGCTCGTGATCATGCTTGTGCTGATCACTGCTTACGCCTTCATTACCCGCCGCACGACGATCGGCCGCCGCATCTACGCCATGGGCGGCAACGAGAAGGCAACGAAGCTGTCCGGTATCAACACCGAGCGGCTGACGTTCCTCACCTTTGCGAACATGGGCCTGCTTGCCGGTCTCGCCGGTCTCATCGTTGCGCTGCGCCTCAACTCGGCAACGGCAAAGGGCGGTTTCGGCCTGGAGCTTGACGTCATCGCGGCCTGCTTCATCGGCGGTGCATCCGCCCAGGGCGGCGTCGGCAAGGTGACCGGCGCTGTGATCGGTGCTCTCATCATGGGCATCATGAACAACGGCATGTCGATCCACGGCCTCGGCACGGACTCCCAGCAGATGGTCAAGGGCGCAGTCCTTTTGGCCGCCGTCTTCTTCGACGTCTACAACAAGAATAAGGGCTGAGCGCTCCGGCGCCGGCTCCATGCATTCGCATTCGCAGTCATGAAAACGAATAGTTCCGGCTCCCCAGGGAGCCGGACGGGCGGAGCATTATCCGCAGCTACCCAAAGAGGATGAAGACCGTGCTCATTTCGCAGATCAAGGGTTCGAACGGAGAGATCATCGTCGCCGTGCGCGAGCCGGGCGGTGCCGCGAAAGCAGTCAAGAATGCAAGCAGCGTCTATGCGCTGGCGATGGAAGCGGCAAACGTCGGCAAGTCCCTCGTCTCGGTCATCGAGGCGCATGGCTTCGGCGATGCCGTTGATCTGGAGAAGGCGTATGCGGATGGCAGCTTCCTGCCGCCGATCACCCATCCCGACGCCGCCCACCTGCATCTGACCGGCACCGGCCTGACGCATCTGGGCTCGGCCGCAACCCGCGACAGCATGCACAAGAAGACCAGCGAAGCCGCCGAGGAAACCCTCACGGACTCGATGAAGATGTTCAAGATGGGCATCGAGAACGGCAAGCCGAAAGCAGGCGAAAAGGGCGTGCAGCCCGAGTGGTTCTACAAGGGCAACGGCTACGGCGCTGCGGCACCGGGCGCTCCCCTCGTCTCCCCCTCCTTCGCGCTCGATGGCGGCGAAGAGCCCGAAATGGCCGGCATCTACGTCATCTCGGCAGACGGCAGCCCGTTCCGCATCGGCTTTGCGCTGTCGAACGAATTTTCCGACCACGTCACCGAGCGGATCAACTACCTCTACCTCGCCCATTCCAAGCTGCGTCCGGCAAGCTTCGGCCCGGAAATCCGCATCGGCGTTGCCCCTGAGGATATCCGCGGCACCTCGCGCATCAAGCGCGGCGACAAGGTGATCTTCGAAAAGCCGTTCCTGTCGGGTGAAGCGAACATGTCGCACACCTTTGCGAACCTTGAATACCATCACTTCAAATACGGCCTGTTCCGCGTACCGGGCGACGTTCACGTCCACATGTTCGGCACGGCGACGCTGTCCTTTGCCGACGGCATCAAGCCGGAAGCCGGCGACGTCTTCGAAATCGAGGTCGCCGAATTCGGCCTGCCGCTGAGGAACCCGTTGAAAATCGACGCCGAAGAAGAAATCGTCGTCAAGCAGCTCTAATTTCCCATGACCCGGCTGCCGCTACGGCCGGGTCATTTTTCATAAAAGATAAAGGAGGCTCGCGAGCCCATGACCATTTATCAGAACCTGATCGCCGGCGAATGGGTCGGCACCAATGCGACGAAGAACATCAATCCGTCCGACACCAACGAAGTCGTCGGCCTTTACGCTGATGGCTCCGCCGAAGACACCAAGAACGCCATTGCCGCCGCCAAGGCCGCCTTCCCGGCCTGGTCGCGCTCCGGCATCTGGGAACGCCACGTCATCCTGAAGAAGACCGGCGACGAGATCATGGCCCGCAAGGACGAGCTCGGTGCGCTGCTCGCCCGCGAAGAAGGCAAGACCCTTCCGGAAGCCATCGGCGAGACGATCCGCGCCTCGCAGATCTTCGAATTCTTCGCAGGCGAAGTGCTGCGCCTTGCCGGCGAGATCGTTCCCTCGGTGCGTCCGAATATCGGCGTCGAGATCACCCGTGACCCGCTCGGCGTCATCGGCATCATCACGCCCTGGAACTTCCCGATCGCCATCCCGGCCTGGAAGATCGCCCCAGCGCTTTGCTACGGCAACACAATCGTCTTCAAGCCGGCCGAACTCGTTCCGGGCTGCTCCTGGGCGATCGTCGATATCCTGCACCGCGCAGGCCTGCCGAAGGGCGTCCTCAACCTCGTCATGGGCAAGGGCTCGGTCGTCGGTCAGGTCATGCTCGACAGCCCTGATGTTTCCGGCATCACCTTCACCGGCTCCACTGGCACCGGCAAGCGCGTCGCTGCCGCCTCCATCGAGCATAACCGCAAGTTCCAGCTGGAAATGGGCGGCAAGAACCCGATGGTCGTTCTCGACGATGCCGACCTGACGGTTGCCGTCGAAGCGGCTGCCAATTCCGGCTTCTTCTCGACCGGTCAGCGCTGCACCGCCTCGTCGCGCCTGATCGTCACCGAAGGCATCCACGACAAGTTCGTTGCCGCACTGACGGAAAAGCTGAAGACCATCGTCGTCGACAACGCTCTGAAGCCCGGCACCCATATCGGCCCCGTCGTCGATGAGCGCCAGCTGAAGACCGACACCGATTACATCGAGATCGGCAAGAAGGAAGGCGCCAAGCTCGCCTTCGGCGGCGAAACCATCACCCGCGAAACGCCCGGCTTCTATCTGCAGCCGACGCTCTTCACCGAAGCGACCAACCAGATGCGTATCTCACGCGAAGAGATCTTCGGACCTGTCGTCTCCGTCATCCGCGTCAAGGATTACGAAGAAGCACTGGCCACCGCCAACGACACGCCCTTCGGCCTCTCGTCGGGCATCGCCACCACCAGCCTCAAGCATGCGACGCATTTCAAGCGCAATGCCGAAGCCGGCATGGTGATGGTCAACCTGCCGACCGCAGGCGTCGATTTCCACGTCCCGTTCGGCGGCCGCAAGGGCTCTTCCTACGGCCCGCGCGAGCAGGGCAAGTACGCCGCCGAATTCTACACAACCGTCAAGACCAGCTACACGCTGGCCTAAGACATCCATTGGCGTTCCGGGCCGTGCGAGGCGGTCCGGCGCCCTTGAAGGACAGAGACTATGTTCAAGAAAGCGGAATGGCCGCGCAAGCTTCGGTCGCAGGAATGGTACGGCGGCACCAGCCGTGACGTCATCTATCACCGCGGCTGGATGAAGAACCAGGGACATCCCCACGACCTGTTCGACGGACGCCCTGTCATCGGCATCCTCAACACCTGGTCGGACATGACGCCGTGCAACGGCCATCTGCGCGAGCTCGCCGAAAAGGTGAAGGCCGGCGTCTGGGAAGCCGGCGGCTTCCCGATGGAAGTGCCGGTGTTCTCGGCCTCCGAAAACACCTTCCGCCCAACAGCGATGATGTACCGCAACCTTGCCGCTCTCGCGGTCGAGGAAGCGATCCGCGGCCAGCCGATGGATGGCTGCGTGCTGCTCGTCGGCTGCGACAAGACCACGCCGTCGCTGATCATGGGTGCTGCCTCCGTCGACCTGCCGTCGATCGTCGTCACCGGCGGTCCGATGCTGAACGGCTATTTCCGCGGCGAACGCGTCGGCTCCGGCACGCATCTCTGGAAATTCTCCGAAATGGTGAAGGCCGGCGAGATGACGCAGGCCGAGTTCCTCGAGGCAGAAGCCTCGATGAGCCGTTCGTCGGGCACCTGCAACACCATGGGCACCGCCTCGACCATGGCGTCGATGGCCGAAGCCCTCGGCATGGCTCTCTCGGGCAATGCAGCGATCCCCGGCGTCGATAGCCGCCGCAAGGTGATGGCGCAGCTGACCGGCCGCCGCATCGTGCAGATGGTCAAGGACGACCTGAAGCCCTCCGACATCATGACCAAGCAGGCCTTCGAAAACGCCATCCGCACCAACGCGGCCATCGGCGGCTCGACCAATGCCGTCATCCACCTGCTTGCCATGGCCGGCCGCGTCGGCATCGACCTGACACTCGACGACTGGGATCGCTGTGGCCGCGACGTGCCGACGATCGTCAACCTGATGCCGTCGGGCAAATACCTGATGGAAGAGTTCTTCTATGCCGGCGGCCTGCCCGTCGTGCTGAAGCGCCTTGGCGAAGCCGGTCTCCTCCACAAGGATGCGCTGACCGTCTCCGGCGAAAGCATGTGGGATGAGGTCAAGGACGTCGTCAACTGGAACGAAGACGTCATCCTGCCGGCTGAAAAGGCGCTGACGCAGTCCGGCGGCATCGTCGTCGTACGCGGCAACCTGGCGCCGAAGGGCGCCGTGCTGAAGCCATCCGCCGCCTCCCCGCACCTGATGGTCCACCGCGGCCGCGCCGTCGTCTTCGAAGATATCGACGACTACAAGGCGAAGATCAACGACGACAATCTCGACATCGACGAGACCTGCGTCATGGTCATGAAGAACTGTGGTCCGAAGGGCTATCCGGGCATGGCCGAAGTCGGCAACATGGGTCTGCCGCCGAAGGTGCTCAAGAAGGGCATCACCGACATGGTGCGCATCTCCGACGCCCGCATGTCCGGCACCGCCTACGGTACCGTCGTTCTGCACACCTCGCCGGAAGCCGCCGTCGGCGGCCCGCTGGCGGTCGTCAAGAACGGCGACTTCATCGAGCTCGACGTCCCGAACCGCCGCCTGCACCTCGACATTTCCGAAGAGGAACTGGCAAAGCGCCTGGCCGAATGGGAGCCGCAGCACGACCTGCCGACCTCGGGCTACGCCTGGCTGCACCAGCAGCACGTTGAGGGCGCCGACACCGGCGCCGACCTCGACTTCCTCAAGGGATGTCGCGGCAGTGCTGTCGGCAAGGACAGCCACTGAGCGGTGCGAGTATCAAATGCGAAAGGCGGCCTTCGGGCCGCCTTTTTTGTTTTTGTTGAAGACAGGGTTCTTTCTGACTATATTGATAGAAACCTGTACAGGAATATAGTCATGACAAAGACAATCGGTGCGGCGGCCTTCAAGGCGACTTGTCTCAATCTTATCGATACGATGGGAGAGGACGGCGAGGCCGTTGTCATTACCAAGCGCGGC
This sequence comes from Rhizobium sp. 01N424, assembly GCF_056399485.1. Lineage (NCBI taxonomy): Bacteria > Pseudomonadati > Pseudomonadota > Alphaproteobacteria > Hyphomicrobiales > Rhizobiaceae > Rhizobium > Rhizobium sp. 01N424. Next base: position 573,530 of record NZ_JBFTRK010000002.1, read on the forward strand.
AAGCCCGTCGCTCTGCTGTCGCCATTAAATGATCAAACCCCGGACAGTATTATCGGCGCACTGAAAGGCAGCGTCCAACACTATGACGATCCTTTCTCACCGGCACTCGATGCGAACGATTGGGACGCAGCTCGTTGATATTGCTCGATACGCATATCCTGGTATGGGCAATGAATGATGACGCGCGCCTTGGCGCCCGCTCCCGCGAAGCGCTCGACAAAAGCGCAAAGAGCGGCCGCGTCCTTGTGTCCGCGATCACCCCTTGGGAAATCGCGATGCTGGTCCAGAAAGGCCGCCTCACGCTCAGCAGCGACGTAGCGCAATGGATCGATGAGGCGCTTGCGCTTCCCGCCATCGAGCTCGCTCCGATCCTACCTCAAATCGCCATCGATAGCACCCGCCTGCCCGGCGAGTTTCACGCTGACCCGGCCGACCGTATCATCGTCGCAACCGCCAGATTTCACCGCATTCCGCTGGTCACGGCCGACCAGGCTATACTGGAATATGGCGAGCTCGGGCATGTCGACACGATTTCAGCGGGCTGAATAACGGTCGGCCCGTCAGCTCTGGCTCTGGCTCTGGCTTTGCCCCTGCGCCTTATCTTCCACCTTCACCGTAACCGTCAGCGTCTCGCCCGGCATGCCGATACGCATGCCGGAGACAGGTGCGGCATCGCGGTAGCAGAGGCCGGACGCGGTGCGGACGTAGCGGGCGTCGGGGCAGATCTCGTTTGCCGGATCGAAACCGACCCAGCCGAGGCCTGGGATATGGGCCTCGCCCCAGGCATGCGTTGCCGCCTGCTCGACCTTCTCCTCCATCATCAGATAGCCGGAGACGTAGCGTGCAGGCACTTTGAGCGCGCGGGCGGCCGAAACGAAGATGTGGGCGTGGTCCTGGCAGACGCCGCTCTTTCGCTCCATCGCCTGCTCGGCGGTGGTTTCGCTGTCGCTGGTGCCCGGCTTGTACTCGACGGCCTCGTGGATCGCCGCCATCAGGGCGTGCATGCGGGCCAATTCGTTGTCGCCGCTGACGCCCTTGATCAGCTCCTTGATCAGCTTACCGGGCTTGGTGCGCGGCGTATCGCGCAGAAACAGCCAGAGCGGGCAGAAGCCGGTATGCGGACCGGTGACGCCGTTGCGGTCATCGGTCTCGACCTCGCCTTCGGCAACGATCCGCGTCACCTTCTGCGCACCCTCCAGCGACACCAGATTGACGTGATTGCCGAACTGGTCGTCATACTCGACCTCGGGGGTCGCGCCCTCGACATTGAGCGACCAGTTGACGACCACCTGTCCGAAACCGCTCGGCGGTGTCAGCCGCAGCCGCTGCAACGAGAATTGCGCCGGTTCGTCATAGCGGTATTCGGTGACGTGGCTAATCTTCAGTCTCATCTCTTCACCGCCTAAACATAAAACCGGTAGCCGTTGGTGATCTCGACGCTGAGCGAATTGTTGCGGTTGACGAACTCCTCGAGGAATTCGTGCAGCCCCTGATCGATCACGTCCTTGATCGCCCGCGAATGCAGCGAAGCGCGGATAGCATCCGCGGTATCATGCGCCCTCAGCCGCTCGCCGCCGTAGCTGCGCGAGATATAGCCAAGATTGCTGACGACCTTCTCGTAGCAATAGGCAAGCGACCGCGGCATCTGCCCGTTGAGGATCAGGAAGTCGGCGATATTCGCCGCCCGGTATTCGTCGTCATAGGCCCAGCTGTAGGAGCGGTGCGCCGAGACCGAGCGCAGGATCGATTCCCACTGCACGTTATCGACGGACGACCCCACCTGCGAAACCGACGGCAGCAGCACGTAATATTTCACGTCGAGAATGCGCGCCGTGTTGTCGGCGCGCTCGATGAAGGTGCCGATGCGAGCGAAGTTGTAGAGCTCGTTGCGCAGCATCGAGCCGTGGAACGCCCCGCGGATCAGCCCTGCCCGCCGCTTGATGACATCGATGACTTCAGGCAGCTCCGCCGCCTTCAGCCGCTTAGAAAGCAGCGTTTTCAGCTCGATCCAGCATTCGTTGGTCGCTTCCCAGGTCTCGCGCGTCAGCGCCGTGCGCACCATCCGGGCATTGTTACGGCCGCTGTCGATGCAGGCCATGACGCTCGACGGATTGGAGAGATCGCGCAGCAGGTAATCGATCGCATCGGCGCTCGTCAGCTTCGTATGGCCCTCGTCATAGGCCTCGCGAACGCCCGCGCTTTGCAGCACGCCGTCCCAATTGTCATCACCCGTCCCGCTACGCGTCAGCGACATGCGCAGGCCGGCATCGACGAGACGCGCGATATTTTCGGCGCGCTCGATGTAACGGAACATCCAGTAGAGGCCGTTTGCAGTTCTTCCGAGCATCAGTCCTCCAGTACCCAGGTGTCTTTGGTGCCGCCGCCCTGGCTGGAATTGACCACCAGCGAACCCTGCTTCAGCGCCACGCGGGTCAGCCCGCCCGGAATGATCTGTACCTTGTCGGAAACCAGCACATAGGGACGCAGGTCGACATGGCGCGGTGCAATCCCCTTGTTCACCAGGATCGGTACCGTCGACAGCGACAGCGTCGGCTGCGCAATATAGTTGTTCGGTCGCGCCTTCAGCTTCTCGGCGAAATCCGCGCGCTCCTTCTTCGAAGCGGTCGGACCGACCAGCATGCCGTAGCCACCGGAGCCGTGAACCTCCTTGATGACGAGCTCCTCGATATGTTCGAGCACATATTTCAGGCTCGACGGTTCCGAACAGCGCCAGGTCGGCACGTTCTCGAGGATCGACTTGCGCCCGGTATAGAACTCGACGATCTCCGGCATGTAGGAATAGATCGCCTTGTCGTCGCAGATGCCGGTGCCCGGCGCGTTGGCGATGGTGATGTTGCCGGAGCGGTAGACATCCATGATGCCGGGAATGCCGAGCGCGGAATCGCTGCGGAAAGTCAGCGGATCGAGGAAGTCGTCATCGACGCGGCGGTAGAGAACGTCGATCGCCTCGTAGCCGCGCGTCGTGCGCATCTTCACCTTGCCGTCGATGACGCGCAGGTCCGACCCCTCGACGAGCTCGACGCCCATCGTATCGGCCAGGAACGAGTGCTCGTAATAGGCCGAGTTGTAGATACCGGGCGTCAGCACGGCTACACGCGGCCTGCCCTTGCAGCCGGGAGGCGCCAGCGATGCCAGGCTCTGGCGCAGCAGATAGGGATAGTCCTCGACGCGCTGCACCTTGTTTTCGTGGAACAGCTCCGGGAACATCTGCATCATCGTTTCCCGGTTCTCCAGCATGTAGCTGACACCGGAAGGCGTACGAGCATTGTCCTCGAGCACGTAGAACTGGTCTTCGCCGGTGCGAACGATGTCGGTACCGACGATATGCGTGTAGACGCCGCCCGGCGGCCGGAAGCCGATCATCTCGGGCAGGAAGGTGACGTTGTTCTCGATCAGCTCGCGCGGAATGCGCCCTGCCCGGATAATCTCCTGCTTGTGATAGATATCGTCGAGGAAGGCATTCAGCGCGATGACGCGCTGCTCGATGCCCTGAGCGAGCTTGCGCCACTCTCTTCCTGAGATGATGCGGGGGATGATGTCGAAGGGGATGAGCTTTTCGGAGGAGTCTGCATGTCCGTAGACTGCGAAGGTGATGCCGGTTTTCCGGAAGATGTTTTCCGCATCGCGGGATTTGGCAATCAGATGCGCCCTGTCCTGGGCATTGTACCACTCGAAGTATTTCTCATATGGCTGACGCGGACTTTCGTCCCCGGTAATCATTTCATCAAATGCCAAAGGTGTGGCTCCCCTTTTTTGTTCATTTGAATACAACGCAAATGGCAATGCAAGAACCATGCTCAGTTCGCGGGCAAGATTCGTAAAATCGTCTGAAACCCCGAAAAGCGCCGAAAAACTGGGCATTTAGAGAAGGATGGCGTGATGCTCGAAAGTTTCAATCGCCACTACCGGCACAAAATATAAGCAATTGATGATTTTACGGTCGAGAACCCGATTCAATTCTCGGCAGCAACAGGAAAGGCAAAGGCGGCGCTAGGCGGATCGCTCTAATCCCACCTGGCTGACGCCACCCAGAATATCCTCGTCGAGAAGCGCCAGCGCGCGGCCGAGATGCCCCTCGAAAACCAGGTTCGTCTCGTCGGCAACGACGCGCAGTTCGGGCATGCCCTCCATGCGCACCACATGCGATTGCCCCAGCCCCTCCTCGATGCCCTGCCGCAACAGATCGTAGTAGCGTGTCCCGGGCCCGGTGATCGCCACCGGCATGCGCTCGGTGAGGCTGAGCATCCTTGACAGGCCATTGCCGAGCGCCAGTCCGGCCTGCCGGAAGGCAAAGGCCGACATGCGGTGGCCCTGACGGGCGCGGGCGGCAATCTTGTCGAGCTCGCCGACCGGCACGAATTTGGCGGGAATGGTATCGAGCGGCACTTCGAAGGCGGTGCGCAGGATGGCGTAGAAGCCGGCATGCGCCTCGATACAGCCCTTGGACCCGCAGCGGCAGAGCCCGCCATTCGCCAGATGCAGCATATGGCCGAAATTCGGCGCCGAGATTTCCTGCCCGCCATCGGCTCCGCGCCGGACGATGCCGAGGCCGATGCTGTGGCCGAGGGAGAGAGCCGCGAGCGAACGGAAATCCGCCCCTTTCACATTCTCCTCATGCGCGCCAAGGGCAGCGGCAACCAGCAGCGTCTCGTTGTCGAGGATCACCCGCGCCCGCCACTCCGGCCGCAGCAGCGTCTCGAAATCGATCTGGTCGGTGCCGAAGATAGGCGACCACAGCAGCACCGGCTCGGCGGCATTGACCAGCCCCTTGCTGCTGATCGAGATCAAGAGCACCCGCTCCTGGGCAATCCGCGACCGCTCGAGAATGCGGGCGAGACCTTCCTTGATGGCTTCAGCAAAAACCGCAGCCCCGGCCGGATCATGCGAGCGCCCCTCGCTGAAACGGTCGATCAGCTTGCCGGCGTAATCGACCAGCGAGAACTGTACGGCATCGGATGAAATGATGACGACGATCAGATAGCCGCAGTCGCGCCGCGGCCTGAACAGCACGCGCGGCCGCCCGCGGCCGCTCGCCGCCTGCTGCTCGGAGCGCTCGATGATCTCCGACTTCTCGAGATCGGCGGTGATCGCCGAAACGGTCGCCGAAGACAGCTTGGTGAAGTCGGATATCTCGGTATGCGCGAGCGCGCCGTGGCGGCGCAGGGCAGCGAGAACCAGCCCGCTATTCCTTTGCCGGACCGACTCCGTGCTCGATTTGGTCAGCATAAAGCCGCCCTTCCCCCCGCTTCCGCCCTCGTTTCACAGGCCATCTCCAACAACTTATGCGTGATGGATGATTCTGCCGGTAGTGGCCTGTTGACAGTTGAAAAAATCTCTGACACTTAATTTCTCGACTGTCGAGAAAATAATGCATTGTTGCTCGACAGTGATCCGCGGCGGCTGGAGGAACCACTGGCTGGGGCTGGCCGCTTATCACTCGGGAGGATAATTTATGAAGTCTATTATGAAGCTGATGGCGGGTGCCGCCATCCTCGTTTCCGTACACACGGCTGCCATGGCGGCCGATCTCGTCGTTGGCGTTTCCTGGTCGAACTTCCAGGAAGAACGCTGGAAGACCGACGAAGCAGCCATCAAGAAGGCGCTGGAAGCCAAGGGCGCGAAGTACATTTCCGCTGACGCGCAGTCTTCCGCTGCCAAGCAGCTGACCGACGTCGAATCGCTGATCTCGCAGGGCGCCAACGCCCTCATCGTTCTGGCCCAGGACTCCGACGCAATCGGACCGGCCATCGAAAAGGCTGCTGCCGAAGGCATTCCGGTTGTCGGTTACGACCGCCTGATCGAAAATCCGGCTGCTTTCTACATCACCTTCGACAACAAGGAAGTCGGCCGCCTGCAGGCTGAAGGCGTCTTCAAGGTCAAGCCTGAAGGCAACTACGTCTTCATCAAGGGCTCTTCGTCGGACCCGAACGCGGACTTCCTGTTCGCCGGCCAGATGGAAGTTCTGAAGGCTGCAGTTGACGCCGGCAAGATCAAGAACGTCGGCGAAGCCTATACCGATGGCTGGCTGCCGCAGAACGCACAGCGCAACATGGAACAGTTCCTGACCGCGAACAACAACAAGGTTGACGCCGTTGTTGCTTCGAACGACGGCACTGCCGGTGGCGCCGTTGCCGCTCTCGACGCACAGGGCATGGCTGGCACCGTACCGGTTTCCGGCCAGGACGCCGACAAGGCCGCTCTGAACCGCATCGCGCTCGGCACCCAGACGGTTTCCGTCTGGAAGGATAGCCGCGAACTCGGCAAGCGCGCTGCCGAAATCGCGCTCGACCTCGCTGGCGGCACGACCATGGACAAGATCCAGGGCGTTACCACCTTCGACGGCGGCCCGAAGAAGGTGAAGATGCAGTCGATCTTCCTGAAGCCGCAGGCCATCACCAAGGACAACCTGAACGTCGTCATCGACGCCGGCTGGATCTCCAAGGCTGAAGCTTGCCAGGGCGTCAAGGCCGGCAGCGTCAAGGCCTGCGACTAATCCTCGTAAGCTGATCAACAGACCGGCGCCGCAGCGTTTCCGCTGCGGCGCCGGATGCGGATGGAGCCGTCCTTCGGCCGCCTCCCCGCCTCGCAACGCCCCGCGAACGCTTTAATTCCCTGCCAGAATAACGCCGTCACCGACGCGGCTATTCCGGAAGCATCCCGGTGGTCATTTCGAAGAACAGGGCATCCTCAGGCTGGGCTTTTCGGGCACCCGGCCAGGGCCCAAACAATGGGGGAACGGCAAACCCATGGCAGACATCACGCAATCCTCACCGGGTCATCCGCGCACCGCGGACGCAAACCCCATCACGCGCTTCCTGCGCGCCACCGAGATCGACACGCGCCTGCTCGGCATGGTCGCGGCACTGCTGGTCATCTGGATCGGCTTCCATCTCTATACCGACGGCCTGTTCCTCACCCCCCGCAACCTCTGGAACCTTTCGGTCCAGACGACGGAAATCGCCGTTCTCGCGACCGGCATGGTGCTTGTCATCGTCACCCGCAACATCGACCTGTCGATCGGCTCCATGCTCGGCCTCGTCGCCATGATCATGGGCGTCGTCCAGGCGAAATTCCTGCCGCAATATCTGGGCTTCGACAATTCCTGGACCTGGGTGATCACGCTGGCCGCGGGCCTCATCGCCGGCACGCTGATCGGCCTCTTCCAGGGCGTCATCATCGCCTTCATGGGCGTGCCCTCCTTCATCGTAACGCTCGGCGGCTTCCTCGCCTGGCGCGGCCTTGCCTGGTATGTCACGTCGGGCCAGACGGTCGCCCCCCTCGACACCACTTTCCGCATCATGGGCGGCGGTGCAGAAGGTGCCGTCGGCGCCACCTGGAGCTGGATCATCGGGCTTATCGCCTGCCTGCTGATCGTCATCGGCATCATCGGCTCGCGCCACCAGCGCAAGCGCTTCAACTTCCCGCGCCGCCCGCTCTGGGCGGAGTATTTCCTGGCCGTTCTCGGCTGCGCGCTGGTGCTCGGCGCCATCTGGGTCTCGACCATCTATTACTGGCCTGTTGCCATCGCCAAGAAATATGCCGAAGCCAACGCCATCGCCTGGCCTGAGACCGGCCTGTTCATCTCCTACGGCATCGCCGTGCCGGTGCTGATCGCCGTTCTCGTCGGCATCGTCATGACCTTCATCGCCACCCGCCTGCGCTTCGGCCGCTATGTCTTCGCCATCGGCGGCAACCCTGAAGCGGCCGAACTTGCCGGCATCAAGACCCGCTGGGTCACCGTCAAGATCTTCGCGCTGATGGGCTTCCTCGCAGCCGTTGCCGCGGCGATCTCGACCGCCCGCCTTAACGCGGCGGCGAATTCGCAGGGCACGACCTACGAGCTCTATACCATTGCCGCGGCCGTCATCGGCGGCACGTCGCTTGCAGGCGGCACCGGCACGGTCGCCGGCGCCATGCTCGGCGCGCTCGTCATGCAGTCGCTGCAGTCGGGCATGGGTCTCGCAAATGTGGATACCCCCATCCAGAACGTTGTGGTCGGTGCCGTCCTCGTCGTTGCCGTCTGGCTCGACACGGTCTACCGCTCGCGTGCGAAGTAAGAGGAGTACGACTCATGACTGAACAACGCACTCCCCTTGTGGAACTGAAGAATATCTCGATCTCCTTCGGCGGTATCCACGCCGTCGACAACGCCTCGGTCGATCTCTACCCCGGCGAAGTCGTCGCCCTGCTAGGCCATAACGGCGCCGGCAAGTCGACGCTGATCAAGATCCTTTCAGGCGCCTACAAGCGCGACTCGGGTGATATCCTGATCAATGGAGAACCGGCCGATATCCGCAATCCGCGCGATGCCAAGAAATACGGTATCGAGACGATCTACCAGACGCTTGCCGTCGCCGATAATGTCGATGCCGCAGCCAACCTCTATCTCGGCCGCGAAATCCGCACCAAGTGGGGCACGCTCGACGACGTCGCCATGGAAGCCTCGGCCCGCGAGGTGATGGGACGCCTGAACCCCAACTTCCGCCGCTTCAAGGAGCCGGTGAAAGCGCTTTCGGGCGGCCAGCGGCAATCGGTGGCGATCGCCCGCGCGATCCTCTTCAACGCCCGTATCCTGATCATGGACGAGCCGACGGCAGCGCTCGGCCCCCAGGAAACGGCGCAGGTCGGCGAGCTGATCAAGCAGCTGAAGAAGGAAGGCATCGGCATCTTCCTGATCAGCCACGACATCCACGACGTCTTCGACCTCGCCGACCGCGTCTCGGTGATGAAGAACGGCCAGGTCGTCGGCCACGCCCGCACCGAAGACGTCACCAAGGACGAAGTCCTCGGCATGATCATCCTCGGCAAGGTCCCGCCCAAGGCCATCCCCGGCCCCGGCGCCATGCAGGTCTGAGACATCAACACAACAGAAAGCCCGCCGCGCCAAAGCCCGGCGGGCTTTTCCTTAGAATTCCGGTGACGCCGCCAGCCATTCCGCCGATTTCGCCATTTGGCGATTGAAGAGCACCGAAAGCTAGGCTAAGAACCACCACATCGGACAGGCGATTCAAACCGCCACGGCATGCACCCGTAGCTCAGCTGGATAGAGTGTTGGATTCCGATTCCAAAGGTCACAGGTTCGAATCCTGTCGGGTGCGCCATTTCGCTCAAAACATCTCTGCGGCCTTTCCATTGTCGAGCTTGCCCTCTTCAATGTGACGATGGCGTTTGATTCGCGATATGCGGTTCAGGTGCCGCACACCTGGAGAAGACATGACCTTTCCGTGGACAGCACGAGAATCCGTTTTCTGGCAGCAGGCCGGGCTATTTCTGTTGCTGGTGGTGATGTTGCTGGCACCCATGCTGGTCAACGGGTTTCCTCTGGTGATGGACGACTCCATCGCTTATTCCGGCCAAGGCGTCGGCTGGATCCGCTCGAATACGGCCGCCGTTCTGATTGCCTGGCCATACCGTCTGATTGGGTATTGGGCCTTGCCGCTGTTCAATACGGTCCTTGCCGCGATCGCCTGGCTACTTTTCTGCCGCAGTTTCTCCTTGCCGCACCTATTCGTGCTTGCTTTGCCTCTCTCGCTTTTAAGTCTGCAGCCGCTGTATGCGAGCGCTGTGCTCGTCGACAGCTGGTTCTTTTCTGCCGTCGTGCTGCTGATCGTTGCAATTCGCTGGCAGAGCCCGTTCCTGGCCATGCTTTCGGGCGTCCTGCTCTCCGGTCATGCGAGCGGCTTGCTGCTTGTGATGCCCTTTTCGCTGCTCGCCGCGCTTATGTTTCGCAATGTGCGGCTTCTTGCCATGCCTGCGCTGGCGCTCGCAACGCTGCTGCTCGTCAACACTGGTCTTGAGCGCAGATATTTTCCTGATGTCCCAAGACTCGCGCAGACCTTCCTCGCCTCCCGTTTCTTCTCAATTCACCCGGCGCTGCTCACCCGCCAATGCGAGAGATCAGGTGACAGGGCGCTGTGTGATGCGGCCGATTACGTGGTTCAGCTGAAGGCCGATCCCGCCAACGCGGAACGCCGTGACTTCTTCTGGGATATTGCACGCCAGTTCCCAAACGCGTTTCCGCTCGACCGTTTCGAACGGCAGCACGCACGCGCAATCATAGTCGACGGCCTGACGTACAGGCCAATGGAGACGGCGATCGTCGTTGCCCGCGATTTCCTGAGCTTTTATGCACCGCAGACCGCGCTCGATTTCATTCCAGTCCTCACCGAACCGATGCCAAGCCGATTTTATCAGTCCGCACAGCCACAGGGCTTGTGGCAAAGCGAGGCGGTACGCAATCTCTGCACGGCTTTGCGCTACGCGCTTTACCTGGCAACCGCATCGGCGCTCGTGTGGGCCTGGCGAAGGCTGACGCGTGATGAAACGATCTGGATCATCCTGCTGCTGTCGCTCTGCCTCGGAAACGATCTGCTGTTTGCTGTTATCTCCGGTCCGGCGGACCGTTATCACCACCGTATCCTGCCATTGTTGGGACTGGTCGCCCTAGTCGCAATCGCCGCCATCCAAAGACAACACGGCGTTTCGCAGATGCCCGCCTCATCAAAGCCCGATAATCTTTGGTAATGCTGCATCTGCATCCCGAACATGCGGAGAGATCAGTAACCGAACCTCTCCGCAACACCCCGGCGAAAATGCAGACGGCCCCTTACCCCTTCGGCATTGGCACGCATTCCTTGATGCGCGGATTTCCGGCTGTGGCGCCGGTCACCTGTTTTACCTGTCCGGGCGGGCAGGTGCCGTCATCGACAAGGACTTTCTTTCCGGTCGGTAGCGTTCCCTTTGCGGGCTCTTCCTTCAGGATCGATTGGCATCCGGCCAGTCCGAAAGCGATCAGAACGGCGAGCGAATATCTGAGTTTCATTGTATCCCCTTCCCCTTGATAAATGGGCGCAAGGGAAGCGTCCGGACAGACCCGTCCGTTCGCAAACCCCGCCCGTTTGTGGGTCTACAGCGCCTTCACGTGCAGGGCATGCTCCACCTGGAGTATGGGCGGCGGACCTGGCGCCGTGCGGCCATCCGATGACCGGACGGCCATGTGACCATCTTCTTTTGAAGGGCTGGTCAATCCCGTGCCGATTTGCGACAACCAAGACGTGTTCTTGTGTTTTGCGAGCCTGAGAAATGCCGCAGCCTGCCGATGCCGCTATTCATCTGATCGATATGATTTACGGAAGCCTGTTCGGCGAATGCAGCTGGCAGGGCTTTCTGGATGCCGTCGCCAAGACTTCTCCCGATGGCAAGGCTGCCCTGCACTACCACGATCTTGCCTCGCCGGTTGCCCACGTTCCCTATATTTCAGGCTTCACCAAGGACGAGGTCGATCAGTTCAGCAATCACTTCGCGTCGGTCAATCCGTGGATCCCGCGCATGGGCCTGGTGCCGGTCGGCCGCGGGTTGTGCGGCGAGGATATCTTTGCCCGAAAGAACCTCGTCAAGACCGAATTCTACAACGACTGGCTGAAGCGGCAGGCGGGCTGCGAGACCAGTATCGGCGTCTCCATCATCCGTGAAGAAGCCCGCACCTTCATTCTTTCGACAGCGACCTCCTCCTCCGATCCCGAGCGCAACAGGAAGGCCGCCGAGCGCTACACCCTGCTTGCCCCTCACCTGAAGCGCGCGTTTGATTTCATCCGCAAGCGCGACCTGCTTGCGCCTGACAATCAGGCGCTGCGAACGTTGTTCGACAGCATCGGTGCCGGCCTCATCTACGTGTCGGACAAACGCAAGGTGCGCTGGTCGAACCGCACGGCTGAAAACATCATCGCCGCCGGGTTTCCGTTTCGCGTCGCCGCCGATGGGCGGATCAGCATTCGATGCCAGAAGTCGGCGGCAGCCTTCGAGTGGCTCGCATCCCGCCACGACGGACAGAGGGGGCCCTATACCGCCATCGTCCAGGGCGACGGAAAGGAAGGCAGCTATCGCCTGACCATCGTCAGGCTTCAGTCGAGCGCATTCACGGAATTTCTGGAAGGGCCGACTGTTGCTGTCATTGCCGAGCCGATGGTGGCCGCCCCGTTGAAAGACCGGCAGAGCGCCCTCATGGAAACCTCGAAACTGACGGTGACCGAAATCAAGGTCGCTCTCAGCGTCGCCTCGGGAAACACGCCACGGGAAGTCGCGAAAGCCTATCAGATCAGCTACGAGACGGTCCGGACGCATCTTCGGAATATCTACTCCAAACTCGGCGTCAATTCGCAGGTGGCACTCGCCGCATTGCTGCTGGGGAGTTGAGCGGGCAAGCCCCTTCGGTTCCCCGCCGCCACCTCACCTCGCCCTCCGCCGTCCGGCCTGTTGAAAGGCCGCGGCATGGCTCCTCCGTACAGCTTCGATCTCCGTGAGCGCCGCTTCCACCAGCGATCGCGCAGCACCCAGCTCCGGCTTGTCGCGCAACATTTCGAGCACCGTCTTCAGATGGCTCTCGGTCATTATGCAGGCTCTCATCGTCATGATGTCTTCCTTGCAGTTTCCTTCGTGCCGGATGCCCCCGCGATCCTGACCGGCGCCGTTGCGGGCCTCATGGCCCATGCACTTGCCCCCAATGAAAACGCTCTCAACCTGCGAGACGAACGATCCGCACGCCGACGACATTGTCGTCGGCATCGGCAACGATTTCGCCGTGGCCGATCAGCCGGCCATTGACCAGCAGCTCGACCGGTTCGCCGAAACGGCTATCCAGCCGGAAGCTGTGACCCGGATCGACCCGCATCAACTCAGCAACCGAAACACGCGCCCGCCCGATCACCACCTCGATTTCGACAGGAATGTCGTTGACCTTTTTGCGGAGCTCCGGACGCTGCGCCTCCACAACTTCCGGCGGCACGGCGGAGAACAGCAGATCTGCCTCATGCTGACGCAGGCGTTGCCAGGCAGCTCCGGTTCTGGCCGCGCCGTCACCGGCGCCATCTGGTCCGATCGTCGGCAGGTCATCGGAAATATTAGACATAAAACACCATCTTAAAGAAAATCATCAGAGTCGGCCAAAAGCCGCCCAGCCATTTTAGGGTGCTTGAGCCCTGGCACGGACCGGAAATTCCAATTGCCAGGCGATCAACCTTAACGAAGGGTTACGGTCCACAGCGGCGAGGCGGCGGCCTTGCCGTTTCGATACAGAATACCTGTCCGGGCATGGCCAGCGGCCATCGCCGGCGACCCACCGCGGCCGCGTTCGGGCGAACCGCTGCCCGACTCACCCTGCCCGCGGCCGGCAGCTCTCCGGCAGCAAATCATCAACATCTTTGCATCGGGGCACACGCAATGCGCGTTGCCTTTCCGGCTTTCGGCGGCTACATGGTTAAAAATTCGTTAATGTCTTTTCGCAGTCATTTCATGTTGAATTCGAACACCCACCGCAACTACCTGTCGCGGCTTGCCTTTGCGGGCGATAGCGTCGAGCCTGCCTATCATCGGGTCAATCTGGTTGCCCGGGCGCTCTGCCCGGTCAAGGGCGTGAAGTCCTTCACGGCCCGGCAGGTGCGCATCGTCAGCATCAGCGAGACCGGCGCCATATTGCAGGCGCGCGGCATCGAGCAGCTGACCGCGCACTTCTATCTCTGTCTCGGAACATCGGAAATTTTCATCACCTGCGCGCAGATCCGGCAACAGGAAGGCAGCGTCTTCGTGCGTTTTTCGAAGCCTGAGGAGAGCGTCTTCATCCGCGCCTTGGCAGAGATCACCTTCCCGATGACCACGCTGCAGACGCTGCGTGGTCAATCGGCCCGCGCCATTGAGGCGCGCATTCGCCGGCCAGAAACAACAGCCCGGGGCTGAATGCCCAGACGCGAAAACGCCGCCTGGCGGCGGCGTTCTCAAGATGAGAATGAACTCAGGATTTCTTGCTGGCCGCGCGTGTTTTCTTCGCGGGCGGCTCGGCTACGGGCTGCGCCAAACGCAGCGCCCGCAGTCTCTCGGTCTTCTTCTGCCGCTCGATGAGCTCGCCGGCCATGATCTCTTTGGCCATCGAGGCGGTGTTTTCCGCCTTCGCCTGCGCCGAAAGCTTTTCGGGCTTGAAGAGATTGTCTTTCGTCTTGGTCATGCTTTCCTCCTTCAGGAGTGCCTGTCCCGGTATGACGGTCGGTTAGCGGGCGCGCGCCAGGATCTTCTTCTTGGGAGCCGGCAGGAGGCCTTCGCGCTGAGCCTGCTTGCGGGCAAGCTTGCGGGCGCGGCGGATCGCTTCGCCCTTTTCGCGGGCGCGCTTTTCAGAAGGCTTTTCATAGGCGCTGCGCGCCTTCATTTCGCGAAACACACCCTCGCGCTGCATCTTCTTCTTCAAGACGCGAAGAGCCTGATCGACGTTGTTATCCCGGACGAGTACCTGCAAGACGTCTCCTTAATCGGCCAACGGCCGTTATTTCTTGATGCGGATCGTATTCGAATTGATCCAGCTCGATTTCGGGCTTTCCGTCACCTTGACCTCGGCGGCGGGGCGGCCTGACGATGCCAGAACGTCGATATCGTCCTGGCGGACGCTTCGCTCGCAATTCTCGTTCTGGAATCTGACGCGGTAATGGACGAAGCCCTGTGCTGCCGGCATGACAGACACGACGCGGCCGGCGCCGCCCGGCTGGACGCTTCCAAGAATTCCCGGCTTCAGAACGATGCTATCGCCCGGCCGGTAGTGGCGGTTCGTCATGCCGTTCTCCGTATCAGATGAAAAAACAAAAGGCCGGGACTAATCCCGACCTTCCTCCGTCATCGTCTCAGCGCGCCAGTACATCCGTGGTCGCGCGAGCCGTGACAAATTCATTCAGCCTGCAGGTTGTCCGCCGAGTTCTTGCCGGACTTGCGGTCCTGCACGATGTCGAAACGGATCTTCTGGCCGTCTGCGAGCGAGCGCAGGCCTGCGCGTTCAACTGCAGAAATGTGGACGAAAACGTCTGCGCCGCCGTTGTCAGCCTGGATAAAGCCGAAACCCTTGGTGGCGTTGAACCACTTGACTGTACCTGTATTCATAACGATCTCCTTTCAAAGCAACCGTTGTTTTTTCCGCGATACTTTGCGGACCTAGATCGATTATTTGGAAGGAAATCTGAAGAGGCAAAAGCGCTCTTGAGCGACGTCACAAGCAATGGTCGATGAACCCAATATAGGATCAATTTGAAATTTAGCAACGGGCAACGGCAAGAAACTTCGCCGGTTTTAAAATTTTATCCCGCAGTTTGCTGATTTCGTTGAATTTCGTTTCCGATAAAATCCGAAAGCCGAAAGAAACTTCTATCGGTTTTATCGCCATCGGGCAAGGCAGCCCCTTCGCCGCATCGGCGACGGGCTGCCTGAAAGCTGTGAGCGGTAATCCGCTATCCGTTCACGGCGTCGAAACGATCAGCCGCAGCGATCCCTCGAAGAACGGCTGCGAGCGAAGTTCGCCATAGCGTCTGTCCCAGCTGCCATCGTTCAGATCGCGGCCGAGCTCTTCGGCGAAGCGCTCGCCAACGGAAGCGTCGACGAAGCTCCAGGCCGAGTTGGCAAGCCGTGCGCCGGGATCGAGCAGCCGCTCGGGGCGGCCGTAATAGCCTTCGCCGAAGCCGTCGGTGCAGTGAAGCGGAATCGGCACAGGCTTGATCTCGATCGTCCCGCCCAAGGCGCCGGAGATGGCCGCAAGCGGCGGATAACGGCTGGCCTCGACGGAGATCATTTCAGGGGCGTAGGCCTGCAGCCATGAGCGATGCAGCTCGTCCGGATCGCAACTCAGCACGGCGACCGGCCCGCGCGTCACCCGGCGCATCGCGGCAAGGCCGGCCTTGAGGTCCGACCATTGGTGAACGGAGAAGGTCGTCATGCTGGCATCGAAGCTGTCATCGGCGAAGGGCAGCTTTTCCGCCACCGCATCGATCGCTACCGGCAGATGCGCCGGACGCTGGGCGCGCATCGAGGCCGATGGCTCGACGGCAGTGACGGTGCGATCGATCGGCTCGTAGGAACCGGCGCCGGCGCCGACATTGAGCACCGTCCGGGCATCCCCTAGCGCGCGCCAGATGAAGGCGGCGATATGGGGATCCGGCTGCCGGTACCGGGTGTAATTAGTGCCGATCACACCGTAATTGGCGTCGCCGGCACTTCCGTCTACATGTCTGCTGTTCATGGTTTCCATCCTATGCCAGGCAAAGCTTCGCCCTGCCGAATGCTTGGGCATCCAGCACCTGTTGTGCGCTCAGCGGCTTTTCCTTAGTGTTGCAACTGGAGAAAACATCATATTCTCCGGGATGAAAACCGATAAGCTCGAACACGGATTGTTCCTAAAACGCACATGGCAAGACGTCTGCCCTCCCTCAATGCGCTTCGCGCCTTCGAAGCCGCAGGCCGCCACGGCCGCATGACGCTGGCGGCCGAAGAGCTGAACGTGACGCACAGCGCCATCAGCCGCCAGATCCAGCATCTTGAGGACGTTCTTGGCGTAGCGTTGTTCGAAGGACCGAAGAACAGGATGCGGCTGACGGAGGCTGGCCAGACGCTGCTGCCGGGACTGGTCGCCGCCTTCGATCAGATCGACATGTCGGTGCGCGCCGTTGCCGATACCGGCGATGGCCCGCTCGATGTCTCCTGCCCCGGCACCTTCACGATGCGCTGGCTGATCCCGCGGCTTTATCGCTTCCAGGCCGAACATCCCAGTATCGACGTACGGCTGACGGCCTCGTCCCGGCCGGTCGATTTCGCCCGCGACGGCTTCGACGTGGCGATCCGTGTCGGCACGGCACCCTGGCCCGACGGCGCCGATGTCATCCCGCTCTTTCCGGAACAGACCGGACCGGTGGTCTCTCCGGCCCTGTCGGCACAGATCGGCGGCCTGCCGCAGCTTCACACCAAGACCCGGCTCCGCGCCTGGGGCGACTGGCTGGGCCGCTCGGGTTTGAACATCGAGAGCGGAGCGCGTGTCGAATACGAACACTTCTATTTCATGCTGGAAGCGGCAGGCGCAGGGCTCGGCGTCTGCGTCGCGCCCTGGCCCTATGTCACGGACGACATCCGCGACGCGAGGCTGGCGGCCCCCTTCGGCTTCCTCGACAGCGGCCACGAATATGTGGCGCTGCGCCGCGCGAGACGGAACCGCAAATCCGTCATCTTCTGCGAGTGGTTGCGGGCCGAGGCCGAAGCCTTCGTCTCGACACATCCCGCCCCCAGGCGGGATGTGCCGGGTTCCTAGCCGCTGCCGAGCTTCTTGTCCGGAAACACCTGGTATTCGGAGCTCGACGAGGACGTCGATTTCAAGCTTCCCTCAGGCCTGAAGCTGCACAAGATCGGCGAGGACAAGTCGATCGAGCAGATGCTGGTCGATGGCGAGATCGACGCCCTGCTGCATCCGGATCTGATCGCCCCGATCAAGAAGCGCGACCCGCGCGTCGGCCGCCTTTTCCCCGACTACAAGGCCGAGGAGATCGCCTATTACGAGCGCACCGGCATTTTCCCGATCATGCATGTGATGGGCATCCGCCCGGAGATCGTCGCCCGCCACCCCTGGGTGCCGATCAATCTCTATATCGCCTTCGAGGAGGCCAAGCAGATCGCCATGAAGCGCATGGAAAACCCACGCATCGTGCCGCTCGCCTGGTATCGCGAGGCCTGGGAGGAACAGCAGGCGATCATGGGCGACGATCCCTGGGCCTACGGCCTTGAAGGGCAGAACGCCAGGACGCTGGAAACCGTCATCGGCTACGCCCACCAGCAGGGGCTGATCGACCGCAAGGTGGCCCCCTCGGAGCTCTTCCTCGACATTTCGCAGGGCCGCAAACGCGGCGACAAGCACCGTGTGTAGCGCCTGCGACGGCAGCAGCGCCGCATTCGAACCGGCCTGGTCCGGCAGCGGCATCCGCTGCGACAATTCCTCGGAGAACAAGACGATGCATGAAGACCTGAAGCAGCGGATGATCGAGGCCGGCCGCATTCTGGAAGCCGCCGGTCAGGGCGACTGGACGCGCGGCCACGTCTCGATCCGCGTGCCGGAGCAACCCGACCGCTTCTACATGAAGCCGTCCAAGTTCGGCCTCGAAGAGATCACCCTCGACAACATCATCACCGTCGATCTCGACGGCGAGAAGGTCGATGGCGAGTTCGGCCGCCACAACGAGGTCTATATCCATTCCGAGGTGCTGCGCGCCCGGCCGGATCTGAACGCCGTGGTCCATACCCACGCGCCCTATGCCACCGCCTTCTCGGCGCTCGGCAAGCCGCTGCAGCCGGTCGGCCACCCGGGCTCGATCTTCGCCGAAGGCCTGCCGGTCTTCTCGGAAACCACGGAGCTGATCACCACCGCCGAGCGCGGCAAGGCGGTTGCCGCCTGCCTCGGTGAACACGGCGCCATGCTCCTGCAGAACCACGGCATCGTCACCGCCGCGCCCACCATCGAGCAGGCGATCTATCTGGCGCTGTCGCTGGAGAACGCCTGCATGATGCAGCTGTGGGTCGAGGCTGCCGGAGGCGCCAAGGCGCTCGGCAAGCCCGAGGATATCAAGGCCAAGCGCAAGCACATGTTCCGCGACGAGATGTTCAAGGCGACCTTCGCCTATCTCGTCCGCCGCCTGAAGCGCGGCTGAGGCGGCCAGACATAGACGACTGAGGAGGAGTCCCATGTATTATATCGACGCGTTCAACCATTTCTTCCCGAAGGCGCTCTGGGAGCGCATCCAGAAGCTCGACGGCGCTGGCAAGGATATCGGCCGTCGCATGCAGGGCGTACCCTGCATCTACGATCTCGAAACCCGCTTCCGCGTCATGGACGAGTTTCCTGACTACCGGCAGATCATCTCGCTGGGCATGCCGCCGCTGGAAGCGATGGGCGGCCCGGAGCTCGCCACCGAATTTGCCCGCATTGCCAATGACGGCCAGGCCGAGCTTGTCGAGAAATATCCCGAGCGCTTCGCCGGCTTCGTCGCCGCCCTGCCGATGAACGCCCCCGACGCTGCTGTTCGCGAGGCCGAACGCGCCTTCACCGAACTCGGCGCCAACGGCTTGCAGATCCACACCAACGTCAACGGCGCACCACTCGACGAGGAGCGCTTCTTCGCGATCTTTGAGGTCGCCGCCAAGCACAACAAGCCGGTGCTGCTGCATCCCTCGCGCAATGCCTCGATGACCGACTATGCCACCGAGGACAAGTCGAAATACGAGATCTGGTGGACCTTCGGCTGGCCGTACGAAACCAGTGCCGCCATGGCCCGGCTGGTCTTCTCCGGCTTCATGGACCGCCTGCCGGATCTCAAGGTTCTCGCCCACCACATGGGCGCCATGGTCCCCTATTTCGAGGGACGCGTCGGCCCGGGCTGGGACCAGCTCGGCAAGCGCACCACCGACGAGGACCTGACGCTGGTGCTGAAGCGCCTGAAGAAGCGCCCGCTCGATTATTTCAAAGACTTCTATGCCGACACCGCCGTCTTCGGCTCGAAGGCAGCCACCATCTGTGGGCTGGAATTCTACGGCTCCGACCGCATCCTCTTCGCCTCGGACTCGCCCTTCGATCCCGAAAAGGGTCCGGGCTATATCCGCGACACGCTGAAGATCCTGAATTCGCTCGATCTTCCCAAGGAAGACATGGAAAAGATCTGCTTCCGCAACGCCGAGGCCCTGTTCGGGCTGAAGGGCAGATAACCTGCGAGAAGTTGAACTGGTGCGCGGCCGCAATGCGTCCTATAACGGCCGCGCATCATTGACCGGACATATCCTTGCCCCGCCTTACGCCGATCATTCTCGCCATCGCCCTGTTCATGGAGCGCATGGATTCGACGATCATCGCGACGAGCCTGCCGGCGATCGCCGCCGATATCGGCACCTCGCCGATCGCCCTGAAACTGGCCGTCACCAGCTATCTCGTCGCCCTTGCCGTCTTCATTCCGATCAGCGGCTGGATGGCTGATCGCTTCGGCGCGCTGAACATCTTCCGCATCGCTATCGGCGTCTTCATGATCGGCTCGATCGGCTGCGCCTTCTCCGGCTCGATCGGCGCTTTCGTCTTCTGGCGGCTGGTGCAGGGCGCCGGCGGCTCGATGATGACGCCCGTCAGCCGCCTGCTTCTGGTGCGCGGCACGCCGAAGCATCAGCTGGTCGATGCTCTGGCCTGGCTGACAATCCCCGCCCTTGTCGGTCCGATCCTCGGCCCACCGGTCGGCGGCTTCTTCACCACCTATCTCAGCTGGCACTGGATCTTCTGGATCAACGTGCCGATCGGCATTGCCGGTATCATCCTCGTCACCAAGCTGCTGCCGCCGGTGGAGGCGCGGGAGCCGAAGCCGCTGGATTTCACCGGCTTCTTTCTCTCGGGCATCGGCTTCAGCGCCTTCGTCTTCGGCATCTCGGTCGTCAGCCTCCCGGCGCTGCCGATGTATTACGGCTACACGACGATCGCGATCGGCATACTCATGGGCATTGCCTATCTCTGGCATGCCAAGCGCACCGAGCACCCGCTGCTCGACCCGCGCATGTTCCGCTATCCGATCTTCCGCGCTTCCATCATCGGCGCCTCGAATTTCCGCATGGGGCTCGGCGCCTTGCCCTTCCTGATGCCGCTGATGCTGCAGCTCGGTTTCGGGCTGACGCCCTTCCAGTCGGGTATGGTGACCTTCATCACCGCGGTGGGATCGCTGAGCTCGAAATTCGGCGCCGCCCGCACCTTCGCCCGCTTCGGCTTCCGCCGTATCCTGATCGTCACCACCTTCATCTCCGCCATCCTGCTCGGCATCAACGCGCTCTTCCATCCGGGCACACCGATGTGGCTGATCATGGGCTGTCTGCTAATCGGCGGCATCCTCCGCTCGATGGCCTTCTCCGGCATCAGCGCCATGTCCTTCGGCGATGTCGACGAGGCCCATACCGGCCAGGCGACGGCGATCAACGCGGTCGCCCAGCGCGTCTCGATGGCCATGGGCGTGGCCGTTGCCGGTGCCTCGCTCGACATCACCAGCAGCCTCCACGGCGGCAGCCTGCTGCTCTCGGATTTCCACATCGCCTTCGTGGTCGTCGGCCTGGTATCGGCCTCCAGCGTCATCACCTTCTGGCGCCTGCCGCCCCAGGCCGGCGACGACCTCGTCCGCCGCCGTCCGCGTCACGCCGATTGAGCTCAACGCCCCGCTGACCGGCCGAACTCGCGCGGTGAGCAGCCATTGTGGCGGCGAAACGCGGTACTGAACGCACTGGCCGATTCATAGCCAATCTCGCCAGCCAGCCGCTCAAGACTGATATCGCCGCGGCTCAACGCATCGCGCGCCAGCGCCATCCGCCATTGCGCGAGATAGTCGATCGGCGTCGTGCCAAGCGCCTCGGCAAAGCGGGCGGCAAAGGCCGAGCGCGACATGCCCGCCAGCTTCGCCAGCCCCTCGACGGTCCAGCGCGCACGGACATCGGCATGCATCGCCCGCAAGGCACGGGCGAGCGAGGGATCACGCATCGATCGCAGCATGCCCGATGTCACCGGCCCGGCATCCATGCCGCCGCCCCAGCGCAGCGCCTCGACCAGCATTACCTCCAGCAGCCGCTCGACCACCGGTTCGCGGCCCGGCCGGTCGGCCATACTCTCTTCCATGATCAGCGCGATGATGCGCTTCAGCCGGTCGGCCTCACCCTCATCGGCATGGATATGAATGATCCCGGGGAGCAGCGCCAGCAGCAGCCCTGCATTGACCGGCTCGATCTGGAAGCCGCCGCCGAGCATCCGGAAATCCGCCTCGCCTTCCGCCTCGCCATGCCGCACCGGCTGATCGGTGGGTTCGCGCGGCAGCCGCTCTGCCTCGGCATGACTGAACAGCGAGAACGCCGGCGTCGATGGAATGAGAATGAAATCGCCGGCGGCAAGCCGGATCGGCGCTTCCTCGTCAAACTGAAGAAAGCAGGTCCCCTCGAGCACGATGGCAAATCCGGGCGCCCCGTAGGGACGATAGCACGCGCCCCATCTGCCGCGGCCGGTGATCGGCTTGGAGACGGCCGCATGCGGCCGAAGCAGACCGATAAGGTCACTGAAAGGATCCATGATGGACGATCTACAATGTTTTATGGAGTTCTGATTATAGATCGTCTCTGCGACTTGTCTATGCTCCCTGACAACGAAAGGAGCCCGACATGGCCAAGACGATGATGATCACAGGAAGCTCGACAGGATACGGAAAAGCAGCAGCAGAGTTCTTCCTCGACAAGGGGTGGAACGTGCTGGCGACGATGCGACAGCCGGAGAAGGCGGCCTTCGCGGATAAAACCGGCCGCCTCAAGGTCCTGCCGCTCGATATTACCGGCGACGACAGCATCCGCGCGGCGATCGCCTCCGGCATCGAAGCCTTCGGCACGATAGACGCCTTCGTCAACAATGCCGGGATCGGCCTCGCCTCAGCCTTCGAGGCAACACCCGATGCGGTCACCCGTGAAATCTTCGAAACCAACAGCTTCGGTGTCTTCACCGCCTGCCGGGCGATCATCCCAGTCATGCGCCGCCAAGGTGGCGGAACGATCATCAACGTCACATCCAGCGCCGGGATCGGCCCAATGCCGATGGTCGCCGTCTACTGCGCCAGCAAATGGGCCGTCGAGGGTTTCACGGAATCCCTCGCCTACGAACTCGAACCCTTCGGCATCAACGCGCGCCTCGTCGAGCCCGGCTATGCGCCGACAACGAGCTTCACCACCAATAGCGGCGACCGCATGAACGGCCTGATCCCGGATGACTACGGCGCCTATGCGCAGACCTATTTCCAGAAGATGGCAAACTACCCGACGCCCTACTGCACCGAGCAGGAAGTGGCCGAGGCGATCTTTGCGGCGGCGACGAACGAGGCAAGGCAAGTGCGCTACCTTGCCGGAGCCGATACCAGGATGGTCGCCGATCTCCGCTGGACGACATCAGACGCCCACTACACTGAGACCATGCGCAAGACCTTCAGCCCACAAGGCTGAGAGGATGGAAAGCATGGCCGCCGCATCCGAATGGCACGGCGGCCATGAACATCAGGCGATGATGCCCTGCAGATTATCGAGGATCGCATTCCAGCCGCCGCGGTGGCCGTCGCGGGCCTCTTCGCTGCGGAATTTCACCTGCTTCAGCGTGATTTCGGTCGTGTTCCCATCGACCTCGGCGAGATCGATGGTCACCACGCTGTCGTCGAGCGAATAGGGCGACTCCCAGGTGAAGGCGAGGCGCGCGTGCGGGTCGATCTCCAGATAGGTGCCGGCATGCGGGATCTCGCGCTCGGCGGTCTTCATCACGATCGAGAAGCGGCCGCCTTTCACCGGGTCGTTCGACACCTTCGATATATCGCTGCCACCGGTCGGCGTGCGCATGAACTGCGCCAGGATTTCCGGCGAGAGCCAGGCGTTGAAAACCTTCTGGCGGGGCGCTGCGATCTTGCGGTTGATTGTCAGTTCCAGTTCACTCATGTCCGTCATCCTTTGAAACTAGAATAGCCTCCAGCGCCGACAGGCGCAGGTCCCAGATGGACTTCAGTTGCGCGAACCAGCCCTCAGTCAGCTTTAGTGGTTCGAGCTCCGCGGCCATGAAATGCTCACGGCCGACAGTCCTGCGGGTCACAAGTCCCGCCTCCTCCAAGACCTTGATATGCTTGGAGACGGCATTCAGGGACATGTCGAAATGAGCGGCAAGCGAAGTCACTCTCAGCGCCCCTTCCTGAACAAGAAGCGTAAGGATCTGCCGCCGCGTGGTGTCACCCGCGGCCTTCAGAATACGTGACAGAGCGTCGTCGTCCATTTATTCACCCGTATGGTTGAATATACAAAATTCGAATCGATAGTCAACCATATGGGTGAATGTTTTCGCGCGAGGCAAGAGCGTCAGTCCCAGAACCACGACTTTCGCACCTCGGCGCGGGCGGCCTCGCGGGTCATGCCGATATCGCTAAGCTCACTGGCCGAAAGCTCAAGCAGGTTTCTGCGCGTGCGGCGCTTTTCCAGCCAATGTTTCAACGCCGCTACCAGCCCGCCTGACGCCAGCCTCCATCGCCCCGCGTCTGCCCTGCGTCCGGCGCTCTCTTCAGTCTCGATCGTCATGCCAGTCTCCTGCCGTTTTGAAGGCGCGAGGATGGCTTGGCAGGAGCAGTGAAAGAAGCTTATCATTGTTATGCAATGCATAAGGATTTCTTTGATGATCAATCTCGATCAGCTGGCCGCCTTCGTCAGCGTCGCCGAATTGGGCAGCTTCACGGCGGCAGCTGACCGCGCCGGGGTCACGCAGCCGGCCGTCAGCCTGCAGATCAAGCTGCTGGAACAGCGGTTGGGCGTGCGGCTGATCGAACGTGTGGGACGCCGCGCCCAGCCTTCGGCCGCCGGCGTCGAGTTCCTCGCCCATGCGCGAAAAATCATAGAGCAATGCGATACGGCGCTCGATGCCATGGCGCCCTATAAGGAAGGGGCTGCGGGGCGTGTGAGGATCGGCAGCGGCGGAACCGCCTCGATCCATCTGCTGCCTCGCGCCATCGCCGCCGCCAAGAAGCGCATGCCGGGCCTCGAGATCACCGTGAAGATCGGCAATACCGACGAAATCCTTCGCGATCTGGAATCCAACGCGCTCGACCTCGCCGTCGTCACCCTTCCCGCCGCAGCCCGGTCGCTGGAGGTCGAGATCTTCTACGAGGACGAGCTTCTGGCCGTCGCCCCGCGCGGCAGCGACATGCCGGAAGGCGGCCCCGATGCTGCTTTCCTGCAGCAGAAGGTGATGATGCTTTATGACGGCGGTAATACCCGCCAGGCGACGGACAAATGGTTTGCCGATGCAGGCATCCGGGCCCAGCCGGTCATGGAATTCGGCAGCGTCGAGGCAATAAAGGAACTGGTGGCGGCCGGTCTCGGCTGGTCGGTGCTGCCGTCGCTGGCGCTGCGCCGCGATCGCGCCGGCTATCTCGCAACGTCGCCGGTAAAGCCGCGGCTTGTCCGCCAGCTCGGCATCGTCATGCGCCGCGACAAGCACCTGACCCGCGGCCTGCGCGAAATCGTCAAATGCCTGCGCGACTTCAAGGACTGATGGCGACTATTTCTCGGCTTTGGAGAGAACGAACGGTACGACCGCCGTCAGGATGGCGGCGACCGGTGCGTTGCGCAGCATACGGCCGAACACATAGGTTCCGGCCATCGCGCCCGCGAGCTTCAGCCACGGATAGTCGCCGAGCTGGTCATGGGCGCTTCTGTCGGCCCATTCCAGATTGTTGCGCACCACAGCCGCACTCTGTTCCTTGATCACCGAAAGGCGCGCCCGCAGTGCTTCGAGCTCTGCCTGCAGCCGGTGAAGATCAGCCTCAAGGGCCGCGTCTTCTTCCGGATTGTCCCGGACGAAATCATCGGCCATCGCCTCCGCTTCCATCTCGGCCAGATGCGCCTGAAGGTCCGCTTCGGTTGCGTCTGCTCCGGGCCGTGATCTGTCTGGCATCTGTCTCTCCTGCGTTTGCGGTCTCTACCCACTGCTGCTGAAGACCGAAACTCCCCGACAGGCGAAAAGTTTCGCGAAGATCGGGCGCTCACCGCTTGTCAGCGAAATCCGGCTGTTTTTCTACCCCGCTTGGAACCTGCGGAGGCGCGCGACCTACATCCGGCAGTGGATTCTAATCCTAATTGGCAGGTTGATATGGTGGGGTGCGGCTGACGTTATAGGCTCATGAGGTTTGTGTTGATTTATATCGTAGCGTGCGTAACGGTGAGCCTGGCAACGGGGTTCGTCATCTATCCATTTTTCGCGCCGCCGCTCGACCCGGTAACCAGACTGTCCGCAACCGGCACAGTCAACCTCGCTCCAAAGACGACAGCAAAGACATTCCGCGTCCGCCAAAGCTGCGTGGCGCCGACCGAATGCGCCGCCTACGCATCCTCCGAAAGCCTTGCCGACCTGTTGGCAGCACGCTTCCCGTCGGCCGATATGCATGCCGTTCCTCCACAGCCGCCGCTCGAGCTCGACGGCAGGACCGGGCGTCATGAGGAGAAGGCGCTGTGACGCCGCATTCGGCCGCATCGCGCAAAATCAACCATCCATTAACCATAATTAGGCATCGTCGATATAAACACGGAGAGGGCCGTTGAAGCATCAGACGATAATCGCGCGGGTTGCAGCATGCATGCTGATGTCTTCCGCACTGGCCGGCTGCGTGAGCGGTCCGGATCATGTCCCCCCGGAGATGCCGCTTCCCGCGAAGTTCGGTGAAGGCGGGGTCAAGAGCAATGGTGATGTTGCGACCGCCCAGTGGTGGACGGCCTATCGCGATCAGCGTCTGAATTCGCTGGTGGCCCAGGGCATCGGCCAGAACCTCAACGTTCTGCAGGCGCTGGAGCGCATCAACGCTGCCGAAGCTCAGGTAACGGTCGCCGGTGCCGGCGCACTCCCGAGCCTCGTCGTCGGTGCTTCTCATACGACAAGCGGCCAGCTTGGTTCGCGCCGCCAGTCGGTTGGCGCCACCAACACCACCGCCGGTGAAGCCAATGTCTCCTGGCTGCTCGATCTGTTCGGCGAATACCGCCGTTCGAAGGAAAGCGCGCTGGCCTCGCTGGATTCGGCCTATGCCACCGCCGATGTCGCCAAGCTCACCTTCCTCCAGGAGACGTCGTCCAGGCCGAAGGTCTGGTGCAGTCGACCCAGGCCGAAATCCCCGGTCTCGAAACCAACTTCCGGGTTGCCGCCCATCACATCGCCACCCTGCTCGGCCTGCCGGCCTCCTCGCTGGTCAGCGATCTGCAGAAGGGCTCGCATCAGCCGGTGTTCCGTGGCGGCCTGCAGGCCGGCATTCCGGCTGACCTGATCCGCAACCGTCCCGATATCCGCAAGGCCGAACGGGATCTGGCCGCTGCCACCGCCAATATCGGCGTGGCCGAGGCGCAGCTCTATCCGTCGATCTCGCTGTCGGGCTCGATCTCGCCCTCCTACGTCCGCCCGGTCGGCGGCAATGGCGGCCTGACCACCTGGTCCTTCGGCCCGACGCTGAACCTGCCGATCTTCGACGGCGGCCGCCTGCGCGCCAATGTCGATATCACCAAGTCGGATGCCAAGGCCGCCTATCTCGCCTGGAAGTCTGCGGTGCTGAGCGCCGTCGAGCAGGTCGAGAACGCACTGTCGGCGGTCCGCCGCGATGCACAGACGGTTCAGGCCCTGCGTGCCCAGGTGAAGACCACCCAGGAATCGCTTGAGCTCTCGACCGCCAGCTACAAGGACGGCGCGTCCTCGCTGCTCGACGTTC
Organism: Rhizobium sp. 01N424; assembly: GCF_056399485.1. Lineage (NCBI taxonomy): Bacteria > Pseudomonadati > Pseudomonadota > Alphaproteobacteria > Hyphomicrobiales > Rhizobiaceae > Rhizobium > Rhizobium sp. 01N424. The sequence goes on from NZ_JBFTRK010000002.1 coordinate 600,643, forward strand.
TCGATGCCCAGCGCAACGTCTCGACGGCCCAGGCAAGCCTGGCCGCCGCCGTCCAGCAGATGGCCAAGGACTACGTCTCGCTCAACGTCGCCGTCGGCGGCGGCTATGCGCCCGATGGCGCAAAGCCGAGGCGGAAAACGCCAGTTACGCTAAGATTCGATTCGACAACGCCACATGCTTCCTGTAGAGCCTGATTAAACGATTAATCAAACACACGGCAAACCATGGCTTCGTCACGCCCGGGACCGAACTTGAGCAGGATAGCAACGTCGCTCGGCGTCTCCGTCGCGACCGTTTCGAACGCGCTTTCGGGCAAGGGCCGTGTTTCCGAACAGCTGGCGGAAAAGATCCGCGAGCATGCCGCTGAGCTTGGTTATATCCCGAGCCAGGCAGGCCGCGCACTACGCACCGGCCGCAGCGGCGTCCTTGGCCTCGTGCTTCCGGATATTGCCAATCCGCTCTTCCCGAAAATCGCCCAGGCGATCGAATTCGCCGCCAAGTCCGCTGATTATGGCGTGCTCATCGCCGACTCGCGCGGTGACGTGACGGCGCAGACCGAGGCGATCAACCGGTTGATCGAGCGCGGCGTCGACGGCATGGTCGTTGTCCCCCGCCGCGCCACCCGCATCTCCGCTTCCAGCTGTCCCGTCGCCGTCATAGACACGGCCTCAACCCCCGGCAACACTGTCGCGGCCGATCACTGGCAGGGCGGCCAGCAGATCGCCGCGCATCTGGCGGGTCTCGGCCACAAGCGCATCCTGATCATCGGCAACAATCCGGAATCGAACGTCCAGAACGATCGCGCCGGCGGCATCCGTTCCGGGCTCGCCAAGGGCATGAGTTCGGAAATGCTCTGGATCGAACGGCTCGAACAGACGGCCGGCGCCGGCTGCCGGCTGGGCCTCGCCAGGAAGGCTGCCGAAGGTTTTACCGCCTTCGCCGCCCTTTCCGACCTGCAAGCCCTTCGGGCACTGACCGAGCTGCAGCAGGAAGGTATCAATGTGCCTGCCGATGTCAGCGTCACCGGCTTTGACGACCTGATCTGGTCACCGGTCGTCACTCCCGCGCTGACCACGGCGCGGATGGACATGGACAGGATCGCCGAGATCGCCATCTCGGCGCTGCTGAAGACCATTCTGGAAAGCGGCACCCGGGAGGGTGTCATCGTCACTGCGGAGACCGATCGCGTACCCATGCAATTGATCGTCCGCCAATCCTCCGGGCCCGCCAGCCCGGCAAAAGAAAACCTGACAGATGGAGAACTCGCGACATGAAATCCCTCATCGCATCGGTAGCGCTCTTGGCGCTCTCCCCGCTGGCGGCAGCCGCGCAGGACCGCACGCTGACCATTTCCGTCTATGCCTTCGCACAGGACGACTTCAAGACGATCGTCTACGATCCCTTCGAAGCGAAATGCGGCTGCAAGCTCGTCGTCGAAACCGGCAATAGCGTCGAGCGCATCGCCAAGATGGAAGCGAACAAGGCGAACCCCGTCATCGACATGGCCGTCGTCTCGATGGCCGACGCGCTCTCGGCCTCCCGCAAGGATCTGATCGACAAGATCGACACCTCCAAGCTCGCGAATTTCGACAAGCTCTATGACGTCGCCAAGGATCCGAACGGCGACGGCATGAGCGTCGGCTACACCTTCTACGCCACCTCGATCGCCTACCGCTCTGACAAGATGAAGATCGAATCCTGGGCCGATCTCCTGAAGCCGGAATATGTCGGCCACGTCGCCTTCCCGAACGTCACCACCAACCAGGGCCCGCCGGCGCTCTTCATGCTCGGCAAGGCAATCGGCAAGGATACGCCGGATCTCCAGGGCGCCATCGCGGCGGTCGGCGAGAAGAAGGACGATATCGTCACCTTCTATGAAAAGTCCTCGCAGCTGGTGCAGCTGATGCAGCAGGAAGAGATCTGGGCCGCCCCGATCGGCCGCTTCTCCTGGGCCGGCTTCACCAAGCTCGACGTGCCCGTTGCCTGGGCTACCCCGAAGGAAGGCCAGACCGGCGGCATGAATGTCATGGTCCTCACCAAGGGCTCGAAGAACCAGGATCTCGCCCTGCAATTCATGGATTTCTGGCTCTCCACCGACATTCAGACCAAGCTTGCCGAAAAGCTCGTCGACAGCCCCGCCAACAAGGAGGTCAAGCTCTCCGAGGCCGCTGCCAACAACCTCACCTATGGCGAAGACACCGCCAAGAGCCTGAAGCTCATCCCCTCTGCCGTAGCTCTCGATAATCGCGATGCCTGGCTGAAGGAATGGAACAGCACGGTCGGCCAGTAAGCCACAAATAACATCCGGTCCCGGCAAGCCCGGGACCGCTTCTTACCCGCCCGAAAGGCTCCCGATGTTTCAGAACCGAGCAGAAGCTTTGGCGCTTGCGCTGCCGGCCGCAATCTTTGCGGCTGTGGTCTTCCTGCTGCCCGTCGCCATTCTGCTCTCCGAAGGTTTTCGCGCTGACGGCGCATGGACACTGTCGGCCTACACCGATTTCTTCTCCGAGCAGCTGAACCGCACCGTCTTTTTGCGCACCTTCCGGCTCGGCCTCGAAGTCACCGCCGTTTCGGCCGTCATCGGCTATGCCGCGGCCTTTGCCATCGTCAACTTGCCGCCCAAGGGCAAGGGCCGGATGATCGGTCTGGTCACCCTGCCGCTGATGATTTCGCCGGTGGCCCGAACCTACGCCTGGATCGTCATCCTCGGCCGCACCGGCATCATCAATCAGGCGATCACCGGTCTCGGCTTCAGCGACGAGCCGCTGCGCCTGCTCTTCACCGAAACCGCGGTCTTCATCGGCCTGCTGCAGCTCTTCCTGCCGCTGATGATTCTGTCGCTGATCAGCGCCCTGGAAAACATGCCGAAGGATGCGATCCCGGCCGCCCGGGTGCTCGGCGCCAACTGGTTCCAGGTGTTCTGGAAGGTCATCCTGCCGCTCACCAAGGAGGGCCTCGTGGTCGGCGGCACGCTCGTCTTCACCGGCTCGCTGACCGCCTATATCACCCCCGCCGTGCTCGGCGGCTCCAAGGTGCTGATGCTCGAGACGCTGCTTTACCAGCAGGTTTCCGTCTCCAACAATTTCGTCTCCGCCAGCGTCATCGCCTTCATGCTGATCGTCATGAGCTTTGCCGCCAACATCCTCTTGAAGCGCCTGGCGACCGCGAGGAACAAGCGATGACCGCACGCCTCTTCCCGCCGATCGTCCTGATCCTGCTGCTGACCTTCCTGATCGGCCCTTTCCTGATCATCATCGCCGCCTCGCTTTCGGCCGGCGACACGCTGGCCTTCCCGCCGCAGGGCCTGTCGCTGAAATGGGTCGCCAAGGTCTTCACCATCGACAGCTTCCGCGAGAGCTTCGGCATGTCGATGTTCCTCGCCGTCTTCGGCACGCTCTCGGCGCTCATCCTCGGCATTCCCGCCGCCTACGCCCTATCGCGCTACAAGCTGCCCTTCGCCGAAACCGTGCGCACCATCGTTTCCCTGCCGATCATCGTGCCCGGCATCATCGTCGGCTTGGCGCTGCTGCGTTATCTTGTCGTGCCCTTCGGCTTCAACATCACGCTGGCGCTGTTCTTTGCCCACACCGCGCTGGTGCTGCCCTATGCCGTCCGTGTCGTCTCGGCGAGCCTCAACAATCTGCGCTCCGATATCGAGGAAGCCGCCGTCCTGCTCGGCTCATCGCGATCCGGCGCTTTCTTCCGGGTGGTCATGCCGAATATCCGCGGCGGCATTCTCGCCGCTTTCATCCTCGGCTTCGTCACCAGCTTCAATCAGGTGCCGGTCTCGCTGTTCCTTTCCGGCCCCGGTGTCCGCACCCTGCCGATCGACATGCTGGGCTACATGGAAACCACCTACGATCCGTCGATCGCGGCGCTCTCCTCGCTGCTCGCCTTCCTGTCCATCGGCATCGTCTTCCTTGCCGAACGCTTCCTGGGATTCTCGCGTTATGTCTGATGCCTATCTTCAACTCGACAAGCTGACGCTGGCCTATGGCGATACGGTCGCGGTGAAGGACCTCGATCTCACGATCGCAAAGGGCGAACTCGTCGCCCTGCTCGGCCCCTCCGGCTGCGGCAAGACGACGACGATGCGCTCGATCGCCGGCCTGCTGACACCCGCCTCCGGCCGCATCAATCTCGATGGCGACGACATCACCCGCGTCTCGGCCAACAAGCGCAATGTTGGCCTCGTCTTCCAGTCCTACGCCCTCTTCCCGCACCTGACGGTCTACGAAAACGTCGCCTTCGGCCTGCGCCTCAAGGGCATATCCGGCCAGGATCTCGACAAGCGCGTCACGTCGGGCATCAAGTCGGTCGGTCTCGCAAGCTTTGCCGCCCGGAAACCAGCCGAACTCTCCGGCGGCCAGCAACAGCGCGTGGCGCTTGCCCGCTCGATGGTGATGGAGCCGAAGGTGCTCTTGCTCGACGAGCCGCTCTCGAACCTCGACGCCCGCCTGCGTCTGGAAATGCGCGCCGAGCTGCAGCGCGTCCAGAAGGAAACCGGCGTGACGATGATCTTCGTCACCCATGATCAGGTGGAGGCGCTGGCCCTTGCCGACCGGATCGTCGTGATGCTGAACGGCGGAATAGAGCAGATCGGCACGCCTGAGGATATCTACAACAAACCGGTCTCGGCCTTCGTCGCCGATTTCGTCGGCTTCGAGAATGTCTTCAAGCTCGAAGGCGGCAAGCTCGTCACGCAAAACGGTCCAGTCGATTTGCCGGTCCCTGCGCCTCAGGCGGCAGGGCTGGCCTGGCGGCCGCGCACGGTCATCCTTGGTTCCGGTCTGTTCCAGGGAACCGTGCGCGGCACCTCCTTTGCCGGGAATACCCGGGAGTACCTGCTCGACACGCCGCTCGGGCCGATCAAGGCGGAGGTCGATGCAAGCCTGCCCGCCCACGCGATCGGCACCGCCCTCTCCTTCGACCTTCCGCTTGCTGCAGCCGCAAGCCTTTCGCGCTTCGGGTGACATGATGGGAATTTGGATCGATACCGACATGGGCTTCGACGACATCGCCGCCATTCTGGTGGTGAAGCAGTCGGGGCTTGTAATTGATGGCGTCTCGCTGGTCTTCGGCAACACGCCGCTGCCACAGGTGAAGGTGAACGCATCAGGCGCCGCACAGGCCTTCGGCTGGACATTCCCGATCCACAGCGGCCGCGCCAATCCAGTGATCGGCAAGATCGAGACGGCCCAGGCTATCCTCGGCGATACCGGCATTCCCACAGCGGGCCGCACCCTGCCGCAAGGCTTGGCGCTGGCCGATAGCGACGCTTTCCTCGCCCTCTGCCGCTGGCTCGAAACGGATGGCCCGCACCGCATCCTGGCGCTTGGCCCGCTGACCAATATCGCAGCAATCGCTCTCGCCCGGCCCGATCTCGCCGCCCGCATCACCGAACTGACCTGGATGGGCGGCGGAGTCACGATTGGCAATCATACGGCATCCGCAGAGTTCAACGCGCTTGCCGATCCGGAAGCGCTGGCGATCGTCATCAGCCACGGCCTGCCGCTGAAGATGGTCGATCTCGACCTCTGCCGCAAAGTGCTGGCAAGGCCCGACGATATCGACCCGATCCGCAACGCCGGCGGCGCCAATGCCGAACTGATCGCCGACATGCTCGCGGGTTACGTCAATATCGGCATCAGCCGCGGTCGCGCCGCGATGGCGATCTACGATCCCTCTGCCGCCGTCGCTTTCGCCGCCCCCGAACTCGTCACCTTCCGCGCCGCCCGCATCGATGTCGAGCTCGCCGGCCAGTTCACCCGTGGCCGCACCGTCGTCGAGACGCGCGCAACCCATGCCGCGCCCAATGCCGAATTTGCTGTCGAGATCGATACCGAGGCAGCACGCAGACTGATCCTCGGCGCGCTCGAAAGCGAGGCCGGCAAATGAGCTTTCCATCACGCAGCGAGCCCGCCGATCTCAACGATCCGCAACTGCGCGCCCGCGCCGTGGCCGCCGCCCGCGGCGATGCGCCCTTCGATATCCTGATAACAGGCGGCAAGCTGCTCGATACCGTCACCGGCCTGATCCGCGAGGCGGATATCGGCCTGACCGGCTCGCTGATATCGAGCGTGCACGCTCCGAAAAGCCGCAGCGATGCCGCCGAAATCATCGACGCATCTGGCACCATCATCACCCCCGGCCTGATCGACACGCATATGCATGTCGAAAGCTCGATGGTGACGCCCGCCGAATATGCCCGTGCCGTGCTGCCGCGCGGCGTCACCACGATCCTCTGGGATCCCCACGAATTCGGCAATGTCCACGGCCTCGACGGCGTGCGCTGGGCGATCGAGGCATCCGCCGGTCTGCCGCTCCGCATGATCCTGCTCGCCCCATCCTGCGTGCCCTCGGCACCCGGCCTGGAGCGCGCCGGGGCTGATTTCGATGCCTCCGTCATCACCGAGATGCTGCGTTCACCTGCGATCGGCGGCGTCGCCGAAGTCATGAACATGCGCGGTGTCATCGACGGCGACCCGCGCATGACCGAGATCGTCAATGCCGGGCTCGCCTCCGGCAAGCTCGTCTGCGGCCATGCCCGCGGGCTCGAAGGCGCCGATCTCAACGCCTTCATGGCCGCAGGCATCACCTCCGACCACGAACTGACCTCCGGCGCCGACCTGTTGCAAAAACTCGCGGCAGGCATGACCATCGAGCTACGCGGTTCGCACGACCATCTGCTCTCCGAATTCGTCGAAGCCCTGAACGCGATCGGCCATCTGCCGCCGACAGTGACGCTCTGCACCGATGACGTCTTCCCCGACGAACTGCTTGACGGCGGCGGCCTCGACGACGTGATCCGCCGCCTGGTGCGCTACGGCATGCGCCCGGAATGGGCGCTCCGCGCCGCCACCTTCAACGCTGCCCAGCGCCTGAAGCGCAGCGATCTCGGCCTAATCGCCGCGGGACGCCGTGCCGATATCGTGCTTTTCGAGGATCTGACCGGCTTCAGGGCGCGCCAGGTCATCGTCGATGGCCGCACCATCGCGCAGGATGGCGCAATGACAGCGGCGCTGAAGCCGCTCGACACCGCGCCACTCACCAATTCCGTCAAACTCCCTCGCCTCAGCGAAGATGACTTCAAGGTCCGCTCCGAGGGGACGCGTGTGCGCGTCGCCACCATCGACCGGCCGCGCTTCACGCAATGGGGCGAGGCCGAAACGTCAGTTGAAAACGGTTTCGTCGTGCCGCCCGCAGGCAGCACCATGATCTCGGTCGCCCACCGCCACGGACTGGCGGACGGCCACCCGCGTACAGGCTTCCTCACCGGCTGGGGCGAATGGCGCGGCGCCTTCTGCACCACCGTTTCGCATGACAGCCACAACCTGACGGTCTTCGGCGGCAACACTGCGGATATGGCGGCGGCGGCGAATGCGGTGATCGCAGCAGGCGGCGGCATGGCCGTTGCGAAGGATGGCGTCATCCTGGCGCTGCTGCCGCTGCCGCTCTCAGGCCTCGTGAGCGAAGCGCCGCTTGCCGAGACGGCGCGGGGCTTTCGCGATATCCGCGAGGCGATGGAAGAGATCGTCACGTGGCAGCCGCCCTACCTCGTCTTCAAGGCCTGCTTCGGGGCGACGCTTGCCTGCAACATCGGTCCGCATCAGACGGATATGGGGATTGCGGATGTGCTGACGGGGACGGCGCTGGAGACGCCAGTAATGGAGATATTGTCGTAGGGATCGCTTAGAGGATGTAGCCCCCTCATCCGACCCTTCGGGCCACCTTCTCCCGAAGCCGCGAACGTCGAAGCTTCTAGATTTGGAGCGAGGCAGAGCCACACGTCCCTTCTCCCTCGGGGAGAAGGTGCCCGAAAGGGCGGATGAGGGGCCACGGGCGCAACCTAAGCCGCCAACTCCCGCTCCACCAGCCTCACCCAATAAGCCGCACCATACCCAAGCGCTCCGTCGTTGAAATCATAAGCCGTATTGTGATGCAGCGCCCCGTCGACAGCCGGGCCGTTCCCGAGCCAGACGTAACACCCCGGCGCATTCTGCCCGAAAAACGCAAAGTCATCACCCGCCGTCGACGGCGGAAAGCTGGTGCGGACCTTTGCCCCGAATACCTCACCCGCGGCACCCAGCGCCCGCGCCGTCACGTCGGCATCGTTGACGACAGGCGGAATGCGCCGTTCGAATTGATAGTCCGCCGCAATGCCGAACATCTGAGCGGTACCCTGCGCCAACCGGCCGATCTCTTCTTCCAGCTGGTCACGCACTTCAGGCGAATAGGCGCGCGCCGTGCCGCCGATCTCGACGATATCAGGAATGACGTTCAGCGCCTTCGGATCACCCGCCTGCAGCGAACAGGCGCTGACGACAGCCGGCTGCAGCGGATCGACGACGCGGCCGACGATGGTCTGCAGCGAGGCGATAAAGGTGCCGGCAGCGGTGATCGGGTCGCGGCCGAGATGCGGCTTGGCGCCATGCGTGCCGGTGCCGCGAAAGCTGACGCGCCAGCTGTCGGAGGAGGCCAACTGCGGCCCCTCGACCACGGCGATCTCGTCGGTGGCGAGGCCGGGCATATTGTGCAGACCGTAGACGGCATCACAGGGGAACAGATCGAACAGCCCCTCCTCGACCATGCGTTTCGCGCCACCCCGGCCCTCCTCGGCCGGCTGGAAGATGAAATGCACGGCGCCGGAAAAGCCCTTGGTTTCCGCCAGATACCGGGCGGCGCCGAGCAGCATCGCCGTATGCCCGTCATGGCCGCAGGCATGCATCTTGCCCGGCACCGTCGATTTGTAGGAGCGATCCGCCATCTCGGGCATCGCCAGCGCATCCATATCTGCCCTGAGGCCAATGGCACGCGTGCCGTTGCCGACCTGCAGCGTGCCGACGACCCCCGTCATCCCCAGTCCGCGATGCACCTTGATGCCGGCCTCTTCCAGCAGTCTCGCAACGATGCCGCTTGTGCGCTCCTCCTCGAAGCCGAGCTCCGGATGGGCGTGCAGGTCGCGGCGAAGCGAGGTGAGAAAAGGCAGATCGTCGATGATCCCTGCGGGAATGGTCATGAGCCGGGATGTCCTTGCATGCGAAAACGGGCGCCAGACCGGCGCCCGCTTCATGGATCCTTTGTTCAACAAAGGAGCGGTGAGTTCAACCCCTCACGTTTCCTCGACGAACACCTCTTCGCGCTTCTTCTTGACGCTCGGCAGGAAGACGATGATCAGCACGGCGAGCGCGATGGCGAGCAGCACGGCGCTGATCGGACGCGTCACGAAGGTCGTCGGATCGCCGCGCGACAGGATCATCGCCCGCCGCAAGTTCTCTTCCAGCAGCGGCCCGAGCACGAAGCCGAGCAGGAGCGGCGCCGGCTCGCAGCGCAGCTTCGCCAGCACGTAGCCGATGAGGCCGAAGAAGGCGACAGCATAGAGGTCGTAGACATTGGCGTTGACGCTGTAGACCCCGATCGAGCAGAAGGCCATGATGACGGGGAAGAGCACATAGTAGGGCACCGTCAGCAGCTTCACCCACAGGCCGATCAGCGGCAGATTGAGGATGACCAGCATCAGGTTGCCGATCCACATCGAGGCGATGATGCCCCAGAACAGCGCCGGCTGTTCGGTCGCGACATTCGGACCGGGGACGATCCCCTGGATGATCATCGCGCCGACCATCAGCGCCATGACCGGGTTGGCCGGGATCCCGAGCGTCAAGAGCGGGATGAACGAGGTCTGAGCGCCCGCATTATTCGCCGACTCGGGACCGGCAACACCGGCCACCGCTCCATGGCCGAATTCTTCCGGGTTCTTCGACGTGCGCTTCTCCACCGTATAGGAGGCGAAGGACGCGAGAATGGCACCGCCGCCGGGCAGGATGCCGAGCGCCGAGCCGATCGCCGTGCCACGAATGACGGGCGCGATCATCTGCTTGAACTCGCTCTTCGACGGCAGCAATCCGGAGACTTTTGCCATCAGCACCGTCCGGGTCTTCTCGCCTTCGAGATTGCGCAGGATTTCGGCGATGCCGAAGACGCCGACCGCGAGCGCCACGAAATTCAGCCCATCGGCATATTCGCGGATGCCAAGGGTGAAGCGCGGCGTCCCGGTATAGATGTCGGTGCCGACGAGCCCGAGCAGCAGCCCGAGCGCCACCATCGCCAGCGCCTTGATGATCGAGCCATGCGCCAGCGCGATCGACGACACCAGGCCGACGATCATCAGCGAGAAATATTCAGGCGCGCCGAATTTCAGCGCGATCTCGGTCAGCGGTGGCGCGAAGATGGCGACGAGGAAGGTCGAGACCGTGCCTGCGAAGAACGAGCCAAGTGCGGCGATCGCAAGTGCCGCCCCCGCCCTGCCCTTACGGGCCATCTGATAGCCGTCGATCGCCGTCACCGCCGAGGATGACTCGCCCGGCATGTTGATCAGGATCGCCGTCGTCGAGCCGCCATACTGCGCGCCGTAATAGATACCGGCAAGCATGATTAGCGAGGAGACCGGCTCCAACTGGAAGGTGATCGGCAGCAGCATGGCGATCGTCGCCGTGGCGCCGATGCCGGGCAGCACGCCGATCAGCGTGCCGAGCAAAACGCCGATCAGGCAGAAGAGCAGATTTGCCGGCGTTGCTGCCGTGGCGAAACCGAGGGCGAGATTGTTGAAAAGTTCCATGTCTCTCTCCTCAGAACCTGGTCCACGGACCGAAGCGCTCGAACGGCAGGCCGAGGCCATAGCTGAACACCGCGACCGAGAAGACCGTGAGGCCCAGCGACAGGATCAGCGCGTAGAAGACATTCATCTTCTCCGACGCGAAGCAGGCGATGAAGGCCGTGAGAAACAGCGAGGGCGCAAAGCCCAGCCCACGAACCGTCAGGCCGAAGATGACAGGTGCCGGCAGAATGAAGAGCATGCCGCGCCAGGCAAACGGGTCGATCGGTTCACCCTCGACGCGGAGCGCCTGGAAGAAGACGATCCCGCCAAGGATGACGAGCACCCCTGAGAGCACCAGCGGAAAATAGCCCGGCCCCATGCGCAACGCCGTGCCGAGTTCCAGCGTGAAGGACTGATAGGCGAAGAATGCGCCGGTCGCGACGAGCAGCGCGCCGCAGATCGCATTGGTGGTGTCGAATCTGACAGATTTCATGGTGTCTCCGTGGGGTTGGAGAGAACTGTGGGTGGAGCCCCTCATCCCCGGCGCAACGCGTTGCGCCTGAAACTGACGGGCACCTTCTCCCCGCCGGGGAGAAGGAAAACCGCGTCCCCTCTCCCCAGCGGGGAGAGGGTTAGGGTGAGGGCCACAAGCTCTGGGCTTGCGACGACCACTCAGTCAGCGTATTCGCCCGCAGCCTCGATCACCGGCTTCCAGCGGGTGATTTCGCTCTCGAGCTTTGCCTTCAGAGCCGCAGGCGTCGCATCGGCATCCGGCGACGGCACGGTGCCGAGTTCGGCGAAGCGCGCGGCGACATTGCTGTCCTTCAGCGCCACCTGCAGTGCCTTCGACAGACGCTCGTTGACGTCAGCAGGCGTGCCCTTCGGCGTGTAGATGCCGTGCCAGATACCGACTTCGAAGCCCGGCAGGCCGCCTTCGACGGCGGTCGGAACATCCTTCAGGACATCGAGACGCTTCGGCGAAGTGACGGCATAGGCCTTGATCGTGCCGCCCTGGATCTGCTTGGTGGTGTTGGTGGTCTGGTCGCACATGATATCGACCTGGCCGCCGAGAAGATCGGTCATCGCAGGACCGGTGCCCTTGTAGGGAACGGTCGTCAGCGGTGTCTGGATGGCACTCATGAACATCATGCCGCAGAGATGCGAGGCCGCACCGATGCCGGCGTTGGCATAGGTGACCTTGTCCTTGTTCGCCTTGACGTATTCGACCAGACCCTTGAGATCGGTCGGCTCGAAATCCTTGCGGGCGACGATCGTCATCGGCACGTCGGTGACGAGGCCGACGTAGTCGAAGGCATTGAGCGTGTCATAGGCAAGCTTGCGGTAGAGCGTCGCCGATGTCGCCATGCCGATATGGTGGAGCAGGATGGTGTAGCCATCAGCATCGGCAGCCGCGACGCGTCCGGCGCCGAGCGTACCGCCGGCGCCGCCGACATTTTCGACGACGATCTGCTGTCCCAAATCCTTCGACATGGATTCGGCAACGAGGCGCGCGACTGTGTCCGTCGGGCCACCGGCCGCGAACGGCACGACCATGGTGATGGTGCGTTCAGGATAGCCCTGCGCCGAAGCGCCGGTTGCAAGAAGAGAGACGGCGGCAGCGGCCGTCATGCCAAGCATGGCCTTGAAGAGTTTCATCGTTTTCCTCCCTGATGAAAACAGGCTGTCCATCGGCGCTTCCCGTGCGCCAGCGGAATGCGGCCATTAACAGGCGGTAAACAAGCCCCGGCAATCGTCAGGCGCCACCGTCAGACAGAGATTTCGCCTGCGTGCGCTGCACCATGGGTCGATTTGGAAACAAAGGTCGAAGACGATGGGTGGAAATCCACCCATTTGGACTATTCGGAAACGAGCATCTTCTTATCGAGCCCATATTTCTGCATCTTTTCGTACAGCGTCTTGCGGGAAATCTGCAGCGACTCATAGACGGGCTTGAGGCTTCCGCCATGCGCGACAAGCGCCGTGGCAATCACCCCGCGCTCGAATTCGGCGACGCGATCAGCAAGCCCGGACACCTCGCCATTCGGCCGCTCGCCGCCATCGAGGCCGAGGACCAAGCGATCCGCTGCGTTGCGCAGTTCGCGCACATTGCCCGGCCAGTCGCGCTGGGCGATATCGGAGATCAGGTCAGGCGAAACCGGCAGATCGTCGCGCCCATAGCGCGCCGCCGCCTCTCGTACCAACTGGAGAAACAGCAGCGGAATATCCGCCCGCCGCTGCGTCAGCGCCGGCACATGCAGGGTCGCGACATTCAGCCGGTAGAAGAGATCGGCGCGGAAGCGGCCGGCGGCGACCTCGGCTTCCAGATCGACCTTGCTGGTTGCGATGAAGCGGACGTCGAGCGGCACGATCTCGTTGGAGCCGAGCCGCGAGATCACCCGCTCCTGCAGCACCCTGAGAAACTTCGCCTGCAGATCGAAGGGCATCGAGCCGATCTCGTCGAGCAGGATCGTCCCGCCGCGGCCATGCTCGAACTTGCCGTAGCGCGGACGCACGGCGCCGGGAAAGGCGCCCGCCTCGTGGCCGAAAAGCTCGCTCTCGATGAGGTTCGCAGGCAAGGCCGCGCAATTGATGGCGATGAAAGGGCGGCTGGCCCGGGCGCTGATATCATGAAGCGCCCGCGCCACCACTTCCTTGCCTGCCCCTGTCTCGCCGACAATAAGCGTATCGGCGTCGCTCGCCCCGATCGCGCGGATGCGATAGCGCAGATCGACCATCACCTGCGTTCGCCCCGGCAGCCGCGATTCGATGTCATCGCGCTTTCCGGCAACGGCCTTCAGCAGCCGGTTTTCGAGGACAAGACTGCGGCGCTCCAGGGCGCGCTTGATGACACCCGCCAGCATCTGCGGCGTGAACGGCTTCTCGATGAAATCATAGGCGCCTTCGCGCATCGCCTTCACCGCCAGCTGCACATCGCCATGGCCGGTAACGAGTATCACAGGCACTTCCGCATCGATCTCGCGGATCCGGTTCATCAGCGTCATGCCGTCGGTGCCGGGCATGCGGATATCGCTGACGACGACGCCGGGGAAACTGTAACCGATCAGCTCGAGCACATGGTCGGCATTCGAAAAGGTCTCGACATTGAAGCCGGAGAGCTCCAGCGCTTGCGCCGTCGAACGGCGCAACTCCTCCTCGTCATCCACGAGCAGGATCTTGGTATCGGTCATTCCGCAGCCTCCGGCATGGCGCCCGCCGCCGATTGCAGTTCGATGCGGAACTCGGCGCCGCCATCGGGGTGATTTTCCACCGTCAGGCTGCCGCCGAAATCCTTGATAATGTTGTAGGAGATGGAAAGACCGAGCCCCAGCCCCTTGCCGACGCCCTTGGTGGTGAAGAACGGATCGAAGATGCGCTCGGCGATCGCCGCCGGCACGCCAGGCCCGAAGTCGCGCACCGTCAGCACCACCTTGCCGGCACCTTCGAAAGCGCTGACCTCGATCCGCCGGTCGTTGAGGCCTTCCACGGCATCCGCCGCATTCGAGATAACGTTGACCAGCACCTGCTGCAGACGCACCGAACCTGCCCGAACGACCGGCGGATGCAGGCCAAGATCGAGCTGCAGATCGGCATCGGCCGCCTTCAGCCGCCAGGCGACGATCTCCAGCGTATCGCGGATCGCCTCGTCGAGCGGCACCGGCCCGAGCTTCTCGTTCGGCTTGCGGGCGAAATTGCGAAGATGCTTGCTGATCGCCGCCATCCGGTCGATCAACCCGCCGATACGGCGGATATTGTCCTGCGCCTCGGTGTTTCGTCCGCGGTCGAGCAGCACGGCGGCGCTATCCGTATAGGTCTTGGCGGCCGCCAGGGGCTGGTTGAATTCGTGCGACAATGCTGCCGACATCTGGCCGAGCCCGGCAAGCTTGCCCGCCTGGATCAGATCGGCCTGCGTCTGCCGCAGCTGCTGCTCCGTCAGGCGCCGCTCGGCGATCTCTTCCTCGATGCGGCTGTTGACCCGGGCGAGATCGGCGGTGCGCTCCTCGACGCGCCGTTCCAGCTGGTTGCGGGCGTCGGCCTGAAGCTGCATGCGTTCATTGAGCCGCATCCGGCGCTGGCGCAGAACGGCAAAGGCGAGACCGGCAATGCAGAGCATCAGGAAACCGGCGACCAGCGCCGTGCGCGCCTGCGCCCGGACGGAGCCGGTGTCGAGCAGAACGTTCACCGTCCAGTCTTCGGCCTGCATATATTGCGAGAGCACCAGATATTCCTTCTGCGCGCCCTCCTCGATCATCGTCATCAGATCATGCTCTGCGAACCGGCTGCGGCCGAGCGGCAGTGCCGTCAGCGCCGCGTTGGCATAGCGCCGGGAGGCCTCGGTCCGCTGCATGCGATCCGCCGTCAGCGGCAGGATGCTGTTGTAGAGCCAGGCCGGCTTGCCGGACATGAAGATGATGCCTTCAGGATCGGAGACGAAGATGCGGTACTCGCCACTTGTCCAGGAAGACTCGATCATGTCGATATCCACCTTGAAGACGATGACGCCGCGGATGTCATCGCCGGCCCTGATCGGTGATCCGAAATAATAACCGCGCTTCAGCGAGGTCGTCCCCAGTGCGTAGAAACGCGACTGCTTTCCGGCAATCGCCTCCTGGAAATACGGGCGATAGCTGAAATTCTCGCCGATGAAGCTTCCCGGCATATCGAAATTGCTGGCCGCGATCGTCTCGCCGTCAGGCTTGATCACATAGATATCGGAGGACTTGAGGAGATGGTTGATCTCCTTGAGATAGAGGTTCGCGGCGTCCCGAAGATCCTTGTCGTCGGGATGTGTGACCAGTTCCTTGATGTCGTCGTGATCAGCAATCAGCGCCGGCAGCGCCTCGTAGCGGTTCAGGTGACCGCTGAGGGCGGAGACGGCCAGCCTCAGCGCCGTACCAGCCTGCGCCGAGGCCTCGCCCATATAGGCGCGCGTCGCCAGCGATCCGCCGTAATAGAAGAAGGCGAAAACGACGAAAGGCACTGAAAACAGCGCAAATATAAGCCTATGCCTCTGAGACAGCGGCGGCTCCTCCCATTTTGCCTCCCTCCCCAGGAAGGCAACCCCGACCGCCCGATTGTACTGACCGGCGCCGCGAATTCCAAGAGGCCAGCGGCATGGCCAAGGCGATCACCCTGCCCTTGACACTCCGGGCCCGGAATTGTCCTATCGGCCGACTGTGATGGGAGACCGCGATGACCGACGAACAGGCGCCTGTTGACAGCAAGCTCACCACGTCCAAGCGCCGCTGGGCAGCGGAAGGCAAGTTCCTGACAGGGCGAATTGCCCGGCCGGATACCGAGCGTTTGCCGCCCGGCCAGCATCTGGTGAAGAACTGGCCCGTGCTCGATCTCGGCGAGCAGCCGGCGATATCGCTGGATGATTGGAAGCTCGAGCTGCGCGGTCTCGTAGAGACACCGCTCGCGCTGACATGGCCTGATTTCCAGTCGATGCAGCAGAGCACCCATGTCAGCGACATCCATTGCGTGACGACCTGGTCGCGCTACGACAACCGCTGGGAAGGCGTTTCGACCCGCGATCTGCTGGATGCGGCCATGCCGAAGGCCGAAGCCGGTTACGTCATGCTGACGAGCTATGACGGCTACACCACCAATCTGCCGCTGGCGGATTTCGCCGCCGAAGACGCGATCCTGGCGACCGCCTGGGAGGGGCAGCCGCTGACGGTTGATCACGGCGGCCCGATGCGGCTGGTCGTGCCGCATCTCTATTTCTGGAAGAGCGCCAAATGGCTGCGCCGCATCGACCTGATGCCGTCAGACAGGGCGGGCTTCTGGGAAATGAACGGCTATCACATGCTCGGCGACCCCTGGCGCGAGCAGCGCTACACCGAAGACTGAACTCGCAGCAGCCTGCGGCCGGCGAACAAGACGCCAATGATCACCGCGAAGAAACCGGTCAGCGATGCCATGCTTGCCGTGTGCAGCGGAATTTCGCTCCAGCGCGGCTTGATGACATCGGCAGTATTGAAAGCCTCGCCGCTGAACCGGCAGGTGATCAGCGACAGACCCCGGCGCACCATGTCGGCATCGGCATCCGAGATGATCGCGTCAGCCTCTCCAGCCTCGCGCGGCATCTCGCGGAGGGAAAGCAGCACCGCCTTCGTCGCCGCCAGATAGGCGTGAGCGCATTCGTTGAACGGGCTCTCCTCGTCGGTGACGCTTCCCGGCATCCGGCCCCAGAGACAGTAGGAATACTGGATCTGCGCATAGTTCAGCACACGGCGGAACGGCTCGTTGGTATCGGTGGCGGTGGACGCCAGCGCGATGATCCGGTCGCGATAGCCGGCCATGACGGCCATTTCACCATGAGAGATTTCGGGAACGGGGATGCCGCTGTGGTTTTCCGACGCGGTGCGGCTATGGGCCACGGCGCCGCCGGCCAGCAGTGCGAGCGCAGCTACAGACATCGCCGAACGAAGAAGCAGCCGTTTCATCGCAGCCCTTACCAATCCCTCATTCCTGTGCTTGTCACAGGAACCCAGTGCGTCCATGTCCATGGACGCGGGAAACTAGAGTCATTCACCGCGCCGACGCGCGGTGGCTGGATTCCTGTGACGAGCACAGGAATGAGGGAGAGTGCGGAACACCTCCCTCACCAACCTCTCACCGAAACGCCGGACGGCCAACCGGGGACCGTGCTTCCAGCCGCTTCTCGGCCAGGATGCCGAAGACCACCGCAATCACCGACCACAGGATCACATGCATGCCGAGCGATGTTGTGCGGAAGCTCCAGAGCACCGCTGCCGAATAATTTTCCGGCACCTCGTTGATCGGCGGCAGCAGATACTGCACGGCGCCGATAAAGACGATATAGGCGATACCGGCGATGATCGAACCGTTCCAGATGCCGAAGCGGGCAGCCAGATTGCGGGCAAATGCCACGGCGGCAACCAGCGCCCCAACCGAGACGACGATCATCAGGAAGAACAGCTCGGTGCGAACGCCAATCGTGTCCGGATTGCCGACAGCCGGCGGATTGGCCGGGTACTTGATGCCGGGAACGAGGATGATGGCGACGAAGGCTGCCAGCGCGATGACGGCAGCGGTGCCGCGGGCGCTGAGCTTGCTGAAGCGGCCATGCACGAAGGCGAAGGCAAGAGCAAAGAGGCCGCCCACGGCGATGCCGTAAGCCATCACGCCGGTGAAGAGGCCGATGCCGGCCTGAGTGGCGCGGCTGACGATTTCGGGTTCGGCGGCTTCGCCGGCAGCCGTGGCTGCGGCTTCCTCGAAGGCGATCGCCTGATCGACCAGCGGTTCACCGAATGTATGGGCGAAGGCAAACACCAGGATGCCAGCAATCGCCCCCGCGATCATCCCACGGAGTAGAAGATTTCCAACCATGTCTGTTGTCCTTTAGTGGCAGGGGAAGCCGAGAAGGTGGCGGCCGTCATGCACGAATTCGTGGACGTAGCCGCCGGAGAACAGCGCCATGGCGCCCTCTTCCGTGCCGACAAAATAGATGGCGATGATCATCAGCAGGCCGCCGAAGATCGCCCATGGCAGGATTTCGCCTACCGGGATTGGCGCCGGTGCTGCAACAGGCGCAAAGGTGGTGTCAGACATGTATTCCTCCTGGAATGACGCGTTCAGTCGAAAGAGCGTTGGCGGCAAGGTCTGACTTCCAGCCTGCTTTCGCATCCTGGTCACAGTGGCGCGACCGCGCCGGATTTCCACCGGCTTCCAAACCCGCAACATGCCCGTTATATCTCTAGGCTGAGAACTGTCAACGAAACTTCATTTGCCATCCACGGCAAGCCGGAGGCTCACCTGTGCATACCCGGCTGACCTGGATCTGCCACGGCCCGACCAGCGCCAACCGCGAAGGCCGCTTCCCTCTGAACGAGCCACTGGAACAGAGCGCCGTTGTGCAAACAGCAGCGTTGACGGAGAGGCTTCGGCACGCCGATCGTAGCGCAAGCAGCCCTGCCCTGGCAGCGTTGCAGACGGCGGAAATCCTGAGCCTTGCCGCCACAGGCGACCCAAGGCTCGCCGATCCAGACTACGGCCGCTGGAAGGGACGCTCGCTTGCCGATCTGCAGGCAAAGGAACCCGACGCCCTGGTTCAATGGATGACGGATCCGCAATCGGCGCCACATGGCGGCGAAAGTCTCGCGAAAGTTCAGTCTCGCGTCACCGGCTGGATGGAGGAACAGCAGAGCCTCGACGGGCACGTGATCGCAATCGCCAATGCTGCGGTGATCCGGACAGCCGTTCTCCATGTGCTGAACGCGCCGCTCGCCTCGTTCTGGCTGACGGATATCGAACCGCTTGCCATCCTGCGCATGAGCCATGACGGCCGCAGCTGGGCGCTGCGCTTCGGCCGCTAAAGCTACAATTCCCAACGCGAAATTTAGATAAGCCTTACGCAAGCAAGTTGCGCGATACCTATTGAACCCGGCTTGCCGGGCGCTAAGTCCTTGCCCCGGGGAGACCAGCCATGACGTATGATTGGAGTGGGGAGCGTACACGGCGCGTGCGTCTTTTGAAGATCGTTACCGCCGTTGTTCTCATAGGCTTTGTCATCAGCATCCCGATGCTGGTGAGCTGAAAGAAGGGCGAGCAGTCAAACTGCTCGCCTTTTCGCGTTATTGCTGCGGAATCTGGATGACCGCGAAGAACAGGCCGAGCTGGCGGATCGCGTGTGCAAAGCCTTCGTAATCGACGGGCTTGGTGATGTAGACATTGGCGCCGAGATCGTAGCAACGCTGAATTTCGCGCTCGTCATCGGTCGTCGTCAGGATCACCACCGGCATGCGCTTGGTGTGCTCGTTGCCCTTGATCTGTTCGAGAATGTCGATGCCCGAGGTGTCAGGCAGATTGAGATCGAGCAGCACCAGCAGATAGCGGTCCCTGCTGACCTCACCGCTGCGATCGGCACCAAGGATGAAATCGAGAGCGCTCTTGCCATTGGTGAAGGGAACGATCTCGTTGTTCACGCCGGCCCGGCGCACGTTCTTCTCGATAAGGCGGGCATGCCCCTCATCGTCTTCGATCATCACGATCGTGACTTCCTGGCCCGTGGCTTTCATGACTCTGTACCCTTTACGATGGTGGTGAGATCCGAAGGCAGGAGCAGTGTGAACGTGCTGCCGGTACCCTCAATCGACTCGACAGTAATGTCGCCGCCCAAATTTCGTGTTAACGAACGCACATATGCGAGGCCGATCCCCTCGCCCGGCTGGTCTTGCTCGCCGGCGCGGCGGAACAGCTCAAAAACGCGCTCGCGGTCGTTCTTTGCAATACCGCGGCCATTATCCTCGACATCGATCTTGATGCGGCCCTTGCCGGCAGGCATTGCCCGGACCGCAATCTTCACCGGGCGGCCAGGATAGCGGTATTTGACCGCATTGTCGAAAAGGTTGCCGACGATCTGATCCAGCGAGAAGCGGTCGGTGATGAGCGCCGGAACGCGAATGTCCATCTCCATCGTCCCGTCGGCAGCAACCACCTGGTGGTGAACGCTCGCAGCCGCAGTCTCCATCGCGGCCTTGAGGTCGACCCTCTCTGGAACCAGTTTGCGGCGCCCGTCGCGGGAAATCTTGAGGATGGCGTTGATCAGCGAATCCATCTTCCGCGTCGACGAACGGATGAAGCTCATCGCCTCCGGAAGGTCTTCCTCCACCGCCAGCCGCGCTTCCTTGATCTCGCTTTCGCTCGGCTTCTTCTCGTCGGCCATCACATAGGCCGTCACTGCAATGAGGCTCGCCTCCAGTTCGCTGAGGAAGCCCATGATATTGACCAGCGGCGCGCGCAGGTCGTGGGTGACGATATAGGCGAAGCGCTGGATCTCCTGGTTCGCCTGCATCAGATCCTCTGTGCGCTCGTTGACGCGCTCCTCGAGGCCGCTGTTCAGCGCTTCCAGTTCCTCACGCGCACGCGACAGATCGCGCACGTGCTGGAAGATAATGAGGATGGCGCCGCCAAGCACAATCACGATCGCCAGCGCACCGCCGACGGTGACCCATTGCAGATCGCTGGCGGCCTCGAGCTGCTCGGCAACGATCACCCGCAAATGCTCGTCGGTCAGTCCAATGAAGCCGATCATAATGCGCCGGGCATCGTCCATATAGACGCGCCCGCTGTCGTTGCTGACGATGGCAAGCGCTTCCTGCTGCCTTCCGCTCTGGGCGAGCGCCACGGTGTTCTCGACCTCCGCCAGCTTGCCGTCGATCGCCTTGTCGAGGTCAGGCAGTTTCCCGGCATATTCCGGGTAGTTGGCAACGGCATCGGCAAGGCGCTTTCGCCGCTCCGGCAGATTTTTCAAGGCCAGATTGAAAGGATCGAGATAGCTCTGCTCGCCGGTCAGCAGAAAGCCGCGCTGGCCGGTTTCGGCATCCTGAAGCGCCGAAAGCAGATCGGCCGAGCCGCTGCGGATCCGGCGCATCTCGGCAACGGTATCGGAATAGACCCGGTTCTCTCTCGTCAACCACAGCGAGGTCCCGACGATGCCCACCAGAAGCAGAACGCCGAGCCCGAGCATGATCAGCGTCGAGCGAACGAAGGAGGTGTTGGATGACATCAGGGATTTCTCTGAAAAGGATTTTCTGAAATACAAGTGACGGAAAAACGCCCTGCGATCAACCCGATGACCGCAGGGCAATGATATCCACCGTGACTATAAATGGGATTTGCGTCAGTGTTTGACGCCGTCGCCCGCTATCGACGGACTGGTCACCGAAACCGGATCGCTTGCCGGAAACGTATCCTCAAGGCCGCGGTCAAGCTGCGCTTCCAGCTCCTGCTCTGCCTTGGAAACGCGCGCACTCTCGCGAACGCGCATATCGCCGCCTTCCTGCGCCTCGGCCGAAGCAAATTCGCCCATCAGCGCTTTCGCCTTGTCGATAGCGTTTTGCCGGTTGAGATCATCGGCTCCCTTCATCTGAACGGAAACGACCTCGCCGCCATCACTGACGAATTCGACAGTGAATCCCGATTTTCCGCCATGGCTGGGAATGACCTGAGTGCCGACGACCTGCATGGACCTATCCTCCTGAGCGTTTCAACTTCAATGTCCAAACGGCAGGAGCGATCGCTTGGTTCCGCCGGCCACCGTCACGATTGGCGCAGGTAGCTGATCGTCAGCTCCAGTTCGAGATTGACGATCGGCATGCGCTGACCGTTCTGCACCTCAATGCTGAGCCGCTCGCCCGGCGCCGACGGCAACCCATCCAGCGCCATTTCCGCCAGCACGCGCTTGGCCTGTTCAACGGCCGAGATCAGATCCGGAAACTCGAAAGCCCGGTCGGCTGGCACAGTGCCGTCATTGTCATGCGTCTTGAAATAGAATGCGGACATTGCTTCCCACTCTGGTTTTGCTCTTTAAAGCGGGAAACAGGCTAAAGGTTTCAATTCGCGTCTAAAAACTTGGGCGGAGCCGGCCAGGCCCGTCGTTTCCGTGCGACCACCGATCCCTTGCGTCGTTCCGCAGCCCAGCGATTGCAGCAAACAATCACTACCCGTTTTCAACGAACATTTCAGACTTCGATGATATTGCTATGTCTTATATGGGGTGAGGAATGACGATGCCGGGGTTCTTTCGTAGCCGTGCCGGAAGGCAATGTTTATCGGTCATGATGCTGGGAACGGTCCTTTGGCTACTCGGCGCCTGGCTGCAATTCGGCGACGGGCTGTCGGCTTTTGTACAGATGTTCGATGATTACGGCGCCGAGAAGCTGGTGCTCGCCTTCGTCATCGCCGGTGCGATGAGCTTCATCTATTCGATCCTGCGTATAGCTGATCTCCGCCAGGAAATGGAGCTTCGTGCCGCCGCCCAGTTCAAGGCCGATTGGACGGCCACCCACGATCACCTGACCAAGCTTCCAAACCGCTACGCCTTCGAGCGCAAGAAACTCACCCGCTCCACGCCGAAGAACCACGAGCATGCGGAGACGGAAGCGCTGAATGTCACCGTGTTTTCCGTCGATCTCGACGGCTTCAAGAAGGTCAACGATCTCGTCGGCCACAAGGGCGGCGACATCCTGTTGATCGAGGTTGCCCGGCGCATCTGTTCGCTCGGCAATGCCGATTGCGTCTACCGCTTCGGCGGCGACGAATTCGTCATCATCGGCGCCGGCATGACCGAGGAGCGCGAGCGGCATTTCGCTCGCGTCCTGATTCAGGCCGTCACCCGGCCAATCAGCATCGACGGCTTTGCCGTCGAGGTGGGCGCCAGTGTCGGCTACGAGCGCTGGATCGAGGGCAGCGAGCCGCTCGAAAACGCCGCGCACCGGGCCGATCTTGCCATGTACGAGGCGAAGTCGCGCGGCCCCAACCATGCCCTTGCCTTCGAAGCCTCGATGCAGGACAAGGTCGCCGAACGCGCGGCCCTCGAAGCCAAGCTGCGCACCGCCATCCAGCAGAAGGCCATCCGGCCCTTCTACCAGCCGCTGATCGACCTGAAGACCGGTGATATCTGCGGCTTCGAGGCGCTAGCCCGCTGGACCGACGATAGCGGCACCAGCATCCCGCCGCCTGTCTTCATCGGCATTGCCGAAGAGACCGGGATGATCACCGAGCTGTTCGAAAACCTGCTGACTCAGGCCTGCGGCGATGCCCTGGCCTGGCATGACCGGATCGTGCTCTCCTTCAACATCTCGCCGGTGCAGATGGAAGACAGATTGCTGGCCTCGCGCGTCCTCAAGGTGTTGGTCGCCTCTGGCCTGCCGCCGGAGCGGCTGGAGATCGAGATCACCGAAAACGCCCTGATCCAGGATCCGGCGGTGGCCGCCGTCATCCTCGACGAACTGCATGCGGCGGGCGTCCAGATCGCCCTTGACGACTTCGGCACCGGCTATTCCAGTCTTGCCCAGCTTGCCCGGTACCGCTTCGACAAGATCAAGATCGACAAGAGCTTCGTTGCCACCTACCAGGACGACGAACGCCAGGAAAAGATCGTCCGCGCCATGCTCGGCCTCGGCCACAGCCTGAACATCAAGACGACGGCCGAGGGCATCGAGGAACACAGCCAGCTCGGCTACCTCACTCGCCTCGGCTGCGATATCGGCCAGGGCTACCTGTTCGGCAAGGCGATGCCTGCCGAGCAGGCCAGCGCGTTTATCGCCGAGCGGATGCAGACGCTGTCTGCTGCGGGATAGCCAGGGGTATCCTGAAAGCCTACGGGCCTGAATCACGTGAGCGATGCAAATCACCACGCTCTTAGGAACCAAACCGCGTAGACCGCGTTGTTTTTCCAGTCTCGTCAACAGAACGTTGGAAGAAGCATGAAGAAAATAATAGTGGCCTGCCTGCTCGCCATCACCTCGATTTCGGCGATCCCGTCGCCAAGCATGGCGGCTCCCACGGAGCGGCAAAGGGAAACGTGGGCAAGAACCCACGGACAGGAGTATCGTCCGTTGCGCCATAGCCGCGATTACCGCGACGACAGACGTTACCGTCCACGTTGCCATACGGAGACCGTTCGCTATTGGCGTCACGGTGATCTCATTCAAAGACGTGAACGGATTTGCCGATGATAGCCTGACAGATCGGTCTTCGGATCAACCTATGCCCGTCGCACACCATTGCGGCGGGCATTTTTGGTCAAAACGTCGAGCGCTTGGGAAATGTCAGGATGAAGACACTGACGGCACAGAACGCATCTGACCAGAATCAAAGCAAGCAGAGCTGCCCAAAAGTCTCATCGCAAAAAAGCGATCAGAGGCTTTCTCAAGCCTCACCTTAGAATGCGTATTCGGTGATGAAAAATGGTAGCGGGGGGCGGAATTGAACCGCCGACCTCAGGGTTATGAATCCTGCGCTCTCACCAACTGAGCTACCCAGCCACACCATCCGGACAAGCCCTTCGCAAAGCGGCGGCCCGTCGGATGAGCGGGTTATTAAGAGCGTCTCGGCTTTGTGTCAAGCACGTGAAGGAGAAAAAGGGAGCGCTGCAGCATGGCTTTTCCCAACAATTTCACGCAGCCACCGGCTGGCTCAGAAGTGCTTTCAGCGAGGCTTCCGCTGCGGGCTCGCGTTCTGAGCGTTCGATGAAGCCGCCGCCGAAAACGCGGGCGTCGTCGCCCGGCGCCGAATAGAGCGCACAGGCCTGGCCCGGCGCGATACCGGCTTCACCGACGGTCAGATCGACATAGATGCCCGATGCGTCGGCACGCAGGATAGCCGGTTCCGGCACGCGGGTGGAGCGTACCTTGGCATAGCAGGCGAAGCCTTCGCCGGCAGCAGCCTGCAGCAGCGGTTCGTCGCCCAGCCAGTTGACGTCGCGCAGATAGACGCGGTGGGTTTCCAGCGCTTCCTTGGGGCCGACGATGACGCGGCGCGAGCGCGCGTCGAGATAGACGACATAGAGCGGGTCGCCGGTGGCGACGCCGATGCCACGGCGCTGGCCGATCGTATAATGCAGGATACCCTCATGACGGCCGAGCACGCGGCCGTCGAGATGGACGATCTCGCCCGCCAGCGCCGCATTCGGCTTCAGCTTGTTGATGACATCAGAATACTTGCCCTGCGGCACGAAACAGATGTCCTGGCTATCGGCCTTCTTGGCGACGACAAGGCCCATCTCTTCGGCGAGCTTGCGCGTTTCCGACTTCGGCAGGCCGCCCAGCGGAAAGCGCAGATAATCGATCTGCTCCTGCGTCGTCGCGAACAGGAAATAGCTCTGGTCGCGATCGGCATCGGCAGGGCGATAGAGTGCCCGGCGTCCCGGCGCGCCGCTTGCGGGGTTGGGCCGCGAACGGATGTAATGGCCGGTGGCCAAGGCATCGGCGCCGAGCTCCTTGGCAGTTTCCAGCAAATCGGCGAACTTGACGGTCTGGTTGCAGGACACGCAGGGGATCGGCGTTTCACCGGCCACATAGCTTTCCATGAACGGGTTGATCACCGTATCGCGGAAGCGCTTTTCATAATCGAGCACGTAATGCGGAATGCCGAGCGTCTCGCAGACCCGGCGCGCATCGTCGATATCCTGACCGGCGCAGCAAGAACCGGCACGGTGAACGGCAGCGCCGTGATCGTAAAGCTGCAGGGTGATGCCGAGAACGTCATAGCCCTGGCGTTTCAGAATCCCGGCCACGACCGAGCTGTCGACGCCGCCCGACATGGCAACGACGACACGGGTGTCTTCCGGCTTCTTGTCAAAATCCAGTGTATTCACGTCCGACTGCCAAATTCTGCGCGAGTTCCGCGATTGATGCGACCGGCATACTTTGCGCTGCAAATACGGCCGGTTTCAATGCCTCCGGCGGGCTCGTCCGCCGGGCTTTCCGTGCCGCTGGATATAGAAAGGATTGGCCGCCCACGCAAGGGGCAGCCGCCACAGCCGGAATTCGGCCGCCGTCCCGACGGGCGAACGGCCTATGCCGCGCAAAATTCAGTTCTCGAGGCAGGGATCGGCAAAGAGAAAACCTTTCAGCGCGCCGGAGAGCGTCTTGCCGACCACGACCAGCCAGATCATCGCAAGCGCCACCACCAGCACGCCGCCGAAACTTGTCAGCAGCGGAAAGTCGAGCAGCTGGCCAAGCCGCAGCGTGGTGACCGCATAGACGCCGATCGGAAAGGTGAAGGCCCACCAGCCGAGATTGAACGGCAGCCCATCGCGCGCATGGCTGACCGTCGTCGCGATGGCGATCGCCAGCCACCAGAGCCCGTAACCCCAGAGCAGAACGGCGCCGAGCAGGCTAGCGCCAGCCATCGCCGTCGCCAGTTCGCCGAGCCCCTTTGCTTCCAGCACGCTGGCGCTATTGGCGGCAAAGAGAGCCAGACCGAAAGCACCGGTGCCGATCGGGCCGAGCGCCAGAAAGCTCGTCGCGCTCATATTGGCAGGCGGCAATTTGTGCAGCGCCATGCGCAGGAAGAGGATCACCAGAATGCCGAGCGCCAGCGGCACGGAGCAGGCCCAGAGGACATAGCTCGCGAAGAGCATGGTGAATTGCGGCGCACCGGACGGCAGGTGCGCCATCAGCATCGCGCCGCTGCCGGCGGTCACCTCGGAGGCGACGATAGGCAACAGCCAGACCGCCGTCATCTGATGGATCGCGTGCTCCTGCCGGGTGAACATGGCAAGCGGGATGGAAAGACCGGCAAGGATCGCCAGCGCCGCATCGAACCACCAGAGCGATTGCGCGATATCGATCGCGAAATCCCCGACCAGCGGCTGCCCGAAGATCACGAAGCCATTGATGATGGTGGCGAGGCCCATCGGAATGCAGCCAAAGAACATCGAAAGCACCGGATGATCGAAGATCCGGCGCGCATCGCCAGGATAGATGATCCACTTCGCCGCGTAGATCAGCGAAAGAGCAATGAAGAGCAGGATGTTCGCCACCCACAGGGTTTCGCCGAGGCTGTAGAGCGCCGGTGCCGATGGAAACTGCGCCAGGCAGACGGCGAACATGCCGGTGCCCATCGTCGCTGCAAACCAGTTGGGCGTGAAATGCCGGACAAGCCGCAGCCCTTCGCTAGGAACATCACCCACACCGGTTTTCATCAAAATGGTCATCGCCGCTCGCCTCATCTTTCGGCGTCACCAATAGACCCTTGAATTAATCGATTCCAACGAATTTTAATTGTCAAACCGTTCGATTCAATCGATGAAACTATGCTAAAACAAATGCCCCGGCCTAGTTAGCCGAGGCACTCTTTCTTCATCTCTCCAGCGCTATCCAGCCTGGCGTCAGAGCTTCAATGCCCACCGCTGGCCGATGCATCCGTCATCTTTTCGAGCACCTGATCCAGGCTGAAGCTCGCAGATTTCTGCCGGGGCGGAAACTCTTTGAACGATGACAGGAATTCCGCCACGCCTGCCTGGGCCGGCACAAGCAGGTAGATGTGCCGGAACATCCAATCGTAGAACGTATTGGAGGTCTGTATCGCGCGTTCGTATGGATCCATCCGCAGATTGAAAATATACGGCGTGCGCAGCACGACGAACGGTTCCAGCCATATTTTGAGCGTCGTCTCGACACGCTGTTCCATGAACATCATTTTCCAGTTGTCGTATCGGAGAGCCGCGACGTCGCCGTCATCGGTGAAGTAGATGAAGCCCTTGCGCGGGCTCTCGGCCTCTTTGCCTGTCAGATAGGGAAGCAGGTTGTGGCCGTCGAGATGGACCTTGAATGTCGTATTGCCGACCTTGTGGCCCTTCTTCAGCTTTTCCTTAATATCCGGCTCGCCGGCTACGGCAAGAATTGTCGGAAACCAGTCCTGGTGGCTGATGATCCCGTTCGACACCGACCCGGCCTTGATATGGCCCGGGAAACGAACCATGCATGGAACGCGATAGGCGCCTTCCCAGCTTGTGTTCTTTTCGGACCGGAACGGCGTCATGCCCGCATCCGGCCAAGTGTTCATGTGCGGACCGTTGTCGGTGCTGTACTGCACGAAGGTATTGTCGGCAATTCCAAGTTTGTCGATGAAGTCGAGCATCTCGCCGATGCACTTGTCGTGATCGATCATCACGTCATGATACTCCGACTGCCAACGTCCGGACTGCCCGCGGCTCTCCGGTTTGACATGCGTCCACGCATGCATGTGTGACGTGTTGAACCAGACGAAGAACGGCTCGCCGGCGTCGTGGGCAGCCTTGATGAATTTCTTGGCGGCCGCCAGGAACTCGTCATCACAGGTCTCCATGCGCTTTTTCGTCAGCGGACCGGTATTCTCGATCTTCTGACCGCCTTTTCCATCCGCCCAGCAATGCAGGACGCCGCGGGGACCATATTTCTTCCGGAACTCGGGGAAGTCCTTCGCGTTCGGGTAATCGACTTCTTCGGGCTCCTCCTCGGCATTGAGGTGGTAGAGGTTGCCAAAGAACTCATCGAAGCCGTGCACCGTCGGCAGATGTTCGTCGCGGTCGCCCAGATGGTTCTTGCCGAATTGCCCGGTCCGGTAGCCGAGCGGCTTGAGGGCTTGAGCAATGGTGATGTCCTCGGCCTTGAGGCCCAGTTCAGCGCCGGGAAGGCCGACCTTAGTCAGGCCGGTCCGCAGACCGCACTGGCCGGTTATGAAGGAGGCACGGCCCGCCGTGCAACTCTGCTCTGCATAGGAGTCCGTAAAGATCATGCCTTCGCTCGCAAGGCGGTCGATATTGGGCGTTTTGTAGCCCATCAGGCCCCTGGTGTAGCAACTGAGGTTCGACTGTCCGATATCGTCTCCCCACATGATTAGAACGTTCGGTTTCTTGGTCGCCATTTCTGAGTTCCTTTTTCCGATGAGGTACAGTCGGTGTGCCGTGCCAATTCTTGATTGGACTGCGCGCAGGGCGTCGCCGAAATGTGCTTGCGGGGGGAAAACTGCTCTGCGAACCGGTGCTCGTCCAGTTGGACCTTGGTCCACCTAAGGCTGCACAAACATCGGCTAAGGGCTGCCGTCGCAGCCATCATGCGGCAACAGGTATCTGCCGCCGGAACGTCTCGATCCGGCGCCGGAAATTCGGCCTCGCTGGCCTCCGGTTATTCCGGGGCGGCGGCTGCCTGCCGCTCGCGCGCGGTTTCCTTCCGCCGCTCGCGGAGCTCGCCCATATCCCGATTGATGAAGAAATTGAGGAACGTCCGGATAACTGCGATTGCCGCGAAGCGCCCGATCTCCTCCCAGCTCGGCGAGATCGACGTTTCGACGATGTCAGCCGCGAGCTGGAAGCTGAGACCGGCAACCAGCCAGCGGCCGAACGTCAGCCAGACCAGACTGCGTTCCTCCTCGGACAGGCGCCCGGCCACGATGATCCTGATCGCCGCAACGAAAGCTTCAAGCGTGCCGTAGACAACGACGACAAGAGCAGCGCCATTGATGAGAACGACAGCGCGCTCGGTGAGGTAGACAAGCCATTCTTCCATTGCCGTCTCCTGCTGAAAAGCGTTTCACGCGGTTCACCACCGATGTCACGGCGGCGTCCATGCCACCCGATCGCGGCTAATGCGCCAGCGCAGATAGGGGATGGAAGCCAGCGCTCCGACGATCAGATGCAAGATGACGACGGCCATGAACGCTGCCTTTTGATCCGGAAAATTCAGCGAGGCGATCGTCAGCGCCATGCCCGGATGGCGGCTGCATGTGGCGAGCGCAAGTGCCGTGCGATTACCAGGATCGGGGCCGCCCAGGATGTGCCCGACAGCAAGCCCGATCAGCGTGAAGCATGCGAGCGCGATCAGCGAACCGTTAACAATCGTCGTCCAGATCGCGCCGGACATCGTGAAGAGGATGGGCAAGGCGCCGAGCACCAGGAGGATCATCGACAGCAGCGACACCGGGCGGACAAATTTCTCGGCGAGATCCGGCATCAGCCGGTGAACGAGGATGCCAAGGGCCAGCGGGACGATCGCCGAAATCAGGATCACAGGCGCGATATCGGATGCCGAAACATGCGTCTCCCGGCCGAAATATTCCCCGATCCATTCGATCGACCAGGGGATGAATACAAGGGAGAGAAGCACTGCCGAAACCAGCAGGCCAACGGCATAGGATCGGGTCGCCCCATGTTTGCGTTCCTTGGTCGGCAAAAGCGGCGGCACCGGCGAGACTGCCAGTGCCAGCAGCACGACTTTCACCGGAAAGGTCAGATCGAAGATGGAAGCGCAAGCGACGACGATGAGTACCATCAGGACGTTCATCGACAGGACGGCGCGCAGCAGAAGCCATGGCCGCCGGAACAGATAGGTAGCATCTTCGAGATTGGCAGCGAGGCCGAGCGCCAGCACGTTGAGGAAGATGCTGGCCGTCAGAACGAGGGGGATGATCTGAGCAAGGGTCACGCTTGCGTTTCCTTTCGACGGTCAGCCAAACGGTCCCGCTCCGAAGGTCATGCCGGCAATCGCCAGCACGCCGGTCATCAGCAGAAGCACGGCGATGATCATGGTGAACGAGACAGGGAAGCGGCTCTCGCCGTGGATGAGGCCATCGGCCACCATGTCGTGCCTCAGGCCCCGCAAACCGGACATGAACTGGAGATGATAGACGATCCCGACGATCAGCATGCCCACCCCGAGCCCAACCAGCGCCAGGCCGAAATTTTTGGGCGAGCCGCTTTCGAGTGTGCCGGCGGCCTTCAGCTTGGCGAAGAACTGGAAGATCGTGAAACCGAAGCCGATCAGCGAAAGCGATGTGCGGATGACCGACATCATCGTCCGGTCGGCGCTCATCCGCGTGCGCTGGAACGACATGCCCGTACGTCGCGATGACAGCTCTGTGGAGGTCTCGGCCTCGTTCATCTTCCATCCCCTGACAACCGTCAGATTGGAGCCTGCCGGCTGGCCGGTGACCGGCGAACTGGCACGGTATCAACTACACCATCGCGAATGACCGCCGTAATTGGCCTTAGGTCCAATAGCGCCGGATGGCGCGTGCAGGCGGCGCTCGCGAAGAATCCGAAATTGCGATAGCAGCAGCGAGATGACGGGACGGGTGAATGCGGCATGAAAGTCTGCCGGAGCAAGGAGGTAGAGTCGCTTGGCAGCGGATCAGTTCAATATCAGCCTGATCGCGCGCGACACCGTCTCGCGCTCAACGGGCTTTACCAGGTAATTTGCGGCCCCGGCTCTCAGACAGCGTTCGCGCATCTTCGGCACATCGCCGCCGGTAATGATGATCGCCGGAACCAGATGTCCGTCCTGCCGCATCCGCAGGACGATATCGATGCCGTTCAGGCCGGGCATGTGCATGTCGATCAACGCACAGGAGAACGTCGTCGTCAGCAGAGCGGTCAGGAAGGTTTCGCCCGCCGAGAATTCGACAGGATCGAAGGACAGGGAGGCAATCATCCGGCGCAAGGCGCGGCGCACGACCTCGTCGTCGTCCACGATAGCCACTCTGAGTTTTGCGCTCTCCATGACGCTGTCTTACAGCATGCGCCTGCTATCAGGAATTGGCCTTCAGTCCAATACCAATCAGCTCGCGCAGGCCGAAGAGACTTCGCGTCAATGGTGTGCTGCCGCCGACATCCGCACGAGATCGGCAACCGTGCGGACGCCCATCTTTTCCATCATGCGGCCGCGATGAACTTTGATCGTCTTCTCGACCGTGCCGAGCTCTGCGGCAATCTGCTTGTTCAAACGCCCGGCAACGACACAGGTGAGGACCTCGCGCTCGCGGGCGGTCAGCGAGGCGATCCGCTGTTCGATCTGCCGCCGCTCCTCCCCGGCTTGCCGCGCGCCGGCATCGCGCTCGATTGCCGTGGCGACGGCCGCCATCAGCGACGCCGCATTCACCGGCTTGGTCAGGAAATCGATCGCGCCCGCCTTCATCGCCCGGACCGTGGCGGGGATATCCGCCTGCCCGGTCAGGAAGATGATGGGCCGCTCCACGCTTTCCGCCAGAAGAAGCTCCTGCACCGCCAACCCGTCCATGCCGGGCAGGCCGAGATCGACGATCGCGCATCCCGGGACCTCTGGATCGTGCTGCTTGAGAAACGCTTCGGCGCTGGTATGCGCCTCGACGTGATGCCCGAACGCGCCCAAAAGACGCTTCAGGGCCTTAAGGACCGCTTCGTCGTCATCGATCAGAAAGACGGTCACTGCTGCGGTATCGCTCATCGTGCTTTCCCCTCTATGCAGACGGCAGGACGAGTACCGCCCGCGCGCCCTTTTCGAAGTTCTCATCGAACTGCAGGGTCCCCCCGTGGGCCTGTACGATCGATCTGCAGATAGCCAGCCCGAGCCCGAGGCTCGACTTCTTGGTGCTGACAAAAGGCTTGAAGATCTCGCCATGACGGCCGGAGGCAATGCCTATACCGTGATCTGTCACGGTCAACTCGCACGTGCCATCATCGCGCTTCTTGGTCTGAATTGCAATCTCACGCTGCGCTGGCGGCAGATGCGCCATCGCGTCCGTGGCATTGAGAAAAAGGTTGAGCAGAACCTGTTGAAGCTGCGGCAAGTTCCCGCAAATCGGCACATCCGGCATATCCTGCAGCAAGTCGACCTGGGTTTGACGCGCAAGCAGTTCGCTGCGCGCCAGTGCCAGCGTGGTCGTCACCGCGTAGTTCAAGTCCATTCGCTCCAGGGTCGTTTCGCCCCTGATCATCAACCGTCGCAGCTGGGTGATAACGGTTGCCGCGCGCCGGTTGTCCAAGACGATGTCGTTCAGAATGTCGCGAAGCTCGCCGATATCGATCGGCTCATTCTCCAGAAGACGGGCACCGGACTCCGCATTGGAGAGGATCGACGTCAGGGGTTGATTGAGTTCATGAGCAAGCGCGCCCGACAATTCGCCGAGCTGCGAGGTCCGGGAAAGATATGCGAGCTCCAGCCGTTCCAGATTGAGCTCTGCCTGAAGCCGAAGCTGGCGCCGCCGCTGGAGGAAGAGCGCGGCGATGGTGGCAGCCTGGAGAAGGATCACCGCGAGCATCGTCAGGATTTCGACCTGATACTTTTCCCAGGGCGACATCTCGTAATTGAGGATCTGGGCATCGCCGGGTATCAGCTTCGGATCGATCCCCCAGTGCTTGATCCGTTCCCAGTCGACCAGCGGTCCGTCCTTGACAAGATGTGTTTGCGGTCCGGACATGTCGCCGGCAACGAGCCTGGCTGCGGTCGCTCCCATTTCCTTACCGATATCCTCGAATGTCCCGACATATCCCGCCACAACACCCGCGCCGAAATGGGAGCTGTAGACGCTGTATGCGGGAGCCTTGGAAACCGAGGCTATCGCCTGTGTCGCATCGCGGGGATAGAACTTGCGGCCATCGGCATCCTCGAAAATGTTCAGGACCATCAGGATGGCGTCTCGGGGGAGACTGCCAGCGGTAGCCTTGAAGCCATCGATCGTCAGACCGCTTCGGTAATTGACGGGTACCCCTTTGTAGCTGTCGGTCAGCGTCTCCCTGGCCGTCGCCTGCCAGTTCTTGTCGAAGCCGGACGAGCCGGTCATGACGACGATCTCCTTGGCATCGGGCTGAAGTGTCAGCGCAAGATCTATGGTCTTGCGGACGTCGAAATGGCTGACCACGCCTTTCACATCCACAGGCAACGTCCGGGTTCGGAGCGACACGTCGCTGACGGCACCAAATACGATGGGCGCATTGTTGCCGATGGTGGCGCGATGGTCGAGTGCGAACTGCAGCGCGCCCGGCCCGCCGGCGATCACCACATCAAACTTCGTCGCTGCGTATTTGCTTGCAAGATAGTCCGCGATGCGAGTGATGTTTGCCGGGTCGGGGAACCGGTCCGTATCAAGATACTCACTATAGACCTCGATGCCGATCGGCATGTTGGCGAGCATACTTTCCCGCAATCCGGCGGCAACCTGGACGACGGCAGGAAGTGTAGCCTGGTTCTCGTAGAGGATGAGGATACGCTTGACGGGCGCCGGCGCCTGCTCAGCCAGGGAAGGGCCGGTAAAATGGAAGCCGAAAAGCAGGATAGCCGCGGCAACCTGCCGCGAACGAAATCTTGCAAACATCGTTTGAGGGCCGTCGAAGACCAGTGATCCCACCATGCAAGGACCATTGCATCAGCATCCGGGGCCACAAGTACGTTACGGTAAATGTTAGCGTAAACATCGCCGTAAGCGTGCCTGCTATCTCAGCCGTTCTGCCCCGTCCGCCGCACGCAACGGAAGCCGACATGGCTGGTCGTTGTATCGATCTCCTGCGCGTGGCGAGCGGCCGGCCTGTAACGGCGGCAGTAGCTCGGTGCGCAGAGATGAGAGCCGCCCTTGAGAACGCGTCGGGGAATATGCAGCTCTGCCTGACGGGGATCGATGCTGCCGCCGGCATCCGTGCCCCGCGGGTTTCTGGGAATGCAGCACGGCTTGGCGGCTGGCTGTGGATGCTGTGTCGTCCAGAAATCGACCGTCCATTCCCATACATTTCCAATCATGTCGTAGATCCCGTAGCCGTTGGCGGGATAGGTCTTGATCGGCGACGTCCGGGCGAACCCGTCCTCTTCGAGGTTCTCGTGGGGGAACATGCCTTGCCAGGTATTGGCCATGTGAACGCCACCGGGCGCGAGTTCATCGCCCCAGGCGAATTCCGCACCGTCGAGCCCGCCGCGCGCGGCCAGTTCCCATTCCGCCTCCGTCGGCAACTCCTTGCCAGCCCAGCGTGCGAATGCCAGTGCGTCGCTATAGGCGATATGAACCACCGGATGATCGAGAATCGTGCCGATGCTGCTTTTGCGGCCGAGGGGATGGCGCCAGTTTGCTCCGAACGTGAACACCCACCATTGCCTGATGTCCCGGCTCTGAACCGGGTGATCGGGCGGCGTAAAGACCAGCGACCCCGCCCTGAGGTTGGCCGGATCGGCGCCCGGATAATCTTCGGCGAGTGGCCGTTTCTCGGCAAATGTAATGTGCCCTGTCGAATTGACGAAAGTCAGGAACTGCCGGTTGGTGACGGGAGCCTCGTCGAGCCAAAAGCCATCGACCGTCACCGGATGCGCTGGAGCCTCTTCGGGATAGTGGTTATCGGAACCCATGACGTAGGTCGAACCGGGCACGAAGACCATGCCGGCGGGAGCGCCTTCCTGTGCTGGCTGGACGATATCTGCCGACCTTACATTCATGGTTCGCCTCGCGCTTCGCCGGTGAATTCGAATACCTGCGTGTGCCGACTCTGCCACGTTTCAAAGTGCGCTTCTATTGGACCCAAGGCCAACTGCCATACGGACAGCCGATGCCGGTTCCGGCAGGATGCCGATTGATCCCGGCCTTTCGACGATCGTCGATGGCAGCAGTCCCGCGTTGACCATCTCCATCAGGTTCTCGTCCTCAAGATTGTCGTCAATCGGCTTGATGACAATCTCGGGATTGCCCTCCCGGTGGAACTTTTTATTCATGGCGATCAGATGCTCGTAGTACCGCTGCCGGCGTTTCGCGCATTGGAAGGATCAGCCTGACGGCGGCGATCGCTAGAAAATCCCTGTCTACCGTGATAGTCGGACTGCAGGCACCCTACCTCTGCGCATCGGCACAAGGATTGACATGACCCTTGATCAGCTTCGAATTTTCGCGGCGGTAGCGTCCGTCGAGCACATCACCAGGGGCGCCGAGAAACTCAACCTCAGCCAATCGGCCGTCAGCGCAGCCATAAAAGCCCTCGAGACCCGTTACGACATCGAGCTCTTCGATCGAGTTGGACGATCGATCGTGCTGAACCAGGCCGGGCGAAACTTTCTGCCGGAAGCATTGAAGGTGCTGGCAAGTGCGGCGGCGGCTGAAGCCGCGCTCATCGACCTCGGCAACCTTCAAGTTGGCGACCTGTCGATCATGGCAAGCAACACCATCGTTTCACACTGGCTGCCCAAGCGCCTGGCGGCCTTCCGGCGGCAATATCCGGGCATCAAGCTCCGCACGAGCATGGGCAACACCAGTGAAGTGACCGCTGCCGTGAAGGCGGGCGTTGCGGAGATCGGACTCATCGAATGGCCGACCGACGACCCCGATGTTGCGGCGATGCAGCTGGACGAGGATGAAATGGTAGTGATCGTCTCGCCGGATCATCCATGGGCCTCGAGAACCCGTCCTATCGACAATCTGAGTGAAACGTCCTGGGTGCTGAGGGAGTTGGGCTCCGGAACCAGATTCGCCTTCAAGAGCCTTCTGGAACTTCACGCTACACCGGCAGCATCCATCGACGTGGTGATGGAGCTACCCGACAACTCGGCCGTGGTAGGCGCGGTCGAGCAGGGATTAGGAGCCACGTTGATATCGAAAAGTGCCGCCGAAACCTCGATACTGTCGGGACGCGCGGTACAGACAACTATAGCGCCCCTTCCACGACCCTACTTCCTGATCCGCAACCCTGATCGCTATAACTCGAACGCGGCGAAAGCTTTTGAGAAGATCGCCCTGGATAGAGCTAAGACGCCTTCGACGCGATGATCTCAACGGTAGCGGGCGCGCCTTAACGGCACATCGCCTTCGATCATCCGCTCGGCGTCGGCCTGCGGCATCGGCTTGCCGAGCAGATAACCCTGCACTTCCGCAAAGCCTTCCCGCCGTAGCCTCTGCAGCTGCTCTTCCGTCTCTATCCCTTCGGCAAGCGTTACCGCATTGAACCCCGAGCCGATGCCGGCAACGGCGCGGATGATTGCCAGATTGCCGGGGTCGCTCTCCATGCCGGCGACGAAACTGCGGTCGAGCTTGATCTTGTCGAAGGGAAAGGCCCTCAGATAGCTGAAAGACGAATAGCCCGTGCCGAAATCGTCAATGGCGATGCGCAGGCCGAGCTCCTTCAGGGCTCGAAGCAGCGGCAGGCTCTGTTCGACATCGGCGAGGAAAACGGACTCGGTGATTTCGATCTCCAGCCGCTGCGCCTGCAATCCGCTGTCGCCGAGCGCCGAAACGACGGTCGCGAGCAGCGTGTTGTGGCGGAACTGGCAGACCGAAAGATTGACGGCGATCTTCAGATGTTCGGGCCAGCCGGCGGCAACGCGGCAGGCTTCGCGCAGCACCCATTCGCCGATCGGCACGATCAGCCCGGTTTCTTCTGCGAGCGGAATGAATTCCATCGGCGCCACAAGCCCGCGGCTCGGGTGATGCCAGCGGATCAGTGCTTCGAAACCGGCGAGTTCGCCGCTCGCCGCCTGCACGATCGGCTGGTAGTGAAGCTCGAACTGCCCCTTCTCGACGGCGTCGCGCAATTCGGCGATGAGCTGATGGCGCCGCTCCACTTCGAGGCGCATCTCCGTTTCGTAGAAGCGGTAGGTAGACCGGCCGCTTTCCTTGGCGGCGTAAAGCGCCAGATCGGCATGCCGCATCAGCACGTCGGCATCGCCGGCATGATCCGGCGCCAAGGCGACGCCGATGCTGCAGGTCACATGCTCGTTGCTGCCGTCGAGATCGAAGGGCGCGCTGAGCACGGCGAGCAGCTGCTCGGCAAAGCGCCCAGTCCGGCCGCAATCGCCGGATTTCAGCACGATCGCAAACTCGTCGCCGCCTAGGCGCGCCACGAGATCCCCCTCCTCCAGCAGCATCTTCAGCCGCCGCGCCACCTGGCAGAGCAGCGCATCGCCGGCCGCGTGGCCCTTGCTGTCATTGATCAGCTTGAAGTGATCGACATCGAGGTAAAGCAGCGCGATCGGCGTCTGCGCGGTCGCTGCCGCGGCATGGCTCTCGATATGATCGGCAAAAGCCGCGCGGTTCGGCAGCCCGGTGAGGGCATCGTGCATGGCAAGATGCGCAAGGCGCGCTTCGAAGGCGCGCTCCTCGGTCACGTCCTGCGAGATGCCGAGAAGATA
Organism: Rhizobium sp. 01N424; assembly: GCF_056399485.1. Taxonomy (NCBI): domain Bacteria; kingdom Pseudomonadati; phylum Pseudomonadota; class Alphaproteobacteria; order Hyphomicrobiales; family Rhizobiaceae; genus Rhizobium; species Rhizobium sp. 01N424. The sequence goes on from NZ_JBFTRK010000002.1 coordinate 638,380, forward strand.
GCGGCGCTGACGGCCCTCAGATGCTGGAAGCGCACGCTTCACCGTCTTCAGCAGACGGTGGCCGCCACCCTTCTTGGCAATGACTTCCTCGAAGGTGATCGTGATGTCTTCTTCCAGCACCCGCTTGTCCTGCTCGCGGAAAAACCGGGTCTTGTCGCGAAACACCACGCGATCGGTCTTGCCGACGATCTCGCGGCCGGGCATTTCGGCAATCGTGGCGCTCTGGCGGTTGAACAGCACATAGCGCCCGTCGTCTTCCATATCCTTGACGAAGACACCGACCGGCAGATTATCGACGATGCTGTCGAGCAGTGAGCGGGCATCTGTGACCTGCCGTCTGGCGGCGTTGACCTCGGTTCGGTCCTGAACGATGGCAAGGATGGCATTGCCGCCGTCGAAGCGCACTTCGCGCCCGTATGTCAGCACTTCGAAGGGCTCGCCGCTGGCCTTCAGATGCGTCCAGCGCTCAGCCCGCTCGATATCGGTCCGGCCCTGAACGGCGCTGACCATCCGCTCGCGCTCGGTCGCGGGCCGGATATCGAGCACCGTCATCCGCGCGAAGGCCTCGGCGGAATAGCCGTAGAGATCATGGGCCGCATCGTTGACGATCAGGAACCGCAGGGTGACGGGATCGTAGACCCACATCGGCGACGGATGGGTCTCGAACAGCGAACGGAAGTCATCGTTCGGGGCGTGGAAATCATCTGGATTCGTCGTGGTGGAGGCCATAAATCTTATCGGACATTGAAACGGAACTCGGCCTTTATAAATGAAAAAGCTAAATAAAATCAGAATCATAGCGCGCCTAAACTTTAGGCGAAAGCCCGCGGATTAGGCATCGTCGTTCTGTAGAGTCTCGGCAAGTGCTTCCCGTCAGCGCGCCGGTGACTATTCTTTTGCCACCGGCGCCGCATGGCCTAGTTCTTCAGTTTGACCTCGCCGTCCTCTTCGCCACTCCAGTAATGGATGCGATCGGCATGGACCTTGATCATCGCTACGCCCTTGGTGTCGATACCATCCTTGAACCAGTCGTCGAGGTCCTTGGTCCAGTGTTCCTCAAAGGCCTTCTTGTCGCGCACGACCTCGGCATTGCCCTCGACGGCGATCGAGAAGAACTGCTTCCCCTGGAATGTCAGCGAGACCTTCGGGTTACGCTCGATATCGGAGACCATGCGCGAATCCGACCATGTGAAATAGTAGGAGTCGCCATCGTAATCGACCTCCTGGTTGTTGCTCATCGGCCGGCCGGCGATCGCGCCGCCGTCGGTATGGGTCGATAGCATCGCGACATCGATATCGCGCATCTTCTTGGAAATATCCGCAAGGCTCATCTTCGTCATGACTGGCTCCTCCATTGTCCAGTCGAAGAAACGGCCACGGCGGTTTTAAGTTCAATGATGATCGTGCATGCACTGGCCGTGATCGGCCAGGATCTCGATGACCCGGCACTGATCGACGCGCCCGTGGCAGCAGCCCTCCACCATGGTCTCCAGCTCCGCCTTCAGCGCCGTCAGGCTGCGGATACGCTGCTCGACCTCGATGAGACGGGCCTTGGCGATGGCATCGGCGGATGCGCAGGATTGATGCGGATCGTCCTGCAGCGTCAGCAGCGCCCGGATGGCATCGACCTCGAAACCGAGCTCGCGCGCGTGCCGCACGATGGCCAGCCGCCGGATATCCGACACTTCATACGAGCGCTGGTTGCCCTCGCTACGGCTTGGGGCAGCCAGCAATCCGATGCTTTCGTAATAGCGGATCGTCGGCACCTTGACGCCACTCTGACGCGCGGCATCTCCAATGGTGATTTTTTTCATGATCGCCTCTTGCACCTCTAGTGACTAGAGGATGTAGGAAGAAAACCGGTAGAAGACAAGGAACCGGATCATGGCCGAAACATCCCAGGCAAAATACCGCGTCGGCGGCATGGACTGCGCCTCCTGCGCGGCAAAGATCGACACGGCGGTGCGCCGCGTGCCTGGCGTCGAGGATGTCTCTGTCTCCGTGACTGCCGGTACGATGACGGTGCGCCACGATGGCAGCAGCGATCTCGGCACCATCGAGAAACGCGTCACCGGCCTTGGCTATTCCGTCGTGCCGATGGCGGCGGGCGGCAAAGATGCGAGGCGCGAAAAGGCCGCTGTCCACCACGACCATTCCGGACATGACCACAATCACGAGCATGATCATGCCGGACATTCGCATGATGAGCCCGAAATCCCCGGCCTGCATGGTCATGATCACACGCCATCCAGCGGCCCCTGGTGGAAAAGCAGCAAGGGAAGGCTCACCATCCTGTCTGGCGCGGCTTTCGTCATAGCCTATGCGGCGGGTCACCTTGTCCCGGCGATCGCGCCTTACGCATTCATGGTCGCGATGCTGATCGGTCTTGTACCCATCGCAAGGCGGGCGGTGATGGCGGCGCTGGCCGGCACGCCGTTTTCGATCGAGATGCTGATGACCATCGCCGCCGTCGGCGCCGTCGTCATCAATGCGGCGGAAGAAGCCGCAGCCGTCGTCTTCCTCTTCCTTGTCGGCGAGTTGCTGGAAGGCGTTGCGGCGGGCAGAGCCCGGGCAAGCATCCAGTCGCTGACCGCGCTCGTGCCGAAAAGCGCGTTGCTTGAGGAAAACGGCGCAACCCGCGAAGTCCCGGCCGAGACGCTTGCCGTCGGCGCCATCATTCTGGTGCGCCCCGGCGACCGGATCTCGGCCGACGGCATCATCGTCTCCGGAGAAAGCGCAATCGACGAAGCGCCCGTTACAGGCGAGAGCGTTCCAGTTCGCAAGACGCCTGACGATACCGTCTTTGCCGGAACGGTGAATGGCGATGGCGCATTGCGCATCCGCGTCACCGCGGCATCGGCCGACAACACCATTGCCCGCGTCGTCAAGCTCGTCGAGGAAGCGCAGGAATCGAAGGCGCCAACCGAGCGTTTCATCGACCGCTTCTCGCGCTACTATACGCCCGGTGTCGTCGCAGTTGCCGCACTGGTCGCCATCCTGCCGCCTCTTGTCGCAGGCGGCGCCTGGGATGAATGGATCTACAAGGGGCTGGCGATCCTGCTGATCGGCTGCCCATGCGCGCTGGTGATCTCGACGCCCGCCGCCATCGCCGCCTCGCTCTCGGCAGGTGCGCGCCGCGGGCTGCTGTTGAAGGGTGGTGCCGTGCTGGAAGGCCTCGGCAAGATCAACGCCGTGGCGCTGGACAAGACCGGCACGCTGACCGAAGGCAAACCGAAGGTTACCGACATCGTCTCCTTCGGCACGTTGACCCAGGCGCAGATCCTGTCGCGCGCTGCCGTGCTCGAGCGCAATTCGAGCCACCCTCTGGCATTGGCAATCCTCAACAGGGCGACGGCCGAAAAGCTGCCGGTCCCGCCTGCCCTTGAAGCCTCGGCTATTGCAGGCAAGGGAATGAGCGGCCGTGCCGGTGGTGAGAAGCTCGACCTCTTTTCCCCTGCCGCCGTGCGCGAGCGGCTGACCGACCAGCAGGGCGAAGCGATCCAGACACTGAACGACGACGGCAAGACCGTCTCGATCCTTCTCGTCAATGATACGATTGCCGGTCTGGTTGCCATGCGCGACGAAGCGCGAGACGACGCGCGGGCCGGCCTCGACGGTCTCAAGGCCCGCGGCGTCAAGATCGTCATGCTGACGGGCGACAATGCCCGCACCGCCCAGGCGATCGGCAAGCAGCTCGGTATCGATGTGCGCGCCGAACTGATGCCTGAAGACAAGCAGCGCATCGTCGGCGAATTGAAGCGCGAGGGCTTCACTGTTGCCAAGGTCGGTGACGGCATCAACGACGCCCCGGCGCTTGCCGCCGCCGATATCGGCATCGCGATGGGTGGCGGAACCGATGTCGCGCTCGAAACCGCGGATGCGGCGATCCTTCACGGGCGCGTCGGCGATGTCGCGGAGATGATCGCACTGTCGCAGCGGACGATGCGCAACATCTTCCAGAACATCACCATCGCGCTCGGTCTCAAGGCGGTTTTCCTGGTCACGACGATCATTGGCGTCACCGGTTTGTGGCCTGCAATCCTGGCCGATACCGGCGCAACGGTGCTCGTGACGATGAACGCGCTTCGCCTGCTCAAGCCGCGCGGATGAAAGCAGCGGCGCTGCGGAACATTTTGCCGTCTCGTGCATTGAGGCATCCGGGCGGATTGCGCCCTGGCGATTTCAGCGGGAGGACACCATGGATCGCAGGAATCTTACGGCATTGCTGGGCATATTGGCCGTTGCGGGCTACCAGAACCGCGACAAGATTGCAGCCACGCTTCGCGAACTGACCGGCGGCGCGCAGCCGCAAGCCTCAGGCAACCAGCCTGGCGGAGCCGCGCCGCAAGCGGATGGTGGAGGCCTGGGCGGTCTCCTTGGTGGCATTCTCGGCGGCGGGCAAGATGGCGGCGGCGCGACACAAACCGGCGGCCTCGGCGGTTTGGGTGGCCTTCTCGGCGGCCTTGCCGGTGCAGGCGGCCTTGGCGACCTGCTGAAAGGCGGCTCGGCCGGCGGCATATTGAGCGGCGGCCTTGGCGGCCTGCTCGATCACTTCCAGCAGAACGGCTTCGGCGATACGGCGAATTCCTGGGTTTCCTCTGGCGAGAACAAGCCGATCGACAACGGCCAGCTCTCCCAGGCCCTCGGCCCCGATATTCTCGACGAGCTCGCCAAGGCGACCGGCCTCGACAAGGACGACCTTCTCGCCCGCCTCTCCAAGACCCTGCCGCAGGCGGTCGACGGGTTGACGCCGCAAGGCCGCGTGCCCGACGCAGGCAGCATCAGCGCCTGATCGCTGCACACGGAAAAGCCCGGCGCAGTTTCCCGCGCCGGGCTTTTCTTGTCTTCCTGGGAGGAAAATCAATCGACGGCGAAGACCAGCGGCTTGGCCTGGCGGATCGCTGCATTGGCGGTCAGCTTGGCAAGAACTTCGTCGTTCAGCGGCCCATCGACATAGAGCAGCGCGATCGCATCGCCGCCCTGCTTGTCACGGCCGAGCTGGAAGTTGGCGATATTGACGCCGGCCGAGCCGAGCGTCGTGCCGATGAAGCCGATCATGCCGGGGACGTCGGTGTTGGTGATATAGACCATGTGCGAGCCGACATCGGCGTCAAGGTTGATACCCTTGATCTGGATGAAGCGCGGCTTGCCGTCCGAGAACACCGTACCGGCGATCGAACGCGTCATGGTGTCGGTCTTGACCGTCAGCTTGATGTAGCCGTCGTAGACACCGGTCTTGTCGCGCTTGACCTCGGAGAGGACGATGCCCTTTTCCTTGATCATAACAGGCGCCGAAACCATGTTGACGTCCGCCACCTGGCTGCGGATCAGACCGGCGAGCGTTGCCGAGGTCAGCGCACGGGTGTTCATGCCGGCGGTGACGCCGTCATAGAGGATCTCGATTTCCTTGATCGGCTCGTCGGTGACCTGACCGACGAAGGCGCCGAGAACATCAGCCAGCTTGATGAACGGCTTCAGAAGCGGTGCTTCCTCGGCGGTGATCGACGGCATGTTGATGGCGTTGGAAACCGCACCCTTGACGAGGTAATCCGACATCTGCTCGGCAACCTGCAGAGCAACGTTTTCCTGGGCTTCCGTGGTCGATGCGCCCAGATGCGGCGTGCAGACAACGTTCGGCAGGCCGAAGAGCGGGCTTTCCTTGGCAGGTTCGACTTCGAAAACGTCGAAGCCAGCGCCGGCGACATGGCCGGACTTGATAGCTTCCGCCAGTGCAGCTTCATCGACCAGACCACCGCGGGCGCAGTTGATGATACGAACGCCGGGCTTGGTCTTGGCAAGGTTGTCCTTGCCGAGAATGCCGCGGGTCTTGTCGGTCATCGGCACATGCAGGGTGATGAAGTCGGCCTGGGCGAGCAGCTCGTCGAGCTCGACCTTGGTAACGCCCATTTCCTGGGCGCGTTCGGCCGACAGGAAGGGGTCGTAAGCCAAGACATGCATGCCGAGGCCGATCGCCTTCTTGCAGACGATGCCGCCGATATTGCCGGCGCCGATGACGCCGAGCGTCTTGCCGGTGATTTCGACACCCATGAACTTCGACTTTTCCCATTTGCCGGCTTGCGTCGAGGCATCGGCCTGCGGCAGCTGGCGGGCAACGGCAAACATCAGCGCAATGGCGTGTTCGGCCGTGGTGATCGAGTTGCCGAAAGGCGTGTTCATGACGATGATGCCGCGGCGCGAGGCAGCCGGAATATCGACATTGTCGACGCCGATACCGGCGCGGCCGATGACCTTGAGATTGGTCGCCGAAGCGATCAGCTTCTCGGTGGCTTTGGTGGCCGAGCGGATGGCGAGACCATCATAGTTGCCGATGATCTCGGCGAGCTTGTCCTTGTCCTTGCCGAGCTGCGGCTGGAAATCGACTTCGACGCCGCGGTCGCGGAAAATCTGGACGGCGGTTTCCGACAGTTCGTCGGATACGAGAACGCGAGGTGCCATTGTGGGCTTCCTTCAAAAGTGTTCAGCGATGGATGAAATCAGGGATGCTGGGCTCCGCCATTCCGGCGGAGCCTTATGCGATCAACTCAGGCAGCAGCCTGGGAAAGCGTGACCTTCTGCGTTTCGAACGCCCAGGAGAGCCACGGCATCAGCTTCTGCATGTCGGAAGCTTCGATGGTGGCACCGGCCCAGATGCGCAGGCCCGACGGGGCGTCGCGGTAAGCGCCGATGTCATAGGCAACGCCTTCCTTCTCGAGGAGAGCGACGAGACCCTTGGCGAAATTTGCCTGGCCATCGGCATCGAGAGCGGTGACATCCTTGTCGACGATCTTCAGGCAGATGGAGGTGTTGGAAGCCGTTTCGGCCTTGACCGCGAGGTTGGCGATCCAGTCATTGGCGGCGATGAAGTCGGCGATGACCTTGGTATTGGCATCGGCGCGCGCCATCAGCGCCTTCAGGCCACCGAGCTTCTGGGCCCAGAGCAGCGCATCGATATAGTCCTCGACGCAAAGCATCGACGGCGTGTTGATGGTTTCGCCGGTGAAGATGCCCTCGATCAGCTTGCCGCCCGAGGTCATGCGGAAGATCTTCGGCAGCGGCCAGGCCGGTGCATAGGTCGTCAGGCGTTCGACAGCGCGCGGCGACAGGATGATGACGCCATGTGCGCCCTCGCCGCCGAGAACCTTCTGCCAGGAGAAGGTCACGACATCGAGCTTGGCGAAGTCCATGTCCTGCGCAAAGGCAGAGGACGTCGCGTCGCAGATCGTCAGGCCCTTGCGGTCAGCCGGGATGAAATCGGCATTGGGAACGCGGACACCCGAGGTGGTGCCGTTCCAGGTGAAGACGACGTCGCGGTCGAAATCGATGGTCGAGAGGTCAGGCAGCTCGCCGTAATCGGCTTCGATCTTGCGGACGTCGTTCAGCTTCAGCTGCTTGACGACATCGGTGACCCAACCGGCGCCAAAGCTTTCCCAGGCGACCATGTCGACGCCGCGCTCGCCGAGCAGCGACCAGAGCGCCATTTCGACGGCGCCGGTATCGGAGGCAGGAACGATGCCGATGCGGTAATCCGCCGGCACTTCCAGAATTTCACGGGTGAGATCGATCGCCTGCTTCAGCTTCGTCTTCCCGACTTTCGCGCGGTGCGAACGGCCAAGCGGCGCGTCGGAGAGAGCTTCGAGCGACCAACCGGGGCGCTTCGAGCAAGGACCAGAAGAAAAATGAGTGTTATTCGGACGGACGTCCGGCTTTGCGGTGGCAGCGGCCATATGTATACCCTTCCAGGTAATTAGCCTCTCGTTGGGGAGAGGTGTCCCGCCGCCGTAGATACAGACCTCGCCCGTCATGGTCAACGAAGAAGTGTCGCACACTGAGGATTTTTTGACGCAGGTACGACGCGAGGCCTCAAACGCAAAAAGCCGCCCGAAGGCGGCTTTCGCAAGATCCATAGAAATCGGATTACTTGTAGACAGGCTGCTGCAGCGGAATTTCCGGCTGCGGCTCGTAGGCAACGGGCTGCTCGCAACCGCCGAAGAGGTAGCGTGCACCGGCGCGGACCTCGTGGACGTTGAAGCCCTTGTCGCGGCCCGGGCCGCCGTTTTCAGCGTAACCGAACATGTTGCCGCCATCGACATGCAGGAAGCGGTAACCGACATCAGCCTTGACGTTGCAAGTGACGTCGATCGATGCACCGGCCATGAGAGCGTAGCTGAAGCGCCAGTCGCCCTTGCCGTTATGCGTGACGGTATCGTCGCAACCAAAACCGCTGCCGCTGGTGTCGCAAGACGTGTTGCGCAGATCTTTCCACTTAACGTAGGAGCCACCGATACCGGCACCGACATAAGGCGTGAAGACGCCGTAGGTGCCAAGATCCACATAGGCATTCGCCATCAGCGTCCATGCCGTCAAGGAAGACAGATCGGTCGAAGAGCAGGTGACCTGGCAGGCACCGAAGGCAGAACCGCCGCCGGTCGTCGAGCCGTGGAAGTCGCTCTTGCCGAGATAGTCGAGCGTCAAGTCGGTACGCAGGTAGCTGTTGACCTGATAACCAACACCGCCGCCAACGGTGAAGCTGTCCCGCAGGTCCGAGGTAGTGAAGTCCACTTCGTCAGCGGAGCTTCCGCCCTGATAGAACTTGGCACCGCGCAGATCGTTGAAGCCATAACCGACATCGCCGCGCAGGTACCAGCCGGTCGCTTCGGTAACAGTCACCTCAGGCGGCATTTCCGGAACCGGCTCGACCGGAGCGAGATCGGCCGCCAGTGCATTCGAGGTCATAAGCAGTGCGGCGAAGATGCCGGCCAAGCCTTTTTTCATGATCCACTCCAAAGAAGTTACATTGGCCGAGCGCGAGCCTGCCAATCTGATACGCTTTGTCTGGATAATGAACGGGAAACGTTAAAACCCGCTTAACTACGAATATTTACCGTGTTTGTTCATAGAGCGGACACCATAATTCTTGCGGCAATAAAAAACCGGCGCTTGTGGCGCCGGTTCAATGCAAGACATCGGGCGGATCTTACGCCGCGCTGCGGACGTTCGAGATCGTTCCGATCAGGTCGTTGACAATGCGCTCGATCTGGGCGCGGTCGTCGCCCTCGGCCATGACGCGGATCAGCGGCTCGGTGCCCGACGGGCGAATAACGAGGCGGCCGTTCTTCGACAGCTCGGCTTCGGCATCGGCAATCGCCTTCTGCACCTGGATATCTTCAAGCGGCTTGCCGCCGGAGATACGCACATTGCGCAGCAGCTGCGGCACGGGCTCGAAGCGGCGGCAAATTTCGCTGACGGTCTTGCCGGTCCGCTTGACGGCAGCCAGGATCTGCAGCGCCGCCACGAGGCCATCACCGGTCGTGCCGTAGTCGGACATGACGATATGGCCGGATTGTTCGCCGCCGACGTTGAAATTGTTCTGGCGCATATGTTCGACCACATAGCGGTCGCCGACCTTGGTGCGTGCCAGCGTCATGCCCTTGTCCTCAAGGAAGCGTTCCAGGCCGAGGTTCGACATCACGGTTGCGACAATGCCATTGCCGCGCAGCTGCTGGCTTTCGGCCCAGCTCTCGGCAATCACAGCCATGAGCTGGTCGCCATCGACGACGGCACCGTTCTCATCGACGATGATCACACGGTCTGCGTCTCCATCGAGCGCGATGCCGATATCGGCCCGGACTTCATCGACCTTCTTCTGCAGGGCAACCGGGCTGGTCGAGCCGCAATTTAGGTTGATGTTGGTGCCATTCGGCTCGTTGCCGATGGTGACAACCTCGGCCCCGAGCTCCCAGAGAGCGGCGGGCGCAACCTTGTATGCAGCGCCATTGGCGCAGTCGATGGCGATCCTCAGGCCCTGAAGCGTCACGTCGCGCGGCAGTGTGCGCTTGGCATGCTCGATATAGCGGTCATGGACGCCATCGACGCGCTTGGCGCGGCCGATATCGTCGGACTTGGCGAGCTGACTGGACAGGTCTCTTTCAAGAAGGTCCTCGATCTGCTGCTCGATATCATCGGAAAGCTTGTAACCATCCGGGCCAAAAAGCTTGATGCCGTTGTCTTCGTAAGGATTGTGCGACGCCGAGATCATCACGCCAATATCCGCGCGCAGCGAGCGCGTCAGCATGGCGACAGCAGGTGTCGGGATCGGGCCGAGAACGAAGGCATCGACGCCGGCAGCAGTAAAACCCGCAACCATCGCGTTTTCGAGCATATAGCCGGACAGGCGTGTGTCCTTGCCGATGACCACGCGGTGGCGGTGATTGCCGCGGCGGAAGATGGTACCGACCGCGATGCCGACCCGCATCGCCAGATCCGGCGTCATCGGGAAAATGTTCGACTGGCCGCGAATGCCGTCCGTGCCGAAGTAACGTCTCTTCATATGTACCCCTATGCTTCCGGCGCGCCAAGCAGACGGCGCCATGTGCCAAGCAAATCCTGGCCGCAAGAACGAATCAATTCGTTCGATGTCTCTAACGCGGCCTGCTCATAATAGCGGCATGCCACAAAACGCAGGCGCCATCACGTCAATTACCGCGAAAACCGATTATATCGCGTTACCGATACGAGAAGGCCGGATTTCCTGGGGAAACCCGGCCTCTCTTAAGCTTAGGCTTTCGTACTTTCGGTCAATGCGGCTGCGGCTCGAGGCCACCTTCCGTTTCATCGCCCTTCGATGCCGGGCGTGCGCCCGCCTTCGGAACAGCCGAACCGCGGCTCGGCGGTGAATCGTCGCCGAGATCGCGCGCCGGCTTTTCGCCGCGGATCAGGGCCTTGATCTCTTCACCGGTCAGCGTTTCGTACTCGAGCAGACCTTCAGCAATCGCAACGAACTCGTTGTGATTGTCCGTCAGGATCTGACGTGCCTCGGCATAGGCTTCCTCGATCAGGCGGCGCACTTCGCTGTCGATCTTCTGGGCCGTCGATTCCGAGACGTTCTTCGACTGCGAAACAGAATGGCCGAGGAAGACCTCCTGCTGGTTTTCGCCATAGGCGACCTGGCCAAGCACGTCGGAGAAGCCCCACTGGGTGACCATGGCGCGGGCAAGCTTTGTGGCCTGCTCGATGTCGGAGGACGCACCCGAGGTGATGTTCTCCTTGCCGAAGGTCAGCTCTTCCGCGATACGGCCGCCCATCATGATCGTCAGGCGCGACACCATCCACTTGTAGCTCATCGAGTAGCGGTCGCCCTCGGGGAGCTGCATGACCATGCCGAGAGCACGGCCGCGCGGAATGATCGTTGCCTTGTGCAACGGATCGGCCACGGCAACCTTGAGCGCGGTGATGGCGTGACCGGCCTCATGATAGGCGGTCAGCTTCTTCTCGGCTTCGGTCATGGCGGACGAGCGGCGCTCGGCACCCATCATGATCTTGTCCTTGGCGTCTTCGAACTCCGCCATGGTGACGACGCGCTTGTTGCGGCGTGCGGCCATCAGGGCAGCTTCGTTGACGAGGTTCATCAGATCGGCACCGGAGAAACCGGGCGTACCGCGGGCCAGAACCTTGAGATCGACGTTCGGTGCCAGCGGCACGTTACGGGCGTGAACCTTGAGGATACGCTCGCGTCCGACGATATCGGGGTTGGGAACCACGACCTGGCGGTCGAAACGGCCCGGACGCAGAAGTGCGGGGTCGAGAACGTCAGGACGGTTGGTCGCTGCGATCAGGATGATGCCTTCGTTGGCTTCGAAGCCGTCCATCTCGACGAGGAGCTGGTTCAGCGTCTGCTCGCGTTCATCGTTACCGCCGCCGAGACCGGCGCCACGATGGCGGCCGACGGCGTCGATTTCGTCGATGAAGATGATGCAGGGCGCGTTCTTCTTGGCCTGTTCGAACATGTCACGGACGCGACTTGCGCCGACACCGACGAACATTTCGACGAAGTCGGAACCCGAGATCGTGAAGAACGGAACGTTGGCTTCGCCGGCAACCGAGCGCGCCAGCAGCGTCTTACCGGTACCCGGAGGACCGACGAGCAGCACGCCGCGCGGGATCTTGCCGCCGAGACGCTGGAACTTCTGCGGATCGCGCAGGAATTCGACGATTTCTTCGAGGTCCTGCTTGGCTTCATCGACACCGGCGACGTCTTCAAACGTCACGCGGCCATGCGCTTCGGTGAGGAGCTTGGCCTTGGATTTGCCGAAGCCCATCGCGCCGCGCGAACCGCCCTGCATCTGCCGCATGAAGAACAGCCAGACGCCGAGGATCAGCAGCATCGGCAACAGCGTGCCGAGATAGCTCAGGAAGCCTGAAGAACCGTCGGTCTCCGGGCGGGCCGAAACCAGGACGTTCTTCTGCTGCAGGCGATCGAGCAGGTTGTCGTCGATCACAGGAGAATAGGTCTGGAAGGTGGTGCCGTTTTCAACATAGCTGCCCGAGACACGGTTGCCCGTGACCACGACTTCCTTCACACGGCCCGCATCAACCTCACGCAGGAACTGCGAGTAAGGGATTTCGCGCGAGCTGGTCTGTGCCGGCGTCGTCTGGAACATGCTGAAAAGAGCGATCAGCAGCAGAGCTATGATCGCCCACAAGGCGAAATTACGTAAGTTAGGGTTCATCGAACTCCCCAGCACTGGAACAGCCGCCTCATGGCGGCCGTCTTATTTGAACTCTAACATAGGGTTGCGCCGTGTCATTGCCAAGGCGATCCGGTCCGTCAGATGGTTTTTCCGTCAATAAGACCTAAAGGTGGCCTTGGATAGGGGCGTGTTCCAAAAGCCGCCGCGAGGCGTTGGGCGAACTTGAAGTCGAATCGTGTCAAAAAGCGGTCGAATGGCGCAAAATACGGGATGACCTCCATGTCCCCGGAAAATGCTCCGGACACGATTGCGTCATCTCCCGCAAACACGGCCGGAGCCGCAGCCATTGCGCGCTTGAGGGCTGATCGCGGTAGGCGATCGTCAACGTCATTTTGCGCTGGCATGGCACCCTGCTTTTCGACACGGATTTCCGAGCCGGAATGGTTGGCGATCACAAACCGCCCGTCCCATATGGCGGAGGCGCCCTGCGCAAGCGCGAGTGGCAAGATGCCGCGGTCTTCGCGCGTCAGGTAAAGACCATCCCGCCGTCTGTCGAAGACCACGCGGCCAGCGGTCACCCTCCCCGGCTCGCCAGTTCCGAGAAATGCCAGCACCCGTTCGAGCGACGAAGACGAGAGCGGAAACGCCTGTCCGCCGAAAACCGCTGCCAGACGCCCGAGCCCGTAGCAGAAGGCCGGATCGCGAACATCGATCCCTTGTGGCGAAACGCGCCCGAGGCCGGGGTCGGCGAGAGAGAAATGCCGGTCGAGCCAGTCTGCAGCACTTTCCGCAAGCGCCGCTCTCGTTTCCATGGAAGGCATGTCGAGGCGGTCGGCGCTTTGCACAGCGAGGGCTGCGCGCATTCGAACGCGCTCATATTTCATGTCCTCGTTGCTCGGATCATCGGACCAGCCGATATGGCTGGCGGTGAGCAGCGCGCGAATGCCGCTACGGCTGCAGGCCAGCAGCGGCCGGGCGATCCAGATGCTGCGATCGAACAGCATGGCGTCGGCAATCCCGGTCTCGGCTGCGGACGTGGCGCCACGGCCGGCGCGCATCGCCAGCGTTTCGATCTGATCGTCGAGCGTGTGGGCGGTGACAACAAGATTTGCGCCGAATTCCCGGGCGGCACCGGCGAGCAACTGATAGCGGGCCTCGCGCGCAGCGGTCATGATGCCGGTCTTCGGCTTCGGACCTGTCCAGCGGCAGATCAGGTGATCTATGGAAAGCGAATGGCAGAGAGCAGCGGCAGCGCGCGCTTCATCCGCAGAGCCAGCACGCAGATCGTGATCGACGGTGGCGGCGCAGAGCGAGAATTTCGATTGGAATTTGATGGCTTCATTGAGCGCGACGAGAAGGCCGGTGGAATCGCTGCCCCCTGAAATCGCGACGAGAATGCGCGTGGGTTCGGCAAGCGATCGGAGAAAGCGGCTGACCGCAGCCTCGGGCGGCAGGATGGCTTCCGGAGACAAACCGGAAACCCTTAGCAGGCGAGACGCTTCTGTTCGCTCGCGACCTTGCTTATGACGGCGCGCGATGCCTTCGGATAGCGCTTCGAGACTTCCTTGAGCGTGGCGCAGGCCGTATCGGTGTTGTCGAGCGCTGCCAGCGACATGCCGAGCTTAAGCAGCATTTCCGGCGCCTTCTCAGACGAGCCGTATTTCTGATGCGCGTTCAGGAAGGTCTTGGCTGCTTCATTGAACTTGCCCTGCGAATAGAGGGCTTCGCCCAGCCAGAAATTCGCATCCGCCGCCCGGGCGCTGCCCGGATACTGGGCGATGTACTGGGTGAATTCCTGCTCCGCCGTGCCGTAGTCGCCTGAGAGAACATGGCCGTAGGCAGCTTTGTACTGGTCGGCCTCGCTGCCGAGCGATGCCGTCTGCTGCGGCGAAGCGCCGGAGCCCGGAGGTGGCAGCGGCGCGGAGCCGACCTCGGCGCCCGGATTGACCGTGCCGCCGATCGGATTGCCGTTCTGGTCGAAGTCCATCGAACCCAGCTGCTGCGGCGGCTGGCCGAGACCGCTGTTCGACGGCACGTCGTTGGAGGGAGCCGTTTCGGCTCCCTGCGGTGCTTCGATAATGGTCGCAACATCATCGCCGCCCTGCCCTTGAGAACCGGCCTGCGCCTGGTTCGTCGATGCGGGGGGAACGTCGGCTTCGCTCTTTTTGGTGCCCTTGGTGGTGCCGCCGGTCGAACCGCCGCCAGCGCCGCCGCCGCCCTTTTCAAGCTGCTGGAAACGGAACTCGTTGTCTTCCTGCGTCTTGCGCAGCGATTCCTGCATCTGCAGGATCTGATAGCTCATCTCTTCGATGCGGCCGTTCAGCTGGCGCAGCTGATCTTCCAGCTGCTGGACCCGCATTTCCGTGCCGCTGCTCTGCACGTTGACGACGGGAGGCTGCGCCTGCGTCTGCACCGGCTTGCCGCCAAGGTTCAGACCGAGAAACGAGGCGGAATACGCCGCTCGCTCGGTCCCCGTCACAGCCGCGAGGCAGAGCACCCCTGCCACGACATATTTCTTCATAGGTATCGTCCTGTCCCAGTGATTCTTCGCGCCCCGATGGCACGAACAGGAGATTTTGCCAATTGCTTTCAAAAAGCAACGGAGTCTGGCCAAAGTGTGTTCAAAAAGAAAAGGCGGCCCGCGAACGGACCGCCTTTCCAAAATGTAATGCGATTTCCGCAGATTACATGCCTGCGCCACCGAGAACGGTCACGGCGCGGCGGTTCTGCGACCAGCAGGAAATATCGTCGCAGACAGCAACCGGACGTTCCTTGCCGTAGGAGATCGTCTTCAGGCGCTGAGCCGGAACGCCGCGCGAAGCGAGGTAGTCCTTGGTGGCAGCCGCACGGCGGGCACCGAGAGCCAGGTTGTATTCGCGCGTGCCGCGTTCGTCGGCGTGGCCTTCGACGGTGATCGCGTAGTTCGGGTAGCGGGCAAGCCACTGTGCCTGACGGTCGAGCGTCTGGGCAGCGTCCGCGCGGATCGACGTGGAGTCGGTGTCGAAGAAGATGCGGTCGCCGACGTTGACGGTGAAGTCCTGAGCCGAACCCGGCGTTGCTGCACCGGCGCCAAGGCCGAGATCGCCAGCGCTGTTGGCCATGTTCTTCTTGTTGGCGCAGCCTGCGAGAGCGAGGCCAGCGACGAGCGCGATCATGACGGGGTTGCGGGCGAGGCTCTGCATGCGGCTCATTGCCGGGGTATGAATTCGGCTCATGGCCGGGTCTCCTTGCGACTTCATCAGGGTTGCCGGACTGTAACCGTACGAGGTTAATCGGCGCTCAAGAAGTATGGTTAATGATTTACTGATTTGTCCCTACATTGCCCATTTTCAGGACTTTGCGGCGACATGAAGGCGTATTCCGGGCCGTCCACTACTCCAGCAGCGGCGACCATGCCGGGTCGGAAGCGTAGTTCGGAGTCTTGATGAGCTGTTCGTTGTAGCCCGTCAGGTCGATCGAGTAGAGCTGCGGACCACCGGCACCGGCGGCCTGGCGGAAGAACATCAGCACGCGGCCGTTCGGAGCCCAGGTCGGGCCTTCGTTATGGAAACCCGTCGTCAGGATGCGCTCGCCAGAGCCGTCAGGCTTCATCACGCCGATCGAGAACTTGCCGCCCGACTGCTTGGTGAAGGCGATCAGATCGCCACGCGGAGACCAGACCGGCGTCGAATAGTTGCCGTCGCCGAAGGAGATACGCGTCTGGCCGGAGCCATCGGCATTCATCACATAAATCTGCTGGTGGCCGCCACGGTCGCTTTCGAAGACGATGCGGCCGCCATCCGGTGCATAGGACGGCGACGTGTCGATCGCCGCCGTCGAAGTCAGGCGCGTCGTGGTGCGCGAACGCAGGTCCATCGTGTAGATATTGGCGTTGCCTTCCTGCTGAAGGCTCATCACCACCTTCTGGCCGTCAGGCGAGAAGCGCGGCGAGAAGGTCATGCCGGGGAAGTTGCCGACCACTTCGCGCTGTCCGGTTTCCAGCTGCAGCAGATAGACGCGCGGCTGCTGGTTGGCGAAGGACATGTAGGTGACTTCCTGGCGGTTCGGCGAGAAGCGCGGCGTCAGAACCAGGTCGCTGCCGTCGGTCAGGGTGCGAACGTTGAAGCCGTCCTGGTCCATGATGGCGAGCTGGCGCTTGCGCTGCTGCTTGGTGCCGGATTCCGAAACGAAGACGACGCGGGTGTCGAAATAGCCCTCTTCGCCGGTGATCTGCTTGTAGATCGCGTCAGCGATGATGTGGGCCACGCGGCGCCAGTTTTCCGGCTGCGTGTAGAACTGCTGACCGGTCATCTGCTGGCCGGCAAACGTATCCCAGAGACGGAACTCGGCGCGCAGACGGCCATCGGCCTCCTGCGTCACACGGCCGGTCACCAGCGCCTGTGCATTGATGACCTTCCAGTCCTCGAAGCGCGGAGCGGCATCGGGATTGGAGATCTTCTCGATGAAGGCGTTCTTGTTGACGGGCGCGAAGAGACCCGAGCGCTGCAGGTCGGCGGCGATCACCTGAGAAACCTGCGCGCCCATGTCGCCCTGCAAGAAGTCGGTGACGGCGATCGGCAGCGGCTGAACGTTACCCTTGTTGATGTTGATTTCGACGAGCGCGTTCGCGGGCGTCGTAAAGGCGCCGACGGTGACGAGACCCGCCACCATCATCAAGGCGCGGAGAAGGGAAGACTTTCTCATATGACAGAGGCCTTTCAGCATTTAAATCCCTAGATCGCTGGGATCGAAGTTCACGACGACTTCGTTCCAGGCATCGTATTTATCTTTTGGAAGCGTGGAGAACGGCGCGGACTTCATGATCGCGCGATAGGCACCGCCGGCAAGCGCGCGGCGGGTCGAATCGTTGTCGCCGCCGGTCGCTTCGACTTCGGGCTGGCCGATGATGTTGCCATCTTCGTCGAGCTTCATGTGCACCTTGATGCGCACGTCGCCCATGCCTTCCATGCCCGGAATGACATTCCAGTTGCCGGCGATTGCGCTCTTCAGCGCATCCATCTCACTCATCGACAGCTTCGAAGCACCCTGCGTCGCCTTTTTGGTGCCGAGCGAGGCCTCCTGTGTCGAGCGCTTGGTGCCACCGGCCGAGGGGTCGGTCTTGTTCAGGAGCGCAGAAATATCGTCGGCGTTGAAGTCGCTCTTCATCGACGATGCGGACTTTGCCACGTCGCGCTTCTGATCGTCTTTCTTGTTGTCGGTCGGCTTTTCAGCGGTCTTCGGCTGGTCCTGAGGCTTTTCCGGCGGCTTCTCGGCCTGCTTTTCCTCAGGCGGCTTCACCTGTGGCTTGGCAACCGGGGTCGGGACCTTGTCCGGCAGCGCTTCGGCATCGGGCTTCGGCGCTTCTTCGGGCTTTGCTTCCTCGACCGGCTTTTCCTCCGGCTTCGGCGGGGTCGGCGCGACGTCAGGCTTGGTCTGCGGAATGGAAGCGACTTCCTTCGGCTGCTCGACCTCGGTCTCTTCCTTGTTGATTTCCTTCACTTCGTTCGGGATAGGATCGATCTTCTGCGCCGGCTTCTCGCTCGAATTGGCAGCCGCCGCATCCGTATTGCTCGGCTTGGCGTTCGGCACCGGCGGTGTCTTGAGATCAACCTTGTTGTCGCCGACATTCTCGCCCTGGTCGGGGGTCGGCGGCCGCGTCGTCGGCTTCGGCGCCGACGTTTCCTTCATCGGCGCCTTCTTGTCACCCTGCTGCATCTGGGTGATCGATTCGACCGGCACCAGATCGACTGGCATCGCTTCGAAATCATCAACCTTGAAATGCTCGGGCGAGCCAATGGTCACCAGCGCTGCAGCGAGCACCAGTCCATGCAGAACAGCAGATGTGACGACGCTGGTCTTCATCTTGCTTTCTACTGGTCCTTCTTCTGCTGCGTGACGAGGCCGATATTCTTGAAGCCCGCACCCTGGATGCGCGCCATGACATCAGCGATCACGCCGTAAGGCGCCGTCGCGTCGCCGCGCACGAAGATACGTTCGTTGTAACCCGTCGTCGCAATCGCCTCGAGCTTCGCGGCAATCTCTTCAGCCGGGATCGTGGTTTCCTGCAAGTACACCTGACCGTCGTTCTTGACGGATATGGTGATCGGCTGGGTCTCGGAATTCAGCGCCTTGGCCTGCGTTTCCGGCAGGTCGATCGGCACGCCGACCGTCATCATCGGTGCAGCGACCATGAAGATGATCAGCAACACCAGCATGACGTCGACAAGCGGCGTCACGTTGATTTCGGAAATTACATTCTTGTTCCGGCCACCGCGGCGGCGGCGTCCGCCACCGCTCCCGGAATTACCTCCAACAGCCATACCCATGGTCGTACTCCCGCCGTTCCGTTACTGCGCGGCCTGACGCGGCTGCAGCTTTTCATCGATCTGGCGCGAAAGGATTGCGGAGAATTCATCCGCGAAGCCTTCCATGCGAGCCGAAAGCTTGCCGGCATCGGCGGAGAACTTGTTATAGGCGATAACCGCCGGAATAGCGGCGACGAGGCCGATAGCCGTCGCAAGAAGCGCTTCGGCGATACCCGGCGCCACAACCGCGAGGTTGGTCGACTTCGAGCCGGCGATCGCCTGGAACGAGGTCATGATACCGACAACCGTACCGAAGAGACCGATGAACGGACCGGCCGAACCGATCGTCGCAAGCGAGCCCAGGCGGGACGAAAGTGTTTCAGATTCACGCGACAGCGTCACGTCCATGGCACGGTCGATACGCATCTGCAGACCGATCGGCGAGCGCGCACCGCGCTCGAAGGACTTCTTCCATTCGCGCATCGCCGCAACGAAGATCGCCGCGAGGCCGGTGTTGTTGCGCTCGGAGAGCGTCCTGTAGAGTTCTTCCAGCGACTGGCCTGACCAGAACACCTGTTCGAACTTGTCGAACTGGCGCCGCGCACGGCCATAGGCCAGATACTTGTCGATGACGATCGCCCACGTCCAGACGGAGGCCGCGAGAAGCCCGAGCATGACGAGCTTGACGACGATGCCTGCCTGCATGAACAGCGACCAGAGGCTGACGTCGGCCGTTGCTGCTGCCAATCCTGCTTGTTCCATTGATCCAAAATCCCCGAATCCAAACGCCCGGTGCTTGACCGGGCGGCACAAAAGTGATCTCGCAAGAAATGTCTGGCGACCGCCGCCCTAAGCCCTGGTCAAGCTTGAAGCTTTTCTTCCGCCTTCCTTGCCGTCAAATTTGGTCAAAGGAAGGCGTGCACCGCACAAACTCTGACATTCAGAGTAAGACACCATTATGGTTAACACATCGTTAGTGTCAGAGTGCGACTGAAAGCTTTAATTCAGCTGGGTTTTTCTAGCCGGTGAGCTGGTCCGGCGGCGGAGCACCGCGCATTTCCTGCAGCGCGGCAATTCCTTCACATGAAAGTCATGTTTTTGCAAGAGCCGGTTTGCCTATCCCGGTGGCAACTGAACAGCCACGCCCAGATGCTCAAAATGCCTGATATTCAGCGTCACTACGGTCAACTCTCTGGCGCGGGCGGAAGCAGCGATTAGAATATCGGCAAAGCCGGGGCTTATTCCCCTTCCCGCCGCCTCGTCACTCAAATCACCGGCAGAAAGTGCATCCCCAGTGTCAACGGCGAGAATTCGATCGCCGAATTCGACGATGAGACCCTGCAGCCATTGCTCGAGAACGGCTGCTTTCGACGCGCTCCCTTTCCTGGCAAGCTTGCGGATGCCCCCGCGAATTTCAGCGATGGTGATCGAGGATATGAAAAGACCACTTTCTCCGTTGGCGATCATCCAATTCTTCAATACGTCAGGTACTGAAGGCCTTCCCGGCGCGAACATCGATATCACATTGGTATCGATGAGATATCCGCTCAAAACTCAATGTCTCTCATTGGCGATGGATCGCGTTCGAAAACCACACCACCCGGAAAGGACATGAGATATTCGCCGAAGTTCCGCTTCGGCTTCAGCAACTGCCTCTTGGCTTCCTCCGCCGCCTCGATGGACACGATCACCGCAACCGGTTTGCCATGCCGGGTGATGGTGACGAATTCTCCGTCCATCGCCTCGTCGACAAGAGCCGAAAAGGTCGCTTTGGCATCGCGCAGAGTTACTGTTGTCATTTAGGTGACTGCCAATTGTGACTACTGGTGACTACAATAATCCCGCCGCCGGTGCTTTTCAAGCGTCAGCCGCAATCAGCATCTGCTTCGCCAAGCCCTCCGGCAGGCGGCGCGGCCGGCCCTTGGCGTTGATGACTGCGATGATGACCTTTGCCGAGATCAGCGGCGTTTCGCCGCGGCGGATTTCCTGCGACAGAATCATCTTGGCGCCGCCCGCCCTTTCGGTCCGCGTCACGATTGTCAGGATATCGTCCATCCGAGCCGGGCTCTTGAAGTCAATCTCCATGCGGTGGACGACGAAAACCAGTCCCTCCTCGTCGGCGGTGATGAGCTCGCGCTGTTCGACACCGAGGCAACGCAGGTAATCGGTGCGTCCGCGCTCAAGGAAATGCAGGTAGCGGGCGTGATAGACGAGGCCGGAGAAATCGGTGTCTTCATAATAGACGCGCTGGACCAGCTTGTGGCCCTCGTCCGTCAGCTTGCCCGAAATCGAAAAACTCTCATCCACCATAGCCGTCTCCAGATGGGCATGCCTGCCAAGTCGTTATCGTTCTCCGTCTCCCCCGATAGTGGATGAGCAAGCCGGAGGCAATGCGGCGAGGATTGCAAAGAGGGCTGCATCCGCCGGCCGGCTCGCTGCATCACTGCGAGACACAAAAGACGCTCGCCCGGCGTTTGCTGCCAAGGCCCGCGCAAGCCTGAAGTTGCAGAAACCATCCCTGACGATATCGGGGGATATGATGCAGGTCGCACAGTCGAATGCGCTGAACATACTGCGCAGCACACCACAACAGTCGATTGCGGCCTCCGCAACACCGAGCAGCGACCCGCAGGTGCGCCTGGCCGAGCGCGCCGATCAGGCCCTCGCCACCCTGCAGCAGGACAAGAAATCGTCGTCCGATATCGCCAAGGAACGCGCCGCGCGCAAACTTGCGGAACTGCAGCAGCAGGTGGAGATGCTGAAGAGCGGCGGGCTCTCGCCCGAAGCCACGGCGCGGCTCGCCGCACAGCTGTCACAGAAGATTGCCTCGGCCGCCGCACAATTTGCCTCTTCCATCGCTGGCGCGGGCGTCACGCCAGGTGCTGTTGCGGCTGCTTCCGCCGAAGCGGGCACCGCCGGAACAACGGCCGGTTCTGCTTCCGCAGCTTCCGCCTTGGGCGAAACACCCGCCGATCCGGCCGCCGGAGAAACCGAGCCTGTCGATACCGCGCAGGCACGCAAGGCCTACCAGGACACGGCCGCCGATGGCGAGCAGCAGGCATCAGGCGTGTCGAACGAAGACCGCCTATCGCTGGAAAAGCTGCAGTCGCTTCTGCGCGAGGTCCGTCAAATCCTTGAAAAGGCGATGGATGAAGTGAGAAACGGCAAGACCGGCGGCGACTACACGCAGGCCATGCCGCTTCCAACCGGTTCGTCGGGCATTCCCTCGAGCATCGTCATCTAGCCGATCGGCAAAGCGAACGCCGCTTTCACGCATTGCATTGGCCTGTCAGCGGTTTATGGTTTGCGGCATGCTGACCGATTTCAAGCAACTCAAGGCGGATCTGCGAACCGAACGGCTCGCCCTTCGCGATGCGATCGCCCCAGAAGCGCGCATCGACATGGCCCTTGCCATGGCCGACCACGCAGGCGACGCCGTCGCCTTCGATCCCGGCGCCGTCATTTCAGGCTTCCTGCCGATCCGCTCGGAGGCCGATCTGCGGCCGCTGATGGCGCGGTTTCAGGCCCGCGGTGCCCGCCTTTGCGTGCCCGCCATTCTCGACAAGCAGACGATCGTGTTTCGCGAGCTGGTGCGCGGCGCGCCATTGATCCCGACCGGCTTCGGCACATCGGGCCCAGGGCCGGATGCGCCGGTTCTCGACCCCGACATCATGCTGGTACCGCTCTCGGCCTTCGACGCCCGTGGCCACCGGATCGGCTATGGCGCCGGCTATTATGACCGTGCCATTAGCCTTTTGCGGCAAAAAGGCCGCAAACCGAAGCTCATCGGCATTGCATTCGACTGCCAGGAAGTGGCACATGTGCCCGACGAGCCGCATGACATAAGCCTGGATGCCATCCTGACAGAAAGCGGCCTTCGCTTTTTTGCCTCGTGGATTGGATAGTGAATGCGACTGCTTTTTCTGGGTGACATGGTCGGCAAGACGGGACGCACCGCGGTTTGGGATCGCCTGCCCGGACTGGTCTCCGACCTGAAACTCGACTTCGTCATCGTCAACGGCGAAAACGCTGCCGGCGGCTTCGGCATCACCGAAGACATCTTCCTCGAGACGATCAACGCCGGCGCCGATGTCGTGACGACAGGCAATCACGTCTGGGACCAGAAGGACGCCGTCGCCTTTGCCGGCCGCCACGACCAGTTCCTGCGCCCGGCCAATTATCCGCAGGGCACGCCCGGCCGCGGCTCCGGTCTGTTCTATGCCCGCAACGGCGCCCGCGTGCTGGTCGCCAACATCATGGGCCGCGTCTTCATGCATCCGGAGCTGGACGACCCCTTCAAGTCGGCCGAGGCGATCCTCGCCGCTGCACCTCTGAAGGAGCAGGCCGACGCCATCATCTTCGACTTCCATGCCGAGGCGACCAGCGAGAAGCAGTGCTTCGGCCATTTCGTCGACGGCCGCGCCAGCTTCGTCGTCGGCACCCACACGCATGTGCCGACCGCCGACCACCAGATCCTGAACGGCGGCACCGCCTATATGTCGGACGCCGGAATGTGTGGCGACTATGATAGCTCGCTCGGCATGGACAAGGAGGAGCCACTCAACCGGTTCATCTCCAAGATGCCGAAGGGGCGGATGGAGGCGGCGACCGGGCCTGCGACGATCTGCGGCGTCGGCGTCGAGATTTCGGATTCGACGGGACTGGCCGAGAAGATTGCACCGCTGCGGCTGGGGCCGAGACTGGCGGAGACGATTCCGGAGTTCTGGCGGTAACATTTGACGTTCGCGGGTGGCGGCCCCCTCTGCCCTGCCGGGCATCTCCCCCACAGATGGGGAGATCACAAGTGGCAAGCTCCCCGCTTTGAAATGAAGGCTGCGGCTCGTAGGACGATCTTGGTGGGGCGAGCGGGTGCGCCAAGCCAATCTCCCACCCGTGGGGGAGATGCCGGGCAGGGCAGAGGGGGGCCGGCACCCACCGACGGAAATGCAGACAACCCCCAACACGCATTTGTGAGCACCCCGCATCTGGACCCCTGCGGCGCCTTGCCGCATCCTCCCGGCTTCGTGAAAGCGCCGGAGGGGTGGCATGAAGCCGCAATTGCTTGTCCTCGCTATCGCATGCGTTGTTTCCCTCGCCCTGCCACAGGCCGCGAGCACCCAGGAGCAGCGCAGGAACGTCAGCCAGTGCCAGGCAATTGCCCAAGGCATTCCGAAGGCGCAGTTCGCCAGCTTCTCGACCACCGCACCCGTCATCCCCGCGGTATCGGAAGGCGAGGACGTCACCTTCACCTTTCTCGGCCACTCCACCTTCGAGATCGACACGCCCGGCGGCATCGTCATCGCCACCGACTATAACGGCATCTACCAGCCCTCGGTGACGCCTGACGTCGTGACCATGAACAAGGCGCACCAGACGCATTACACGCTCACTCCGGATCCGGCGATCAAGCACGTGCTGCACGGCTGGAGCGATATCCCCGGCGAAAAGGCCAAGGTCGATCTCGTCGTCGGCGACGCCTATATCCGCAACGTCACGACGGACATCCGCTTCAGCTACGGCCTCGGCGGATCGCAGCAGGATGGCAACTCGATCTTCATCTTCGAGATCGCCGGCCTCTGCATCGGCCACCTCGGGCACCTGCACTACGAACTGACGGATGCGCATTACACGGAGATCGGCCGCCTCGACGTGGTGATGGTGCCCGTCGATGGCGGGCTGACGATGGGACCGGACAGCATGAGCCGGGTGATCAAGCGCCTGCGCGCCTCCATCGTCCTGCCGATGCACCGCCGCGGACCGCCGGTGGAGCGCTTCCTGTCGATGATCGGCAAGGAATTCGATATCCAGATGGCGCAGGACAACACGTTGACGGTATCGCTGCGGACGCTGCCGAGAAAGCCGCAGATCTATGTGATGCGGGACGTGCAGTAGCGCGTGCTTGGCGCCTGTAGCCCCCTCACCCTACCCTCTCCCCAAGGGGAAAGGGAAGTTGGCGCTGCGGCTCAGGTTTTCCCTTCTCCCCTCGGGGGAGAAGGTGCCCGAAGGTCGGATGAGGGGGCCACGCGGAACAACTTCAAGATGGCTAATATCCAACCTCAAGCAAATTGCAGATGCCGCTTTATCCCCACATCCGGCATCTTGTCATCGTCGAGATTGGCCTTGGCGATCTCCCAGCCGAATTTCAGCTTGCTGCCGGTCGAGACCCAGATTTCGGCATCATCGACATGCATGGCGAGCATCGTCAGCTTCGGGTCCTTCTTGCCGTTCTCATACCAGGCGGCGACCACCGAGTTCCAGTATTCCTCGATCTTCGACGGATCGGGTTTAAGCTCGATCTTGCCCGCCAGGCAGGCGTGATAGTCGTGATCCTTGCCGACGACACAGAAATGCGCGCGTGTTCCCGGTTTCACGGCACGAACGATATCCGCGTCCGATTTGGTGTAGAACCAGATGGTATTGGTCTTCGGATCGGCATGCGGCGCCATGGGCTGCATATGCATGTCGGCACCGTCGACGCCGAGCATGCCGGCATGAATACCGTTCACCTGATCCCAGAGCTGCTGCGCCGGATGTTCGCGGGCTTCGCTGAAGCTTGCCATGGCCATTCCCTTCCGTTTTCAGTTTCCGGTTCAAAACGTCAGGTCTGCCGCCTTTGTTCCCCCGCGCTGCACAAGCCAACCGCCTGCGTGAAAAGGCGCTTTCCGCTTGAATACGGCCCGTTTCGCTCTTATAAGGCGGCCCATTCCGAATAATGAGACGTGAACAGGGGTGCCATGGCTGGCCATTCACAGTTTAAAAACATCATGCATCGCAAGGGCCGTCAGGACGCCGTGCGATCGAAAATGTTCTCCAAGCTCGCGCGCGAAATCACTGTCGCCGCCAAGGCCGGTCTGCCCGACCCATCGATGAACGCGAGCCTGCGCCTGGCCATCCAGAACGCCAAGGCCCAGTCCATGCCGAAGGACAATATCGACCGCGCCATCAAGAAGGCGGCCGGCAGCGACGGCGAAAACTACGAGCAGATCCGCTACGAAGGCTATGGCCCGGGCGGCACCGCCGTCATCGTCGAGGCGCTAACCGACAACCGCAACCGTACCGCCTCGAATGTGCGCTCGATCTTCACCAAGGCCGGGGGTGCACTCGGCGAAACCGGCTCGGTATCCTTCTCCTTCGATCACGTCGGAGAAATCACCTACAAGCTCGCATCAGGCGACGCCGACAAGATGATGGAAGCCGCGATCGAAGCCGGTGCCGACGATGTCGAGACCGACGAGGAAGGCCACTACATCACCTGCGCTTTTGAAGCTCTCGGCGAAGTCGCCAAGGCGCTCGAAGCGACGCTCGGCGAAGCCGAAACCGTCAAGGCAGTCTGGCGCGCCCAGAACAACGTGCCGGTGGACGAGGAAAAGGCTCAATCGCTGCTGAAGATGATCGACAACCTCGAAGACGATGACGACGTCCAGAACGTCTATTCGAACTTCGAAGTCTCCGAAGAAGTGATGGCCAAGCTTTCGGCCTGATCGCCTCTTCCGGAACTGTTTTCAAAGGCGGGCTTGATGCCCGCCTTTTTCGTTGGATCAGGGTGCCGCCGCCCGGAGGAAGCTGTCGCGGAAGGCGGCGAGATCGCCAGCACTGACATCGGAGACCGCCCAGAAGACCAGTCCATCGGACGACCAGTCCGTCATGTTGTAGCCGTCATGCTCCCGCGTCGCTTGCCCGCCTTTCGCCTGGGGCCAAATGAACAGGTTGATGACATGGCCGTTGCGCCGGTAGACGAGCGCTGCCACCACCCGACCGCCGATATAATCGACCCGGCCGCCGACCAGCGGGAAACCATCCTTGGCGAGATCGTTGACCGGCGGTGAGAAATCGATGCGGCCGTTGAACCAGGGCTTTACCGTATGCTGGTTCGAGGTCTGCACATCGACGAGGTGATCGGCGAGCATCGAATGGACATGGCTCGCCAGCAGCTGGTCCTCGATGCCGAGATCCGGCACCGGCGCGTTGACGAACAGCATTGCGCTCGCCGCCAGCGCCGCCAGTGACGGCACGAAGCTCCAGTCGCGAATGAAACGAAAGAAACGGTCCCACCGCGAAGCAGGCTTCTGGCGCGGCTGAAGAGCGGATGAGGAGATGGCCTGCTCGCGCGACAGCGCGGCGAGAACCTGCGACCGGACCTCGTCCGGAAGCTTGAAGCGCACGCCGTCCTGTCCGATCCGTTGCCGCACCCCGCGCACCCTTTCGATCTCCGCCCGGCAATCCGGGCACCCCGCCAGATGACTTTCCAGCTCGGCCGCGCGCACCAGATCCAGCTCGCCGTCGATGAAGGCATGCACCACCGGCCCCCACTGGTCGCAGCCCTGCTTCGGCGCCTCGCTCATGCCCGCACCCCGCCATTCTCGAACGCATCCCAGGCCTCGCCAAATTCGCGCCGCGCCCGGGCGATGCGCGACATCACGGTACCTATAGGCACATCGATGACCTCGGCGATCTGTTTGTAGGAAAGCTCCTCGAGTTCGCGCAGCACCAGAATTTCCCGCATCGCCTCCGGAAGCAGGCCGATGACATGGCGCACGCGCGACGTCTCGCTTTCGCGGATCATCGCTGTCTCCGCCGTATCGTCATCCGATGCGATCTCATGCACCGGACTGTCGCCTCCGGCATCGGCATCCAGCGGCGTTTCGAAACGTGCCTTCCGCCGTCCCTGCTGCTGCCAGGCGAGATGACAGTTGCGGACGATGGCAAAAATCCACGCCCTTGAATCGCCGCCGCGATAGGTCTCGAAACTGCGATAGGCGCGCAGGAAGGCGTCCTGGACGATATCCTGCGCCGCGTCCTGATCGCGGCTGAGAAAGCGCGCGAAATTGTAGGCGGCATCCATGTGCGGAAGGATGTTCTGCTGGAAACGCAATGTGTGATCGGGCTGCGTGGAGGCGGCAGCGGTCTGCCGTCCGCCCCTCGCCTGTGCCATTTCCATATAACCGACGAGGACCGACGCTGCCTCGGCGAGAAAACAGCTTGCGAGCTGAGAAAACGATCGCGAGCGGCGGCGCCAGCGCAGCAGAGCCGCGGCCAGCTGATCGTCGAACGATGTGGGGAAAGCAAGACAGGCTTCGGTCATCACACCCTCTGCGGCTGCGGCGCAGCCGACTCTAGTCCTCGGGACGCCTTCAGCGCAATGCGACCCTTTATTGCCTAGATCGCCGAGCACCCGGTTTTATTCCCTGCCGATTGAGTTTTTTTGGCCGCTTGGCACGATGAAAAAATTAGCCGTTCATTCTCAATGGCTTGCATGAAAAATTGCGGTAGGCTCGGAATAAGCAGCAGGCCTCTCCGGTCTAGTTCTTCAGCGGCGGCGTCGAACCCATCCCGTCTCCGCTGAGACACAGGACAAGCCAGAGGAGGCATCCCAATGTTTGAAATGTCACGCCGTACACTGCTTGGTTCGGCCGCCGCGGCAGCCGCATTCGGCCTCGCATCGAAACTCGAATTCGTGCCCCCGGCCTTCGCCGCATCGCCGGACGAACCGGCAACCGGCTTCTACCGCTACAATGTCGGCGATATCGAAGTGACGGCCATCTATGACGGCATCTGGCGCAAGCCGCACGATCCCGCCTTCATCAAGAACGCCACGGTCGACGAGACCAAGGATGCGCTCGCCAAGGCGCATCTGCCGACCGATTTCATGCCGATCCCGCTGACGGTGGTCGTCCTGAAGGTCGGCGGACAGCTGATCATGATGGATGCCGGCTCCGGCGTGGGCCAGTGGCAGGCCAATGCCACTAACCTGCCCGGCAACATGGCGGCCGCCGGCATCGACTACCGCAAGATCGACACGGTCATGATCTCGCATTTCCACCCTGACCACGTCTGGGGCCTGATGGAAAAGGGCACCAATGCGCCTGTCTTCCCGAATGCCGAACTTATCGTTCATTCGGCCGAATACAACTGGTGGACCGATCCCGGCCGCCTCTCGAAACTCGCGGAGGGACGCAAGCCTGCCGGAAAGCGCATCGCCGAAGTCTTCCCGAAATGGAAGAACTGGAAGCTGGTCGAGGACGGTGCGCAGGTGGCGCCCGGCATCGAGCTGATTTCGGCGCCAGGCCATACGCCGGGTCATTCGACCTATCTGGTCAACTCCGGAAAAAGCCAGCTGCTGGTTTCGGCCGACATCATGTACGTCCCGGCGCTGCTGGCGCCGCACCCGGAATGGCAGGGCAGCTACGATCAGGACGGACCTCTTGCCATCACCAGCCGCCGCAAGCTGATCGATCGAGTCATATCGGACAAGATCGCCATCTGCGGCTCGCACTTCCCCTTCCCCGGCTCCGGCAGCTTCGTCAAGGACGGAAATGCCTATGCCTTCACGCCTACCAGCCAGGCCTGACGCCTGAGGAGACTATCGTCATGAAAAGATCATTCACCCGCTACGCCGTTCTCGGCGTCATCAGCTTCTGCGCGTTGTCGGCAGGCGGCTCGGCCATCTCGGCATTGACGGCGATGCCCGCCTTTGCCGTCGACAACATGGAAACCGGCGACGGTCCGGACCTCACTTCCGTCCGCGCCAAGATCGCTGCCAAGGACTATCAGGGCGCACTCGAGGAATTGCGCGGCCTCGCCGAGGATAACCAGCAGGCCGATGTCTACAACCTGCTCGGCTACACGCTGCGCATGACCGGCGACTACGACACGTCGCTGACTTACTACACCAAGGCTCTCGAATTGCAGCCCGATCACAAGGCGGCGCACGAATATCTTGGCGAGCTCTATCTGCAGACCGGCAAGCCCGACAAGGCGAACGAGCAGCTCGCTTCGCTGAAGCAGCTGTGCCCCGCAGGCTGCGAGGAGCTGGAAGACCTACAAGAGGCGATCGCCGCACGGGGCGGCAACTGACGGTGATTGCCCCGGGGCGGGCGGCAGATGCCGCTCGCCCTGCTCACCCATTGGAGATGATCATGGAACATTCCGCTATCCGATCCGCCGGCAGCAATGCAGCACTTCTCGCCGGACGTCTGCTGCTCTCGGCCATCTTCCTGCATGAAGGCGCAACGTTGGCGCTGAACTTCAACGCCACGGCAGCGGCCTTCGAAAGGCTGGGTCTCGAACTGCCGGTCGCTATCGGCGTCATCCTGCTACAGCTTGCGGCCGGCTTCTCGGTCGCGGCAGGCATGGCCACACGGCTGGGCGCTGTTGCACTCGGCATCTTCTGCCTGATGACGGCCCTGCTCTTCCACACCGATTTCACCAGCCAGAACGAACTGCTGCATTTCGAGAAGGACTTTGCGATCGCCGGCGGCATGTTTGTGCTCGCGATCTCGGGCGCCGGATCGCTGTCTGTCGATGCGGTCCTGAAGCGCATCTTCCCAGCGCCGGTGGCTGCCTTCTTCTGACATCCGCGATGATCTGGATCAAAGCGGTTCACAGCTCCGTGAGCCGCAGCCTGATTTTAAGAAAGCGGTAACGCTGCAACCCTTCAATGCCCCTGCCTCCAGCCGGTCTGTCTCAGGCCAGCGTCTCTCACACCATCGGCGGGGAAAATGCCATGAAGAAACTTGCTCTCACTCTCTCCATTTCGCTGCTTTGCGCCTTCGCCGCGCAAGCACAGCCCACAATGGTCAAGCGCTTCAACGATTGGGGCGTCTATTCCTACAAGGCCGATGGCCAGACGGTCTGCTATCTGCTGACCATACCGACCGCCCAGACGCCTGCAAATGTCGATCACGGCAAGAACTTCTTCATGGTCGGCCCCGGCGCTTCGGCGAAATACGAACCACAGGCACGAATGGGCTACGAGTTGAAGCAGGGATCGCGCGTGAAGGTGCGCATCGGCGACCAAACATTCTGGATGTTCACCCGCGAGAACGCCGCCTGGATGCAGTATGAGGAGCGTGAACCGGAAATGATCCGCGCCATGCGCGGCGGCAGCGAGATGGTGATCGAGGCGACCTCCAGCCGGGGGACGGATACCAGCTACACCTATTCGCTCGATGGCATCACAGCAGCGCTGAAACAGGTGACCAGCTGTAGCTGACATGCGCCCGTTTTCTCTTCTGCGCCGCACGATGGGGCTGCTTGCCCTCTGCAGCCTGTTTGCCGCCTGCCTGCCCAGCCAGGCATCGGCAGTCCCGGTTGAGACAAGCGCACCAAAAGGTCGGGAAACCGGTCTGCCGGTTCCCCGTTTCGTCTCGCTCAAATCGGCCAACGCGCGCATGCGCATCGGCCCGTCGCTGGATTACGGGACCAGGTGGATCTACGTGAAATCAGGCCTGCCGCTGGAGATCACCGCCGAATACGACAATTGGCGTCAGGTGCGCGATAGCGATGGCATCACCGGCTGGATGCATCGCGCCCTGCTCTCTTCGCGCCGGACCGCGGTGATCGGCCCCTGGCTGAGAGAGCCCGCTGCACTTCACACCGGAGCCCGGGAAAGTGCAGCTGTATCGGCGGCGTTGATGGCCCGCGTCCTCGTCCATGTCGGACGCTGCGACGGAGCCTGGTGCAGCATCGGCCTGCCACACCAGAATCTCACCGGCTTCGTCGAGCAGTCGGCCCTGTGGGGCGTCTATCCCGGCGAGACAATCGCCGATTAGGCGGCGGCGCTCATAAAGCTGCCGAGCCCCGCGAAGAGCTCGACCGACCTCAGCCGCGCCTCGATATCGTGAATCGGCATCGAGATGATCAGCTCGTCGGCCTCCGTCTCTTTCAGAAATTCCTTGAGCTTGGCTTCAGCCGTCTGCGGCGAACCGACGACGGCATAGCGCAGCGTATGCTCGACATTGAGCTTTTCCATCGGCGACCAGAAGCTCTCCATATCCTTCACAGGCTTCGGGAACTGGCCGCGCACATTGCGCCGGAGATTGACGAACTGCTGCTGCGCCGAAGTGAAGTGATACTCGGCCTCTTCATCGGTCGGCGCCACCGACCCCATCACGCCGGCCATCACATAGGGCTGATCGAGGACGGCGGAGGGCTGGAACTTGCTGCGGTAGATATCGATGGCATCGAGCAGCGAATCCGGCGCGAAATGCGAGGCGAATGCATAGGGCAGGCCGAGCATGGCGGCGAGCTGGGCGCTGTAGAGGCTGGACCCCAGAAGCCAGATCGGCACATGCGTCCGGTTGCCGGGCACCGCTAGGATCGCCTGGTTCTCGACAGGCTCTCCGAGCAGCTGCTGCAGTTCGACGACATCATGCGGGAAGCTCTGTGCGCCGGCATCGAGGTTGCGGCGCAGCGCCTGGGCGGTGCGCATATCCGTTCCCGGCGCGCGGCCGAGACCGAGATCGACGCGGCCGGGGAAGAGTGCGGCGAGCGTGCCGAACTGTTCGGCGATAACAAGCGGCGAATGGTTCGGCAGCATGATGCCGCCCGATCCGATGCGGATCCGCTTCGTCGCCGCACCGACATGACCGATGACGACGGCAGTCGCCGCGCTGGCAATCCCCGGCATGCCGTGATGCTCGGCAAGCCAGAAGCGCTTGTAGCCATACTCTTCCGCCTTCTGCGCCATCCGCGCGGAACCCGCGAGAGATTGGCTGACGGTCGTGCCCTCTGGAACGGGCGAAAGATCGAGGATGGAAAAGGGAATCATGAAAACCTGCCGTCGGTATGATGGGGCTACCGGCTATGTAGGTGGTAACGGCGCCGCATCCAAACCCTGCGGCGAAGAAAAAGGGCCGATCGGCCGCCTGCCATCAACGCAGATGTGGAAACCAAATTCCGGCATTCCGCATGTCGTTGTCATTGCAGGCCCTAGGCGGTGATTCCTGAGCCAGCAGTACAGGCTAAATAACCACCACCTACTATTACATATCTGCGTTGCATAATCGGAAGTAGGCGCTTGCCCGCGATGGGATCATAAGGAGCGCAGCTTATGCATATGAGAGTGTTTGGTATGGATTGGGTCCCTGTAGTCTTCGTTACATTCAAGGTTCTTGCCTTAGGAATAGCGATGTTCTTCGCCATCAAGTGGCATTATGACCGTGCGGAGAAAAGCGACAGGCGAGCGCTACTGCGATCGGGCGGCATGATGGCCGCCGTCTTCGCGCTGGCGGTACTCGGCGTGGGGCTCGCCGCCTTCCTGCTCAGCAGGAAGCTCGGCTTGGACCTGAGCCTCTGATGAGGCCGCTGTTTCAAGCGACTCCAGATCCAACTGATGGCTGGAGTCGCCTGCTCCTCTGAGGGCGTTAAGACGCGCGGCGGTGCCGGAGCACATGCACTTCAGCGCTTTGGTGGTGATGGCCCTGCGGCAGCGTGAAGTTTCCGAGCTGGCGGTCCATCTCCAGCGCCTCGCTGGCAAGACGATGGATCGCTGCCGTGCTTTCCTCGACCATCGCCGCATTCTGCTGCGTCATCGAATCCAGTTCGGAGACCGCGCTGTTGATCTGGCGCAGCGTATCGGCCTCTTCGCGGGTCGATTCCATGATATCGTGGATCTGGCCGTTGATCGCCTCGACACGGCTGCCGATACCGGTCAGCGCAACCCCCGCCCGCTCGACGAGCGATACGCCGCTTTCGACCTCATGTGTCGACTTCTGCAGCAAGCTGGCGATTTCCTTGGCGGCGCTCGAGGAGCGCTGTGCCAGTTCACGGACTTCCATCGCGACGACAGCAAAGCCCTTGCCGGATTCACCGGCACGCGCTGCCTCGACACCGGCATTCAGTGCCAGCAGGTTCGTCTGGAAGGCGATTTCGTCGATGACAGAGATGATCGAGTTGATCTGGCGCGAGGACGATTGGATCGCCTCCATCGCCGCGATCGTCTCGCGCATGATATCGCTCGAGCCGGCCGTTTCCTTCTTGGCGTCACGGGCGATCCGCTCGGCCTGCTCGGCGCGTTCGATCTGGATGCGGACCGACTGGGTGATGGCGTCGATCGCATTGGCGGTCTCGGTGATCGAGGCGGCCTGCCGCTCGGTGCGGCCGGCCAGATCATCGGCGCCGTTGCGCATCTCTTCCGAGCCTGAACGAACTGCCATCGAATTTCCGCCGATCGCCGTCATCGTTTCGCTCAGCGTTGCCAGCGCCTCGTTGAAGTTGACGCGCAGGCCCTCAAGTTCGGTCGGGAAGCGCGTCTCGATCTGATAAGCGAGATTGCCGCTGGCCAGATGATGCAGGCCCTCGTCCAGCGCCTGCACGACATCCTGAAGGCTCTTCGCCTCGGCTTCGCGCAGCGCCATGTTTTCCTGGCGGTCGCGCTCGGCACGGGTGCGGGTCTCGGCACTTGCGGCTTCGAGCTCGCGGCTTTCGAGCAGCGATTGCTTGAAACGGGCAAGAGCCTTGGCCATCGTGCCGATTTCGTCGTGGCGGTTCTGGCTGCCGATCTCGGTATCGAGCTTGCCGTCGGCGACGTCGCGGGTGTTGCCGGCAAGACGGGCGAGCGGCGAGAACAGGAGCTTGGTGATCAGGCCGGTAGCAATCGCCATAACGACGAGTGCACCGAGGCCGATCATCGTCAGCAGCGTGGCGATCTCGATCGAACCGGCATTGAGCTCACTGAGACGAACGCTCTCGACCACCAGGAAGCGGTCGCCGTGATAATCGATCCCGCGAACATAGGCCCGGGCCGAGCCATCGGCGCGGTCGAAGTCGTCGACCGTCATGCCCTGGTTGTTGGCAAGCGCATCCGGAATGAAGGTGAAAGATGCAGTATCGAGCGTCGCCAGCTTTCCGTCGGAAAGGCCGACAGCCGAACCATCGCTGGAGATGATCGCCGCCTGCGCCGTGCTGCCGGAGACAATGCCCTTCGACAGGATGCCGGTGACGATATCATCGCGAACCTTGAAGAGGATGATGCCCTTCGCGAGGCCCAGCTTGATGATCGGAACGGCATAGAAGATCCCCGACTTGCCCGCATCGACGCGCAGGCCCGAGAAGCCTGTCGGCGCGGAATCGTCGGTCGCCTTTGCCGTGTTCTCGACAGCCTTCGCATAGGCGAGACCGGCACCGGTCGCCTTCCAGGCATCGGCCTTGAGGTTTTCGGCGAAATTGTCGTCCTTCTTGTAGGAATAGAGGACGGAACCATCCATGTCGGCGATCAAGAGATCGCTGAAGGCCGTGTTCTCGAGGTCGCGGGCGACTTCGCCCTGCGTCTTCTCATGGTTGGAATAGTAGAAGCCGCTCGGCCCCTCCGGCTTCATCAGCTTTTCGCGCTGATCGGCCGGGTTCGGGTTGTTGGTGATGAAGACCTTCTTCAGTTCCGCGCGGGCATCGCCCGAGGACTTCTCGATGGTCTTCCAGCCGCTCTTCAGGCTGGTGATCGACATCTGCAGCGCTTCGATACGCGCAATCGAGTTCGCCTGGTTTTCAAGCTGCTCCAGCTGATCCTGCAGCATGTCGCCGCGGAAGATGAGAACGCTCTCCTTCGCCTTCAGCGCCTGCTCGTCGGAAATGCGGCTGCTGGCGAAATAGCCGAGCACGCTGATGGTGCTGACGGCAAGTGCCGTGAGCAGAATGAAAGTCGCAATCACTTTAAACGATAGAGACTGAAATCTCTGAGCCATAAACTAGAACCCTTCCGGAGCGGCTTGCCTGGCTTTTCGCAGCTGGCTTGACCGAAAACAGAACACTGGGGGCCTTAACCTTCCGAAAAAGGAGCCCCTCTCACATTTGATGGATTAGATTTCAGACAACTGATTTAATTCGCAGTAAACGGCGCGACACAAAAACAAGGGATGTTTTTGTTTTGTTCACATATCAATGGCAGTTATTTTGCAACTGCAATATGGTGAGCCATGCAAAACACGATTCGCATCATCGGCATCGATCCCGGCCTGCGCCGCACGGGATGGGGCGTCATCGACACGCTGGGCAATTCGCTGCGCTTCGTAGCCTCCGGCACCGTCACGTCGGACGGCGACATGGACTTGGCCTCCCGCCTCTGCCAGCTACATGACGGGCTTGCCGAGATCGTCCACAGCTACACACCCGATGAAGCTGCCGTCGAACAGACCTTCGTCAACAAGGACGCGGTCGCGACACTGAAGCTCGGCCAGGCCCGAGGCATCGCCATGCTGGTGCCGGCGCGTGCCGGACTGCAGGTTTCCGAATATGCGCCGAACGCCGTCAAGAAAGCCGTCATCGGTGTCGGCCACGGGGAAAAGAAGCAGATCCACATGATGCTGAAGATCCTGATGCCGAAGGTGGAATTCAAGGGCGACGACGCGGCCGATGCGCTGGCGATCGCCATCTGCCACGCCCACAATCGCGGCAGCAACCGCATGCGCCTGGCAGCCTTGGCGGGATGATTTGTTCTTGACTTGTTCTCAAGGTAAGGATTATTCTTACTTTGAAGGAGCAAGTCATGCGCGTTACCTCGAAAGGTCAGGTCACGATTCCCCGCGATCTCCGCGAGCTGGCCGGTATAGAGCCAAACAGCGAAGTCGTGTTCTCCATGGAAGGCGGCAAGCTGGTCGTTTCACCAAAGAGCGGTCGTAGCGCCATCGAAGATCGAACCCGCCTTGATCAAGTCCTCAAAGCGATCTCGAAGCTTGAAGGCACTGGTGATCAGGCGATCGATGCCGACGCGCTCATGTCCATGACGCGTGACCGCTGACATGGCGACCTTGATTGACACCAACGTGCTGGTAGATCTAGCCATCCCGTCATCGAACTGGCATGGCTGGTCACGGCAACGGACGATCGAAGCGTTCGATCAGGGGCCGGTGCTCATCAACCCGATCATTTATTCCGAGTTTTCAGTACGCTACCGCGATATCGATGAAGTCGATAACGCACTGCCGGAAGATGCCTTCCGCCGGGAAAACCTCCCTTGGCCCGCGGCTTTTGCGGCCGCGGCCGCATTCCGCATCTATCGCAAGGCCGGCGGCCAGCGCGAACGTGTTCTGCCGGATTTCCTGATCGGTGCGCATGCCGCCATACGCGGCTATTCACTGCTGACACGCGATGTGAAGGGCTACCGCGCCTACTTCCCGTCGCTCGACCTCATCACTCCCGAAACCCATCCCTGACGGACATATCATGATCGGCAAGCTCAAAGGCACCATCGAAGAAATCGGCGAAGACTATGTGCTCGTCGATGTGCATGGTGTCTGTTACGTCGCCCATTGCTCTGGCCGCACCCTGTCGAAGCTCGGTTCCGTCGGAGAGGCCTGCGTGCTCTTCATCGAGACCTATGTCCGCGAAGACCAGCTGAAGCTTTTCGGCTTCATGAGCGTGCTTGAGCGCGAGTGGTTCAACCTGCTGCAGAGCGTTCAGGGCGTCGGCGCCAAGGTGGCGCTCGCCGTGCTTTCGACCCTGACGCCGCCGGAACTCGCCAATGCCATTGCCCTCCAGGACAAGACGGCCGTCTCCCGTGCTCAAGGGGTTGGCCCGAAGGTTGCGGTCCGTATCGTCACCGAACTGAAGAACAAGGCGCCCGCCTACGCCGGCGAGGCGATGAATATCGGCCTCAAGCAGGAACTCGGCGAAGGCGTGGCTTCGGCTCCGGTTGCCGACGCCGTCTCGGCGCTCACCAACCTCGGCTATTCGCGTGATCAGGCCGCCAACGCCGTCGCCGCCGCCATGAAGACCGCCGGCGAAGGTGCCGATAGCGCCAAGCTGATCCGGCTGGGGCTGAAGGAACTGGCGCGGTAATTCCGCAAGGGTTTGATGCAAAACCGCGCTGCGTTCTGTATGGAATGAGTGTGTACCGAATTGGAAGAATGATGACATGAGCGACCCCGCCCGCCTGATATCGCCGGAAAAGAAGGGCGAAGATTTTGACGCGACGCTGCGTCCGCAGTCACTGGATGAATTCACCGGGCAGGCGGAAGCACGCGCGAACCTGAAGATCTTCATCGAGGCCGCCAAGAACCGTGGCGAGGCGCTGGATCACGTGCTGTTCGTCGGCCCGCCCGGTCTCGGCAAGACAACGCTGGCGCAGATCATGGCGAAGGAACTCGGCGTCAACTTCCGCTCCACATCTGGCCCTGTTATCGCCAAGGCCGGCGACCTTGCGGCGCTGCTCACCAATCTCGAAGAGCGTGACGTGCTCTTCATCGACGAAATCCACCGCCTGAGCCCGGCCGTCGAAGAAATCCTCTATCCGGCGATGGAAGACTTCCAGCTCGACCTGATCATCGGCGAAGGCCCGGCCGCACGCTCGGTGAAGATCGATCTGTCGAAATTCACGCTGGTCGCCGCCACAACCCGCCTTGGCCTGCTGACCACGCCGCTGCGCGACCGCTTCGGCATTCCGGTGCGTCTCTCCTTCTACACCGTCGAGGAACTGGAGCTGATCGTCCGCCGCGGCGCGCGGCTGATGAACCTGCCGATGACCGACGAGGGCGCCAAGGAAATCGCCCGCCGCGCCCGCGGCACGCCGCGCATCGCAGGGCGTCTGCTGCGCCGCGTCCGTGATTTTGCCGAAGTCGCCAGGGCCGAGGCCGTCACCCGCGAGATCGCAGACGAGGCGCTGACCCGGCTACTCGTCGACAATATGGGCCTCGATCAGCTCGACAAGCGCTACCTCAACATGATCGCCGTCAATTTCGGCGGCGGCCCTGTCGGTATCGAAACCATCGCCGCCGGCCTTTCCGAGCCGCGCGATGCGATCGAGGACATCATCGAGCCCTACATGATCCAGCAGGGCTTCATCCAGCGCACGCCGCGCGGCCGTGTACTCACCGCAACCGCCTGGAAGCACCTCGGCATGCAGCCGCCGAAGGATCTGGAAGCCGCGCAGTTCCGGCTCTTCCAGCAAGACGACTGAGCGCGCCGATGCCGAAGAGAACGATGATCCGGCTGGATGGCAGTGCCGGACGCTTCAACTACCGCATCGCCGGGCTCGGCTTCCGCGATGACCATGTCCTCGTTCACCGGGCCGTCCATGAGCCTTTCTGGACATTTCCGGGTGGCCGCGCCGAGATTGGCGAGACCTCGGAAGAAACGCTGCGGCGCGAGATGGTCGAAGAGCTCGGTGTGACGGTCGAGGTCGGCCGCCTGCTCTGGATCGTCGAGAATTTCTTTCATTTCGAGAAGCGCGACTGGCACGAACTCGGGCTCTATTATCTGATGGAAGTCCCCGAAAGCTTCCCCTTCCGGCCAAACGAGATCGTCCATCAGATCGAGGACGGCAAGAGCATTCTGGAGTTCAAATGGGTGCCCGCCACCCGCGAAGCGCTGAAGGCGCTCGATATTCCGCCCTATTTCATTGCCAACGAGATCGAGGCGCTTCCTCCGGCACCGCGCCACGTCGTCTGGCGCGACGGCGACCTCGACCGGGACGATTGAGGGAACTGTCCCCTTCTCCGCGCATTGCATCCTGAACAAGGAGCATCGCCATGCAGAAATACAGGACGGGCACGAGCGTCGAGTGGACATGGGGCAAAGGCAAGGGAACGGGCAGGATCGCTGAAAGCTTCACCGAAGACGTCGAGCGCACCATTGAGGGCGCCGACATCAAGCGGAAGGCGACCAGCGACGAACCCGCCTATCTGATCGAGCAGGAAGATGGCGGCAAGGTCTTGAAGAGCCACTCGGAAATCAGGAAGGTTCATTGACGGGCGATGACCGGTCCGACAGGAGATGACATGACAGTTTTCGATCCCTGCCGGGTTTTCCGCAAGCTCGCCTATAACAATGCGCTCGCCAATGTCAGATTGCTCGACGCCTGCCTCCGGCTGCAGTCGGGCGAGTTCGAAGCGCATCGCACCAGCTTCTTCCCTTCGATCAAGATGACGCTGAATCACATCATCACCGTCGACTGGTTCTACGTGGATGGGCTGGAAGGCGGCAGCCTCGGACCCGATGCATGGAAGATCGAAGAGCCGTTCGATACGCTTGAAGCGCTGAGCCCCGAGCAGCGGACTGTCGATGCACGCCTTGTTGCGCTATGCGAGGCGCTGACGCCGGAGACCTTGGCGGCCACCGTCAGGCTGGATCGCGGTGGCCGGTTTCAGGAGGAGCGTGCGGACGATATCCTCAGCCACCTTTTCCAGCACCAGACCCATCACCGGGGCCAGGTACATGCGATGCTGGCGGAATCCAGTGTCCGCCCACCGCAACTCGACGAATTCATCGTCAACGATGATGCCCGTTTCCGGGGCGACGAGATTGCCGCCCTCGGCTGGAGCGAGGAAAAGCTGATGCGTTGACCGCCAGACTCAGTCGTTCAGGCGCGACTTCAGCGCATCGACGATGGTCTTGGTCAGCAGATCGTAGTTTTCGTCGAAGTGGTGATCGCCCGCGAGTTCGACGACGGCAGCGCCGCTCTGTTTCAGATCCGGGCAGGCGACTTCGTCATCGTCTTCCTTGCCGTAGATGCACTGGATCAGCTTCGGATCGACATCCTTCAGATCGGCGACCGGATCGCCACCAGCCCCGTCAGTCTTCTGGCCGAGCCAGCCCATGACAGAGATCACGTAATCGACCTCGTGCGACAGCGACAGC
Source organism: Rhizobium sp. 01N424 (assembly GCF_056399485.1). Lineage (NCBI taxonomy): Bacteria > Pseudomonadati > Pseudomonadota > Alphaproteobacteria > Hyphomicrobiales > Rhizobiaceae > Rhizobium > Rhizobium sp. 01N424. The sequence continues at coordinate 678,479 of NZ_JBFTRK010000002.1, forward strand.
AGCGAGATCTGGACGATCGACGCCTTCTCGGCCGGTTTCAGCAGCTTGTAGGTTGCCGGCACCACGTCGGCACCGAACGAGTAGCCGATCAGAAGCACATGCTTGACCTTCCACTGCTTCCGGTAGAGGTCGATGATCTTGCCGAGATCGTCGGCGGTCTCCTGCGGCTTCCGTTCCGACCAGAAGTAATGCAGCGAGTCGATGCCGACGACGGGAATCCCCTCCTTCTGCAGCTTGCTGCCAACTTCCTTGTCGATATCGCGCCAGCCGCCATCGCCGGAATAGACGATCGCCATCGTATCCATCGCCGGCTTGGCATCGAGAACGGCAAGCGGCAGGCCAAGCGGATTGTCGGCATTGCCCGATGCGTCGATCATGTCGTCGAGTGTATCGGACAGCGTCGTCTGCGCGTCGTCATCGGCATCGCGGACATCGATCGCCGGATGCGTCTTCTTCAGCTCCGCGACATGCTCGCGCCCATCCTTCGGTGCATTCGACGTCAAGGCCACCACGACGGGATCCGGCAGATTGCCCTCGGTCAGGCCGTAGATCATCCGGTCGCCGACGGTCTTCTTGCTGGCCGGCGTGCAGAGCTGCTGCGTCAGCGGAATGCCCGCCACGGGATCGATCGCGAGCGTCTGGCCGATCGTCGCATCCGGGGTCTGCGCGGCAATCGCCAGCGCCAGGGCGCCGCCCTCGCCGACACCGGCAATGATCGGCAGATGATAGGCGCTGTTGCCGGCGGCGCGCTGAACCTGCTGGCTCAGCGCCTCAATGTCAGAGACCAGATAGATGCAACCGTCATTATCGCTGGCATCGTATTTGCGCAGCGCATCCATGTAGGACGGAAAGTCGACACCGATCACCACGGCACCGGCATCCACCAGCTTATCCGTCTCGGCCTTTTCGTTGTCGCCCCAGCCGGCCGCGTCCGAGATCAGCATCACCGCACCCTTCACATCACCCTTCGGCAGAAAGATGTGCGGCGACGGGATAAGCCCGGTTTCGAAGTCCTGCGTGCTCTCGTCGGCGGCAAAGGCCGGAAACGCAAGCGCCGTGGCGCATGCTGCGGCGAGGATATATTTTCTGATCATTTCCTGACGACTCCCTTCAATCCGCCACCGATGAGAAAGGTCGCGTCCATCAACGCGATCATCGGATTGCCCCCTCCGGAAACCGCAAGATAGCGCGGTTGCCAGTGCGGATGAAACTTTGATTTGAATGCCCGAAGGCCTTTGAAATTGTAGAAGCGCTCGCCGTGTTCGAAGACGGTGCTGCCGATGCGGTCCCAGACGGGCGCCGTTTCACGCTTCGACATGCCGGAAAGCGGTGCCATGCCGAGGTTGAAGTGGCGGTATCCCTCCTCGCGCAGATATTCCATGATCTGCACGAAGAGAAAGTCCATCGACCCCTTTGGTGCCTCTGGAGAGAAGCGCATGAGGTCGATCGTGCCTTCCGATTTGGTTTCGGTGACGAGGATATTCGCGAAGGCGACGATCTTGCCGTCCTTCTTCAACACGCCGACCGGCTGCGAATTGACATAGTCAGGCTCGAAGGCGCCGAGCGAGAAACCCTTCTCCTTGGCATTATGGTCTTCAAGCCAGGAGCTGGAAACCGCGGCCAGATCGGTGAGAATGGCAGGTACGTCTTCGGCCGGTATGACCTCGAAGCTCAGGCCATCGCGCTGGGCGCGGCTGGCCGTCTGGCGCAGGTTCGCCCACTTGCCGCCCTTCATCTCGAAGGCGCCGAGATCGGCAACGGCGAGCTCGCCGAGCTTGAAGGCCCGCAGGCCCGCATCGGCGCAATGGGATAGCAGCGCAGGCGAGATCTGATAGAAGACCGCGCGGCATCCCGCAGCCCGCGCCGCCTCGACGAAACTCCAGACGAGTTCCGGAATGGCATGCCGCTCGCCGACCGGATCGAACAGCGCGATCCATGAGCGCCCCTGGCGGCCATACATGATGAAGGCATCGCCCTTCTCGGAGAACATGATGCTCTTGTCGGCCATGCGCACCAGATTGGCGTCGGCATAATCCTGCGCCTTGACGATATCGACGGCGCGCTGCAGCGCCTCGTCGCTTGCCGGTTCCGGGCGGAAGGCCGCCGGACGCAGAAGGCTGAAAATGGCGATCGCCGAGGAGATGATGGTGATCCCGAGCACGGCACGCAGACCGCGCGGCGCTTCAGCCGCGAATTCGAACTGCCACCAGAGCTCGTTGCTGTATTCGACATCGCGATAGACGAAGAGCAGGATGACGACGGCGCCGACGCAGATGACCGCAATCGCCATCAGCCACGCCGCCGTCAGCGTCTGGTTCAAAAGCGAGGCGTGGCGCGTGAACAGGCGGCGGCTGACGAACAGGCTGAAGATCAGGATCGCGAGGAAGATCGCTTCGACCAGCGCAATCGCCTTCAGCAGCGACAGGGTGAGCGCCAGAACAGCGGAGACCACCGATACCAGCCATGCGCCATCGAGACGCTGGCCAAGACCCCGCGCGGCGACCACGAGCGCCAGACCGAGCAGGCTCGACAGGAAATGGGCGCCCTCGACGATGGGCAGAGGCAGATAATTGGCAAGGAATTCGAGATTCTCGTCCGGCGTCGGCGTGACGCTCGAGAAGATCAGCATGACGCCAAGGATCAGCGCAAAGGCCGACAGCAGCTGCGGCGTCAGACGCCCGCCGATGCGGCGGATGCTCGAGGCGGCCGGATGATCGACGAAGCGGCGAAGCTCGGTCAACGACACCGCAAGCACCGCGATCAGCAGCGGCAGCACATGATAGATCAGGCGGTAGAGAACCAGCGATCCAAGAACCGCGTCGATATTCACCGCGCTGCCGAGCGAGGCGATGATGACAGTCTCGAAGACGCCGAGACCGGCCGGAACGTGGCTGAGCACGCCGAGCCCGACGGCAATCGCATAGACCGCCAGGAAGACCGGCCAGCTGATCGCCGTCTGCGGCAGGAGCACGTAGAGCACGGTGGCCGACGCGGCAATATCGAAGGCGGTGACCAGGAACTGGCGCGACCATGTGCGCGAATCCGGCAGGCGCACGGCGATCGGGCCAAGATTGACCGCCCGGCCATCGCGGCCGAGATAGACCACGAAAGCAAGTCCGGCGAGAATGGCACCGGCGATGATCCGCAGCAGCAGCGCATTTGTATTGATCAGCGGCCCGATTTCATCGGCGATGATCATCAGCGCGATCGCCGCGACGCTGGCAAGCCCCAGACCGAAGGACAGCGTGACGAAGGCGATGACGCGGCCGATATCTTCGGGCGTCAGGCCGAGGCGGGAATAGGCGCGGTAGCGGATCGCGCCGCCGCTGAGCGCGCCAAAGCCCGCCGTATTGCCGACCGCATAGGCGCTGAATGCTGTGAGCGCCACATGCGGAAAGGGCAGCTTCTTGCCAATGTATTCGATCGCATTGAGATCGTAGAAGATCAGCGCGAAGAAGCTGAGGCCAGTAAACAGCAAAGCCAGCAAAATGGAACTGACGCGCGTGTCGGCAAGCGCCTGGACGACGTCGTCATAGCGCACTTCATTGGTGAGCTGCATGATCGCATAACCGACCATGCAAAACAGGATAAGCGTCGCTGCCGCGACAAGCTGCGTACGGTAACGCCGGATAAAGCCCCGAAAGCCACCGGCTTCCTCGCTTTCCATTTCTTCCAGACTGCCTTGATTCGCCATCTTACCCCTGCCGACTGCCAGCTTGGCGTGAGTCGTTCGGCAAAGAACTAGCATATGCTGCAGGCAAGCTCTATCGGCCCCCGACAGCGCTACCCCGCTACCGCCAAGCGCGCCTCATCGGCCCGAATTGGGGCAAAATTAGCGCTGGGTGACATAGTCCTCCACAGCGCTTTTGTAGCATTCCGTCGCACCCCTTACTGATGTCAGGCCGCAGGTTCGCCGCCTGCCCGTGCCTGGGCCGCATAGCGTGCGGCAGCGGCCATCGCCTCATGGTCCCGCCCGTCGCCGGAAACCTGCACCGTCGGCACCGCGAACTCGATGCCGTTTTCCTTGAAGGCGTTGCGGATCATCGCCAGTGCGTTGCGCCGGATGACGAACTGTTCCCCGGGCTTGGTCATCATCGACAGCCGGATCTCGATGGCGAATTCTCCGAATTGCTCAACGCCCTTCATCTTCAGCGTCTCGATGATGTGCGGGCCGAAATCGGGATTGTCGAGCAGCTGCTGGCCGATCTGCTTGACGACCTTCTTGGCCTTCACGAGATCGGTGTCATAGGTGACGTTCAGGCTGATCTTGTCGATCGTCCAGTCGCGGTTGAGGTTCTTGACCGCGCCGAGCTCGCCGAAGGGGACCGTCGTCAGCGGTCCCCGGTGATGGCGCAGCTTCACGGAGCGCAGGCTGAAGGCCTCGACCACCCCCTTGTGGCTGCCGCTTTCGATATATTCGCCGACCCGGAAAGCATCGTCCCAGAGATAGAACATGCCGCTGATCACGTCCTTGACGATGGTCTGCGCGCCAAAGCCGACCGCTACACCGACGACACCGGCGCCGGCAATCAGCGGCCCGATCTCGATACCCAGACCGGACAGGACCATCAAAACGGCAATAACGGCGATGACCACCGCGAAGATATTGCGGAAAATCGGCAGCAAGGTCTGCAGGCGGGCGCGCCTAGCTTTCTCCTCATCGGAGGCCGAAGCGTCGAGCGGCGAATCAATAAGCTTGCCGTTGATATAGGCTTTGACGATGTGCCACAGCAGGTCGGCCGCAAGCAGGATGACGATGCCGCCAATGGCGCCGCGAGTGATGCGATCGACCATGGTGTCGCCTGCCGCCATCCTATCTGCCGCAAAGCCCATGATCCGCCCCATCCAGACCGCCGCTGCCGCGATGATGATGGCGCGAACGCCGCGGTCCAGCAACACGGTCGCCATCCGGCGGTTGGCGAGGAAACCCGCTTCCGCCTGATGCAGCGAACGGACCGCGGCCGTCGCAACGCGGAGAACCTTCGGCAGAAGCAGGGCATAGATGCCGAGCCAGAGCAGCAACATGAAGCCGGTAACCCACAGGAGCCAGAGCGCGAGGAAGTAGATCGTCAGAAACCAGGCTGTTGCCGTGCTGTGCCTGACGCCATCGCTGGGGCGCGACCAGACCGCTTCGACGGCAATCAGGAAAAGCCCGATCCCGAGGATGTAGGCGACGAACAAGCGGGAGCCGACTGAAAAGCCGAGCGGCTCCATGATCTGGATCACCACCCAGCCAAAGGCGAAGTAGATGGCGAATATAGCCGAGCGCCGGAACCAGTACAGCGCCTTCGCACGGGAAATATCGCGCTCGCCGTCGGCGCGCGGCAGCGTCACCAGCACGACAAGCATCCGCCCGATGGAAATGGTGAAGCGGGTCGCGATCAGCGCGATCGCAACCGCAATCGCAATCGCCTGGCTCACCGGCGGCCAGCTGAAGGCAACCAGCGGAACGATCGTCGCCATGGCGAAGACGATGGCCGGGATGACGCGATAAAAGAGATTGGCGCCAGCGTGATGCAGGGCCGCTGGCTCCTCGACATCGGAGCGTCGGACGCGCGGACGCGGCGTCGCGGCGCGAAACAGCAGTTCGGCCAAAGTGCCGATCAGCAAGAGTGTCAGGCCCTGAACGGCGATCCAGCCCGGCCCTGTCGGCTCCACCTCGCGATCGACGATGCCGTCGGCAGCCTCGACCTCCTGCGGCAGTTCCATCGCCGCGTCCGAGACCATCTCGACATGGTGGCGCGCATGAGCAAGCAGGTCTGACAGCACCGACATCTGTCCGACGTCATCGGCCGCCGCCGCTGGCGCCGTCTTCATCTGTGACGCCATCCACGTCTGCACCTCGGGCGCCTGCATCAGCTGCATCATCTGCCGCACCTTCTCGGGCGGCGTGGCGGCATCGGCTGCGGGTGGCGCCGGCGCGGTCTGCGCGATTGCGCCGCCGGAAGCGTCGAGAAAAATCGTCAACGAAAACAGGCAAGCCCAGAGGCTCCCCCTCACGAACCTTGAACCCAACACCCGACGCCCTCCGGTATGACTGGAATCAACCATATCGCTTGCGATGCCATAGGCAATGGGCACGAAAAAACCCGCGCTCGGAAAGCGCGGGTCTTCAAGACTATATGAGTACCTGTTGGGCTTTACGCCTTCGGCTTCTCGACGTGACCGCCGAAGCCGGCACGCATCGCCGAGAGCACCTTGTTGGCGAACTCGTCCTGGTCGCGCGACGAGAAGCGGCCGTAGAGCGCAGCACTCAGCACCGGCGTCGGAACGCTTTCGTCGATGGCCGCCATGATCGTCCAGCGTCCTTCGCCGGAATCCGAGACGCGGCCGGCATATTTCGCCAGAGCCGGATCCGCATGCAGCGCATCCGAGGTGAGGTCGAGCAGCCAGGAGGTGATGACGCTGCCGCGGCGCCAGACTTCCGAAACATCCTGCAGATTGAAGTCGTAGCGGTAATGTTCCGGATGTGCGAGCGGCGCCGTCTCGGCGTCGGCCTCATGCGTCGCCGCGCCGATATTGGCATTCTTCAGAATGTTGAAGCCTTCGGCATAGGCGGCCATCAGGCCGTATTCGATGCCGTTATGGACCATCTTGACGAAGTGGCCTGCGCCATGCGGACCGCAATGCAGATAGCCCTGCTCTGCCGTGCTGTGTTCGCCGGCGGTGCGGTTTTCCGACGGCTTCACGTCGCCGACGCCAGGTGCCAGCGATGCGAAGATCGGCGACAGCGACTGGACGATGCCCTTTTCGCCGCCGATCATAAGGCAATAGCCGCGTTCGAGGCCGAAGACGCCGCCGCTGGTGCCGACATCCACATAATGGATGCCCTTGGTGATCAGCTCCGCGCCGCGGCGGATATCGTCATGATAATAGGAGTTGCCGCCGTCGATGATGATGTCGTCATCATGCAGAAGCGGCAGAAGCTGGGCGATCACCTTGTCGGTAATGGCAGCCGGCAGCATCAGCCAGATGGCGCGCGGACGCGACAGTTTCGAGACGAACTCCTCCAGCGAGCTGGCTCCGGTGGCGCCCTTGCCCGTCAGGTCCGCAACACTTTCCGGCTTCGCGTCATAGACCACGCATTCATGGCCATCCCGCATCAAGCGCTGGACCATGTAGTTGCCCATACGGCCCAAACCTACCATGCCAAGCTGCATTTTATATTCTCCTGGGAATCTAATCGATATGATTCCGGAAATTAGCACTCATGCCGCCGCAGGCAAGCGAAGTCTCTGTCACATTCGGGAGATGAAACCGCGCTGCCGTCCTTTCACGCCGCGAAACGTTTCGCGCGAAAGGTGTAGCCCTGTTAAAATCGGAGTGAAAAACTCAGTAAAAGAGCCGCCCTGAGCCCGGCGGCAAAGACGTATGGTAGTTGCATTGCAGCATGCCGCAGTTACCGGCGGATGCTTTCAAGCGGCCAATCAAAGCAGTCACGAAAATTTTCTATGCCCGAAATAAAGATGATTAATCTCTTTCTTTTCATACTCTTAACTTATTGCTCATCTTCGTCACAACACTGTCCCGCAAAATTTTGCACTTGGTGAGCAGTTGCCTTGGTGAAATCTCGATGGTACTTTTTGATTAACAACTAAATAAAAAAACAACGGGGGAAGTGCCCTTCAATTTCGATCTATGATTTGTCAGTTCAGGATTGAAGACTATGAAGGCCACACCAATTAATATTCATCCAAAAGACGTACGAATACTGTCAGCTTCGCGGATTGCCGGGTATTTGTTCGCATTCCTGCTGCTCTTCACCATCGGCATGTCCATGGTACCCAACCAGTTCTTCGTCGTTTCGCCGAAGGCGGTGATTAACGCGCCCGTGCAGATGATCGCCTCACCGATCTACGGCCGCGTCGATAAGATCTCGCTGCAGGTCGGCCAGGTGGTCAATCTCGGCGACGTGACGGCAACCGTCTCCAATCCCAATCAGGATCAGACGTCTCTCACCGGTCTCCGGCTTGAGAAGCTCGACCTGACGGAGAAGCTCAACAACACGATCAACGTGGTTGCCGAACGCAATGACCAGCTGAGCAAGGTCAAGGCGCAGATATCGGATGTGAAAGACGGGGTTTTGAGCGAATTGGGGGCGGTGATCAGCAACGCCCAATCGAACGTCTCGATCTACGAGGCACGGCTTGCCGAGCAGGATGCGCTGCTGCAGCGCGCCACCGTGCTATTGAAAAAGGGGATGACCTCCGAAGCAAGTGTCGAGCCGCAGCGCCAGAAACGCAATGCCGCCCAGGGCGAGCTCGATGCAGCCCGCGGCGAACTGAAACGCAACGAAATCGTCCAGTCGCTGGTCAGCCGCGACATCTATACGGGCGGCACGGTCGCAGCCAACCTGCTGACGCTGGAAATGCAGCGCACCAAGCTCGCCGGCGACATCGCCGAAGACAATATCGAGATCAACCAGATGACCGAGCGCAAGGCGCAGGTTGAGAAACTGATCAACCGCGAGGAAGGCCGACTCGGCAAGTCGGGGGCAGCCGAGGTGGTCGCAGACCATCACGGCCAGGTCGTCAGCGTCGACGCCTCCTTCGGCGATTTCGTCATGCAGGGCCAGGCAGTCGCCAAGTCTCTCGACTGCACCGAGGCGTTCGCTGCGGCGGTCTACAGAAGCCGGGACGTCTCCTCCCTCGATATCGGCACGCCGGCGATGGTCAATTTCCGCTCGCTCGGCGTCAAGAAAAGCGGCCACGTCTACAAGATCGTCCGCTACTTCGACAGCGGCCAGCAGAACCGCTATTTCGCCAAGTTTCCGAAGGCCGAGGGCGACGAGGTCTATGTCCTCGTCAAGGTCGACGACGATCCTGTCGAGCTGACCGCTGCCGGACAACCGAACAACGACAAGTTCTTTGGATGCAATGTCGGTGAGGACGTGATTGTCTCGCTTGGAGAGACCGTCGTCGCGCGCCTCACCCGCTATTCGAAAATGGCCGTCGACAAATTGTCAGAGGCGGACGGCCTGCTCTCCGCGTCGGCCTTTTTCGACAAGGGCCACAAGATGGCGAGCCTCCAGCAGTAACAAGCGCGCTTTCGCTTCACGTTATCGAGCGGCGATAACAGGGAAGACTTTGATATGGTTTTGCGTAGAACGTTCCTAGCGGCGATGCTCGCCATGGCGGCATTTGCCTTCATCCCACCGCCTGCTGCGGCCGCAGGCAAACATGACGAACTGGCCTGCACGCTCTGCGACGGCCTGGCCGCGCTGATGACGGGTGAACCGGAGCAGGCTTTCGTCTTTCGCAGTTTCGAACCGGCGAACGGCGGATCGAAGCTGCACCCGGCGCTCGACAATACCGGCTTCACCTATGACAACGCGCTGGCGATGATGGCGCTCTATGGCTGCGGCCGCGCCAAGGAGGCCAAACGCGTCGCCGATGCGCTGGTGTTGGCGCTGGAAACCGACCGCCACTATCACGACGGACGGCTACGCAACGCCTACCGGTCCGGGCCGGTCATAACAGGCAAGGACGGCATGCTGCTTCCTGGCTACTGGAGCACGGCCAGCAATTCCTGGATCGAGGACGGTTATCAGGTCGGTAGCGCGACTGGCAGCACCGCCTGGGGCGCGCTCGGCCTGCTTGCAGCCTATTCCGAGACCAGCCAGACGGCCTATCTCGACGGCGCCCGCAAGATCATGGACTTCATCCACCGTTCGACTGCCGACCCCAAGAACCCCGGCTATTTCGGCGGCTTCTTCGGCCACGAGCCGACGCCCGACCGGATGACCTGGAAATCCACCGAGCACAATCTCGATATCTACGCTGCCGATCATTGGCTGGCGACCATCGATGAAGCCGGCGACTGGGAACATGACGGCGAAAGCGCCAAGGATTTCCTCGACGCCATGTGGAATAAGGCGGAGGGCCGTTTCTATATCGGCAGCGTTCCGGACAGCAACGCGCCGAACGTCAACATGTCCGGCCTCGATGCCGAGCTGTGGCCGCTGATTGCCGTCAAGGATTTCGCCGCCAAGGCACCGCAGGTGCTCGAATGGACCGAGGCCAACCACGGCGTTCCCGGCGGCTTCGACTTCAACAACGATCGCGACGGCATCTGGCTGGAAGGCACCGCGCAGGCTGCGCTGATCTATCAGATGGTCGGCGATGCGCAGAAGGCGGAGCCGCTGTTCCAAACGATATCGGCCCAGATCTCACCCGAGAAACTGATCTACGCCACAGTCGACGAGCAGCTGACCACCGGGCTGCAGGTCGGGCCGAACTCCGAGCCCGGCGACTTCAAATATTATCGCCTGCCCCATGTCGGGGCGACGGGATGGGCCGTGCTCGCGGCACTCAGGCTCAATCCCTTCAATGCAGATTCCTTTGCGGCCAAGAACGAGGAAAAGCCATGTCCCCAGAAGTAGTCACCCTCTCGGATGCCATCCTCTTCTCGCTGGTGACGCTTGCCCTCATTCTGGGCTGCGCACTGCTGCTCGACAGCAACAGGAGCAAGGACCGCGCCGTCTTCGGCACCATCCTGATCCTGATGCTCGCCAACTACGTCTATTTCCGGCTGACGACGACGCTGCCAGCTTTCGACTGGAGCGCCTACGCGATCTGGCCGCGCATCTACCTGGCTTTCGAGGCCGTGGTCATCCTCTACACACTGCTGTCGATCGTCTTCTTCTTCCGTCGAACCGACCATACGGGAGCAGCCGATACCAGCGAGGCGATGATCTCGCGCATGGGAAAGCCACCGGCCGTCGACGTCTTCATCTGCACCTACAATGAGGATGTCACCATCCTGGAGCGGACGATCCTTGCCGCCAAGGCGATCGACTACGGCAACTTCACCATCTGGATCCTCGACGACGGGCGGCGCGAATGGCTGCGCGACTACTGCGGCGAACTCGGCGTGCGCTATCTGACGCGCGACGACAACAAGGGCGCCAAGGGCGGCAACATCAACAATGCCATCCGCTGGTCGAAGCAGATCACCAACGCCCCCTTCATCCTGATCCTCGATGCCGACTTCGCGCCGCAGCGGCCAATCCTCAAGCGCATCATCGGCCAGTTCGTCGATCCCGAGATCGGCCTGATCCAGACCCCGCAATTCTATTATAATGCCGACCCGGTGCAGCATAACCTTCTGGCGTCCAAAGCCTGGGTCGACGACCAGCGCATCTTCTTCGACGTCATGCAGCCGTCGAAGGACGGCTGGGGCGCGGCCTTCTGCGTCGGCACATCCTGCGTCGTCAGGCGCGATGCCCTTGAACTGATCGGCGGCATGCCCGAGGAGACGGTTACCGAAGACATTCATCTCACCTACCGCCTGATGCAGAAGGGATTGCGGACGCGCTGGCTGAACGAGCGGCTCAGCGTCGGCCTCTCCGCCGAAAGCCTGTCAGGCTACATCACCCAGCGCTGCCGCTGGTGCCTCGGCACCATCCAGGTCGCGCTTCTGCGCGACGGGCCGTTCTTCGGCCGCGGCTATACGCTGATGCAGCGGCTGCACTATTTCCATGGGCTACTGTTCTGGTTCTGCCGGCCGTTCATGCTGCTTCTGATGGCGGCGCCGATCCTCTTCTACTTCCTCGGCCTTCCGGCCATCCTGATGGAGCCTGAAGCCTTCTTCCTCTATGCCCTGCCGATGGTCGGCGCCATGTGGACCTTCCACGCCTGGGTCTCCGGCTGGCGCAGCCTGCCGCTGTTCACCGAGGTCTCGCAGATGGTCTCGGCCATTCCGATCACCATCGCCATCTGCCACGCCATCGCCCACCCCTTCGGGCGGCCATTCAAGGTGACGGCGAAGGGCGAGGACCGCACCCGCGTCGATATTCTCTATCCGATCGCCTCCACCTTCGCGCTGATCATCATCCTCACCTTCACCGGCATGCTGAACGGGCCGCTGCTCAGCAATTACAGCGGCCTCGACAGCTTTAGTGTCGCCTGGGGCATGGTGGTCATGGTCTATGCGTTCGTCTCGATGCTCGTCTGCATCGAGCTGCCGCGCGAGCCGCTGGACGCCATCAGGTTTCCGGTCGGGCGCAAGACGGCAATGACCTGCAACGGCCAGGCCCTGCCCTGCACCGTCGATAGTCTTTCTCTCACACAGGCGGAAATCAGCCTGCAGCAACCGCGTATCGGCATGAATGCCGGTGTCGGCGATCTGCTTCTCTTTTCGCCCTTCCCCGGCTTCGACGTCGCCGGACGCATCGACCGCATCGATCAGAACCGGTCGTCGTTCACGGTCTCCGTCGTCGCGGTAAAGGAACGGCGCGAAAGCGAGGATATCCACGCCCATCCGGCGATCGTCCGGCGCAAGATGATCCAGCGGCTCTACAGCGAGATGCCGGAAGCAATGCCGGGCCGGGCCTATCCGCTGGCAGCGCTCCGCGCCCTCTTCAGCCGCATGTTCCAGAAGCCGTCTGCCTATGCCGGCCAGATGCGAATGGCAGCCAACACCGTCTCCGTGCGCCGCTCCAGATGGCGCCCGTCGCCGGGCGGCATCCTGGCGAGCGGATCAAGGGCATTGCCGGCCCCGGGCCAGGGATTGCTGCCGCCCGCGGCCGAATAGGTCACTCCGAGGGCGGTTCCCAGGTATCCGGCTCCCGCACCATATGGACGATGCCGGCTGGATTGAGGATCCAGCCGCCGCGAAAGCTCTCGCCGAGCGGTTCGATGGCATCGCAGCGCGTCACCCCAGCCTGGCGAAGATGCTCTGCGGCCTGGCCGAAATCAGGCGTGAAGAGCTCCAGCCAGAGTTCCGCCTGGCTCATGCCCGGGCTCTCGTCGATCCAAAGCCGGATCGGTCCGAGTTCGAAGCCGCGCGTACCCTCATTGCCGATTTCCTTCAGCCCGACGACATCACGGTAAAAATTCAAAACGGGCTGATATTGGTGCGGCGGCACCTTCATCGCGACATCGACGCCGCCCTCGAAAGCCGCGCTCATGTCCGCGCCTCGTAGTCAGGCGCTTCGGCCGGCTCGCCGCGCATCTCGCTGAGGAACATGCCGTCGCGCAGATTGATGCCGTGTTCGACGAAGGCCTTCATGCAGCACAGCATGTTGGCCCAGCCCTCGCAATTGAGATAGGTGCCGCGCCGTCCGGCTTCGTCTTCGTGCCAGCCGTCTTCGGAGATGGTCACCATCGTGCCGCCATCCTCAAGCGCCTCGAACTTCATTTCGACCGTCGTCTTGTAGCGGACCTTGTCCGCATCCGTTCCGCCGTCCCAGCGCAGCACGATCAGGCTCTCCGGCACCAGATCGACGACCTCCACCGGCGCGTCCTTCCACCAGGTCACCGTGGTTCCCTTGACAAGCGGCGCGCTCGCGCCGCCGACCGTCGTGAAATAGCCCGAGAGCTTCTTCGGATTGACCACCGCATCGAAAACCTCCGCGACAGGCCGGCCGATCCGGCCGCCGACACGAATACCGAGGGACATGGCATTTCCTCCTCTTTTCCATTGTGATCGGCGTCATTATGTTATAAAAACATAACATGTCAAGCGAATCGGAAAACGACCCTGTCTTCAAGGCCCTCGCCCATTTCCGGCGCCGCGAGATCCTCGACCTTTTGAAGGACGGACCGCGCACGACCGGCATGCTTTGCGAAAATTTTCCGGATATGGACCGCTGCACGGTGATGCAGCATCTGAAGGTTCTGGAGGAATCCGGCCTAGTGATCGCGAAGAAGGAGGGCCGCGAACGCTGGAACCACCTCAACAGCCTGCCGATCAAACATATCTACGACCGCTGGATCAGCGCCTATGCCGGGCACGCGCTTTCGATCATCGACCGGTTGAAGAGCGATCTTGAAGCGCAATAGAAAACGGGCGCCGAAGCGCCCGTTGATTGCATGACCGTTCAGGCCGCCCTGCGCATCGGCTCCGCCGCCGAAACCACCCGCCGGTCGAGAGCCGCACTCTTCAGCGTCAGAAGCAGCGCACCAACGACCAGAATGGCGCCGACCCATGGCGTCGCCTGCAGGCCAAGCGGCGACTCGACGACCAAGCCGCCGATCCATGCGCCTGCGGCAATCCCGAGGTTGAAGGCGGCGATGTTCAGCGCCGAGGCCACATCGACGGCTGCCGGCCGAACCTGCTTGGCAAGCTGAACGACATAGAGCTGCAGGCCCGGCACATTGGCGAAGGAGAGGAAGCCGAGCGCCGCCAGCGTCGGGATCGTCAGCCAGGGAGAGACGGCCGTGAAGCTGAAGAGCACCAGAACCGCGGCCTGGGCAACGAAGAGCCAGGTCAGCGCCCGCACCGGATCCCGATTGGCGATCCGCCCGCCGACGATGTTGCCGGCAGCGATCGCCAGGCCGTAGAGCACCAGGATGAGGCTAACTGAGGAAGCCGAGAAGCCGGTGACCTGCTGCAGGATGGAAGCCAGAAAGGTGAAGGCCACGAAGGTGCCGCCATATCCGAGTGCCGTCATTCCAAACACCATCAGCAGGCGCCCGCTACCGAGGACGCCCGCCTGCTGGCGCAGCGTCGCCGGTTCAGCTCTCGTCAGCGTCGATGGCAGCAGGACGGCAATCGCAATCAGGGCGATGACGCCAAGCCCGGCAACGGCTGCGAATGTCGCGCGCCAGCCGAAAGTCTGGCCGATGAACGTGCCGAGCGGCACGCCGGTGACGATTGCCACCGTCAACCCCATGAACATCATAGCGATGGCCGAAGCGCGGCGATTTTCTGGAACCAGACCGGCAGCGATCGTCGAGCCGACCGAGAAGAACACGCCATGGGCAAAGGCCGACAGCACACGGGCAACCAGCAGCGGCAGGTAGCCGGGGCTGAGCGCGGCCATCGCATTGCCGAGGACAAACAGCGCCATTAGCCCGAGCAACAGCGGCTTACGCTCGATCCGGCCGGTGAGCGCCGTCAGGATGGGCGCACCGAAAGTGACGCCGAGGGCGTAGACACTGACGATCAGGCCGGCGAGCGGCAAGGTGATGTGAAGGTCATCGGCCACGGTCGGCAGCAGGCCGACGATGACGAATTCGGTGGTTCCGATCGCGTAGGCCGCGATCGTCAAAGCAAAAAGTGCAAGGGGCATAATGAGATCCGATGTGACAGCCGCATCTGAAAGGCGCGGCAAATTCTTGTTCGGCTCACAATATGGGCGACCGCCATTGCGACGATAATCCTGATGAAAATCCCAACACTTGTGAATTCAATTCACCAAATGGACCTCACTCCGGTATGCGCGACAGCCGTCCGTTTGTAAAAATTGGAAATAGTTTGTGACTAAGTCTATACAAAACCTGATGTTTTTCGACTTGCGGCGGAAAACGACATACCGGATATTGAAGGCAACTTCGAGGACGCCGTTATGATCAGAATGATTCAAGATCCCGCCGAACTGGCCGGAGAAGACATCACTGGCAAATATATCCTGCGCAAGCTGAACTATCACTGGTTCGCTTACGGCAAGGCCGCGATCGTGACAGCCTGCAAGGGCACGATTCTGCATCTCGACCGCGAAGAGACCGTTTTCTCCGAGCGCTGGGGCCGCCGTGCGTATACCGGCAATGGAAAGCGCTATCCGGGCGGCATCTGTCCGATATCGGCCGTTGCCTGCGTCTGCGATACCCCGGAGGACGTCAACGCCGTCATCCAGCTCGATGTCGATGCACAGGACGAGTTCTACCAGCTGATCGCCAAGGCCGAAGCAAGAGTGCAGGCGCTAGCCGCCTCCTCGCAGAACACCATCTATCTGGCTGCAGCCGAATAAGAACCTATTGCTGCGGCCCTGTCTGGCTGAGCAGCCATTGCCTGAAGAGCGCGACTGACGATTTTTCCAGGGCGCCCGCCGGATAAAGCATCGCATAATTCAATGCCGCCGGCTGCTGTTCGACGAAACAGCGCACCAATTTTCCCGACTGAAGATCTGCATCCATCAACGAACTTCGAACGAGCGCAAAGCCTTCGCCCCGGCCGCAGGCTTCCAGCATCTCCTCGAATGTGTCGAAGACCTGTGCTTCCCGCACCGCTTCGCCAATATCGAAACCGGCCAGTTCATGCGAATTCAGGTCGCCACCAACCTGCTCGAACCATCGCTGCCAGTCGAGAACCGTATGACGCATGCCGCGATAGGCAAGCAGAGGTGCCGCACGAACCGCACCCCGGCGCGGAAGCCGCGCGGAGACTTCCGGCGCACACACCACGAATTCGTCGTCGAGCAATAAGGATTCGGTCACAAGCTCTGAGCCGCCATGCCCAAGCCAGATCGCCAGATCGACGCTGGTGAAATCGGGGCGCTGATAGGTGACCGCGGTGCGCACCTCAATCTTCGGATAACGGCGGCAGAAGGCCTCCAGACGTGGCGCCAGCCATTGGCTGGAAAATTCGGGTGTCGTGGCAATGACCAGCGAGGGATCGAGGCTTGCCGCACGGCCCTGATGCAGCGCCGTCTCCAGTGCGGTCATTGCCGCAGAAATGTCCGGATGAAGCTTCGCTCCGAGAGCCGACAGCCTGGCCCCATGCCGCCCGCGGTCGAAAAGCCGTCCGCCAAGCCAGCCTTCGAGCTGCGCGATCTGGTGGCTGACTGCCGTCTGCGTAAGACCCAGCCGCTCCGCCGCTTTGGCAAAGCCGCCGGTTTCCGCAATGGCGCAGAAGGCCTGCAATGTGGCGACAGGCGGCAGAACGCGATTTGGCATGAAAATCCTTCACCATTGAGCGGAGGGAGTTTCATTATACTGCGCTACTCCACAGCAGTAAATTGGCGTCATGGAAGGAAAGACCATGACCGTTTCCATGAAATTTCTGAATATCTTGCTGCGCTTGGTTCAGCCATATCGGGCCAAATCGGCGGCCAAACCGCCCCGCCCCGCCAAGGCCAACGACCTAAGCGCTCACCTGAAGAAGGACGTGGCAATCGGGGAAGGGAAACTGTGAAGGGGAAAAGTGCGATCCGCGGCAACCGGTGGATGTTTACGATCCTGGGTGCCTACAAACGTAGGTGGGCGCCATATGTCCAGGCCCACGAGCCTGGTCAGGGACAGCTCCCGTTGGATCGAGTATGGCCCCAGGGATTGTGATTCCTGTCGAGAGGCGCAGATCGCCTTCAATATATAAGGGCGTTCTCGAGGCCGCGCCAGTGGCAGAAGACAGTGTTTCGGCGAATTAATTCAGCTCGGCAGGCGTCCGGCCGTTCAGCTTTTCGGTGATGCTGCGCAGGCGGCTGGTAACTTCGCCAAGCGCCGATGCCAGCGTCTCCTCGGTGCGCGAGGTCGCGGCAAGCACCGTGTCGCGGTTGCTGCGTAGACCGTCGAGCTCCGCCTCCAGACCCGCCACCCGGCGCGTGAGTTCGGCAATCTCGTCCATCACCATGATCCCGGCCATGACAGTGATCCTGAGATCGCCGATTTCGCCGAACTGGCCCTTGAGATGGCCGACATAGCCATCGAAGCGGTTGGCGAGATCCGTCAGATGGCCTTCCTGGCCTTCCTCGCAGGCCATGCGATAGGCCTTGCCGTCGATCGTAACAGTCACCTGCGCCATGTCGCTGCTTCCTTTACCGGTCCAGAACCGCGCGAATGGTTTCCATCGCTGTTACCAGCCGGCGGGAGACCTCGCGATTGACCTCTTCCAGACGGTTCGCCCGGAATTCCGCCTGATCCAGCTCCTGCGCCAGCTTCGAGCGATCGGCATGAACGCGCCGTACCTCGCCCTCGATATCGCCCTGCTCGCGCTGGCGTTCGATGCGCATATCGACGGCGTTCTCCAGGCCTGAGATGGCCTGTTTGAGCTCGTTGAGCGCTGCTTCCATGGCGTTGCCTGTCGGCGTCATTGTCTTAAGTCCGGTGTTCCCGCAGAAGACCATTCGAATCGGCAAGCGGTGCCGGTTCAGTGTTTTCAAGAGGATATGCAGCTCGCCAACTGCCCGTCAATAAAGGCGGCATGGGGGCACCAGCCCTATTCTGTGGATGACTGAAATAGTCCCAGTCTTTGCAGTGAATTGGTCTTTTGTAAAATTTGATGGTCAAATGTTAAAAATCGTCGCACCCGTCCCGGATTCGGCCTGCAATTTATTGACTTGGCCGTTCCAACTGCTATGTGTCACCCCGCTCTCATCGATGGTCTTCAGAAGGCTCGAGGCCATCCCCCGACACCCGGAACCCGTGGAATAGCCATGACCTCTCCTGAACAACACGACCGGATGGCAAATGCGATCCGCTTCCTCGCCATGGATGCAGTCGAAAAGGCTAATTCCGGCCATCCGGGCATGCCGATGGGCATGGCTGATGTCGCCACTGTCCTCTTCAGCAAGTATCTCCGCTTCGACCCGAAGAAGCCGCATTGGCCGAACCGCGACCGGTTCGTCCTCTCCGCAGGCCACGGCTCGATGCTTCTCTATTCGCTCCTCTATCTAACCGGCTATCCGGACATGACGATCGAGGACCTGAAGCAGTTCCGCCAGCTCGGTTCGAAGACCGCAGGCCATCCTGAATACGGCCACGCAACCGGCATCGAAACGACCACCGGCCCGCTCGGCCAGGGTATTGCCAATGCTGTCGGCATGGCGATCGCCGAGCGCAAGCTGCGCGAGGAATTCGGTTCCGACCTGCAGGACCACTACACCTATGTCATCAACGGCGACGGCTGCTTGATGGAAGGCATCAGCCATGAAGCGATCGCCCTTGCCGGTCACCTGAAGCTGAACAAGCTGATCCTCTTCTGGGACAACAACTCGATCACCATCGACGGCGCTGTTTCGCTCTCCGACTCGACCGACCAGATCATGCGCTTCAAGGCGGTTCACTGGAACACGATCGAAGTCGACGGTCACGACCAGGCGGCAATCGCCGCTGCCATCGAAGCAGCCCACAAGTCCGACCGCCCGACCTTCATCGCCTGCAAGACGATCATCGGCTTCGGCGCTCCGAACAAGCAGGGCAGCCACAAGGTTCACGGCAACCCGCTCGGTGCCGAGGAAATCGCCGCTACCCGCAAGGCTCTGAACTGGGAGGCCGAACCCTTCGTCATCCCGGCCGACGTTCTCGACGCATGGCGCACGGCCGGCAGCCGCTCGGTGGAGCTCGTCAAGTCGTGGGAAGCAGGCCTCGCAAAGTCGGCTCACAACGCCGAATTCAGCCGCCGCTTCGCTGGTGACCTGCCTGAAGGCTTCGATGCTGCGATCAGCGACCTGAAGAAGAAGATCGTCGAGACCAAGCCGACCGTCGCGACCCGCAAGGCGTCCGAGGACGTGCTCGAAGTCATCAACGGCCTGCTGCCGGAAACGCTCGGCGGCTCCGCCGACCTGACGCCTTCGAACAACACCAAGACCAGCCAGATGGTCTCGATCACGCCAACGGATTTCTCCGGCCGCTACATGCACTGGGGTATCCGCGAGCACGGCATGGCTTCGGCCATGAACGGCATCTCGTTGCACGGCGGTCTGATCCCCTATGGCGGCGGCTTCATGATCTTCTCGGACTATTGCCGTCCGCCAATCCGCCTCGCCGCCCTGATGGGTATCCGCCTCGTCCACGTCCTGACGCATGACTCGATCGGCGTCGGCGAAGACGGCCCGACCCACCAGCCGGTCGAACAGGTGCCGAGCCTGCGCGCCGTTCCGAACCTGCTGGTCTTCCGTCCGGCCGACGTCACCGAGACGGCGGAAGCCTGGCAGATCGCGCTGAAGACGAAGAACCGCCCGACCGCGCTGGCGCTGACCCGTCAGAACCTGACGACGGTTCGTACCGAATATTCTGAAGAAAACCTGACGACCAAGGGCGCCTATACGCTCGCTGGCAAGGCCGACGCCAAGGTGACGATCTTCGCTTCGGGCTCTGAAGTCGAACTCGCCGTTGCCGCCCGCGCCACGCTCGAAGCTAAGGGCGTTTCCGTCCGCGTCGTTTCCGTGCCCTGCACCGAACTGTTCTTCGAACAGCCGGATGCCTACCGCAAGGAAGTGCTCGGCAACTCGCCGGTCAAGATCGCCGTCGAAGCCGCCGTTCGCGAAGGCTGGGATGCGTTCATCGGTCCGGAAGGCACCTTCATCGGCATGAAGAGCTTCGGCGCTTCCGGCCCGGCCAAGGACGTCTTCAAGCATTTCGGCATCACGGCAGACGCCGTCGTCGCTGCCGCAGAAGCAAAGCTCTGAGTTTCAGGGAGAGCGCTCCGGCGCTCTCCACTCCATCCGCAAGCCCCATGTCTAGGGAGTGAATTCAAATGACTGTAAAGGTTGCCATCAACGGCTTCGGCCGCATCGGCCGCAACGTTCTCCGCGCTATCGTCGAATCCGGCCGCACCGACATCGAAGTCGTGGCGATCAACGACCTCGGCCCGGTCGAGACCAACGCTCACCTGCTGCGCTATGATTCGATCCATGGCAAGTTCCCGGCGACCGTCAAGGTTGAAGGCGACACGATCATCGTCGGCAACGGCAAGCCGATCAAGGTGACCGCCGTTCGCGACCCGGCACAGCTGCCGCACGGCGAACTCGGCGTCGATATCGCGCTCGAGTGCACCGGCATCTTCACCTCGCGCGACAAGGCTGCTGCCCACCTGACGGCCGGCGCCAAGCGCGTCATCGTTTCGGCTCCTGCCGATGGTGCTGACCTGACCGTCGTCTTCGGCGTCAACCACGACCAGCTGACCAAGGAACACCTGGTCATCTCCAACGCATCCTGCACGACGAACTGCCTCGTGCCGGTCGTAAAGGTTCTCGACGACGCCGTCGGTATCGATCATGGCTTCATGACCACGATCCACTCCTACACGGGTGACCAGCCGACGCTCGACACCATGCACAAGGACCTGTACCGCGCTCGCGCTGCAGCCCTGTCGATGATCCCGACCTCCACCGGCGCTGCCAAGGCCGTCGGCCTCGTGCTGCCGCACCTGAAGGGCAAGCTCGACGGCACGTCGATCCGCGTTCCGACCCCGAACGTCTCGGTCGTCGACTTCAAGTTCGTTTCCAAGAAGGCAACGACCGTCGGAGAAATCAACGAAGCGATCAAGGCTGCCTCCAACGGCAAGCTGAAGGGCGTTCTCGGCTACACCGACGAGCCGCTGGTTTCCCGCGACTTCAACCACGACGACCATTCGTCGATCTTCGCGACCGACCAGACCAAGGTCATGGAAGGTAACTTCGTGCGCGTACTCTCGTGGTACGATAACGAATGGGGCTTCTCGAGCCGCATGTCCGACACGGCCGTCGCCTTCGCAAAGCTCATCTAAGCCTCGCTTTTGCGAAAAGCAGATCGAGAGAGCGGCCCGGGAAACCGGGCCGTTTTTGTTTTAAATGACGGCCGAAAAGGGGAGAACGGTATCTTGGTGGATCTCAGAATTCGAAAAGCGCGCGCAGCCGATGCCGATGAACTCACCATGCTCCTCAACGAGATCATCGCCGCTGGCGGCACGACCGCCATGGAAGAATCCTTCTCTCCCGATCAACTGCGAGACTGGTTCATAGACGGCCAGTCGGCGCTGACGTGCCATGTCGCCGAGACGGATGACGTCCTTGCGGGATTTCAGTTCCTAAGTCTCTATCCAGATCTTCCCGAGGGATGGGCCGATATCGGCACGTTTTCCCGCATGCACCCGAAGATCCCCGGCGTCGGCACCGCGCTGTTTGCGGCAACGCTCGCGGCCGCCCGGTCGCTCGATATGGAGTTCATCAACGCGACGATCCGCGCCGACAATACCGGTGGTCTGGCCTACTATGCGAAAATGGGCTTCGTGACCTACAGCGTCACCAAGGATGTTCCCCTTCTCGACGGCACGCCGGTCGATCGCATCAACAAGCGCTTTCAGGTCAATGGCCGATAAGCGCCGCCTTATCGGCAAAAGCGATGCTCATCTCAGTTTTTGCCCTGCTCTCGCCTGATTTGCCTATACATTCTTTATAGAGATTCTCTCCCGTAGCATTCGCTGGTGAGCCGTCCGGCTCTCCGTTCAGCAGCATGACGCCGCAGCCCAGCAAGGTTGAGCCGCAAGGCCTACCCTTCCGGTCTGTTTTGCCGTTTACTGGCGGAAGCGCAGCAAAGGACGAGGATCGAGCAATGGTTGCGGTTTCCGGGGGCGGGCCGCGGCGCGGATGTGAAAGGGGATGGACGTGGAAGCATTCTATATCGTCGTGCTGGTTTCGACGGCGCTGGTGCTTCTTGCGGCCTTCTCCAGCCTGCTCGCCTTCCGTTTCGGCGCCCCTTTGCTGCTGCTCTTCCTCGGCATCGGCCTGCTGGCCGGCGTCGATGGCCTGGGTATCGAGTTCAGCAACAATTATCTTGCCTATATCCTCGGCTCCATCGCGCTCGCCGTCATCCTCTTCGATTCCGGCTTCGGCACGCCGATCCAGGCCTTCAAGCTTGCCGCTATACCCTCGCTGACGCTTGCATCCGTCGGCGTGCTGATGACCGCCGCCCTTGTCGGTTTCGCCGCCACCTGGCTGCTCAATTTCAGCTGGCTCGAGGGCATGCTGCTCGGCTCGATCGTCGCCTCGACCGATGCCGCCGCTGTCTTCTTCCTGCTGCGCATCGGCGGCATCAATATCCGCGACAAGGTGCGCTCGACGCTGGAAGTCGAGTCCGGCACAAACGATCCGATGGCGATCTTCCTCACCATTGTCCTCGTCGAACTGCTGGCGAGCGGCGAAGGCTATTCCGGCATCAATCTATCGATGCTGGCCCTCTTCATCGAGGAAATGGGCCTCGGCGTCATCCTCGGCATGCTCGGCGGCATGATGATCGCCCAGGTGGTCAGCCGCCTCGATACCGATCGCGGCCTGACGCCGATCTTCGTGCTCGGCCTTGCCATGCTGGTCTTCGCCTTCACCGGCGCGGTCGGCGGCAGCGGCTTCCTCGCCGTCTATGTCGCGGGCATCTATGCCGGCAATCGTAAGCTTCCGGGCCTTGCCGCCATCAAGCGTTTCCAGGACGGCATGACCTGGCTGGCACAGATCATCATGTTCCTCGTGCTCGGGCTGCTGGCGACGCCGTCGCAGTTTCCGGCGATCATCCTGCCTGCCGTGGCGCTGGCGCTGTTCCTGATCTTCGTCGCCCGTCCGCTGGCCGTATGGCTGTCGCTTCTACCCTACGACTACACCCAGCAGGAAATCGGCTTCGTCGCCTGGGTCGGGCTGCGCGGCGCCGTCTCGATCCTTCTCGCCATCATGCCCATCCTCGGCGGCCTGCCAAATGGCCATGTCTATTTCAACGTCGCCTTCATCATCGTCCTCGTCTCGCTCCTTGTCCAAGGCTGGACGATCAAACCGGTGGCGAAGAAGCTCGGCCTCATCATTCCGCCGCGCATGGGCGCCGTCGACAAGGTCGAGATCGATCTGCCGGGCTCGGCGAACCATGAACTCCTCGCCTACCGCGTCATCAAGGACAGCCCCGTCCTGCGCGGCGAGCGCATCCCGCGCTGGGCCACCCCCTCGCTGGTCATCCGCGACGGCAAGTCGCTGCGCTATCAATATGCCGGACGCCTGCGCGAAAACGATCTGGTCTATCTCTTCATCGTGCCGAGCTACGCCCGCCTGCTCGACCGTCTCTTTGCCAGCAAGGCGCCTGTCGATGAGGATGATGCGGACTTCTTCGGAGCCTTCGCGCTCTCCCCGATCCGCCCCGCCGCCGATCTCGATGCTGCCTATGGGCCGGGTCTGCTGAATGAATCCGAGAAAGGCCTGACGATCGCCGAGCTGATGAAGCAGCGGCTCGGCGGCAAGGCCGACTATGCCGATCGCGTCCGTCTCGGCTCGATCATCCTCATCGTTCGCGACCTCGATGATCAGGATCACATCAGCTCCGTCGGCATGTCTCTGGAAGCGGTGGAACCGGCAATTACCCTGCCGATCTTCATCAACATGCGCGATATCATCCAGCGCATCCGCGACCGCTTCAAAGGCCGCCATGTAGCTGAGCCGGTACATGCGACACGGGTGCCGGAGAGCGACGAAAACGCGCGTGAAAAGCACGGCTGAACACCTTGCGTCGCGGGGCATCCTTGCTATGGTCGGCCACCTTCCAAGGCACTAACGAACGGATACTCCCATGCCAGCTTTCAAGACCCTCGACGACCTCAACGGCATCGCCGGCAAGCGCGTTCTCGTCCGCGTCGATCTCAACGTTCCGGTGAAAGACGGCAAGGTTACCGACGCAACCCGCATCGAGCGCGTCGCACCGACGATCCTCGAACTGTCGAAGAAGGGCGCAAAGGTCATCCTGCTTGCCCATTTCGGCCGCCCGAAAGATGGTCCCTCACCTGACCTTTCACTGTCGCTGATCGCAGCCGACGTCGCCAAGGTTCTCGGCAAGCCCGTTGCCACCGCCACCGACTCGATCGGCGATGCAGCATCCGCCGCCGTCGCCAAGCTGCAGGATGGCGATATCCTGTTGCTCGAAAACACCCGTTTCCACAAGGCTGAAGAAAAGAACGACGCCGAACACACCAAGGCGCTCGCCGCCAACGGCGACATCTATGTCAACGACGCCTTCTCCGCCGCCCACCGCGCTCATTCCTCCACCGAAGGTCTCGCCCATCTGCTGCCGGCCTATGCCGGACGCACGATGCAGGCCGAGTTGGAAGCGCTGGAAAAGGGTCTTGGCGAACCGGTTCGCCCGGTCGTTGCCATCGTCGGCGGCGCCAAGGTGTCGAGCAAGATCGACCTGTTGATGAACCTGGTGAAGAAAGTCGATGCCCTCGTCATCGGCGGCGGCATGGCCAACACCTTCATCGCCGCCCGCGGCACCAATGTCGGCAAGTCGCTCTGCGAGCACGATCTTGCCGAAACCGCAAAGCAGATCATGATCGAAGCCGCATCCGCCGGCTGCGCCATCATCCTGCCCGAGGACGGCGTCGTCGCCCGTGAATTCAAGGCGGGAGCGGCCAACGAGACCGTCGCCATCGACGCGATCCCTGCCGATGCCATGGTTCTCGACGTCGGCCCGAAATCGGTCGAAGCGGTCAAGGCCTGGATCGACCGTGCGCAGACGCTGGTCTGGAACGGCCCGCTCGGCGCCTTCGAAATCGAGCCCTTCGACAAGGCGACGGTTGCGGCTGCGAAATACGCTGCCGAGCGCACCAAGGCCGGCAAGCTGACCTCGGTCGCAGGCGGTGGCGACACCGTTTCGGCGCTCAACCATGCCGGCGTTGCCGACGACTTCAGCTACGTCTCGACGGCAGGCGGCGCCTTCCTGGAATGGATGGAAGGCAAGGTCCTTCCAGGCGTTGCCGTTCTCAAGGGCAAATAATCAGCCGAAGCTGATTTAACAATTTTTACATGTGGATAGGACCGCGGAAGCACCTCGCTTTCGCGGTCTTTTGCTCAGCGGGGCCAAAACTGCCCAAACTTTCAAACGATTGAAATGATTTCAATCGTTTCAATGGTTTAGCGCTCCATTCTCCCGCTCATAAACTTCTGTTATCCGCGAATGATAGCCATTGAGCCGTAGGCGCTTAGCGCGCCGATTTTTGGGATAGGAGCAGCATGGTAGACGCGAAGATGTTGGATAAGATGAGCTCTGCACCGGGTTTCATTGCAGCGCTGGATCAAAGCGGTGGCTCGACACCCAAGGCACTGCGTCTTTATGGCGTATCTGAGTCGGATTATTCCGGTGACGAGGAAATGTTCCGACTGGTCCATGCCATGCGCGCCCGCATCATGAGCGCGCCTGCCTTTTCGGGCGAGAAGGTCATCGCCGCGATCCTCTTCGAACGAACCATGGACGGCGAAGTCGATGGTCAGGCTGTCCCCTCCTACCTCTGGGAAAAGCGCGGCGTCGTTCCCTTTCTGAAGATCGACAAGGGCCTCGAAGCCGAGGAAAACGGCGTTCAGGTGATGAAGCCGATGCCCGATCTGGACGCGCTCCTGATCCGCGCCCGGCAGAAGGGCATATTCGGCACGAAGATGCGCTCGGTCATCGCTCATGCCAACAAGGCAGGGATTGCCGCCGTCGTGAAACAGCAGTTCGAAGTGGCGCGCCAGATCATCGGCCACGGCCTCATCCCGATCGTCGAGCCGGAAGTCTCGATCGACAGCCCGACGAAGCAGCAGGCCGAGGCCATCCTGCGCGACGAGATCGCAAAGGAACTCGACAAGCTCCCCGCCGGTGAAAACGTCATGATCAAGCTGACGATCCCGACCGTTGCCGATCTCTATGCGCCGCTGATCGCCCACAAGTCGGTGATCCGCGTTGTCGCCCTTTCAGGCGGATACAGCACCGAGGAAGCCTGCGAAAAACTCAACCGTAACCACGGCATGATCGCCAGTTTCTCCCGCGCATTGGCGGAAAATCTGCGCGTGACGATGAGCGACGCGGAATTCGACGCGAGCCTGACCAAAACGATCGCTCAAATTTATGCGGCAAGCGTCGATAAGTCCGACGCGCGCGAGAGCGCCCTCGTTTGATCAAATGTGGGCGGCCTTGGCCGCCCATTTTCTTTGTCACGGCGACAAGTTTGCCCCTTCTGTGACAGGCGCTCACGGCTAATCATGGCTGCCTGCCGAACAGGAGCCTGCCGTGCCCAATCTTGCCTACACCACCCTCGACGTCTTCACCTCCGTTCGTTTCGAAGGCAATCCGCTTGCCGTCATCACCGGCGCAGAGGCTCTCGACACGGCCGAAATGCAGAAGATCGCCGCTGAGTTCGGCTACTCCGAAATAACCTTCGTGCTGCCGCCGAAGGATCCTGCCAACACCGCGCATGTCCGCATCTTCACGCCGACCATGGAAGTGCCCTTCGCCGGCCATCCGAATGTCGGCACCGCCTATTTCATCGGCCAGCAAAGCGAGGTCTTCGGCAAACCGGTCAGCGACCGGCTGCGCTTCGAGGAAGCCGCCGGTATCGTCGAGGTCGATCTGCGCCGCAGCAACGGAAAGGTGACCGCAGCGACGATCCGTGCGCCAAAACCGCTGCAGGTAGGCGCAATGATCCCGGAAGCCGATATCGCCCGCTGCATCGCCATACGACCGGACCAGATTGCCACCGCACTCCACCACCCGCTTTTCGTCTCCGTCGGCCTGGAATTTGCCGTTGCCGAACTCGCGAACCTCGAGGCACTTGCCGCAGCGGTGCCCAACCCCGCCCTGTTCCGCGAAGCCGCCGGTAACCGCGGCGAGAACAACCACGACTTCTCGCTGTTCCTCTATGTCCGCTCCAGCGAGAACCCCTGGCATCTTCGCGCGCGCATGTTTGCGCCACTCGATAACGTCCCTGAAGACCCGGCGACCGGCAGTGCCTCCGCCGCCCTCTCGGCCTATCTGGTTTCCCGGACGCCCGGAAACGACAGCCAACAACGCATCACGATCGAGCAAGGCGTCGAGATGGGCCGCCGCAGCATCATCGAGGTCGATGTGACGAAAGCGGGTGGAACGATCACCGATGTCCGCATTTCCGGCAGCTGCGTCTTCGTCATGCGTGGCGAGATTCTCGCCTAGCCAAAGAACTCGCGGCCGAGCAGCGCTACCGTCCAGATCGCAAAAGCGATCAACGCAATTTTCCAGAAGTCCATTCGCCGTCGCAAACCGGGCAGCCCGAACGGCTTGATGATGTGTATGACCATGGCCAGGATGAGCAGCAATGCGAGCAGCTTGGTCATGGTTTTATTTTTCCAATATTATCATAATGTCACAGGACCGACATTATTCCGGGCGAACACAGAATTTCTTCATGCCGTAACGGCATTCCGGGGCACAATCAACACCATTGGGACTGGGCGGGACATCGTCTCGGCTTATGTCTTTTTGAAATCGAACTCGTCGAGAGTGGGCATATGAGAAGAAATCTGCTGTCCGTCGCCGCGCTGCTTTTCGGAACGCTTTTCCTCTTCATGGGCAATGGCCTGCAGGGCATCCTGCTCCCCGTCCGCGGGAACATCGAAGGTTACGCCACCACCACGCTCGGTCTCCTAGGCACATCCTGGGCCGGCGGCTTTGTTATAGGCTGCCTTGTGGCGCCGAATATGGTGCGCCGTGTCGGCCATGTGCGCGCCTTCTCCGGCTTCATCGCCATCATCGCCATCAGCGCGCTGTTCAGCGGCATCGTCATAGATCCGGTCTGGTGGATTGCGCTGCGCGCCGTCACCGGCTTCTCCACCGCCGGCACCTCGATGATCATCGAAAGCTGGCTGAACGAACGGGCGACGAACGAAAGCCGCGGCGCGATCTTCTCGCTCTATATCGCCATCACCCTGTTCGGCGTCGTCGGCGGCCAGATGATGATCCCGCTGGAAGATGTGCGCACGCCCATCCTCTTCATGATCTGCGGCGTCTTCTATTGCGTGGCCATGCTGCCGACGACGCTGTCGACGGCGGCTTCTCCGCAGCCGCTGAAGGCCGTGCGCCTCGACCTGCCGGCGCTCTACCGCAATTCGCCTGTCTCCTGCCTCGGCATCCTGCTCGTCGGCATCGCCAATGGTGCCTATGGTACGCTGGGCGCCGTCTTCGGTGCCGGTGCCGGGCTCTCGGATACTAGCATCGCCATCATGATGAGCGCCACGATCTTTGCCGGCGCCGTCATGCAGTTTCCGGCCGGCCGTCTCTCGGACCGCATCGACCGCCGCTACGTTCTGGCCGCCATGTCCGGCCTTGCTGCTCTGGCCGGTATTCTGATCGTTCTCTTCAGCCCGTCCGACCCCTTCTGGGTGATCGGCCTCGTGGTGTTCTACGGCGCCGTCGCCAACACGCTCTATCCGATCGCCGTGGCGCACGCGAACGACTTCGCCTCCTCCGAGGATTTCGTGAAGGTCTCCGGCGGATTGCTGCTGCTCTACGGTATCGGCACCGTCATCGGCCCGACGATCGGCGGCCCTGTCATGTCGATGGTGAGCCCGCACGCGCTGTTCCTGGTAACGGCGATCGCTCACGTGCTGATCGCCGCCTACGCGATCATCCGCAGCCGCCTGCGCGCTGCCATCCACCCCGACGCCCGTGACGCCTACACGACGATCCCGACGGCAACATCGCCGATGATCACGCCCGAAAGCATGACGCTTGCCGACCGCGGATCCAACAAGTCTCCCGAAAGTGGCGATCCTGCTGTAAAGTATGGTTGAAAAGCCAAACTGAACGAAAGGGAGGATTGCCATGAGCTTTTTTGACGAGGAACGGCCAGTGAAGAAGACCGCCCACGAGATTGGTGCGGATCTCTCGCTGTTGTCGGTCGGTGAGCTCAAGGAGCGAATCGAGCTGCTAAAAAGCGAGATCGCAAGACTGGAGGCCGAGTCGGCCAGGAAGGCTTCCGGGCGCGCCGCCGCCGAGGGCCTGTTCCGCACCTGACTTCAGAAAAGAAGTCACAGGCAAGCGCAAAACACGCTTCGCCCAGTCTTAATGCTGAACAGTATTAACAGGATATTAAGCTTTACGAGCTATTACTTAAACCATCCAGATTTCGTCTGGATCTCAGACAGTTTTCCATGCGGTGAATTGGTCTGATTTTTCTCCCTGTTTTACCTTGAGAGCCGCTTTTGCGGCTCTTCTTTTTTGCCTGCGCGGCCGTTCACCACGAATCTGTGGAAGTTAACCCTTTCTTAAGAAACGCCTTGCGCATTTAGGGTAATGATACCATCTTAAAGACATAAAGACCGGCCCTTGAAACTTTTACTTCAGGCTGGCGTTACCTGACCATATGTAGACGCGTGCAACAGGGACAAATTGAATGTCGGAACTTGGTTTGAATACGATCAGCTTCGCCGGACGCGCCGCCGCATCGTCGCAATTCAAGACGCTTTATGCCGAGGGCATGTCGCTTGTCGAAGAAACCGCAGCCTACCTCGATGGTAACGGCCGCGC
This sequence comes from Rhizobium sp. 01N424, assembly GCF_056399485.1. Lineage (NCBI taxonomy): Bacteria > Pseudomonadati > Pseudomonadota > Alphaproteobacteria > Hyphomicrobiales > Rhizobiaceae > Rhizobium > Rhizobium sp. 01N424. Next base: position 708,175 of record NZ_JBFTRK010000002.1, read on the forward strand.
AGCTTCCAAGGTCCTCCCCCGCATGGCGTCGGTACTTTACGCAGCGGAATCGATGCGCCTCACCACCCGCCTGATGCAGATGGCATCGTGGCTGCTTTTGCAGCGCGCCGTCAACAACGGCGAGATGTCCCGCGATCAGGTTCTGGCTGAAAAGAACAAGGTTCGCCTCGACGGCTTCAACGTCGATCGCAACGCTCCGGGCTGGGGCGATCTGCCGGAATCCTTCCGCGATCTCGTCGAGCGCTCGCTGCGCCTGCAGAATCGCATCGCCCTTCTCGACCGCGAAATCTATCGCCCGTCGGAAGCCCCGATCGTTCCCGACAATCAGAACAGCGTTCAGGCGCAGCTCAGCCTGCTGCAGACCGCTTTCGGCAACAACTAAGTTTACTCAGAAATATATTTAAATCCGGCCGGTTGCGTTCCCTGCGCAACCGGCCTTTTTCATTGGCTGAAAGCGCAGCCCAAAACCGGGCAATAAAAAAGCCCGGTAGAAACCGGGCTCTTTTCAAATTCAGTACCGCAGAAGCGATTAGAGGCCGAGGCCGCCGAAGCGCTTGTTGAACTTGGAAACGCGGCCACCGCGGTCCATGAGCTGCTGGTTGCCGCCCGTCCATGCCGGATGGGACTTGGAATCGATTTCGAGGTTCATGACAGCGCCTTCCGAACCCCAGGTCGAGCGGGTTTCGTATTCGGTGCCGTCAGTCATCACAACCTTGATGGTGTGGTAGTCGGGATGGATATCAGCCTTCATAACAATCTTCCTGCGATGCCAGGGTCCAATTTGACGCATGTCATTGCGGCAAGAGGCCCGATTGAATAAATGAAGCCGCAGTCTCGAAGGCTACGGCTTCCCATTCGGATGCGGTGCCTATACATGAAGGCCTAAAGGATAACAAGTGCCAACAAGCTGGTGATCAACGGTTTGAGGGCGATTGGAGCTGATTTGACAGACGCAGTGCAGGGCGGGGAAAAGAAGTCGCGGTCGCTGAAGCCTCTCGGGCGTCTGACGCCTTATGTCATGCGTTACCGCGGCCTGGTGACCGGCGCCCTCGTCGCGCTGGCGCTCGCCGCCGTAACCTCGCTTGCCCTGCCGCTGGCCATCCGCCGGATGATCGATCACGGCTTCACGCAGCCGGACGGCTCCTTCATCAACAGCTACTTCGCGATGCTGATGGTGATGGCGATCGTTCTCGCGATCGCCAGCGCGCTCCGCTACTATTTCGTCATCACCCTTGGGGAGCGCATCGTCTCGGATCTGCGCCGCGATGTCTTTGCCCATGTGACTCGCCTCTCCGCCTCGTTTTTCGACGTCAACCAGTCGGGCGAGATCGTCTCCCGTCTGACCGCCGACACGACACAGATCAAGTCCGCCGTCGGCGCCACCGCCTCGGTCGCGCTTCGCAACCTGATCCTCTGTCTCGGCGCCATGGGCATGATGGTCGTCACCTCGCCGAAGCTGGCAAGCCTGGCGCTCGGCGCCATCCCGCTGATCGTCTTCCCCTTGGTCGCCTTCGGCCGCTCGGTGCGAAAGCGCTCGCGCGCCGCCCAGGATACGCTCGCCGAAGCCTCCGCCTTTGCCAACGAGACCATTGCCGCGACCCGCACCGTCCAGGCCTTCAACGGCGAGGATGCCGCTGCCGCCCGCTATGGCATGGCGGTCGAATCCGCCTATGAAGCCGCCCGCTCGGCAATCCGCTCGCGCGCGTTGCTGACCGGTATCGCCATCACCCTCATCTTCGGCAGCGTCGTCGCCGTCCTCTGGGTCGGCGCCCATAACGTGCTCACGGGCACGCTGTCAGCCGGCACGCTCGGCCAGTTCCTGCTCTATTCGGTCATCGCCGCAGGCTCGCTCGGCGCGCTTTCTGAAGTCTGGGGCGAACTCTCGCAGGCCGCCGGTGCCGCCGACCGGCTGACCGAGCTTCTCGACGAAGTATCGCCGATCGCAGCACCGCCCCAGCCGGAAATCCTGCCGGTGCCTGCCCGCGGCCGCGTCGAGTTTTCAAACGTCCATTTCGCCTATCCGTCGCGCCCCGGAAAATCGGCGCTGCATGGTTTGGGCTTTCATGTCACCCCCGGCGAAACCGTTGCCATCGTCGGGCCATCGGGTGCCGGCAAAAGCACGATCTTCTCGCTGCTGCTGCGCTTCTACGACCCGCAACAGGGGATTGTCGCCATCGACGGCCTCGATGCCCGCGCCACCGACCCGGATGATCTGCGCGAGCGCATGGCGATCGTGCCGCAGGACGTGACGATCTTTGCCGCCTCGATACACGACAATATCGCCTTCGGCCGCCCGGAAGCAACGCCGGAGCAGGTCCGCGCCGCCGCGATCGCCGCCCAGGCCGACGAATTCATCGCCCGTCTCGACCGCGGTTACGAAACGCAAGTAGGCGAACGCGGCATCACGCTATCGGGCGGCCAGCGCCAGCGCATCGCCATCGCCCGCGCGATCCTGAAGAACGCGCCGGTCCTCTTGCTCGACGAGGCCACCTCGGCGCTCGATGCCGAGAGCGAGACGCTGGTCCAGAAGGCCCTCGACGGCCTGATGCAGGGCCGCACCACCCTCGTCATCGCGCACCGCCTGGCAACCGTCCTGAAAGCCGACCGCATCCTCGTCCTCGACCAGGGCCGCATCGTCGAGGAAGGCACCCACCAAAGCCTCATCCGCCACGGTGGCATCTACGCCAAGCTTGCCAAGCTGCAGTTCGATGCGGGCGCGGAAGAGTTTTTGGCGATCGCTAAGTAATGGCTTTCACCCCTGCGGGAACGTAAACACGTCCACCGGCTCTCCCAATCCGCGGAGCGGGTAGGTGCCGACCGGCTCCAGTTCGGCGCCGCATTTTGCCATGTCGACGAAAGCCTTCGATATCAGCACGGGACGGCCAACCTCCTTGGTCAGCGTTTCCAGCCGTGAAGCGACATTCACCGCCGGACCGATCACCGTGAAGTCCAGGCGCTTGCGCGAGCCAATGTTGCCGTACATGACATCGCCGACATGGACGCCGACGCCGTAGCGCAGCTCGACGACGCCGCGTTCGGCGTTGAACTTGTTGAGGTCGTTGATGGCCGTGCGGGCTTCCTTCAGCGACAGCAGCAGATTGCGGCAGGCGTCGGGATTGCTGAGCGGGAAGATCGCCAGCAGCCCGTCGCCCATGAATTTCAGGATCTCGCCGCCATGGCGCTCGATCGGCTCGGACATGGCATCGAAATAGGCGTTCAGCAGCTCGATGACGTCGTCGCGCGGCCACATGTCGGAGATCGTCGTGAAATCGCGGAGATCGCAGATCAGGATCGCCGCGCCGACCGTGCTGCCGCTGCCCCGGGTCGTGGCGCCGGCGAGGATCTGTTCGCTGGCATGCGGGCCGACATAGGTCTGTAGCAGGGTGCGCGCCAGGATGTTCTTGACGCGGATCTCGCTGACCAGCGTCAGGGCCGGGAGAAGATCGCGAAGGAACGAAATATGCTCGGCCGTGAATCCGCCCGGCCGATTGCTGGAAAAGGTGACGACATGGCGCTTGCCGAGCGTGTGCTCTAACGGCCAGGCGATATAGTCGGTCAGTCCCTCGCCGCGTAACTCATCATAGAGCGCATAGTCGCTGTGGATCTCGCCTTCCAGATTCTGGCGCACTTCTGAAGCGCCGCTGAAAATCTCGTTCATCGGGCTGCTGAGGAATTGCGGCGTGTTCTCGACACCATAGCCGAAAGTGGTGATCTTGCCTTCCTTCAGCCCCGGCCGCCAGAGAACGCGCGCGCCCATCCATTGCGGATGCAACGTGCGGAAATGCAGCGTCGCGCGGCCGAGCGGCACGCCTGCTTCCAGGAGCCTTTCATTCATCTCGACGAAGATGTTGTCGATGAAGCGTTCGCCGCGCGTCTCGTTGACCAGCCAGTCGAGAATACGGCGGCGGCGAAGCGGCCACGCGCCGTCTTCGGCATCCGTGAAAGTGGCCATCGCATCGGGGGACAGATGCATATCAAACCTCATGAAATCCGCTTGCGGCGGCAAGCGGTGGAATTCTGTTCTACCCTTAGATGGTTATCGAAGGTGCAAATGTAATATCAATCCCCCATTCCAAGGCGACTAAAGTCGCATGCCCTTGAGCAATCGCACCGGTTGCCTTTACCCCACCCTGCCCTAACCTCCTCCTGCCCGGCCAGACGCAGCCGGGCGACTGAGCTGTTGAATTCTGGGAGGAGAATCGAATGGCGCCTTTTACCTTTACCCGCCGGGCAAGTATTGCCCTCGGCATCGGATTGCTGACCGCGCTTGGCGCGGGAACGGCGCTGGCCGAAGGATTTCCGGATCGCACCATCACCATGGTGGTGCCGTTCGCCGCCGGCGGATCGACCGATGTCGTCGCCCGCATCATCGCTGAGAAGATGTCTGCCGATCTCGGCCAGCAGGTCATCGTCCAGAACGTTGCCGGTGCCGGCGGCAATCTCGGCGCCGATAATGTCGCCCGCGCCGAGCCGGATGGCTACACCATCCTGATGGGCACCGTTGCCACCCACGCGCTGAACCCGCTGATCCTCAAATCGACGCCCTACGATCCGCAGAAGGATTTCGCCCCGGTCTCGCTGCTGGTCGTGGTGCCGAACGTGCTGGTCGTCAATCCGGAACTGCCAGCCAAGAACGTAAAGGAACTGATCGCGCTGCTGAAGAACGAGCCGGACAAGTGGAGCTACGCATCCTCCGGCAACGGCACGCCGCTGCATCTCTCCGGCGAGCTTTTCAACGCCATGGCCGGAACGAAGATGCAGCACATCCCCTATAAGGGCGCAGGCCCGGCGCTGACCGACCTGCTCGGCAATCAGGTATCGATCATGTTCGACAACCTGCCTTCGTCCTCTCCGCACATCAAGAGCGGCAAGCTGCGCGCGCTGGCGGTGACGACGGCCGAGCGGGCTACATCCTTCCCGGATATTCCGACGATCGCCGAATCCGGCGTTCCCGGCTACGAGACCTACACCTGGAACGCACTCTTCGCCCCGGCCAATACTCCGGCCGATGTGGTGGCAAAACTCAACGATTCAGCCAACAAGGCCCTGAAGGGTCCTGCCGTCGCCGGGCGGATGAAGGACTTCAGCGCCACGATCGTCGGCTCGACGCCGGATGAGCTTGGTGCTCACGTAAAGGCCGAATTGGCCAAGTGGGAACCGATCGTTAAAGGTGCAAATATCCAGATGGAATAGATTGAACTTTTGCTCTAGATTGCTCTTTGTTACCGGGGCAACTTCCTGATTTTGGGAGACAATCGATGTATAAGTTCGAAGTGTACAAAGACAAGGCTGGTGAATTCCGTTTCCGCTTCAAGGCGTCAAACGGCGAGCAGATGTTCGGCTCGGAAGGCTACAAAGCAAAGGCATCCGCGCTGAGCGCCATCGAATCCATCAAGAAGAATGCGCCCGGCGCAACGGTCGACGATCAGACCAAGCCAACGGCATAATTTAAGGGAGGCGGCATCCCGAATGCGGTGCCGCCTTCACACCGCCCGCCCGGCCACCCGGCCGGAGAAAATACAACCGCCGAGGAAAGTCCCCTCCAGCGCGTTGTAGCCATGCATGCCGCCGCCGCCGAAACCGGCGACTTCGCCGGCCGCATAGAGACCGGGTATGGCATCGCCATTCGGACCGATCACCCGGGCCGAAAGATCTGTCTCCAGACCACCCAGCGACTTTCGCGTCAGGATATGCAGGCGCACGGCAATCAATGGTCCCTTGGCCGGATCGAGCAGCCGGTGCGGCCGGGCTGTCCTCAGCAGCTTGTCGCCGATATAGCGCCGTGCGCCGCGGATCGCCGTCACCTGCGCATCCTTGGAAAAGCTGTTGCCGACCTCGCGGTCGCGCGCTTCGATCTGCCAGCGGATATGCGAAACGTCGAGCAGCCTCTCGCCGGTCAGCGCATTCATGCCGTCGACCAGCTGCTCCAGCGTGTTGCGAACGATGAAATCCTCGCCCTTGTCCATGAACGACTGCACCGGCCCCGGCGCTTCGCGGCCAAGTCGCTGCAGCAGGAGCTTGATATCCTTGCCCGTCAGATCCGGGTTCTGCTCGGAGCCCGAGAGAGCAAACTCCTTCTTGATGATCCCCTTGGTCAGGATGAACCAGCTGTAGTCGTAGCCGGTCTGCTTGATCGCCTTCAGCGTCCCGAGCGTATCGAAGCCCGGCATGGCAGGGGCGGCAAACCGGTTGCCGCGCGCATCGCACCAGAAGGAGGATGGACCGGGAAGGATGCGGATACCATGGTTCGCCCAGACCGGATCCCAGTTTTTCAAGCCCTCGGTATAGTGCCACATGCGGTCGCCGTTGATGACGCGCGCGCCGGCGCGTTCGCCGATTTCCAGCATCCGGCCATCGACATGGGCGGGCACACCCGCCACCATCGATGCAGGAGGTGCCCCCAGCCGGTCCACAGGCCAGCTGCGCCGGACAAGATCATGATTGCCACCGATCCCGCCGGAGGTGACGACGACGGCCCCAGCCCGGATCTGGAACGTGCCGGAAATCATCCGCGCCGTCGCCTTGCCGCGTGGCGCACTGTCAGGCACCAGCACGGTGCCGAAAGCGCCGACGACCGTGCCGTTCTCGACGATCAGATCGTCGACGCGATGCCGGAAGGCGAAGGTGATCTTGCCCTGTTCTTCCGCTTCGCGGACACGGCGAATGAAAGGCTCGAGAACGGCCGGCCCTGTTCCCCAGGTCAGATGAAAGCGCGGCACCGAGTTTCCATGGCTATGCGCCATGCCGCCGCCGCGTTCGGCCCAGCCGACGACGGGAAACCAGCGCATGCCCTGCTGATGTAGCCAGGATCGCTTTTCGCCGGCGGCAAATTCCAGATAGGCTTCGGCCCAGAGCCGCGGCCAGTAATCTTCCGGCCGGTCGAAGCCAGCCGATCCGCTCCAGTCCTGCCGCGCCAGATCGATGCTGTCGCGGATGCCCATGAGCCGTTGCTCGGGACTATTGACGAAAAACAGCCCGCCAAGCGACCAGAAGGCCTGTCCGCCCAGGCTCTGCTCGCCTTCCTGATCGACGATGCAGACCTTGTGTCCGCGATCGGCAGCCTCGGCCGCCGCTACCAATCCCGCCAGGCCTGCGCCGATGACGAGCACATCACATTCCATCCCGAACGCCTCCCCGCATTCACGAATCCAAGGTTATGCAGTGGCAGCGTCAGCCGCAACTGCTGGATTTCACTCTCTGAAATTTGGGGCGATGGCAGGGCGGCCAGATGCCGCCCCCAGCTTATTTCTCAGTGAGCTTGAGCTCGATACGGCGGTTCGTCGCTCGCGCTTCCGGCGTATCGCCGGGTGCGATCGGCTGGAATTCGCCAAAGCCTGCGGCCACCAATCTATCTGCCGGGACGCCCTGCGAGATCAGATATTTGACCACCGAGATGGCGCGCGCCGAGGAGAGCTCCCAGTTGTCGCGGTAGCGCCCCGTGCCTGACAGCGCCACGTTGTCGGTGTGTCCATCGACACGCAGCACCCAGTTGATTTCAGGCGGGATTTCCTTGGCGAGATCGAGAAGAGCAGCGGCAAGCTTGCCCATTTCGGCCGTGCCGTCAGGATTGAGATCCGAGCTTCCCGATGGGAACAGCACTTCCGACTGGAACACGAAGCGGTCGCCGACGATGCGGATGTTTTCGCGATCGGACAGGATTTCGCGCAGGCGGCCGAAGAAATCGGAGCGGTAGCGGTTCAGCTCCTGCACGCGCTGCGCCAGAGCCACGTTCAGCCGCCGCCCGAGATCTGCGATCTTCGTCTGCGAGGTCTGATCCTTCTGCTCGGATGCCTGCAACGCCACTTCGACGGCAGCGATCTGGCTGCGGAGTGCAGCGATCTGCTGGTTGAGCAGCTCGACCTGGCTCATCGCCCGCTCGCTGACCTGCTTCTGCTCGTCGAGTTCTTTCGTCAGCCCCCCGATACGCTGCTGCGCGACGTCCTGCCCGCCGGAGCCGGCATCGAGAAGCGCCTGCAGCCGCGAACGCTCGCTCTCGGCGCCGGCAAGCGAGGCCTGCAGGTTGGCGACGGAATCTTCCAGATCCTGCTTGCTACCCTTTTCGAGCGCAAGCAGCTGGGTGAGCTCGTTGATCTGGCTGTTGAGGCGCGTCAACACCTCGTCACGGCCGCTGATTTCGCGGCTGAGGATGAACTGGCCGACGACGAAGACCGTCAGCAGGAACATGATGGAAATCAGCAGCGTCGACAGCGCATCGACAAAACCCGGCCAATAATCGACCGTACGCTCGCGGCGGCGGTTCCTGGCGAGAGCCATGGCTTACTTGCCCTCGCTCTTCTCTGTCTGATTACTGCGATAGCCACGCTCCTGCGCCCCGATCCGCTCGGCTAGCCGGTCGAGCGTGCGGCGCATCGCCTTGGCCTCGTCCTGCTGCGCCTCGATCCAGTCGCGCAACATCTGCTGCTCGTTTCGCATGTTCTTGACCAAGCCCTGGATACCTTCCGCGAGGCTCGCCATGGCGGCAACGGAACGCTGATTGCCGGCACCGCCGTCTTCCGAAACCTTCTTCAGATATTCTGAGAGCGAACGCACATCTTCCGAAGAGCCGCCTGCGGCATCGATCATTGGAACCGGCATGTCCGAACCAACGTCGGTGACCGACGACAGCCAGTTTTCCAGCTCCATGTAGAAGCGGTTCTGCGCGCGGCCGGCCTGCAGATCAAGGAAGCCGAGGATCAGCGAGCCGGAAAGACCGAGCAGCGAAGACGAGAAGGCCTGGCCCATGCCCGAAAGCGGCGTCGAAAGACCTTCCTTGAGCGTCGCCAGCACATCGCCGGAGCCATTGGTGCCTGCGTCGAGAGATTGAATGACATTGCTGATCGAACCGATCGTGCCGATAAGGCCCCAGAAGGTCCCGAGCAGACCGAGGAAGACCAGCAGGCCGATGAGATAGCGGGACGTATCGCGGGATTCATCAAGACGGGTGGCAATCGAATCCAGGATCGAACGCAGCGCCGTCGTCGACAGTGTCGCCGTCGATTTGCGGCTGCCGATCAGCGCCCGCATCGGCGCGAGCAGCTTCGGATTGCGATTCACTTTGTCGGCGCTGCCGGCGGCACGGAACGAGTTGAACCAGCGCACCTCGGGCCTGAGCGCCAGCACATGGCTGAAAACCAGAATGATGCCGACAGCGAGCACGCCGAGGATCAGGCCGTTGAGGCCCGGATTATGCATGAAGGCAGTTTGCGTCTGCCTGAAAAGGATCGCAGAAATGAAGCCGACGATCACCAGAAAGAGGACCATCGTCCACAGGAAGGACATCGGGCTGGAGAGTTTGTGCGTATAGGTACCGCTCGGTTTTTCGGTCGAGCCGAACTCCGCCGCATTCACGTTTTCCATGGTCTCGCAGCCTCCGCATTGCTTGCACTGCGAGACTAGAGCAACATTGTGCCGAATTGAAGTATGCCGCGACAGAAAACCGTGTGTTTACAACAGCCGGTTTTGATGAGGAATTACTTCGAAGGGATAGGGCGCTTGATGGTTTCGGTGAGTGCCTTGTGAATGTACTCGTTGCCCGCTACCACCGCGCCGCCTTCGACGACGTCAGCGCCGCCGTTCCAGTCGGTTGCGTAACCGCCGGCTTCGCGGATCAGCAGGATGCCGGCCGCGATATCCCACGGGGAAAGGCGGTCTTCCCAGAAGCCATCGAAGCGGCCGGCGGCCACGTAGGCGAGATCCAGAGACGCTGCACCCATACGGCGGATACCGGCGACTTCGCCCATCACATGGCGCAGCTCGACGAGGAATTTGCCGTGATTGCCGCGGCCGAGATGCGGAACGCCACAGGCGATGACGGCATCGGACAGCACGCGGCGGGCGCCGACGCGCAGGCGGCGATCGTTGAGGAACGCGCCACCGCCGCGCTCGGCGGTGTAGAGTTCGTCGGTCGCCGGGTTGAAGACGACACCCGCAACGATCTCGCCATTGCGCTCCAGCGCGATCGAGACGGCAAACATCGGAATGCCGTGCAGAAAGTTCGTCGTGCCATCGAGCGGATCGACGATCCAGCGATGCGCGCCGTCCGTGCCCTTGATCTCTTCGCTTTCCTCGCCGAGGAAGCCATAGGTCGGACGCGCCTTCAGCAGCTCTTCCTTGACGATCTTCTCGGCCTTGCGATCGGCATTGGACACGAAATCGCCCGGACCCTTGACGGAAACCTGCAGGTTCTGAACTTCCCCGAAATCACGCCCCAGCGACTTGCCTGCCTTGATGGCAGCCTGAACCATGACATTGAGAAGAGCAGAACGGGCCATGTTGGCAATTTCCTTGGAACTGGTACGGGGTCGCTGTCAGGGCGGGAAGTGTCCCTGATCGCCGGAAAAGGCAGCGCTTTATAAGATTGGCGGCCTCAAGACCACAAAATCGGGGAAATTTCAAGGGGAGACGACGCCGACCCTCGTCGCCAGACGAAAACCGGCGGCCAACGCCGCCGGTTTCTTTAAAACTTCTGCTGTGTCAGCAGCACTTCGCGGGCGATCTGATCGAGCGGCAACACCCGGCTGACGCCGCCCTTGGCGATCGCTTCCTTGGGCATGCCGAAGACCACGCAGCTCGCCTCATCCTGCGCCACGGTATAGGCGCCGGCCTGATGCATCTCGAGCATGCCGCGCGCGCCGTCGTCGCCCATGCCGGTCATGATGATGCCCATGGCGTTGGAGCCAGCAGACCGCGCCGCCGAGCGGAACAGGACATCGACAGACGGGCGGTGGCGGGAAACCAGCGGGCCGGTCTTCACCGACACATGATAGCGCGCGCCCTGGCGTTCGAGCAGCATATGCCGGTCGCCGGGCGCGATCAGCACATGGCCGCGCAATACCGCATCACCATCCGCCGCTTCCTTGACCTCGACCTCGCAGAGACCGTTGAGGCGCTTCGCGAAGGCGGCGGTGAATTTCTCCGGCATGTGCTGGACGATGACCATGCCCGGCGCGTTGGCGGGTAGCGCCTCCAGAAATTCGCGCAGCGCCTCGGTTCCGCCTGTCGATGCGCCGACACAGACGACCATCTCCGTGGTCTTCGCCATGGCGCGGCCGGTCGGCGGCGGCAACATCGCATCAGCCGTGAGCTTCTTTGCAGGGCCATCAGCGGATGCCGAACGCACCACGCCGACACCACGCCGCACCGACGGCAGACGGGCATGGGCAGCGCCCTTCACCACTTCCCGGATGCGGATCGCATCATCAGCCAGGCTGTCGGCAGCGCCGATTTTCGATTTGAGGATGATATCGACGGCGCCGGCTTCCAGCGCCTGGATCAGCGTCTCAGAACCGGTCTCCGTCAGCGACGAGCACATCACAACGGGGATCGGGTGCTGCGACATCAGCTTGCGCAGGAAGGTAATGCCATCCATGCGCGGCATTTCCACATCCAGCGTTATGACATCTGGGACGTCTTCCTGCATCTTGCGGGCGGCCATGAAGGGGTCGGTCGCCACGCCCATGACTTCGATATCGGGGTCTTCTTCGAGAATGCGGACCAGCGTCTGGCGAACACTGGCGGAATCGTCGATGACGAGGACGCGAATCTTCTTTCCCATCTCAATCCTGCTTTACGTCTTCTGGAATACCGTGTTCGAAACCTGCTTCAGCGGCAGGTCGAATCCGGTGATCGATTCCGAATGGCCGATGAACATGTAGCCGCCGTCGGCCAGGCAGTCGCAGAGCCTGCTCAGCACACCCTGCTGCGTCGGCTTGTCGAAATAGATCAGCACATTGCGGCAGAAGATGATCTGCATCGGCTCGCCGACCGGATATTTGTCGTCCATCAGGTTCATGCGCGCAAAGCCGACCTTGCTGCGCAGCGACGGTGCGATGCGCACATCACGGCGGCCCGGCTGCTTGGCGGTCATCACATATTTGCGCTGCAGATCGTGAGGTACCGGCTGCACCAGATCCTGCGGATAGATGCCGCGGCGCGCCGTCTGCAGCACATCGGTGCTGAGGTCGGTGGCCAGCACGCTGTAGGACAGCCCGGCCCGCTCCTCGACGAATTCGGAGAGCACCATCGCCATCGTATACGGTTCGGCGCCGGTCGAGCAGGCCGAACTCCAGGTGCGGATCTTGCGCGCACCACCTGCAACAAGCGCCGGAAGCGCCGTCAGCTGCATATATTCGAAATGCTTGGCCTCGCGGAAGAAGTCGGTCTTGTTGGTCGTCACCACGTCGATCAGGTAAACCGTTTCCTGCTCGAGGCCGCCATGATCGAAGAGGAAGTCGCAGTAATCGTCGAAACTGGAGTGATGGGTAGCCCGAAGGCGGCGGCGCAGGCGGCCCTCGAGCATCGTCAGTTTCGTCGGAGGCATCTTGATGCCACTATAATCGTAGATGAACCGGGCAAGCTTATCGAAATTACGCTTGCTGATCCGGTCGCCCGGCAATTGGGCTTCCACTGCTGCCATACTCATGTACGCAATACTCCAAAGGCGGCAGCGCTACGCCGCCGATTGCAATGCCGAGGCATCCTCGCGCGACAGCAGCCGCGCGAGATCGACGATCACCACGAAACCATCGTCGCGGCGGACCACACCGGCGATGTAATCCGAACGCCAGCGGACGCCGATATCGGGCGCCGCCTCGATCTGGTCCCGCCGGAAGGGCGTGACCTCGAAGACCCGGTCGGCAACCAGACCCAGCGTCAGCATCCGGCTCTCCATCGGAATGTCGAGAACGAGAACCCGTGTATGCGAGGTCGGCTGCGTCTTCGACATGCCGAGCTTCAGCCGGAGATCGATGGTCGGCACGCCCTGGCCGCGCACGTCGCGAAGGCCGAGCAGGTAGTCCGGACCGTTCGGGATCTTGAACGCTTCCGCGTAGTCAAGAATTTCCCTGACCACTTCCACCGGGACGGCGAAGATTTCATCGCCGAGGCTGAAAGTCACGAATTGAGCTTCCTGGGACGCTGTCGCCATGATTATGCGCTTTCCTTGAATTCGGCATCGCCCTCGTCGGGACCGCCCATTGACATATCAAGGGCAAAGCCCTTTGCGCGTGCCTGCTGGCTGGCAATGCTGTTGGCAGCCGGAGCCTTGGACGGCTTGCGAACGGCCGGAGCCGGGATGCGGCTGACCGACATGCGAGCTGCTGACACCTTCTGCTGACGCCCGGTCGCCATATCGACGCGGAAGAAGGCGATCGAGGCCTGCAGTTCTTCAGCCTGCGTTGCGAGTTCCTCGGAGGTCGCCGACATCTGCTCGGATGCGCCGGCATTCTGCTGGGTTACCTTGTCGAGCTGCTGGATTGCTTCGTTGATCTGCGAGGCGCCGACATCCTGCTCGCGGCAGGCAGCACTGATTTCGGAAACCAGTTCGGCGGTCTTGCGGATATCCGGCACCAGACGTCCCAGCATGTCGCCGGCTTCGGCGGCGGCCTTGACCGTGTCACCGGACATGGCGCTGATTTCGGCGGCAGCCGACTGGCTGCGTTCGGCAAGCTTGCGGACTTCCGAAGCGACGACCGCAAAGCCCTTGCCATGCTCACCTGCACGGGCGGCTTCCACAGCGGCGTTCAGGGCGAGAAGGTCGGTCTGGCGGGCGATTTCCTGAACGATGCCAATCTTCTGGGCGATCGTGCGCATCGCTTCGACGGCGCGGGTCACCGCTTCGCCGCTGATTTCTGCATCCTTTGCCGACTGGCGGGCGATCTTCTCGGTCTGCGCGGCATTGTCAGCGTTCTGCTTGATGTTGGCCGCCATTTCCCCCATGGCCGCGGAGGCTTCTTCAGCCGAGGCAGCCTGTTCGGTTGCACCCTGCGAGACCTGCTCCGAGCTGGAGGACAGCTCCTGGCTTCCCGCCGAGACGTTCTCTGCAGCCGCGATCGCATCGGCAACGACGCCGCGCAGACGTTCGACCATCCGCTCCAGGGCGATGCCAAGCGTATCCTTGTCCGACAGCGCCTTCGGCATGACCGTCAGGTCGCCATTGGCGACCTGGTCGGCTATGCCGGCCGTGTTGCGGAGGTTGGCGGTCATGGTGTTCAGCGCGTCCACCAGGTCCTTGACCTCGTCATTCGAATTGACGGTGGCCGTGGCAGCAACATCGCCGAGAGCGACCGCGCTTGCCAGCTCGGTGGCGGCGGCAAGGTTGCGCTTGATGGCGTTGGTGACGAAGATGACGACGCCGATTGCAGCCAGCGTGATCAGCAGACCGCTGATGACGGTGAGCTGGATCAGCGAATGGAACAGCGCGATGCCCTGCTCCCTGAGTTCCTTCGCGGCTTCCAGCTGGTACTCGGTGAGCTTGCCGATCCCGTCAGTGGTCGGGTCGATTGCCGGGTAGAGGTCGTTCTTCACGAAGCTGTCGAGCTTTGCGGTGTCGTGGGACTTCAGGATATCCTGCAACTCGCTGACCCCAGTGTCGGACTTGGCCATGTCGCTCTTCACCTTTTCGGCGATCAGGCTTTCCTGCGGCGTCAGCTCAGTCGAGAGATAGGCCGACCATTGGTCGGAGATCGTACGCTTCGCGCCTTCGATGCTGGTCGCGGCCTGCTGCCAGTCGAGCTTGTCAGCATGCAGCTTGTGCGTCGTATCGACGATGCTGACGGCATAGGCGTCAGAGACAAGCTTCAGCTGCTGCAATGGAACGACGCGATCGTCATAGATCGACTTCATCGATTCAGTCATTGCATTCATGCCGTAATAGGCGCCACCGCCGATGACGCTGGCAATGGCAATGCTGGACGAGATCTGGATCGCAAGAATCTTGGTGCCGATGGAACTGAAGAGTCCTTTTTTGCGGCTGGCAGTCATAGGGCATTCCTCACTAGAGATTGTCTGATTATTCCGCCGCGGCAACGCGGCGTTTGGATCGCGCCGCGGTAAGCGGCACGCATCACGAGACCATTCGCTTGTTCCAGATCATCGTCGCTTGAGCCGGCAGCCAATCAGGACGCACCCGGGCTTCGGCGACCGGCAGGCAGACATCGCCGGTCGAAACCGGCGCATCCATCACGCCGGGCATTTCCCTGCCGCGGGCCCATCAGGCCCGCGGCAATCTCATCGAAGCTTCAGCGCTCAGGCGCTTTCGCGGAAGTCGTCGTCATGCGCGTCAGGGCCGCCCATCGACATGTCGAGCGCAAAGCCCTTGGCGCGAGCCTGCTGGCTCGAAACCGACTGACCGTGAGAGAAGTGATCGTTGGTCGGCTTGCGGGCAGCAGCCGGGGCCTTGACGAACTTGGCGGTGGTCTTGACCGGAGCAGCCTTCTTGACACCGGCGCGGGTAGCACCAGCCGTATCGACCTTGAAGAAGGCGATCGAAGCCTGGAGCTCTTCCGCCTGGGCGGCGAGTTCTTCAGACGTTGCCGACATCTCTTCCGATGCACCGGCATTCTGCTGGGTCACCTTGTCGAGCTGCTGGATCGCTTCATTGATCTGCGAGGCACCGATATCCTGCTCGCGGCAGGCAGCGCTGATTTCGGAGACCAGTTCGGCCGTCTTGCGGATATCCGGCACCAGGCGGCCGAGCATTTCGCCGGCGTCGGCAGCAGCCTTCACCGTATCGCCAGACATCGAGCTGATTTCGGCGGCAGCAGACTGGCTGCGTTCGGCAAGCTTTCGGACTTCGGAAGCAACGACCGCAAAGCCCTTGCCGTGTTCGCCTGCACGGGCTGCTTCGACAGCGGCGTTCAGGGCGAGCAGGTCGGTCTGGCGGGCGATTTCCTGAACGATACCGATCTTCTGGGCGATCGTGCGCATCGCTTCGACAGCGCGGGTGACGGCTTCGCCCGATGCTTCGGCGTCCTTGGCAGACTGGCGGGCAATCTTTTCCGTCTGAGCGGCGTTGTCGGCGTTCTGCTTGATGTTGGCAGCCATCTGCTCCATCGAGGCAGATGCTTCCTCGGCGGACGCGGCCTGTTCGGTCGCGCCCTGCGAGACCTGCTCGGAAGAAGCCGACAGTTCCTGGCTACCCGAAGAAACGTTGTCGGCAGCCGACAGCGCATCGGCGACGACGCCCCGCAGACGCTCGATCATCACGTTGACGTTGCCCAGCAGTTCGCCGATTTCGTCGCGGTTGGTGATTTCAGCCGTCTTGGTGAGGTCGCCTTCGGCAACTTCGCGAACGACGGTATTGGCGCGGGTCAGACCCTTGCTGATGGTGTTGGCGATCCAGAACGCGGTGACGGCGGCGATCAGGAATGCAGCACCGGCAATCGCGATCATCGTCAAGCGGGTATTGGCGTACTGGAGGTCTGCGCTCGCATCGGCATCGCTCATCTTCTGCTTTTCGATCTGCAGCATTTCATCGAGAGCGCCGTCGATGGCATTTGCCGTCTGACGGGCATCGCCCACGGAAACGGCGGTTGCGCCATCCTTGTTGCCGGCCTGCAGCATCTGGCGGATCTGGTCATCGGCGTCGATGAAGCGCTTGGCGATACCGGCGATCTCTGCCCAGCGGGCGCGGTTCTCGGGATCGGCAATCTTCTGGACGTCATTGAGAGCGCTCGTCAGATCTTCGCGGGACGAATTGCCCTTTTCGATCGACGCCTGCATCTCCTTCGGATCGGAAGCCGCAAGCAGGTTCTTCTGCTGACGAATGGTCTCAAGCTGCGCAATGTTGACGTTCTGGGTCAGCTCCAAACGAGCTGCCGGACCGGCAAGCAGGTTGCCGAGCGTATCGTTCAGCGATCCCAGGCTCATGATGCCGTAACCGGCGGTACCCACGAGCATTAATATGATGAAGGTGAACGCAGTCACCAGTTTTGCTTTAATTGTCAGTCGCATCGTCCAGCCCCCTAGCTGATATCAACGGCGTTTCAGTGTGAGTTGCCGGCGCTGTCGTGCCGGGAGGAAAAGATTGCCTGCAGGTTGGGGATGATGATGAATTCCCCTCCCCGTTTGACGAGGCAGTTGATGTAATCGGCGCGCCAGCGCATGCCGACACTCGGCGGTGGTTCGCTCGCCGTCTTTGCGAGCGTGGTGACTTCATTCACCTTGTCGGTCCTGAGGCCGACGAGCGTCTGCTCGCCGTGCAGGTCGATTTCAATAACGATGATGCGGCTGTCGATCGTCGCTTCGGTCGCTTCCATGCCGAAGGCGAGGCGCAGATCGGCAAGCGGGATGACCTTGCCGCGAAAATTGATGACGCTGGCCACGAAGGACTGAGCGCCGGGAACGGCGGTCTCGGGCAGCAGGTCGAGGATTTCCTGGACCATCACGGCTTCGAGCGCGAAGGTTTCGCCATTCATGTCGAATGTCAGAACTTCGACTTCGTCGGCATAGGACCAGAACTGATCCACTCTCTCGGCTACCGCACTCATCCTGCCACCCTCATCTGAGATTCCTGTTGCTGACCGGCGGCTACCAGATGGCCGACGTCGAGAATGAGGGCGACGCTGCCGTCGCCGAGAATGGTTGCGCCCGAGAAGGTCGCAACGTCGTCATGCAGCTTCGACATCGACTTGATGACCGTCTGGTGGTCGCCGATGATCTGATCGACAACGAGGCCGACACGCTCGGTGCCGGTCGAGATGACCACCACCTTCTGGTGAACGTCAGGCTTGGTGCCAGTGCGGAACAGATCGCGAAGCCGCAGGAACGGCACCAGGCTGTCGCGCAGCGAGATGAAGCTCCGCCCGCGCGAACGCAGGTCTTCTTCGAGCGAAAGCTCGAGGCATTCCTCGACCGCCGACAGCGGAATGACGTAGCGGCCGGAGCCGACACGAACGAGCAGACCGTCGATGATCGCCAGCGTCAGCGGAATGCGAAGTGACACATCCGAGCCTTCGCCCGGCTTGCTTTCGATATCGATGGCGCCGCGCAGCGCCTCGACCGTCTTCTTGACGACATCCATGCCGACGCCGCGGCCGGAAAGATTGGTGATCGCCGCGGCCGTCGAGAAGCCCGGCGCGAAGATCAGCTGCAGCAGTTCGGAATCCGACAGCGGCTGGCCCGGCGCAATCAGGCCTGACGACTCCGCCTTGGCACGGACCCGTTCCCGGTTAATGCCGCGGCCGTCGTCCTTGATGGAGATGATCACCTCGCCGCCGGACTGGCGGGCAGACAGTGTCACCGTGCCGGTTTCGCTCTTGCCGGCAGCAAGACGGTCGGCAGGCGTTTCCAGACCGTGATCGATGGAGTTGCGGACCAGATGCACCAGCGGATCGGCAAGGCGCTCGATGACGGTCTTGTCGACCTCGGTGCTCTCGCCTTCGGTGACCAGCTCGATCACCTTACCGGTTTCGCGGGCCAGATCGTGGACAAGGCGGCGGAAGCGCGAGAACAGCGTTGCGACCGGCACCATGCGCAGCACCATCATCGTGTCGCGCAACTCGCCCGACAGACGCTCGATTTCTTCCGAGACGGAGCGCAAGGCAATATCGGCACTGGAGCTGGCAAGCTGGCTGAGACGCGATTGGGCGATGACAAGCTCGCCAACGCGGTCCATCAGCTCGTCGAGACGTTCGGCCGGAACGCGGACGTTTTCCTGCGCCTTGGCCTGGCGGCTGTCGGCGGCAACAGCCGGCGCATCGCGCTTGGCCGGCACCGCTTCGACCGGCTTGAAGGCCGGAGCAGCAGCAGCCAGGGTCGCGGGTGCGGAAATGGCTGCAGGTGCAGGTTCGACGGCCTTCACGGGCTCGGCAGCAAGTGCCGGGGCGTCAACGATATCGACGACTTCGAGCTCCATGTCATCCATTACGAAGATGAAGACATCGTCGATCGACGAACGATCCTGCTCGCTCTTCAGCACCACTTCCCAAGAGACGTAGAGCTCGTTCGGGACCAGCTCGTTCAAGAGCGGGATAGCGGCGGTATTGGCGCGGACGGTGCACTCACCGAGTTCGCGCAGTTCGTCGAGCAGGCCGAGTGGATTGGTGCCGTTGGCCATCGCATTCGACGGCAGGCTGAAACGGATGCGCCAGTGATTAAGCTTCTTCTGCTGTGCTGGTGCGGCGGCGGCCGGAGCAGCGACGGCAGGCGCCGGCTCTTTCACAGCAGCAGAGCCGCCGACAGCTGCCTGCAGCAGGGCAAGCAGCTTCTGTCCGGTATCACCGTGATCGGCATCTGGCTGATCGACGAGGGCGCGCATGTGGTCCTGCGCTGCCAGTACCGCTGCCACCAGTTCGGCGGTCGCCGGTACTTCGCCCTTGCGGACCCGGTCGAAAGCCGTCTCGCAGTGATGCGTGAAGGCGGCGAGGGCCTCGAAGCCGAACATCGCGCCCGAACCCTTGAGCGTGTGCAGGCCGCGGAAGACGGCATCGACGAGACCCTTGTCGTCGAGCTGATGGGTGAGATCGAGAAGGCCCGCCTCGATTGCCTCCAGGCATTCGGCGGCTTCCATGCGGAAGACTGCGACCGGATCGAGCGTGCTCATCTGCCTAAGACCTTCTTGACGATCTTCACCAGGTTCTCAGGATCGAACGGCTTGGTCAGCCAGCCGGTCGCACCGGCGGCCTTGGCGCGCGCCTTCAGATCGGCGTCGGACTCGGTCGTCAGGAAGATGATCGGAACGCCAGCCTGGCTCGGCAGCTTCCGCAGCTCCTCGATCATCGTCAGGCCATCCATAACAGGCATGTTCAGATCGGTGACGATCAGATCGAACTGGGCGGTCTGCGCGGTGGCAAGACCCTCCGCACCGTTGACCGCCTCGGTCACGGCGTAGCCTGCATTGGTCAGCGTGACCTTGGTCGTCAGCCGGATGCTGGCGGAATCGTCGACTGTCAGGATGTTGGCGCTCATGCTGTAACCTCTTTATGCAACCAGAACTTCGCGTCCTCGGCGGTGAAGGCTTCGACGAAGCCGGCCCGTTCGAGAACCTTGAGAAGACGTTCGCCAACAGGCGAGGAGAGTGTCAGGGATTTGCCCAGCGCCTTTGCTTGCCGCCGTGCCGATTCAACCAGCTGCACGAAGCTCAGGTCGGCTTCGGCACCAGCCGGAATCTCAAATACAATCCGCTCATTACTATCGAGCGCCGAAATAATATTCGCACGCAGATCGGATACGTTTCTGATGCTCAGAACATCAGGAAATAATACAGAATCACGGAGTTGATTATCCATGTTCAAGTCAGCCCTCGCGGCATGAGAAATACTTGTATTCCTTTAAAGGACTCTCACGACAGGCTTAACGGGGAGTAAATTCTGGTTGTAACCGATCTGCAATTGGAGCGAGTCGGGACTCCCGAATTTTTACCTAAGATAAGTTGTAGTATGGCTTTCCCGCTCTTTAAAAAACAAAATGAAAACAGTCTGTTATTTTAATATTAGGGCTAAAGCGGACAAAGGGCGCTGGAATCTTTACGCAGCATTAATCACAACGTACGCGAGTCGGAACTGTTTACCCCTCATTTCCATCCTGCCCGTAAAGATAGCACCAGATTTCCAAAAGTTATAAGTAAAGGGAACAGGGTGAAACACGGGGCGGTATCGGCACAGCCGACAATCTTGACGGCGGGCACGGATGTAAGCCGGACGCTGGAAACGGCGCGCAGCCAGGTCGAAGAGCGCTTCCTCGAAGGCGGCACGGTGCTGCTTTCGGTGATGGATGTTCTCAACCGTTTGCTGAATTCCCTCGATAACATCACCAAGGCACTCGACAACAATGAGTCGAGCAATGCCGATGCCGATTTGCGCGCGACCGTCGAGAGCCTGACGGCCCTGCCGGTGACCGAACAGGCCCGCCAGAACGCCCTGACGGTCCTCGCCCAGACCGGCAGCGATCTGCACAAGCACATTGCGGAAATGCAGGAGACCATGCGCTACCTGCGGACCTTTGCGGTGACCGTGAAGATCACCGGTGCCGGCCTTCCCGAATTCGCCGGCTTCGCCCAGGAAATCCTCGAGCGCATCTATTCCGGTACCGAGGAAGTCAATCGCTTCGCCGGCCATCTCGACAGCCTGCAGAAGGAAGTCAAAGTGGCGCTGAGTTTTGGCGTCAATCTGTCGAAGAGCTATTCTGAAACCGTTCCTGCCGTGGCTTCGGCGCTCCGCCAGGATGCGCAGAAGATTGCCGGCCACCGCCAAAATCTTGGCGCCATCGCCCGCGACGTCGGCGCCATCGCACGCGGCGTCCAGTCCAAGGTCGCCTCGACGCTGTCGGCACTGCAGATCGGCGACATCACCCGTCAGCGCATCGAGCATGTGCAGAGCAGCTTTGCCCTGCTCGACGAGTTTCTGGAGGGCGACGGCAAATCGCTCGACGCCGACCAGCGCGAGCGTTTGCGCAACGTCATCAACCACCTGACCGCCGCACAGATGGCGGACATGTGCACCGACTTCCACCGCGACTCGCAGAATGTCGTGCAGACCATCAAGAGCTTCAGCCACGACACACACGAGATCATGAAGCTCCGCGACCAGATGGGCGGCGGCGGCGAAAACAACTTCATGCGCGCCCTGGAATCGAGCGTCTCGGCAGCGCACGAGATCGTCAAGCAGGTCGATGCGGCCACCCGACAGGCGGACCAGGTCAGCCAGTCGACGCTGGGCACTGCTGCCAAACTGTTGGAATCGATCGGCAACATCCGTTCGGTCAAGACCGATATCAATTACATGGCGCTGAACACCAACCTGCGCTGCAGCCGTCTCGGCGAAGAGGGCAAGTCGATCAACGTCGTCACCGCCGAGCTGCGCATCTTTGCCAGCAAGCTCGACGATTCAGCTGACTCCATCGTCAATGGCCTTCCGGCACTGGAAGCGGCCGCCGGCAACATGGCGCCCTCAACCGGCAATTCCGGCGGCCTCGCCGAGAACCTGACGGCCGCCGTCGGCAGCATCCGCTCTGCCGCCAACATGATGGAAGAAGAACTGAAGGTGCTGGCCGAGCACGGCCGCGAGGTCGCAAGCAAGATCACCCTGATGATCGGGAAGCTCGATTTCGAACACGATCTCGGCGACACGCTGGCTCGCTGCGCCACGGTTCTGGAAGATGCCGCCGGTCAGGAAATCGCCTCCATCGACGACATCGCCGAGGCTGTCGCGCCGCTCGATCGCAAGATCTTCAAGCTCTACACCATGGTCCAGGAGCGGCACGTCCACCGCCACATCATCCCGCAAATGGAAGACGAAGCCGCGCCCGCGCTGGTGGCAGCAGCGCCCGTAAGCGCGGGTGGTGACGAAGATCTCTTCGCCGATGCGCTGTTCTAGGAACTACGGCAGCCGGCGGAACTTGTTCGCCCGGTCGATCCCCGCCTTCTGCTGATCGTCCTCGATCCCGAGAAAGAAGTCCTCAAGCTCCGGGTCGGGCAATCCGGCCCGGCGCGACAACACGTACCATTTGGCAGCCTCGATCGGATCGGGCTTGGTGCCGAGCGCATAGATGTAGAGATGCGCCAGCTTGTTCTGCGCCACGACATTGCCGCGGTTGGCGGCAAGCTGCATCCATTCGAAGCCACGCACGAAATCGCGCGGACCGTTCTGGCCATTCACGAGCCAGACAGCCAGATCGACCTGGGCGGTATCGAAACCGGCACGCGCCGCGCGCGCCATCCATTCACGCGTCCGCCGGCGTTTTTCTTCCGGCAGGTCAGGCAAGGTCGAATAGAGTTCGGCAACGGCATATTGCGCGTCGGCGATCCCCTGCTCGGCTGACTTTTCATAGTAAGGCAGCGCCAGCTTCAGCCCCTCCTGTCCGGGATGATCGGATGTCAGGATCTGCGCCCAGTTGAATTGCGCCGAAGAATTGCCGGAATCAGCCGCCTTCTTCATGTAGTCGTCGGCTTTCACCTTGTCGCGCTGCACGATCTCGCCGGCCATCAGCATCAGCGCATATTTGAACATCGCTGCCGCATCGCCGCCCTCGGCCGCCTTGCTGTACCAGAAAGCCGAACTCTTCAGATCGCGGCGCACGCCAAGCCCGGCATATTGCATCTCAGCAACCAGCGTCTGTGCCGAGGGATCGCCAAGCTGCGCCCGCGGCAGCGCAAGCTGCATCGCCGTCAGATAATAGCCGCGCTGATAGGCGCCGTAGGCGTCATCGACGGGTCCGTGGTAATTCTTCTCAGGCGGCAGATCGGGCAGCTTCGCACCCATGCGATCCAGCACACCGAGCCCGGACGAGGGCCGAGTACCCTCTGCGGGGCGGCCCTTCTTCAGCGGCTCGGCATCGCCGCCGACTGGCCGTGTCACCACATTGTCGATCGTCTGCGCGGCAGCAACGTGGGGCAGCGCCACGGCGAGCGTGGCGGCAGCAAGGAAGAATCGGCGCATCTGAACGGCAAGGATCGGCATAAGCGCGACTTCAATCCTCAAACCGTGGCGCTTTTTCGTCAAGAAGTGCGTTGACCTGCGCAACGATCGCAGGCGCCTGAGCCGGATCGGCAAAGACCGCCAGACGGAGGGCGACGAATTCGGCGCCGGATTCGGCAACGACGAGCGCCGAGGCCGGATCCGTTCCGCCCATCACCATGCACGGGATCTCGATCATCGATGCCCACCATTCGCCGAGCGCAACGTTCTTCGGATGCGCCTCCGGCTTGATGTCGCCGTCGAGCTTGCCGAAGAAAATGTAGTCCGGGCGGGCCTCGCCGATCTCCAGCGCCGTATGTCTATCGGTCGCGTTGCCGCCGCCGACGATCAGCTTGTCGGCATATTTGTCGATCGCCTCGGCCAGTGCTGCAGCCGGCTCAGCCATATGCAGCCCGTCAGCCCTCGCCCGTCCGACGATACGGCTGTCGCCCGATATCAGCGCTGCAGCGCCGGCATCCTGGATAACCGGCACAAGTTTCTCGGCATGTTTCTGAAAGGCGCCGTCATCGAGACCGTATTGCGGAACGATCACCGAGGCGACATCGCCGCCCTTCAGCGCGTCGCCGACGATCTTCGTCCTCTCATCGGCATCGGCGATGTCGGGGGCGATCAGAACTAGGCGGCAGCGGTTTTCCGGGTCGGTGGTCATGACGTCTTTCCATTTTCCGCGGATTCCGCCAGCAGGCGGCAACTCCGCACTCGTTTTGTGTGAGTAATTCCGATAGACGGGGCTGGCAAGGGGAGGACTTGAAAAGCATGCTGCCGGAACTGTCATTCTTTTACGCGGCGGTGCCCGCGGTATTGCTCGTCGGGTTTGCGAAGGGCGGCATGGGAGATGCCCTCTCGCTGATCGGCGTGCCTTTTCTGGCACTGGTCGTTTCTCCGGTGGAGGCCGCCGCCATTCTGCTTCCGATCCTCGTTTTCATGGACATCATTTCGCTGATCATCTGGCGCCAGCATGGCGACTGGACGACGCTGAAGATCATGCTGCCTGGCGGCTTGCTGGGTATCGCGTTCGGCTGGGCAACATCGGCGCTCGTTCCTGCAGACGCACTGCGCATCCTTATCGGCCTCGTTATGGTGCTCTTTTGCCTGCGATACTTCTGGAACAATTTCGGCCCCGGTGCAGGCAAAGTCGTCCCGCCGCGCGGCCAGCGCCCGATCCTCGCCAGTGCCTGGGCCACGCTATCCGGATATGGCAGCTTCGTTGCTCATGCCGGCGGTGCGCCCTTCCAGATCTACGCCTTGCCGCTGAAATTGCCGCCGCGCGAATTCACCGGCACCAGCGTTCGTTTCTTCGCAATCCTCAACGCCGTGAAGCTGATCCCCTATTTCGCTCTTGGCCAGCTCGACACCAAGAACCTCGTCACCTCGATGACGCTGCTGCCCTTCGCGCCGCTGGCAACGATCGCCGGCGCCTGGTGCGTGCGCCGCATGAAGCCGGAAATCTTCTATCCGTTCATGTATGCGATGGCGCTGATCGCTGCCTTCCTGATCATCCGTGAGGGTCTCGGCTATTAATCTTCCGAGCGGCTTGCATTGTCGCGGTCGCGCTCGTAGCTGCGAACCCAGGGGAATTTCGGCAGCCATGCCTCGCGGCGGATCGTCCAGAGCTCATAGGCCGGCTTGAACTGGCTGGGTTCATCGAGCGAGCCGAGGTTCAGCTCGATCTCATCGCCGCTGCGGCCGAACACCGGCGAGCCGCAACGCGGGCAGAAGAAGCGCCCGGCATAACTCCCCGTCTCGCCTTGGACCTCGACCGCATCGGCAGGATAGATCGCCGAGGCATGAAACAGGGCGCCGTGATGCTTGCGGCAATCGAGACAGTGGCAAATGCCGACCCGGTATGGGGCACCCGTTGCGACAAAGCGGACGCTGCCGCAAAGGCAGCCGCCGGTGATGCGGTCCATCCTGATCCTCCTCAAAATGAAGCTGAGCAGATATCTAGGGCGGCAGACGGCAAAGGTGCAATTGCGCTTGCTGCACCGCACAATTCCCTTGCCGGAATGCGCCCTTTGCCGTAGCGTTCCGGCATGTCGAGCGCTGACCCTTTCGCCGCGATATCAGATCCGAACCGGCGGTTCCTGCTGGAAGAGCTGAGGCGCGCGCCGAAAACGGTCAACGAACTCGCAGAAGGCCTGCCGATCAGCCGTCCGGCGGTCTCGCAGCACCTCAAGGCGCTCTTGGACTCCAACCTCGTTTCCGTGACATCCGAAGGCACACGCCGTATCTACGCGGTCAACAACCGCGGCTTCGACAAGCTCAATCTCTGGCTGGATCAATTCTGGGCCTAGCGCCCGCCTTACATAAAAAATGCGCCAGTCCAACTCCGCACTGAATGGACTGGCGCATGATGTCTTGGGATCGGCTCTGTCTTGCTAAACCTTTTGAAAGATTATGTTTATGTCCTTATGGACCGCAATTGACCGAGCAATGATCTCTCAATTATTCGATTAGTGAACGGAAGATTTCAGACGTTGGATCTCGTCTTTGATACGCAGTTTCCTGCGCTTGCACTCCGCAATGTCTGCGTCTCTTTTGGAGGGAGCTGTCATCAGCGAATGTAACTCTTCCTCCAGAGCTACATGCTTCTTCTGTAGTGACTCAAGATGAGCTTGAACAGTCATTAGACCCTTCCTTCCTCTTGCCTTCCCCAGCCATCCATCGCTGGAGTTCTAGGCGTCAACCTTTCGACTGTGACATATTTTTGAAGGCTTGTCGAAGGCGAAAACATGGTGTGTCGATGGCAAATTCATGATCAACACTAACTTCCCGTTACCGCTATTTGGTGATAGGAGCTTGCGGAAATCATCGGCAGACCGGACAACGTCCGAAGACGATAATGGGGAATGTAAATGGCCGATCAGGAACAGGCGGAAGTCAGGCTCATCGCGGCTCGCCTGCGTCAGGAACACGAAGATTATGATGCCGCGATCAATGCCATGATTGCCACCGGCTGCGATGCTCTGCGCGTTCAGCGCATGAAGAAGAAGAAGCTTGTGATCAAGGACAAGCTGTCGAAGCTCGAGGATCAGATCATCCCGGATATCATCGCCTGAAGAGGACGTGCCGTTGACGATGACAGACAGACCACCCGTT
Source organism: Rhizobium sp. 01N424 (assembly GCF_056399485.1). NCBI lineage: Bacteria > Pseudomonadati > Pseudomonadota > Alphaproteobacteria > Hyphomicrobiales > Rhizobiaceae > Rhizobium > Rhizobium sp. 01N424. The sequence continues at coordinate 734,466 of NZ_JBFTRK010000002.1, forward strand.
GCCATCATCATGGGTAGCCAATCCGACTGGGAAACCATGAAGAACGCTGCCGACACGCTCGAGGCGCTCGAGATCCCCTACGAGGCGCGCATCATCTCCGCCCACCGCACGCCAGACCGGATGGTCAGTTTCGCCAAGGGTGCTCGCGACGAAGGTTTCAAGATCATCATCGCCGGCGCTGGCGGTGCGGCCCATCTTCCGGGCATGACGGCCGCCTTCACCCCGCTTCCGGTCTTCGGTGTACCGGTGCAATCCAAGACGATGTCCGGCCAGGACAGCCTGCTTTCGATCGTGCAGATGCCGGGCGGCATCCCGGTCGGCACGCTGGCGATCGGCAAAGCCGGCGCGATCAACGCCGCCCTGCTGGCCGCTGCCGTTCTTGCCCTTTCTGACGAAGACATTGCCGATCGCCTCGATGAATGGCGCGCACGCCAGAGCGGTGCGATCGCTGAATACCCCATGGACGACAGATGAACGCAAAGACAATCGGCATCATCGGTGGCGGCCAGCTGGGTCGCATGCTGGCAATGGCTGCCGCCCGCCTGAATTTCCGCACGGTCATTCTGGAGCCGCAGGCCGATTCCCCGGCAGCCCAGGTCGCCAACCACCAGATCACCGCCGCCTATGACGATCCGGCAGCGCTTGCCGAGCTCGCCAGCCTCTGCGACGTCGTCACCTATGAATTCGAGAATGTGCCCGTCGCCGCCGCCGAGACGCTGGCCGCAAGCGTCCCGGTCTATCCGCCGCCGAAGGCATTGGAAACCGCCCAGGATCGTCTGGTCGAAAAGCGCTTCATCAATGACTGCGGCATTCCGACGGCCAAGTTTCACGCGATCGACAGTCAGGCCGACCTTGAGGCGGCGCTGAAGGATTTCGGTGGCCAGGGGGTCCTGAAGACCCGGCGCCTCGGCTACGACGGCAAGGGCCAGAAAGTGTTCCGTTCGGCAGCCGACAGCGCCGAAGGCGCCTTTGCAGCGCTCGGTGGCGTGCCGCTGATTCTGGAAAGCTTCGTCGCCTTCGAGCGCGAAGTGTCGATCATCGCCGCCCGCGCGACTGATGGCACGGTCGTCGCCTTCGATCCGGCAGAGAATATCCACAGAAACGGCATTCTCCACACCTCGACGATCCCGGCCTCGATTTCCGATGCCACGGCAAAGGCTGCCCGCCAGGCCGCGGATGCAATCCTGACCTCTCTCGGCTATGTCGGCGTCATCGGTATCGAGTTCTTCGTGCTCGCCGACGGCAGCCTGATCGCCAACGAGATGGCGCCGCGCGTCCATAATTCCGGCCATTGGACAGAGGCCGCCTGCGTGGTTTCCCAGTTCGAGCAGCATATCCGGGCCGTCGGCGGGCTGCCGCTCGGCGATGCCGGCAGGCATTCGGATTGCGTGATGCAGAACCTCATCGGCGATGATATATTGACCGTTCCGGACTGGCTGAGGCGCAAGGATGCACTCGTCCATCTCTACGGCAAGACCGAGTCCCGCCCTGGCCGCAAGATGGGCCATGTGACGGTGCTGACGGCGAAAACCTAGGATTTTGCCGGATAAAAGGCCTTCATGTGGTTGACACAGGAATGCCATCGGGTTATCTGCCTGCCCAACCTAAAGGCGCGCCACGAGCGCGCTTTTGAATGTTTGAAGATACGGGCGAATGTGAAATTCCCCCCAGAGATCGCGGATCAGAAAAATGAAGATCAAGAATTCGCTCAAGTCGCTCAAGGCTCGTCACCGTGACAACCGTCTGGTTCGCCGCAAGGGCCGCATCTACATCATCAACAAGCTGAACCCGCGCTTCAAGGCTCGTCAGGGCTGATTGCGCGTTCCGGAAGCGATTGACGGCGTAGCCGCTTGATCGCTCATTTCCGGTGGGTCGCTTTGGTGATCACGTCAAATTTTCTTTGATCTTGTGTGATGGCGGGCTACATTGTCCGCCATGCGCTTTTTTGCTTTGCTCTTGGCGGCCGCGCCGCTCGCCACCGGTTTCCTTGCTCCTGCCTTCCCCGCCGAAAGCGCCGAGAAGGACGTCATCGTCGAGCAGCCGGATACCAACGCCTCCCCGAAGCAGAGGCTCGACAATCTCTACGCCCAGCTGAAACGCGAACGTGACCCCGAAAAGGCCAACGGCATCGCGCAGGAAATTCGCACGGAATGGAACGATTCCGGCAGCGCCACCGTAAACCTTCTGATGCAGTGGGCCGACAAGGCGATCGAGGACAAGCGCAGCGCCGCCGCCCTCGACTTTCTCGACCAGGCGATTGCCCTGAAGCCGACCTATGCCGAGAGCTGGAACCGTCGCGCCACGCTCAACTACGCCTCGGGCAACTATCGCAAGTCGATGTCGGACATCGAGCATGTGCTGGATCTCGATCCCCGTCACTTCGGCGCGCTATCAGGCATGGCAGCAATTCTGAACGACACCGGTAACGACCAGCTGACGCTGAAGGCATGGGAACGCTTCCTGGATGTCTTCCCGGCAAACCGCACGGCGCAGGAGCAGGTGAACACGCTCTCCGAAAAACTGGCGGGCAGCCGCACCTGATCTTGACGCCGGCCGCAACAGCCCAATTTTAGGAAACAGTCACAGAGTTCACCACCGGTCCGTCCATGCTTGCCGACGTTTCCGCCCTTCTTGCCCCTCTCGCCGCCGCGATCGGCTACAGCTCCTTCAAGGCCCGGCAGTTCGAGCAGGCTTTCCCCAATATCGGCGAGCTGACCGATATCGGCGGCTATCGCATGAACGCCCTGCATATCCCGCGTCCAGACACCGCCGACCTGCCGGCGATCGTCTTCATTCATGGCGCCAGCGGCAATCTGCTGGATCAGACCGGTGCCTTTCTGCGGCCTCTGCAGGGCCGCGCCGAAATGCTCTTCGTCGATCGCCCCGGACACGGCTACTCCGAGCGCGGTGGCCCCGAAAATGCCGTGCCGTCCGGCCAAGCGGCGGCCATCGCCCGGCTGATGGAAAAGCGCGGCATCGAGAAGGCGATCATCGTCGGCCATTCCTTCGGCGGCGCCATCGCCGCCGCCTTCGGCGTCCATCATCCGGAGAAGACGGCGGGGCTGCTCTTCCTTGCGCCGGCGACCCACCCGTGGCCGGGCGGCGTGGACTGGTACTATCACGCTGCAACCGCCCCGCTGTTCGGCTGGCTCTTCAATCACGCGCTCGTTGTGCCAATGGGATTGCGGCGGCTGGAACAGGGCACGATGAACGTCTTCCGGCCAAACGTCCGCCCGGCTGACTATATCGCCAGTACCGGCCCGTCACTGGTCCTGCGGCCCGGCACCTTCCACAACAACGCCACGGATTTCACCCGCCTGTTCGGCTATCTCAAGGCCGAGTCCCATCGCTACAGGGAGATCACCGCGCCGACCGTCATCATGACCGGTGACAGCGACGACATCGTCTGGGAACACCTGCACTCCCAAGGCCTCGCCCGCGATATCGCCGGCTCGGAACTGGTGACCATCCGGGGCGTCGGTCACAAGCCGGATTATCTGGCGACGGATGTGGCCATCGCCGCGTTGGAAAAGATTGCAGGCATGCCGCGCGATCTGCAGGCAGCCGCCCGTATCGCCGAAGAGCGGCTGACCGGCGATATCGTTGCGACCGCCAACTGAAAGCCTTGCACCCGGCGCAGGCCGAACCATATCACACCCCATAGTTTATTCTTTGGAGGGGATATCATGGATCGGCTGCAAGCCCGGACCGTCTCGCTTTTCACCGCTTTCGCCTTCGCGCTCGGCCCGGTCACCGTGCATGCCGCTTCGCCTGCCCCGGTAGAGGGCGAGCATGGCATGGTCGTCACGGCCCAGCATCTGGCGACCGATGTCGGCGTCGAGGTTCTGAAGAGCGGCGGTAATGCCGTGGATGCAGCTGTGGCCGTCGGTTATGCGCTCGCTGTCGTCTATCCCACCGCCGGCAATATCGGCGGCGGCGGCTTCATGACGATCCGCATGAAGGACGGCAAAAGCACCTTCCTGGACTTCCGCGAACGCGCACCGCTCGCCGCCACCAAAACCATGTATCTCGATGCCAAGGGCGATGTCGTTCCCCGCGCCAGCCTCGACGGCTATCTCGCGGTCGGCGTACCGGGATCGGTGATGGGCTTCGAGACCGCGCGCGAAAAATACGGCACCAAATCCCGTGCCGACCTGCTCGCTCCGGCGATCGCTTTCGCCAAGGACGGCTTCACCTTTGAGCAGGGAGATGCAGCCTCGCTTGCCGGCAGCGCAAAGCGCCTCGCCAAAGACGAGGCGGCTGCCAAGATCTTCCTGAAGCCCGATGGCAAGCCTTATGCAGAAGGCGATAAGTTGGTGCAGCCGGAACTCGGCGCCGTACTCCAGGCGATCTCCGAGAAAGGCCCCGACGCCTTCTACAAGGGCACCCCGGCAGACGCGATCGTCAAGGCCAGCCAGTCAAAGGGCGGCATCCTCGCCAAAGAAGATTTCGAGCAATATTCGGTCCGCGAACTGAAGCCGATCGAATGCAATTACCGCGGCTACGACATCATCTCCTCGCCCCCGCCCTCCTCCGGCGGCGTCATCATCTGCGAGATCCTCAACGTTCTCGAAGACTACCCGCTCTCCTATCTCGGCTACGGCTCGGCCGAGACGGTGCATGCGATGGTCGAGGCGATGCGCTACGCCTATGTCGATCGCAACGCTGCACTTGGCGATCCTGACTTCATCGACAATCCGGTTTCCAAGCTTCTCGACAAGGCTTATGCCACCGAGATCCGGGAGAAGATCGATCCCTACAAGGCCGGAAAATCAGCCGATCTGAAACCGCTCGGCGGCAAGGAAAGCACCGAGACGACCCACTATTCGATCATCGACGACGAAGGCAACGCCGTTGCGGTGACGTACACGCTGAACGGCTCCTTCGGCGCCGGTGTAGTGGCGCCGGGCACCGGCATCCTCTTGAACAACGAGATGGACGACTTCACCTCCAAGCCCGGTGTGGCGAACCTCTACGGCCTCGTCCAGGGCGAAGCCAACGCCATCGCCCCGAAGAAGACGCCGCTCTCCTCGATGAGCCCGACGATCATTACCAAGGACGGGAAGCCCTTCATGGTGATCGGCAGCCCGGGCGGCTCGCGGATCATCACCATCACGCTCGAAGCGATCCTCAATGTCATCGATTTCGGCATGGACATCAGCCAGGCGGTGAATGCCCCGCGCATCCATCACCAATGGCAGCCGGACAAGGTCTATCTCGAGCCCTATGCACTGTCGCCGGACACCGAAAAAGCGCTCGCCGCCATGGGCTACAGCTTCGACGGCGGCAACGACGCACCGCTCTGGGGCCAGGCCGCCGGCATCCTCGTCGGCGGCAAGAGCCTCGCCGATATCGAGAAAGGCGGCGGCTCGCGCTACTATGGCGCCATGGACAGCCGCGCTGCGGAAGGTTCGGCCAAGGGCTATTGATCAGCGGATCCGGGCGCGGACATAGTCGCCCCGGATCGTCACCTGCGGCTTTGCCCCCGGCACGCTCGGCGTCAGGGTATCGACCAACGACGCCTTGGCCATCACCGTGTAATCGACTGGTACATGCTCCCCAAAGCCAATATAGGCATCGAGCGACTGCGCCTCGATACCTATCGTTTCGTCCCGGGTGATCGAGGCATAGGTAAGGTTCGCCCGTACCGCGGTTCCTGCGATGTCGATCTCCGATGCGTGACCGTTGAGTGTGATATCCGCAGCCTTGCCCGATGTCCGAAACGCGGAAAAGTTTCCATCAAGCCTTGCCATGAAGGCATGCTGATCAATCGACACGGCCGCACCCGCAGGCACGTTGGCGGAAACTTCAGGCGTGCAATCGGCAATGTCGCTCCACGCCGAGACGCCGACATCGATCGTCATCGCCGTGCCGTCGATCCGCACCCGGCTTTCATCCTTGCAGGCATTGAAGAACCAGCTCGAGTACCAGGATGAGAACCAGCCGCTGCGGCGGCCGGATGTGACGGCTTCATAGGGCTTCCCGGCATCGGTGGTGATCCTGATCGAGCTGGAATCGCCCTGGATGACGATAGAGCGGACCTTGGTGATGTCGAAGATTTCGCCCGGCGTGTTCGAGCCACCCAATGCGGAAACGAGGCTCATGAAGAAAAGCGGTATGGAAAGGATGATGGTCATCGGTTGCTCCCTGTTTGACACCGGTCGATCCGGCGCAAGCAAAGGTGAGGTCCGACACGCTTTCTTGAGACCTTGATCGTGTTCCGGGTCGCCCGCAATTGCGATCAAGGCCAATCTCATGCTCATATTGACGAGATAAATGTCCGGACACTGCCGATGATTTTCGTGCCTCTGCCTTTCGTGGTCGCCCTGCTCCTCTCTATCCTCCTCATCCGGATGCTGAGGATGGAGGAATGGAGCGCGCCCGGACGGCGGCTGTTTCTGGCGCTGATCGCCGCCTATGCGGTGCAATCCGTCTTCATCGGCCTGCGCTGGGGCTACGACATGCTGGCGATCATGCCGCTGCAGGCCGTGCTCGCCGCCATCGTCGCACCGCTCTCCTTTGCAAGCTTCGCGGACCTGACGCTCGGCACGCCACGGCCGCTGAGCCGGCAATGGCCGCATCTTCTGCCGGCAGTCGGCGTTGCTCTGGCATTCGCCTTCTGGCGGGATGTCGTCGGCTTGAGCCTGATCCTGCTCTTCATCGGCTATGGTGTCGCGCTGCTCTGGATTTCGCGAAGCGGCGCCGATGCGCTTGTCGCCTCCCGCCTCGACGGGGCGTTCCTTTCCTATCGCTCGCTGGTCATTACGGCTGTCGCGCTGATCGGCTCCGGCCTGAGCGACGTCGTCATCAGCCTCGATCTCTACCGCACCGGCGGCGCCAACGCCGGGGCCATCGTTGCGCTCGGAAACGTCATCGTCCTCCTGATCCTCGGCGCCGCGGCCTCGATCGCCGGCGGCACGCAGCCGGAACAGGGGATCGACAGCGCGCCTCCATCGCCCGCTCTTCCAACGGAAGAGGACGGCGCCGTCGCCAGTCGTCTCGACAGCCTCATGGAGACCAAGCAGGTCTATCGCGATCCCGAGCTCAATCTGAACCGCATCGCCCGCAAGCTCGGCCTCCCCGCCCGCCGCGTCTCGGTGGCGGTCAACCGCATCCACGGCATGAGCGTCTCGCAATATGTCAACGAATTCCGCATCCGCTTCGCCTGCGATCAACTGGCGCATAACGATATGCCGGTCACCAGCGTGATGTTCGAGGCGGGCTTCATCAGCAAGTCGAACTTCAATCGCGAGTTCCTGCGCGTCACCAGCACCAGCCCCACGGAATACCGGCGCCGTGAGCGCGCGCCGCAACCCGCCAGGGAGACCGCACTACAGGCTTTCGTGTCACGGTGACAAGAACCGGCGTTCACAAGCGCAAAGCCGTCTTCTATTCATGGCGCAGCACATCAGCCGAAAGAGCATCCCATGGCATCCATTGAAATGATCGTCGCCGCCCGCGCCCGTCTGCGCGGACATATCAGGCGCACGCCTCTGCTCTCGTCACCCTTTCTCGACGAGATGGCCGGTCGCCGTGTCTTCGTGAAGGCCGAATGTCTGCAGCACACGGGCTCCTTCAAGTTCCGTGGCGGCTGGTCGGCGGTATCGGGACTGGAACCCGATATCCGCAAGCGCGGCGTCATCGCCTTCTCGTCCGGCAACCACGCGCAGGGCGTGGCGCTGGCCGCCAAGCTCCACGGCGTCCCCTCGGTCATCATCATGCCCGCGGACGCGCCGAAGCTGAAGATCGACAACACCCGCGCCTTCGGCGCCGAGGTGGTGCTCTACGATCGCGCCAAGGAAGACCGTGACGCCATCGGCGCCCGGCTCTCTGCCGATCGGCGCCTGACATTGATCAAGCCTTTCGACGAACCGCTCGTGATCGCCGGCCAGGGGACGACGGGTCTTGAGATCGCCGAACAAGCGGAAGAAGAAGGCATCAAGGAAGCCGAAGTTCTGGTGCCCTGCGGCGGCGGCGGACTGAGCTCCGGCATCGCGCTGGCGCTGGAAGCAAGCGCCCCGAGCTTTACCGTCCGCACCTGCGAGCCCGAAAACTTCGACGACTTCGCGCGCTCGCTGGCATCAGGTGAGATCAAGCGCAATGCGGCGCTGGCCGGCTCGATCTGCGATGCGATCATCACGCCTGAACCCGGCAAGATCACCTTCCCGATTTTGCAGCGGCTTGCCGGCGCAGGTATCGCGGTGACGGACGACGAGGCGCTGCGCGCCATGGCGCTCGCCTTCAAGCGGCTGAAGATCATCGTCGAGCCCGGCGGCGCGGTGGCACTTGCCGCGGCACTGTTCCACGGCAAGGCGCTGGAGAGCGATACCGTCATCACCGTCACTTCGGGCGGCAATGTCGATACCGACGTTTTCGCAATGGCGCTGGAGCGCTTCGGCTGACGCCGGGGCCTCAGACCTTATAGCGGGTGGCTGGTTTCGAGCAGAAACCTGCGGCTGGAAGCGGCAAGACTGTTGATGTGACAGGCACGCCACCCGATCGGTGCGTTCGCCCGCGAGACCGGCTTTTGCCGATGGCGAGCGGATACGCCGTGCCTTCCTGCGCGCATTCAGCCAGCCACCGCAGAACATCCGCCGGACGCACAGAGCGAACAGGTCCTCTAGACCTGCATTCATTACCGCACGCGCAAGCTGTCTATTTCGCGGCGTCGTTGATCGGGCGTTGTCTCTCCATCCTCACGCAAGCTTAGCACGACACATATCCTGACAAGACGGCGGCAGGTAGGGCTGTAATCGTTGGTTGTGGGGTAAGTCATTTTTCGGCCGACAACGGCTTCGGTTGTTTTAGGCCTGACGATTTGCGGCAGCAATGCCGCATGTCGTGTTGGGCAGGCGGCCGCTTTACGCGCGCCGCATCAATAATGCTTGTCCCGGCCATCGGCTCGCTTCCAGCGATGCCTGTCGAACCATTTGTTTCTGCGTCTTGTTCCGTTGCGTTTGTTGCAAACCGCCCGAAGGCGGTGCGTGCGAACCTTTGGACATCAGACGTGAGACGGTTACCGGCAACGCCAGTGCAAGGGCAACTAGATGACCTCGATCGCTTCCTTTACGACCGCCCAGATCAGAGCTCTCTCGACGAAGACGATCAAGGAGCTTTCGGCCGAGGATATCGGCTCGCTCTCTCCTGATCAGGTGAGGGTTCTCAGCAAGACGCAGATTTCTGCGCTCGAAGCGGAAGATATCAGACAGCTCGACTCAGCTCAGCTTGGTGCCATATCGACCGGTGCGATTGCCGGTCTGGGACCGGAGCTACTCGCAGCGATCGACGCCGCGAAACTTGCCGCGCTTGGCGGGGCTCAGATCGCCGCCTTGAGCACGACCCAGCTTGCTGTCCTCAACCCCGAGCAGATCGAGGATCTGACGCCCGATCAGATCAAGGGCCTGAGCGCATCCCAGATTGCTTCGCTCGGGGCGGAGGATATCGCCAGGTTTTCGGCAGAAGACGTCGGGGCGATCAGCCCCAAGGCCATCGGCGGCTTGCAGACCGAAGCAGTTTCCGCTCTCAGTGGCGAGCAGATCGCCGCGTTGAGCACCGATCAGATCAAGGCGCTGACGGCAAAGCAGATCGCCGGCTTGACGCCAGGCCAGATCGCGTCGTTCTCCGATAGCCAGATCGGCGCACTGTCGGCAGCCCAAGTCGGCACGCTGTCCAACACACAAATCGTCGGACTGACTGCCACACAGATCGCAAGCCTCAGCAACACGGCCATCACAGGTCTGAAGGCAACACAGATCGCCGCGATGAGCGATATCCAGCTTGAAGGCCTCAGTGTGGCCCAGGCAGCCGCACTGACCGCAACCCAGGTTGGCGCGCTGGGCGCCGATGACATCGCCAAATTCTCGCCCGACGAAATCGGAGCAATCAGCGCCAAGGCGTTTGCCGCGCTGAAGCCCGAAGCGATCGCGGCTCTCAGCGGCGAGCAGATTTCCAAATTGAGCGCCGATCAGATCAGAATGCTGACGGTAAAGCAGGTTGCCAGCATAACGCCGGACCATCTCGGTGCATTCTCCGACCTGCAGATCAAGGCACTGTCGGCCACCCAGACCGGCGCACTGACCAATGACCAGATCGGCGGCCTGACGGCAGCGCAGATCGGCCAGCTTAGCACTGGGGGCATCAGCGGTCTGAAGGCGGCGCAGATTGCCGTGATGCGGGCGGATCAGGTGGCCGGTTTGACGGCTGCGCAAGCAGGACTTCTCACAGCTTCCCAGGTTGCCGGCTTTAGCGCCACCAATGTCACCGGGCTGAGCGGAGACGCCATCGCAGCCATCAAATGGCCCAGTGGCCTTAGCAATGCGGCAATTGCGGCACTTGGTAACGATCAGATTGCCAAACTGAGCGCCAATCAGATCAAGTCGCTGACGGCGAAGCAGATCGCCAGCTTCACGCCGGATCAGATCGCCACTTTCTCAGGCGTGCAGATCAATGCATTGTCCGCAGCACAGGTTGGTGCGCTGACCAACGCGCAGATTGCCGGCCTTTCCGGCACACAGATCGGCCAGCTCAACACTGCGGCCACCCCGGGTCTGAAGCCGACACAGATCGCGGCCATGAGCGCGGATCAAGTGGCCGGCATGACTGCAGCGCAGATGGCGGCGATGAGCACCCTGCAGGTTGCCGGCTTCGGCGTCGAAAACATTTCGAAGATGAGCGCGGAGGCCTTTGCGGCGATCAATCCAAAGGCCATCGGCGGCTTGAAGAACGAGATCATCGCAGCACTGGGAAATGACCAGGTCGCCTCATTGAGCACGCTGCAGATCAGAGCGCTGACGGCAAAGCAGTTCGCCAGCCTGACACCTGCTCAGTTCGGCACCTTTTCCGACGTACAGATCAAGGCTCTGTCGATAACCCAGGCTGGTGCGCTGACCAACGATCAGATCAGCGGCCTTTCCGGTGCCCAGATCGGCCAGCTCAGCAACACGGCGCTGAGCGTTCTCAAGGCGAGCCAGATCGCTGCGATGACGGCCGAGCAGCTTGAGGGTCTAAGCGTTGCACAGGTTGCTGCCCTGACGGCAACGCAGGTCGGCGCATTGACGCCGGAGGATATCGCCACATTCTCGGACGACGAGATCGCGGCCATCAGCCCCAAGGCCATTGGCGCATTGCCGGCCAATACCATCGCTGCACTCACCGACACGCAGATCAGCATGCTGAGTGCGGATCAGATGAAAGCATTGACCGCCAAACAGATTGCAAGCTTCAGCCCTGCCCAGCTCGGAACGTTTTCCGAAACACAGATGAAAGCTTTGTCGGCAACGCAGACCGGTGCGCTGACCAACGCCCAGATCGGCGGATTTTCCGATATCCAGATCGGCCAGCTTAGCAATGCGGCCATATCCGGCCTCAAGGCAACGCAGATCGGCGCGATGACGGCTGACCAGCTTGCCGGTCTCACGGCAGCCCAGGCCGGGGCGCTGACGGCAGCGCAGACTGCCGGTCTTACGGCAACCAACGTCACCAAGCTGAGCGACGAAGCCATTGCCGCCCTCAACACCAAGGCAATCGGCGGCCTGAAGAGCGAGGCGATTGCAGCGCTCAGCAACGACCAGATCACGATGTTGAGCGCTACGCAGATCAAGGCGTTTACGGCATCTCAAATAGCCAGCTTCACCCCTGATCAGCTCAGAGGTTTCAGCGACGAGCAGATCAACGCGCTGTCTGGAGCTCAAGCCGCATCGCTTGGTACGGCCCAGATTGCTGCACTGACGCCTGCTCAGATCGGTGAACTCAGCAACGCGGCCATTGCCGGTTTGAAGGCGGCGCAGATCGCGGCGATGAGCGCCGACCAACTGTCCGGACTGACAGCAGCGCAGGCCGCTGTTCTTGCCGCTGCGCAGGTTGCCGGGGTGAACCCGGGCAATTCCACGAAACTGCCCGTCGATGTTGTCGCCGCCATCCCCCCTAAGGCGATTACGGGCATGAAGAACGAAACGATCGCTGCTCTGACCGACACCCAGATCGGCGAACTCAGCGCCGACCAGATCAAGGCATTCACCGTAGCGCAGATGGGTGGCTTCACTGCCGCTCAGCTCGGCAAGTTCACCGACGAGCAGGTTGGCGCGCTCTCAGCGGCTCAGGTCGGCGCGCTGACCAAGGAGCAGATCGCAGGTCTGTCCGCGGCGCAGATCGGCCAGCTCAGCAGCGCGGCCGTTGCAGGCCTTAAACCCACGCAGATTGCCGATATGACGGAAGCGCAGCGCGAAGGCCTGAGTGTCGCCCAAGCCGGCGCGCTGACGGCAGCTCAGATTGGTGCGCTCACCGCGGCCGACATAGCCAAGTTCTCCGACGAAGAGATTGCCGCGATCAATCCCAAGTCCATTTCCGGTCTGACCAACGCAGTGATCGCCGCTCTCACCCCAAGCCAGATCGGCAAGTTGAGTGCTGAACAGATCGCAGGCTTGCTGCCCAGCCAAGTTGCCAGCTTGACGGCAACGCAGCTCGGTAAGTTCACTGAAGAACAGATCGGCGCGATAACGGCGGCGCAGGCCGGTTCGCTGACCAATGACCAGATATCAGGTCTGTCCGGTGCGCAGATAGGACAGCTGAGCACTGCGGTTTTTGCCGGTTTGAAGGCCTCTCAGATTGCCGCAATGACGGCTGACCAGATTGCCGGGCTTACGGCCGCGCAGGCCGGTGCCTTGACCGCGGCACAAACGGCTGGCCTGACGGCAGCAAATATCGTCAAGCTTGGCGACGAGGCATTTGCCGCGATCAATCCCAAAGCCATCGCCGGCCTGACCAACGAGGCGATTGCCGCCTTGAGCGACAGCCAGATCGGAAAACTGAGCGCGGAACAGATCGCGTCGGTCACTGCACAGCAAACCCCGGGCTTCACCGCAGCACAGCTCGGCAAACTTACCGAGCAGCAGATAGGCGCACTATCCGCGGTTCAGGTCGGCGCACTGACCGGCACACAGATCAGCAGCCTTACTGCCGCTCAGATCGGTCAAATCAGCAATACCGCCTTTGCCGGCCTGACCGCTACGCAGATCGCGGCGATGACGCCAGATCAGGTAGCCACGATCACTGCGGACAAGAGCGCTTTGCTGACTGCGGCACAGGTCGCCGGCTTCAGCGCGCTCGCTGTCAGCAAGCTGAGCGACGATGCCTTCGCGGCCATCGGCGCCACCGCGATTGGCGGCCTCAAGCCGGAGGCCATCAGCGTCCTCAGCGACAGCCAGATCGCCAAGCTCGGCGCTGACAAGCTCAAGGCTTTGACCGCATCGCAGATGCCCGGTTTCACGCCGGCCCAGCTCAGCAAGTTCACGGACGAGCAGATGGGCGCGCTGTCGGCGGTGCAAACCGGGGCGTTGACCAACGATCAGATTGCGGCTCTCTCCGCTACCCAGATCGGCCAGCTGAACAACGCTGCGGTTGCCGGCCTGACGCCGGCGCAGATCGCCGCCATGTCGGATACGCAGCTTGAAGCGCTCAGCGTTGCCCAGGTCGGCGCAATGACGGCCGCTCAGGTGGCCGCCCTGAGCCCGCAAGACATTGCGAAATTCACTGCCGACGAAGTGGCGGCTATCAGCCCAGCGGCGATAGCCGGCCTGAAGAATGACGCGATCGCGGCCCTGAGTACCGAACAGATCGGCAAGCTCAGCAAGGAGCAGATCGCCGGCCTCCTTCCGGCGCAGATCCCGGGCCTCACGCCTGCACAGCTTGGCGGGCTCACCGACGACCAGGTCGGCGCCCTGTCGGCAACACAGGCTGGCGCACTGACCAACGGCCAGATCGCGGCGCTTTCTCCCGCGCAGATTGGCAAGATCAGCGCGACCGCCACCGTCGGCCTTAAGGCAAGCCAGATTACGGCCATGACGCCCGATCAGGTGGCAGGGTTGACCCCGGCTCAGATTGGCGTCCTCACCGCCCTGCAGGTGGCCGGATTGACTGTCGCAAACGCCTCCAAGCTGACGACCGACGCAATCGGCGCCATCAATGCCAGGGCGATGATCGGCCTGCGGAGCGACGTCATCGCTGCCCTCAGCGATAGCCAGCTCGGCAAGCTCGGCCCCGATCAGCTGAAGGGGCTGACGCCGCAGCAGATTCCGAGCTTCAGCCCGGCTCAGCTTGCCAAGTTCACAGACGCTCAGCTCGGCGCTCTGACTGCCGCCCAGCTAGGCGGGATGAGTGCCGTGCAGATCGGCAGTCTGACCGCCGCACAGATCGGCAAATTCAGCGACACGGCTGTCGTCGGTTTCACGCCAGCCCAGATCGCCGCGATGACGGCTGACCAGATTGAAGACTTCACACCGGCGCAGACGGCAAAGCTGAGTGCCGCACAGCTCGCCGCAATGGCGCCCGAGGATGTGGCGAAGTTCTCCGTCGAAGACATCGCCGCCATCGACACCGGGGCGATTTCCGGACTTTCCGTCGAGGACCTCAGGGGTCTCGACAAGAACCACGCCAACGCCTTCACAAGCCCTCAGGTCCTGGCCATGAACGACCAACAGGTTGCAGCCGTTGTGGCGGCCTATAGCGACTTCTAGAGCGGTCTCCGGTTCCTGGCCGCTCCCCATCAAGGATCGGGAGCGGCTATCAATTCAGCTGTGGCAGAAGCCTAACCGCCAGCAAGCCCCTTCACCGGTATCGCGTTGACCAACGCCTCGCGGACGGATTGCAGGACGAGGGAGGCAAGGCGCGCGGTTGCTGCATCCGCATCCGCTTCCGCGCGGTGCAGCACGAGCCCGAGCGATGGCAGCGACGGCAGTCCGGCGGCGCCGGGCGCAAGCGCTCCGACTTTTGACGGCAGACCGATCGGCGTGCGGATGGTGATCCCGAGGCCTGCCGCGGTCGCTGCCCACAGCCCGCCGAGGCTGGGACTGACGAAGGAAAGGCGCCAGGGGATGTTGGCGCGGTCGAGAGCATTGGTGGCCGCGGTCCGCAGCAGGCACGGAGCTTCAAGCGAGGCCAGCGGCAGCGGCTCCCCGCTTTCGGCGCTCCACGGTGATGGCCCCGAGGCCGGGCCGATCCACTGCATGGGAACTTCGCCGATCGTCTCGCAAGGCGCCGTCACCGTGCCGTTGCTCCAGGCGAGCGCCAGATCGAGCTTGCCAGTTGTCACCCGCTCGATCAGTTCGATATTGCGGACGACACGCGCTTCGATCCGGACCCTTGGGTGCGCCCGGGCAAAACGCCCGAGCACATCGGGCAGCACGGTCTCGCCGAAATCCTCCTGCAGCCCGAGCCGCACCCAGCCCTCCAGCTCGACGCTCTGGATTGCCGCGACCGCCTCATCGTTCAGTTCAAGCAGACGGCGGGCATAGGCAAGCATCGTCTCGCCCGCCTCTGTCAGCGCCAGACCACGCCCGGCCTTGCGGAAGATCGGTGTTCCCGCCTGCTCTTCGAGCTTCTTCAATTGCGCGCTGACGGCGGATGTCGAACGTCCCAGACGTTCGGAAGCCTTCGCGAAATTGCCGAGCTCCATGCCGGTCGCGAAGGTTCGAAGAACATCCAGATCGAAATTCGTCTTGCGCATCATCAATCCTATTTTTCAGGATCATATGTTCAGTATATTCTGATTTTATGGATCAATCTGTCGTGCGATGCTCCTCCTGTCAAGATTTCAAACAGGAGGCTCCCATGCCCTTCGTTCGCATCTCCCTTCTCAAAGGCAAATCGCCGGAATACCTGCGCGCCCTTTCGGACGGCATCCATCGCGCGCTCGTCGAGGCGTTCGACGTGCCACCTGCCGACCGTTTCCACGAAATCCAGCAGCATGAGCCGGGCGAACTGATCTTCGACCGCAACTATCTCGCCGGTCCACGCTCCGACGACTTCGTGCTCTTCGCAATCCGCGCCGGCCGGCCGCGGACGACGGAGATGCGCAAGGCCTTCTTCAAGCGCGCCGCCGAATTGCTGAGCGAGGCGCCGGGGCTTCGGAAGGAAGACATCATGATCACCATCGTCAGCTCTCAGCCCGACGAATGGTCCTTCGGCGACGGCTTGGCGCAGATGGCGGATGAAGGCTGGCGCGCCCGCGCCATGGGAGAGCCGTCATGAGCGGCAATCCTCTCACGATGACCATCCGCCGACCGGGAAACGTCACGCGCTCGCCCGATGGCGTGGCATCGGCACCCTTCTGGGTCGAGATGCTGCTCGAAGGCGAATCTCGCGGCGAGAACACGGCCATGCGGGCAACACTCGATCCCGGCACCGTCACCAACTGGCACACGCATCCGCGCGGTCAGCTGCTCTATGTCCTCTCCGGCATCGGCCGCGCCCAGCGCGACGGCGGCCCGGTGGAGGAACTCAGAACCGGCGACGCCGTCTGGTTCGCCCCACATGAGAAGCATTGGCATGGCGCGGCCGTCGGCAGCCCTTTCAGCTACATCAGCATCCAGGCGACCGACGGTGAACGCATCGTCGACTGGCTGGAGCCCGTGGAGGTATCCCGATGATCGCCATGCAATACAGCTTCACGCTACCCGCCGATTACGACATGGGCATCATCGACCGCCGCATCCGCGACCGTGGGCCGGGAACGGATGGCTTGCCGCATCTGGGTTTCAAAGCCTATCTCAGCGCCAGAAAGGGCGAGTTCGGCAGTGCGGAAAATCTCTATGCGCCCTTCTATCTCTGGAACGGACCCGAAGGCGCCAGCAATTTCATCACTGGGCCGGGCTTTGAGGCACTGACCCAGTCCTTCGGCCGCCCGAGTATCCGGCAGTGGATGGTCTGGCACGCAGCCACTGCGCCCGATCTCGGCAAGGCGCAGTTTGCTTCAAGCGAGGTGTTGCCTATCGAGCCGCACGCGGATCTTGCCGGATTGAAAGTGCAGGAAACGGAGCGTGCGTCGCGAGCAGGCAGCAGGCGCGATGTGCTGGCCGCAATCTCGGCCTTCGAAGCGACGACGTGGTCGCTCGTCCGCTTCACGCTTTATCGCGGCGCGCCGCTGATATCAGGTGATGGCCAGATCTACCGGGTCGGTCATATGTCCCTGCCCGCCTAAGCCGATCTGCCCAAAAGAAAAAACCCGCCGTGTTCGCGGCGGGTTTTGTATTCCTGGCAATCTTTGAGGATCAGATGCCGCTGCGGCCGTCTGAGCCGATATAGGCGATGCGGATCATGTTGGTCGCACCAGGCGTGCCGAGCGGAACGCCGGCCGAGATGATGATGCGGTCACCCGGCTTGCCGAAGCCTTCGTCGGCAACGATACGGCAGGCGCGGTTGACCATGTCGTCGAGGTCGGTCGCATCGTGGGTAACGACGCAGTGCAGGCCCCAGACGATCGCCAGACGGCGGGCCGTCTTGATGATCGGCGACAGCGCCAGGATCGGCACCTGCGGGCGCTCGCGCGAGGCGCGCAGACCCGTCGTGCCCGACGAGGTGTAACAGACGATCGCCGAGAGCTTCAGCGTTTCGGCAATCTGGCGGCCGGCGAGCGAGATCGCGTCGGCACCGGTTGCCTCGGGCTGAGCGCGCTGCGCGTAGATGATACCGGGGTAATGCGGCTCGCGCTCGATGGCGGTGGCGATCGAAGCCATGGTGGCTACGGCTTCGACCGGATAGTCACCCGATGCCGATTCAGCGGAGAGCATGACGGCGTCGGCGCCTTCGAATACGGCAGTCGCGACGTCGGAGACTTCAGCGCGGGTCGGGACCGGCGCGGTGATCATCGATTCCAGCATCTGGGTCGCGACGACGACGGGCTTGCCCGAACGGCGGCAGGCGCGGATCAGCTGCTTCTGGATACCGGGAACGGCTTCAAGTGGCATTTCGACGCCGAGGTCGCCACGGGCAACCATCAGCGCATCGGACAACTCGATGATTTCTTCGATGCGCTCGATCGCCTGCGGCTTCTCGATCTTCGACATGATGCCGACACGGCCCTTGGCAATCTTGCGTACTTCGGCGAGATCTTCCGGGCGCTGCACGAAGGAGAGCGCAACCCAGTCGACGTCATCGGTGGCGAGAACAGCATCCAGATCGACGCGGTCCTTGTCCGTCAGGACGCCGACGGTGAGCAACGTATCGGGAAGGCTGACGCCCTTGCGGTCGGAAATCTTGGTGCCCGAGACAACCGTGGTGACGATGCTCTTGCCGTCGCACTTTTCAGCGCGCAGCGCCAGCTTGCCGTCGTCGATCAGCAGGCGGTGGCCCGGCTGTACCGATTCCAGGATTTCCGGGTGCGGCAGGAACACGCGGGTGGCATCACCGGGCGCTTCGTTGTTGTCGAGCGTGAAGGTCTGGCCGGGCTTCAGATCGACCTTGGTATCGGCGAACTTGCCAACGCGAAGCTTCGGGCCCTGCAGGTCGGCGAGAATGCCGATCGGGCGGCCGGAGCGGGCTTCGACCGAGCGGATGCGCTGGATCAGCGAGCGCATCACGTCATGGCTCGCATGGCTCATGTTGATACGGAAGACATCGGCACCAGCCTGGTGCAGCTTTTCGATCATCGCTTCGTCGCTGGAGGCGGGGCCGAGCGTGGCGAGGATTTTTACTTTGCGGTTACGCTTCATCAATTCGGGCTTTCTTGCGTTCCGGGCGTATCGGAAAGTTGGACCATCCAGCTACCCTGGCGGCCCGTATCATATTCCTTGAACCCCATCTTCTGGTAGCCACGGGCATAGCAATCATTGACGCCCGTGATCTTGAACTCGTTCTCCGCTACGCACATCTGCACATCGCCCGTCCAACGGCCTCCCCGGGCGGCATCTTCGGCGTAGAGGTAGTAATATCGCGACTGCAGCTCTCCTTCGATCAGCGTCGCGCAGGTCGTTGCCGGGACCTGCCACCAGCCTTCGGTGATCCAGCCATCCTTGGCACGATAGCCGATGGCGACGCCGACCAGATTTTGGGTGCCATTGCAGACGCGGAAATCCGCGCGTGCCGCGTTTGCGGCGAAGAATGGCATCATGGCTGCGAATGCGAACAAAGCGAGGCGGGCAAGCGGCCCGGACCGGGTGAGGAAACTTGGTGCGGCTTGCATCAACACGGCTTCCGATTTGCTCCCACGGTTATTCGTTTTCCCGTGCCTTCTTGCGCCGCCATCCCGCGAATGTCAACGCGATGCTAATCGATTATATTCCTTTCATAACCTGCTTGTGACCGGCGAGTCACGGCTGTTGCCGTCTCATCCCGCTTGAACCTCCGGCACGTGCATGCGATCAGTGGCGCCTTGCCCGAAATGACGAATGGCCCTTCGCTGATGGAAGACTTCAAACCCTTCGAAATCCTACCCGGCAATCATGACAGCGGCATGGTGATCCTTGGCGATCACGCCATGAACCGACTGCCGGAAAGCTACGGCATGCTTGGCCTGCCGGAGACGGCCTTTGCCCGGCATATTGCTTACGACATCGGCATCGAGGGCCTGGTGCGCAGCCTCTCCGCCAGGCTCGGCGTTCCCGCCGTCCTCGGCGGTTTCTCGCGGCTGCTGATCGATCCGAACCGCGGTGAGGACGACCCGACGCTGATCATGAAGATCTCGGATGGCGCCATCATTCCGGGCAACCACCCGATCTCCTCCGCCGAATGGCAGAACCGTATCGAGCGCTTCCACCGACCCTATCACGATGCCTTGGCAGCAGAGATCGCCAAGGTGGCAAACGCCACCGGCAAGGCGCCGCTGGTCCTGTCGCTGCATTCCTATACGCCAGCCTGGAAGGGCGTTCCCCGCCCGTGGCACGCAGCCGTCCTCTGGGACAGCGACCATCGCGCCGTCGGCCCGCTGCTTGACATGCTGCGCGCCGATCCCGATCTCATTGTCGGCGACAACGAACCCTATGACGGCGCGTTGAAGGGCGACACCATGTACCGGCACTGCATGGTATCGGGCATTCCGCACGCCCTGCTCGAAGTCCGTCAGGACCTGATCGGCGACGAGGCCGGCATCGCCGATTGGGCGGCGCGGCTGGCACCGGTCTTCGAGGCGATGAATGCCGATCCGGCGCTGCACGAATACCAGGTGCACCCGTCGCGCACCGGCCCCTATGCATGAAGGAAGCGATATGACCGACCTGACGAAAGAACAGCAGACAGAGTTCGAGGCCGCCGCCTTCCGCAGGCTGGTGGCGCATCTACGCGATCGCACCGAGGTCCAGAACATCGACCTGATGAACCTTGCAGGCTTCTGCCGCAACTGCCTGTCGAACTGGTACCGGGAAGCGGCCGAGGAAAACGGCGTAGCCGTCACCAAGGATCAATCACGCGAGATCGTCTACGGCATGCCGTACGAGCAGTGGAAAACCCTTCACCAGAACGAGGCTTCGGAAGCACAGAAAGCCGCTTTCGACACGAACAACCCGCACAAATAAGCCGATGATGGCCGAAGGGGCTTGACCGCGGCGCCGCTTCACGGCAGTCAACGCCCACGAATTTCAATCCGCAAAAATCAGGAGAACACGGATGTCTGATGCTCACGGCGTCGCCCGCGATCAGCTTCGCGCTTTTGTCGAGCGTATCGAACGCCTGGAAGAAGAGAAGAAGACCATCGCCGACGACATCAAGGACGTCTACGGCGAAGCCAAGGGCATGGGCTTCGACACCAAGATCCTCAAGAAGGTCGTTGCGCTGCGCAAGAAGGACGAGCAGGAGCGCATGGAAGAAGATGCGATCCTCGACACCTACCTGCATGCGCTCGGCATGATCGAGTCGCCGCCGGAAGGTTGAGCCGCGACGGCATAGTTCAAAAGCCGCCAGGCCCCGCGCCTCGGCGGCTTTTTCTATGGCCTGGCGGGTCCACAAACAAAAAAGCCGCCGGATCGCTCCAGCGGCCTTTGTCAAACGATTGGACGTCTCAGTTCGTGTTGAACTTCTTCACTTCCATGAAGTTGACGGCCGTGCCGCTGAAACGGCCGGGATCGATGGAAGCGGTCTTGACGTTGAAGCCTTCTGCATAGACGGCGGTCGGCTGTGCGCGGAGCGTCTGGCTAACGAAGCGCGGCGCCTTGACCGGCTTGGTGACCATTTCGAGACGCGCATTGGTGAGCGCCCACTGCGAGATCATCTTTTGCGTCAGCTTGGGCTCGGTGCGAACCGAAGCGCGGCCTGCATCGGCGGCGGCAGCAACGGCCTTGGTCGGACGTCCACCCTTGGACGGCGTGACAGGCACGGCATCATCAACGCTGACCTGCTGCTGAGGCAGATCGAAGTTATCGCCGAAGCTTGCCGACTTTGTCGGTGCAAGTGCTGCAAGCTGCACCGGCGTCTTGGCGGCGACAGGCTTCGATCCGGGCATAGCGGCATTGATCGCCTGCTCGACCGTCGCCGGCGCGAGAGCAGCGACCTGCGGACCGGAAGCAGCGCTATCCTTGTCGAGCTGCTGTGCAACGGCAGGAGAAAGCTGTTCGGCTTCCGCTTCGTCGCCCGCAGCATCCGGATCAGCATCAGCAGCTGCAGCCAGAAGGTTTTCGGCAGCAACAGGACGATCAACAGGCGTCGGAACAGGAATGGACGGATCGACGGAAGCCACTTCCGCATCACCCGGCTCGCGGCGCTGACCAAGCAGTTCCGGAACAGGAACATGATAGGTGCTGAGATCGGCAAACTGCTGCGGCTGATCTTCCTGCGCGGTCGCGGCAGCAAGAGCCTGCTGAGCTGCATTGCCCGAATTGGCCGGAAGCATCGCATTGGCGACTTCGCCACCGCCCAGCTGACCGGCGAATGCCGGACGAACCTGCGGAACCGGCGCATTGACAGCGGCAACCTGAACTTCTTCCTGCACCGGCTCGGCCGCGGCAGCCGGAGCCTCAGGCTTGGTCGGCGTTGCCTTGGCAACAGCGACCGGAGCCGAATCGTCCGAGCTGTCCTCTTCTTCGTCCGCACCGCCACCGAACAACGCTGCAAACAGCGTCTTCGGCTTCTTCGTTTCAGAGAGACTGTCACCGCCGACCGCAGCAACCAGCGTGTCGGAATTCACGCGGCGCTTATAGTCAGCCAGAGCCTGCTGGTAGCCGGGAAGCGGCGTGCCGTCGGCAGGGATATGAAGCGTGTTGCCCTTCGGGAAGAGGCGGACGAGCTCATCGCGGCTCATGCGCGGCCAGGCACGAACGCCGCCCACATCCATATGCACGAAGGGCGAACCAGACTTGGGATAGAAGCCGACACCGCCGACCTGCATCTTCATGCCGATCGCACGCAGCGTCGCTAGCTTCACGTCAGGAATGAAGAAGTCCATCGCCTTGCCGAGCATATGCTGGCTCTTCTCGGCGACACCGGAATTGCGCGAACGCGACTTCAGCATCGCATTGGTGCCCGGCGAGCGGAAACCGCAGACGACGTTGATGTAATCTTTCGAGCCACTCTGGCGGTAGACTTCCCAGATCAGGTCGAACAGATGCGGATCCATCTTCGTCGGCTGGTTCTTGCGCCAGTCGCGAAGGAATCGATTCAGCTGCTCAAGACCCTTCGGGTCGAACTTGCCGTTGCGCTTGTAGGTGATGACGGCCTTTTCACCCGTATGGATGAAATAGAGCTTCAGGCTGCGTGTTTCGCCGGCCGCTTCGGAAGGCGTGCCGACGAATACAGGTGAGGATACCGCAAGCGCGAGGAGGGCGGCCATTGCCGTCCGGACCACCTTTCCGCCAACGTTGGCGCACAGCGTACGCCAGCTCAAGCGCGAAGGCTTGGTATGCTCATTCAGATCCGGCAAACTCAATCCCCGTCAGACTGCCAAATGTCCGGCTGTCCCAATGACTGTCAAATGCGGTGACACGATGGCAAAAATGCCACACACGATCAACCTTTTCTTTACATAGTCAACGATCGACTAACAAGTGGTTTATGAACAGTAACCGAACATGCTTGCGGGAATATTAACGGATTGTGGACTAAGCGGCGTCCTTCTGGGGATTATCGGGGTCGATGCCGTAGTCCTTCAGCTTTCGATACAGCGTCGAACGGCCGATCCCCAGTTTCCTCGCCACTTGACTCATCTGGCCCCGGTAGAATTTAAGGGCGAATCGGATCAACTCCTCTTCGACATCAGCAAGTTTCCTTACCTCGCCGGCCGGATTGACGCTCGCGATCGCGTTTTCGGCGCTATCCGCGTGACGATGCGCAGCATCGAGAGCCGAGGGCGGCGGAACGCTGTAGTCGGATGCCGCGAACTCCGCATCGTGATCGCGATGCGTGTTGTCGGCGACCAGCGCCAGGTGATCGATCACATCATATTCCGGCAGCTGCGCCGCAATCTGCGGGAAGTCCGACTCCGTCAGCTCAGAGCCTTCCGCCAGAACGACAGCACGGAAGATGGCGTTTTCCAGCTGCCGGATGTTGCCCGGCCAGTCGTAAGCCGTCAGCAGTGCCAGCGCACCGGAATTGACGGTCATGCGATGGCCGTTCTTCTGCTCCGATGAGAACCGGTCGGTGAAGACGCGTACCAGATGCGGAATGTCTTCCTTGCGCTTGCGCAGCGCCGGAATCGTGATCGGGAAGACGTTGAGGCGGTAATAGAGATCCTCGCGGAAGTGGCCGTTCTTGACCTCCTCGATCAGATCCTTGTTGGTCGCCGAAATCAGCCGGACATTGACCTTATGTGCGGTGCGGGCACCGACAGTCTCGATCTCGCCCTGCTGGACGGCGCGCAACAGCTTGACCTGAACCTCAAGCGGCAGATCGCCGATCTCATCGAGGAAGATCGTGCCGCCATCGGCCTCCATGAACTTGCCGGTATGGCGCTCGGTCGCACCGGTAAAGGCACCCTTCTCATGGCCGAACAGAATGCTCTCGACCAGATTATGCGGGATAGCACCACAGTTGACGGTCACGAACGGCTTGCCGGAACGGTCGCCGGCAGACTGGATCGCCCGGGCAACAAGCTCCTTGCCGACGCCGGACTCACCTTCGAGAACAACCGGGATATTCGACTGAGCGGCGCGCTGCGCCAGATCAATGACACGAAGCATTGCCGGGCTTGCCGAAACGATATCATCGAAACCAACGACGCCGGAGCGTGAACGGCGGCCGGAGCGGGCCTTCA
The DNA here is from genome assembly GCF_056399485.1 of Rhizobium sp. 01N424. Classification (NCBI taxonomy): domain Bacteria; kingdom Pseudomonadati; phylum Pseudomonadota; class Alphaproteobacteria; order Hyphomicrobiales; family Rhizobiaceae; genus Rhizobium; species Rhizobium sp. 01N424. Next base: position 758,410 of record NZ_JBFTRK010000002.1, read on the forward strand.
CTTCGCGCTGGTCGAGCTTCATCGCATTGGCGATCGAGGTGGCGATCCGCTCGGGCGAGACAGGCTTGACGACGAAATCGAAGGCGCCGGCGCGCATCGCCTGGACAACCGTTTCGATGCCGCCCTGCCCGGTCTGCACGATCACCGGGATCTGTGTGCCGAATTCGTGCACCGCTTCCAGGAATTCGAGACCGGTCATCTCCGGCATCATCAGATCGAGCACGATCACATTGAAGAGGCCAGCATCGCGCTTGACCATCTCCAGGCCAATGCGGCCGTTTTCTGCCTGATGGACGACGTGCCCGTGGCGCTCGATTGCGTTCTTCAACAGACGGCGCTGTACCGGGTCATCCTCGACCACGAGTATCTGCCCTGCCCCTTTGAGCTCATTGTAACCGGTCATTGTCGCCTCACTTCATGCGAAACCTAGGTTGCACTCTGCCTGAAAGGCTTGAACATCCAGTTTTGAGAAATAATTGCATTTTAACGATTGTGACGATGGCGAATCCGTATCGAACCGGGGCCTTTAACGCGCCAAAAGCCCCTTGATGCGGGACCTTCCGGCGCTTAGGTAGTCAGACCTGTTTGAATGAGGAAGAGGAGCTTCGCCATGAATCTTGCGCTCAACGCTGCCGGTCTTAATTTCTCGGCAACATCTGCCGGTGGCGCGGCCGACGCTGCCCTCGGCGACCTTCCGGTCTGGAAACTGCAGGACCTCTACCCTTCGGCAACCTCGACGGCCTTTACCAGTGACATGGAAAAGGCAGGCAAGAACGCGGTCGCCTTCGAGGAGAAATGGAAAGGCAAGCTTGCCGAAGCCGCCACCAAGACCGGCGCCGATGGCATCGGCCAGGCGCTGAAGGAATATGAAGCGCTCGACGACATCATTGGCCGTCTCGGCTCCTTTGCCGGCCTCACCTATTTCTCCGACACGACGAGCGCCGTTAACGGCAAGCTCTACGGCGACGTGCAGGCGCGCATCACCGAATTCTCAGGCCACCTCTTGTTTTTCGCACTGGAACTGAACCGCATCGACGACGCCGTCATGGATGCCTGCATGGAAAACGACCCGGCCGCCGGGCACTACCGCCCCTGGCTGGTCGACCTGCGCAAGGACAAGCCCTATCAGCTGGATGACAAGCTGGAGCAACTCTTCCTCGAGAAGTCGATGACATCGGCCGCCGCCTTCAACCGCCTGTTCGACGAGACGATGGCCGAGCTTCGCTATGAGATCGACGGTGAGAAGGTGTCGCTCGAAGTCGCGCTCAACATGCTGCAGGACCCCGACCCGGAAGCCCGCCACAAGGCGGCGATGGCGCTGGCCGAAACCTTCAAGGCCAACATCCGCGTCTTCACGCTGATCACCAATACGCTCGCCAAGGATAAGGATATCGCCGACCGCTGGCGCGGTTTCGAGGATATCGCCGACTCCAGGCACCTTGCCAACCGCGTCGAGCGCGAAGTGGTCGATGCTTTGGCCGCCGCCGTCAAGCAGGCCTATCCGCGGCTGTCGCACCGCTATTACAAGATGAAGGCGAAATGGCTCGGAATGGACCAGATGAATTTCTGGGACCGCAACGCGCCACTGCCGGAAACCTCGAACGCCGTCATTTCCTGGAACGAGGCGAAGGATACCGTTCTCTCCGCCTATGGCAATTTCGCCCCCGAGATGGCCGACATCGCCAGGCGCTTCTTCGACGAACAGTGGATCGACGCGCCGGTTCGCCCCGGCAAGGCGCCCGGCGCCTTCGCGCATCCGACGGTGCCGTCGGCCCATCCCTATGTGCTCGTCAACTATATGGGCAAGCCGCGCGACGTGATGACGCTCGCCCATGAGCTTGGCCATGGCGTGCATCAGGTTCTTGCCGGCGGACAGGGCGCGCTGATGTGCCAGACGCCGCTGACGCTGGCCGAGACCGCCTCCGTCTTCGGCGAGATGCTGACCTTCCGCGCCCTGCTCGACAAGACGGCGGACAAGCGCGAGCGCAAGGCGATGCTTGCCCAGAAGGTCGAGGACATGATCAACACGGTCGTGCGCCAGATCGCGTTCTACGAATTCGAGCGCAAGCTGCACACCGCCCGCAAGGCCGGCGAGCTGACCTCCGACGATATCGGCGAGCTCTGGCTGTCGGTCCAGTCCGAGAGCCTCGGACCGGCGATCAAGATTTCCGAGGGTTACGAGACCTACTGGACCTATATCCCGCACTTCATCCACTCGCCCTTCTACGTCTATGCCTACGCCTTCGGCGACTGCCTGGTGAATTCGCTCTATGCCGTCTACCAGAAGGCCGACAAGGGTTTTCAGGACAAGTATTTCGAGCTGCTGAAAGCCGGCGGCACCAAGCACCATTCCGAACTCCTGAAGCCCTTCGGCCTGGATGCCACCGATCCGTCGTTCTGGAGCAAGGGACTGTCGATGATCGAGGGGCTGATCGACGAACTGGAAGCTTTGGATAAGGGCTGAAGCGATAGGCCTCCTTCTCGCGGGGAGAAGGTCGACGAAGGGCGATCAGCGAGACGGCTTTCCGCATGTCAGGCGGGTTACGCCGTCCTTGCTGCCGTCCAAGAGAGAACGAATGACGCCAACCCACCCACTCCCTCATTCCTGTGCTCGTCACAGGAATCCAGCCACGGCTCGTCTGCGCCGTGAAGTGGCTCTTCCGCGCCCAAGGACTTGGGCGCACTGGATTCCTGTGACAAGCACAGGAATGAGGGAGGCGTAAATTGAGCCCATTCATCCTCTTCCGCGACGACACAACCGATCAGACGATGCTCTTCGCCGAGCCGTCCGAAACCATCATCGCGAACGACCGAGCCGAATTCTTCTCCGCCCTGCAGCGAATGCAGGACGCCAAGGCCGCCGGCAAATGGCTGGCGGGCTACATCTCCTATGAGGCCGGCTACCTCTTCGAAGACAAGCTCGCCCCCAAACTCCCCGCCAATCGCCAATCCCCTCTCCTCTGCTTCGGCGTCTTCGACGGCCCTGCGCCGGATGGCCACCCCCTGTCGCAACCAGTCCGCCGCCGCGACAACGAGGAATTCCTGACCGCCCCGAAAGCCGGGTGGAATTTCGAGACCTACAAGACCCGCTTCGACCGCCTCCACTGGCATCTGCGCCAGGGCGATTGCTACCAGGCAAATCTCACCATGCCGGTCGAGGCACGCTGGAGCGGCGATCCGCTCGCCGCCTTCTGGTCGCTGATCGAGCGCCAGCCGGTCAAATACGGCGCCTATGCCGATCTCGGCGGCCCGATCGTCCTGTCGCGCTCGCCGGAACTCTTCTTCCGCACCGACGAAAGCGGCTGGATCGAGACGCATCCGATGAAGGGCACCGCCCGGCGCGGGGCCGATGCGGCCGAGGATGAAGCCATCAAGGCCGCGATGCTGGCCGATGTGAAGACCCAGGCCGAGAACCGGATGATCGTCGATCTCCTGCGCAACGATATCTCGCGCATCACCGAAGTCGGAACGCTCGACGTACCAAAACTCTTCGACATCGAGAGCTACCCCACGGTGCACCAGATGGTGAGCCATGTGCAGGCGAAGCTCCTTCCCGATCTGGCGATCCGCGATATCTTCGCCGCCCTCTTCCCCTGCGGCTCGATCACCGGCGCCCCAAAACTCAGCGCCATGCAGATCCTCAACGATCTCGAAGACCAGCCGCGCGATGTCTATTGCGGCGCAATCGGCATGATTGCCCCTTCGGGTGCCATGCGCTTCTCCGTCGCCATCCGCACCGTCAGCCTCTTCGACGATGGCCGCGCCGTCTTCAATGTCGGCGGCGGGATTGTCTTCGATTCCACCGCCGAGGCCGAGTACGACGAGTGCCTGTTGAAGGCGCGCTTTGCGATCGGCGATCAGGAGATTTCCCGATGAGCGATTTCTCGCTGATCGAGACGATGCGCTGGGATTCGGAAGTGGGCTTCACCCGGCTGCGGCTGCATCTCGCCCGCCTCGAACGATCCGCCCGCCGCATCGGTTTTGCGGCGCCAAAGCATGCAATCGAGGAGCTCGAGCGGGCGGTTGCCAAGGCACAAGGACCGCTTCGGGTCCGTCTGACCCTAGATGGGGACGGCAGGATCGAGGTCACGAGCGCGCCCTTCGCGCCGCTTGCTTCAGGCACCATCTGGAAAGTGAAACTCGCCGCCCGGCGTCTCGATAGCAGCGACAAGCTGCTGCGCATCAAGACGACCCGCCGCGAGGTCTATGAGACGGCGCGGGCGGAATATGCAGCTGCTGATGCCGACGAAGTGCTGATGCTCAATGAGAAGGATGAGGTCTGCGAGGGTACCATTACCTCGGTCTTCCTCGATGACGGCTCCGGCATTCTGCGCACGCCGCCGATCTCCTGCGGATTGCTGGCAGGCGTCTTGCGCACCGAGCTGATCTGCCAGCGCAAGGCGCGCGTAGGCCGCATCGGTCTTGCCGATGTCGCCGCCGGCAAGCTCTACATGGGCAACTCGCTGCGCGGATTGATCCCCGCCATGCTCCTGCCTTAGGCGACGATCTTCAGCCGGTCGCGGCCGCTCTGCTTGGCAACATAGAGTGCCTCGTCCGCCCGCGCATAGATCTGCTGCACCGTATCGCCGATCCTGAGCTCTGCCAGCCCGGCCGAGCAGGTATAGGAAAATGCCGGCGAAGCCAGCAGCGGCCGCGCAACGCGGACACGGTCGAGCACCCGGTCGATGATCTTCTCGCCCTGTTCCAACGTCGTATCCGGCAGAACCAGCATGAACTCCTCGCCGCCGATCCGCCCGAAACTGTCGCGGCGGCGGACCATCGGCTGGACGCGGCGGGCGAAATCGATCAGCACCAGATCCCCCACCTGATGGCCGAAGCTGTCGTTGATCCGCTTGAAGAAATCGAGATCGATGATGCACATGCAGCCGCTGATCGACATGGCCGAACCCTGCCGCAGGATCATGTTCTCAAGCGCCGCCATCATGAAACGCCGGTTGGAAATGCCCGTCAGCTCGTCGGTCTGCGATACTTTCAGTGCGAAGTCGCGATCCTGCCGGAGATCGCGCTGGCTGGTCTTCATATGCGTGATGTCGCTGGCGATGCAGAGCATCCAGCCGTCGCGCTGAACCGTCTCCGTCATCCAGAACCATCGGCCATCGACGACATCGGTCTCGAAGGCGCGGAACGGCAGCTTGCCACGGCGCGATTGCGCCGAAATCAGCCAGGCCTCGAAATCGGCTGTCCGGATGATCGTACCGCGTCCGGCCTTGGTGTTGCGGCGCATGAGTTCGGCCCATGTGGGCGTTTCGTCCGGCTCAATGGCGAAGATGGAGCGAAAGGCGGCGTTCGCATATTGCAAACGGTCATCCTGATCGTAGAGACCGATCAGCACGGCACTTTCTTCCTGCAACTCCGCAAGCCGCTCCGATATCTGGGTCATCCGATGGTCCCGGGCGTGCTGTGGCGATGTGTGGCACATTGCGGCGAAAGTCTAAAAAGAAGATGGATGGACCAGTCCCATTTCGGTTATCAACAGCCTCATAACGGCACACAGCTTTCAGGATCGGAACATGTTCATTCTCTCCCTCACCTACGTGAAACCCAACGAGGAGGCCGACAAGCACATGGAGACGCACATGGCCTGGGTGAAGGAAGGCTATGCAAAAGGCTGGTTCCTCGCCTCCGGCCGCAAGGTCCCGCGCACCGGCGGCGTGATTTTCGCCACTGGCGACCGGTCCGAGATCGAAGCCTATGTCGCGGCCGATCCTTTCACGGCGCACGGTGTTGCGGAGTATGAGGTGACGGAAGTGGCATTGACGACGGTCAATGAGGGATTGGAAGCCTTGAAGGGATAGCTAGTCGCCCGGCTTCAGATCGGTACGCGGGGCCTGCCGTCTACCATCAAAAACTTCGATGATCTCGATGTCTTGGTCGGAAATCCGATAGATGATCGAATAGACCGACCCGGCAACAAGCAACCGCCGGACATCGTTCCTATGGGTGGCCAAGCCGAGTTCAGGCTGTTCACACAACAAGTTTGCCGACCGCAGAATCTTGTCCGCTACAGCTTTGGCAGCACCCGGATGATGCTCAGCAATGTAGTGGCGGATGGCCAGCAAATCGGCTCGTGCGAGCGCCGCCCATAGAAGCTTCATCGCCGGGCTTTGATAACGTCAATTTTGGGCGGCGATTTCTCTTCCGCACCACCCCACGATTCCAGCCATTCCGACATGGCGTCATGAGAAACAAACTGACCGTCATCTGCAGACCGAAGGGCTTCGTCGATCGCCGCAGCCTGCTCGTCTTGCCGCTGGAGGTAGTCGGCAAGTGCTTCGCGCGCGAGCGTCGACGCATCGCGTTTCGTCATGCGCGAAAGTTGATCGAGCTGACGCTTCATCGGGTCGGGCATATCAAAGGAGACAGTATTGCTTGCCAAGAAGCTTTCCTTTCACTCTTGCATCAAGCCTAGCAAACCGGCAGTTTCCTGACAATGAAACTTCCCGCTTACACACCCTATGATGGATCATCCAGGCCGTTCACCATCGGCCTGATGCCGCTCGATATCGCCAGGTGGATCGAGCCGGATGCGGATCTGGCACGCTATCTCCGGGAGAAGCGCAGCCTCATCGGCGCTCATCGCGAGGACGTGTTTGTCGCCGAAGACGCTACGCTGGCGGCACAGGAAGAATGTCTGGCGCTGCTTGCGGACTATCTCTGCTCTGCCCATCCCGATCTGTATGCCCGCCACGGCAGCGTCATCGAAACGGCGAGCACCAGAATTGATCTCGCCGACAGCACACTGCCGCCGCTGGTGAAAGCCGGCCTCCTTGTTGCCGATGATCTCGTCATCATGCGCCGCAAGGATGATGGCTGGCATTTGGTCGCAGGCCACGTCTCCTTCCCGTCTTCCTGGTCGCTGCAGGAAAAGTTCGGCCGTCCGATGCAGGCGATCCATGCGGATGTGCCCGGTTTCAGCGAAGGCACGCGCAACGCCGCGCTGATCACCCGCATCTTCGACAATCTGCAGGTCACCCAGCCAGTCGAGCGGATGAATTGGTCGGTCAACACGACTGGCGATCTCTTCCTGCCGCTCTCCAAGCACCGCCGCCCGCCTTCTGCCGACGATTTCACGCTGGCCGAGCGCTTCGCCCGCGTCGAGCGGCAGACGCTGCGCAAGCTTCCCGTCTCAGGCGATATCGTCTTCACCATCCGCGTCTATGTCGATCCGATTGCAGCGATCGAACATCACCCGCGGGCCGCGGAACTCGCCTCAAGCTTCGCGTCACAACTCGACGCGCTGGACGAACATCAGGCCGCCTACAAGGGATTGACGCTGCAGAAAGCTGACCTCGTGCAGAAGCTGCACAGCCTTGCACAGCAGCTGGCGCCCGCCTGATATTTGCTTTCCCGGACCAAACGCTCTTTATTGTGACGCCATTTTATGGTTAGAGCCGGTCACTTCGCTTATTTTCAGCGCATTTTGAAGAATTCTTGAGGCTGATTGCCTTCGCCGCCTTCCACAGGAGAAAAGAATGACGGAACAGACCCACCCGGTATATGCCGAAATTACCGGCCCGATCGTGATGATCGGCTTTGGCTCCATCGGCCGCGGCACGCTGCCGCTGATCGAGCGCCACTTCAAGTTCGACAAGAACCGGTTGGTTGTCATCGACCCGCGCGAAGAGCCGGGCGACATGGAAATCCTCAAGAAGCACGGCGTCCGTCACATCAAGGAATATGTGACGAAGGACAACTACAAGGACCTCCTGAAGCCGCTCTTGACCGAAGGCGAAGGCCAGGGCTTCTGCGTCAACCTCTCGGTTGACACCGGCTCGCTCGACCTGATGAAGCTCTGCCGCAAGCTTGACGTTCTCTACATCGACACCGTGGTCGAGCCGTGGCTCGGCTTCTATTTCGACAAGAGCATGAAGAACGCCGACCGCACCAACTACGCGCTGCGCGAAACCGTGCGCAAGGAAAAGGAAAAGAACCCGGGCGGCGCAACGGCCGTTTCCACCTGCGGTGCAAATCCGGGCATGGTTTCCTGGTTCGTCAAGCAGGCGCTGGTCAACCTCGCCAACGACACCGGCCTGAAGTTCGAAGAGCCGGATCAGCATGACCGCGAAGGCTGGGCCAAGCTGATGAAGAAGCTTGGCGTCAAGGGCGTCCACATTGCCGAGCGCGACACGCAGCTCACCAAGACCCCGAAGCCGCTCAACGTCTTCTGGAATACCTGGTCGGTCGAAGGCTTCATCTCCGAAGGCCTGCAGCCGGCGGAACTCGGCTGGGGCACCCACGAAAACTGGATGCCGAAGAACGCCAAGAAGCACAAGAAGGGCAACAAGGCAGCGATCTACCTGGAACAGCCGGGCGCCAACACCCGCGTTCGTTCCTGGTGCCCGACGCCTGGCCCGCAGTACGGCTTCCTCGTCACACACAACGAATCCATCTCGATCGCCGACTATTTCACGGTTCGCGACAAGGACGGCGAAGTGACCTTCCGCCCGACCTGCCACTACGCCTATCATCCGGCCAACGACGCCGTTCTCTCGCTGCATGAGATGTTCGGCAATGGCGGCACCGCGCAGCCTGTGCACCACGTCCTCGACGAGGACGAGCTGGTCGAAGGCATCGACGAGCTCGGCGTGCTGCTCTACGGCCACGAGAAGAACGCCTACTGGTTCGGCTCGCGCCTGTCGCTCGAAGAAACCCGTCGCATCGCGCCTTACCAGAACGCCACCGGCCTGCAGGTCACCTCGGCCGTTCTCGCGGGCATGGTCTATGCCCTCGAAAACCCGAAGGCCGGCATCGTCGAAGCCGACGAGATCGACTACAAGCGCTGCCTCGAAGTGCAGCTGCCTTACCTCGGCCCGGTCGAAGGACACTACACCGACTGGACCCCGCTCGATGGCCGCCCGGGCCTCTTCCCCGAGGACATCGACACCAAGGATCCGTGGCAGTTCAAGAACATCCTGGTTCGCTCGTAATCGCGAACCGGTGAAAACAGGATGCCCGCCGAAAGGCGGGCATTTTTGTAACGCCTGCTGTGTAATTTCGCTTGCAGCTTGCAGAAGGCTTGCCTTGGCGGCCGCCTCGCGCCATGTTTTTCCAGAACTTGCGGATATCGTCCGCCGCCAATCGCCGGAGAAGCTTTATGAAGTTGAGAAATATTGCCGCGCTCGCGGCTGCAGCAGCAGCGCTCGCAGCTTGTGTTTCCTCTGATCCCCGTCCCATGCCGGTTTCCACCCGTGCCGCGCCAACGGGCGTTGAAGGCGCATGGCGCGATCCGAACGGCATCGTCTCGACCTTCCAGGCTGGCACCTTCACTACCCGCACGACCGACAGCAACCAGCTGCTGGCATCCGGCACCTATGTGAACACCGGACCGTCTCTGGTGGAGATCAACATGACCTCGCTGGTGCGCAAGACCCAGTCCAAGGTCAACTGCGCACTGGTCAATCAGGGCCAGTTGAACTGCACCTCGGATGCCGGTGCGCAATTCACGCTGACGCGCAGCCTGTAACCACACTGCACCGATTACCGAGAATGAAAAGCTCCCCTTCGCGGGAGCTTTTTTGCTTACCGCCACTTGGAAAGCGCGGGCATTGGCCCAGCTTTTCGCTTGCGGTTGCGCAGGTGAGATGAAAACATCCGGCGCGCCGGGTAAAAACGGCTAAGAGGGATCGGCGGAACAGCCAGGGGTAAGCGCTGCCGCCGGAAAATCAGGAGAACAGGATGACGAAATCCTTTAGTTTCGGTCTGCTGACTGCGTCCATGCTGGCGCTCAGCACGGGCGCGGCTTTCGCCGACTATCAGCTCAATATTCTTCACATCAACGATTTCCATTCCCGCATTGAATCGATCAACAAGTTCGATTCCACCTGCTCTGCCGAGGAAGAAGGCAAGAAGGAATGCTTCGGCGGCGCCGCCCGCCTGAAGACCGCGATCGACCAGCGCCGCCAGGCCCTCTCCGGCCAAAACGTGCTGCTGCTCAACGCCGGCGACAATTTCCAGGGCTCCCTGTTCTACACCACCTACAAGGGTGCGGCTGAAGCCGAAGTGCTGAACGCCATGAAGTTCGATGTCATGACCGTCGGCAACCATGAATTCGACGACAGCGAAGACGGCCTGGCCACCTTCCTCGACAAGGTGCAGTTCCCGGTCATTTCGGCCAACGTCCTTGCCGGTGACGGCTCGAAGCTCGGCGACCGCATCAAGCCGTCGCTGGTTCTCGATGTCGGCGGCCAGAAGATCGGCATCGTCGGGGCTGTCACCAACGATACGGAAGAGCTGTCTTCACCCGGCCCGAAGGTGCTGATCGCCGACGACGTCGCCTCGATCACCGCAGCCGTTCAGGACCTGAAGGCGCAGGGCATCAACAAGATCATTGCGCTGACCCATGTCGGCTATCCGCGCGATCTCGCCTTCATCGCCAAGATCCCCGACGTCGACGTCGTTGTCGGCGGCCACTCGCACAGCCTGCTGTCGAACACCGATCCGAAGGCCGAAGGCCCCTATCCGACGCTGGTCGACAACCCGGGCGGCTACAAGGTTCCGGTCGTTCAGGCCGCCTCCTACAGCAAATATCTCGGCGATCTCGTCGTCGACTTCGATGACAGCGGCGTGGTCAAGAGTGCCAAGGGCGATCCGATCCTGATCGATTCCTCCTTTACGCCGGATCCGGCACTGACCGCCCGTATCGCCGAGCTCGCAAAGCCGATCGAAGACCTGCGCAAGAAGGTTATCGGCGCGTCGGAAGGTCCGATCGAGGGTGATCGCACCATCTGCCGCGTCCAGGAATGCTCGATGGGCAATCTCGTCGCCGATGCCATGCTCGACCGCACCAAGAGCCAGGGCGTCCAGATCGCCATCCAGAACGGCGGCGGTCTGCGTGCCTCGATCGATGGCGGCGAAGTCACCCAAGGCGAAGTCATCACCGTCCTGCCGTTCCAGAATACACTGGCAACCTTCCAGCTGACCGGTGCCGACGTCGTCAAGGCGCTCGAAAACGGTGTCAGCCAGATCGATCAGGGTGCCGGCCGCTTCGCGCAGGTTGCCGGTCTGAAATACAGCTTCGACGTTTCCAAGCCTGTCGGCAGCCGCGTCAGCGATGTGCAGGTCAAGGACGGCGATAATTTCGTCGCCATCGATCCTGCCAAGACCTACGGCGTTGCCACCAACAACTTCATGCGCGCTGGCGGCGACGGCTATTCGATCTTCGAGGCCGCTGGCAAGAATGCTTACGATTTCGGCCCCGATCTCGCCGATGTCACTGTCGGATACCTGACGGCGCACAACCCGTACAAGCCCTATACCGATGGGCGTGTAACGGCGATCGCCGCCGCTGGTGCCGCCGCACCGGCAGCGCCTGCTGCGGCCCCAGCGGCAGCAGCACCGGCCGCCGCTCCCGCTGCCGCACCGGCTGCGGCTGCTCCGGCAGCGGCAACGCCTGCCAGCCACGTCATTGCCGCTGGCGACACCCTCTGGGATCTCGCCAAGCAGTTCTACGGCAATGGCGAGCTCTGGAAGAATATCTCCGAAGCCAACGGCAGCCCGAACCCGCGCCGTCTTGTTGTCGGCGAGGAGCTGAAGCTTCCCGCGAAGTAAGACGATTTGTCCCGATCTCGAAAGCCGGTCCGGGGTTTCCCGGGCCGGCTTTTCTACTTATAGGGTTGAACCGATCGCATCCGGCTGCGTATGAGCCGGCGAAGACATGAGAGCGTTGGGGCCAGAATGACCGTTGAACTTTCGAACCGCCCGGCGGAACACCCGCCTGTGACCTTCGGCAAGGTGGGCGTGCTGCTCGTCAATCTCGGCACGCCGGATGGCACCGACTATTCCTCGATGCGCCGCTACCTTAAGGAATTCCTGACCGACAAGCGCGTTATCGAATGGTCGCCGTGGAAATGGTACCCGATCCTGTTCGGCATCGTGCTGAACACCCGCCCCGGCAAGGTCGGCAAGGCCTATGAGCTGATCTGGAACAAGGACAAGGACGAGAGCTATCTGCGCACCTACACGCGCAGCCAGTCCGACCTGATGGCTGAGCGCCTGAAGGACCTCCCCAATGTCGTCGTCGATTGGGCGATGCGCTACGGAAACCCGTCGATCGCCTCAAAGATCGACAGCCTGAAGGCCGCCGGATGCGACCGTATCGTGCTCTTCCCGCTCTATCCGCAATATGCCGCAGCAACCACGGCAACGGTCAACGACAAGGCGTTCCAGAAGCTGCTCACCATGCGCTGGCAACCGGCCCTGCGTACCATCCCTGATTATCACGACGACGAGACCTATATCGAGGCGCTCGCCAACTCGGTGACCAACCATCTGGCGACTCTAGACTGGGAGCCGGAGATGATCCTCGCCTCCTTCCACGGCATCCCGATGTCCTACTTCAAGCAGGGCGATCCCTATTACTGCCAATGCCAAAAGACAGGCCGGCTGCTCCGCGAGCGTCTCGGACTTTCGAAAGACAAGTTCATGGTCACCTTCCAGTCCCGCTTCGGGCCCGAGGAATGGCTGCAGCCCTATACCGACAAGACGGTCGAGAAGCTGGCGCAGGACGGCGTGAAGAAGATCGCGGTCCTCAACCCCGGCTTCGTGTCCGACTGTCTCGAAACGCTGGAAGAGATTGCCGAGCAGGCAGCCCACTCCTTCCATGAGAATGGTGGCGAGAAATTTGCGCATATTCCCTGCCTGAACGACAGCGAAGATGGCATGCGCGTGCTCGAAAAGATGGTACGGCGTGAGCTTCTCGGCTGGGTCTGACCCAGCCAGCGGCTTTTTGTTGCGGATCATTGCAAATAACGGGATAAGTCTCCACGTTTGATGTGTGCCGGATTTTCCGGCAACAACCGGTGGAGGAATTTCATGGTCCTGGGCGGCTTCGACATCGTCGTCATCGCACTCGTCATCTTCGTCATTCTGGTGCTCTTTGCGGGTATCAAGACGGTGCCGCAGGGCTATCGCTATACGATCGAGCGCTTCGGCCGCTATACGCGGACACTGGAGCCCGGCCTCAACCTGATCACCCCCTTCATCGAGCGCGTCGGCGCCAAGATGAATGTCATGGAACAGGTCCTGAACGTGCCGACCCAGGAGGTCATCACCAAGGACAATGCCTCGGTCTCCGCCGATGCCGTCTCCTTCTATCAGGTGCTGAACGCCGCGCAGGCCGCCTATCAGGTCTCCAACCTCGAAAACGCCATCCTCAACCTGACGATGACCAACATCCGTTCGGTGATGGGCTCGATGGATCTCGACGAGCTGCTTTCCAACCGCGACGCGATCAACGACCGCCTGCTGCGCGTCGTCGATGAGGCCGTGCACCCCTGGGGCATCAAGGTCACCCGTGTCGAGATCAAGGACATCCAGCCGCCCCGTGACCTTGTCGATGCCATGGCCCGCCAGATGAAGGCCGAGCGCGAGAAGCGCGCCCAGGTTCTTGAAGCCGAGGGCTCGCGAAACGCCCAGATCCTGCGCGCCGAAGGCGCCAAGCAGTCGGCGATCCTGCAGGCCGAGGGACAGCGTGAAGCCGCCTTCCGCAACGCCGAGGCGCGCGAACGCCTGGCCGAAGCCGAAGCCAAGGCAACCAAGATGGTGTCCGAAGCGATCGCCGCCGGCGACGTCCAGGCGATCAACTACTTCGTGGCGCAGAAATACACCGAAGCCCTGACGTCGATCGGCTCGGCCCCCAATTCCAAGGTGGTGCTGATGCCCATCGAGGCGTCCTCCATTCTCGGCTCGCTGAGCGGCATCGGCGCTATCGCCAAGGAAGTCTTCGGCGACGGCAGCACCCCGCCCGCGCCCCAGCCTCCCCGCCAGGTCACGCAGCGCAGCACGCCACCCGTAAACCCGTTCAACCAGAACCCGGAGCGCTGACGCATGCTGGCACGCATCGTTGCAGAGCTTGGCCCGTGGAGTTGGTGGGTGATCGGGCTGATCCTGCTGGCCGCCGAAATGATCGTGCCCGGCTTCTTCCTCGTTTGGATCGGCCTTGCGGCGCTCGCCGTCGGCGTCCTTTCGCTTCTCCTATGGGACGCAGGCTTCTGGGTCTGGGAAGTGCAACTGATCCTTTTCGCGGCCTTTGCCGTGGCGACAACTTTCGTTGGCCGCAAGCTGACGCTGCGGCACGACGCGACGGACGAGCCCTTCCTCAATCAGCGCGGCGCGAGCCTCGTCGGCCGCACGGCAACGCTGGCCGAGCCGATCCGCGAGGGACGCGGCCGCATTCGTCTCGACGATACTATATGGCAGGTCATGGGGCCCGACCTTCCGGTCGGCACCCGCGTCAAGGTCGTTGCCAGCAATGGCCGCGACCTGACGGTCGAGGCCGCCTGATCAGGCGACGCCGATCCGCAAGAGATCGTGGAAATGGATGAGCCCGACCGGGCGGTTGTCGTCATCGACGACGATCAGCGCGCCGATATGGTGCTTGTTGAGCAGCGCCAAGGCAGCAGTTGCCAGTACACTCGGCTTCACCACCTTCGGCGTCCGCGTCATGATGTCGTCGACAACAAGTTCCGCGAGGTTGCGCGTCAGATTGCGCGCCATGTCGCCTTCGGTCACGATGCCGCAAAGCCGGCCGTCCTGATCGAGAACGCCGACGCACCCAAAATGCTTGCGCGACAGAACCTGGATCGCATCCGGCACCGGCGTGCCCTGCGGCACCAGCGGCACGCGCTCGCCGGTATGCATGATGTCACCCACATGCGCCAGGCTGGCACCCAGTTTCCCGCCGGGATGAAACACATGGAAATCGCGCGCCGTGAACCCGCGCGCCTCAAGCAGCGCTACCGCCACTGCATCGCCGACTGCCAGCTGCATCAGTGTAGAGGTCGTCGGCGCGAGACCGTTCGGGCAGGCTTCCTCCTCGTTCGGAACGAGAAGCACCACATCCGAGGCCTTGGCGAGTGACGATTCCGCGCCGCAGGTGATCGAGATCAGCGGGATCGAAAACCGGCGAGTATAGGAAATGATGCTGCGAAGCTCGGCACTCTCGCCGCCCTTGGAGATCGCCAGAACCAGATCGTCCCTGGCAATCATGCCGAGATCGCCGTGATTGGCTTCGGCGGCGTGTACGAAGAAGGCAGGCGTCCCTGTCGAGGCAAATGTCGCGGCGAGCTTGGCGCCGATATGGCCGCTCTTGCCGACGCCCGTCACGATCACCCGGCCGCTGATGCCGCCGATCGTTTCGACCGCTTGGGAGAATGGGCCGGAAAGCCCGTTGTCGAGCGCGCGCTCGAGCGCCTCGAGACCGCGCCGTTCCGTCGTGATGGTCCGCTTCGCGGATTCCAGCACACTGTTCTCGGCCAGATTGACAGCTTTCCTCATCATGAGCCTGCGTTAGCGCTTTTCACTGTGGCTGTCCATTGCTGTCTCGGTCGAAACGACGGCCCGAAGGCACCAGTCTAAACGAATGATTAACTATGACGTTTTACTTTCAGGTAACGAGTTGAAGCATGCCACACGCGGATTCTGAATGGGCAAGGAACGTGATACGAGCAGTTTGACGCCGCTCCGTGCGACGCGCTTTGCCGTGTCTGCCGTTCTCCTGGCCGCCGCACTCCCGCAGACCGCGTTCGCCCAATCGGCGCAGAGCTACGGCAGCGGCACATCTGCCTACCCATCCTCCCAATATTCTTCCGCCGGCAACACCGGCGATCAGCAGACACAGGCGGCCGACCTGGATGGCGACGGTGTTCCGGATCCGGGCCAGCCCGGCGTGCCCTCCCCCGATGGCACCGGCACCCAGACCGGTGCCGCCCAGCAGAACGGCGCGTCATCCACCACGGCATCAGGCGATCAGCAGCCGAGCGACGAGACGACAGGCTCGATCCTCGACGAGGACATGCGCCGCCTCAATACCCGCGAACCGGCGATCGATGAACGCCGTCTGCCGCGCAAGGCCGACGATGCGTTGACCGAGAAGGATACCGACGGCATCCACGTCGGCACCTTCATCCTGCGCCCGTCGATTACGCAGTCGATCAATACCGAGACGACCAAGGAAAATGGCACCAAGGAAAGCCGCGGCTTCCTGCAAACCGATGGCAACGCGACACTCACCTCCGACTGGGCGCTGCATCAGCTGACCGTCACCAGCCAGGGCAGCTGGCAACAGAATATCAGTGGCGAAGGCGAAGAGCAGCCCTCCTTCCAGATCGACGGCGATCTGCGCCTCGATCTGCCGGAGGATACGGTCGCGCATCTGAAGGGCGGCTACCGCTTCTACCGTGAAGACACCGACGATCCGAACGCCATCTCCGATGCCAGCAAGCAGTCGAATGTTCAGGAATTCAGCACCGGTGCTTCAATCGAGCGCGACTTCGGCGTGCTGCGCGGCACCACCGAACTCGATGTCGTCAGGACCATCTATTCCGACGTGACGCTCGCCAACGGCACGGACGTTTCTCTCAGCGACCGCGACCAGACCGCTGGCACCTTCCGCGCCCGCATCGGCTACGAGCTCTCCCCGGCACTCATCCCCTTCATTGAGGGCACTGTCGGCAAGACCGCTTACGACGAGACCCGCGACAGCTCAGGCTACGCCCGCTCCGGCAACAGCTACGGCGCCAAGGCCGGCGTGCAGGTCGATCTCGGCGAGAAGCTCAGGGGCGAAGTCAGCGCCGGATACGAAACCGCAAGTTTCGACGACGACCGCCTGGCCTCGATCGATACGGCGACTGTCGACGCCAATATCCTCTGGTCGCCGCTGCGCGGTACCAATGTCAATTTCGACCTGCAGACCAGCATCCAGCCCTCCACGACGCCGGGGCTCAGCGGCTATGTCTCGCACGCCTTGACGACGACGATCACGCATCAGCTGCGCGATAACCTGCAGGCGACGGTTCTGGGTGGGGTGACGCTGCGCGACTATCCGTCGGGCGCAACCAGCGACGAGACCGTCTACACGACGAGCGCCGGCCTCATCTGGAATATCAACCGCTATCTCGATCTGACGAGCACTCTCGGCTACGAGCTGACGACGCGGGATGAAGGCACCGACTCGCAGCAATGGCGAGCCGGTGTCGGTTTGCGGCTGAAGAGATAAGTCTCAGAGACCCTTCAGCAGAGCCTTGAAGCCGTCCTCGACGGTCGGGCGGATATCCGCACGGTCGAGCGCGAAGGCGACGTTGGCGAGGATGAAGCCATCCTTGGCGCCGCAGTCATAGGTCGTTCCCTTGAAGTGATAGCCTGCGAAATCCTGCGACGTCAGAAGCTTCAGCATGCCGTCGGTCAGCTGGATTTCGTTGCCCGCGCCACGCTCCTGGGTTTCGAGAATCTTGAAGACCTCCGGCTGCAGGATGTAGCGGCCGTTGATGAAGAAGTTCGACGGTGCCGTGCCCTTGGCAGGCTTTTCGACCATGCCGGTGATGCGGAAGCCTTCACCGATCGCCTCACCGACACCGACGATGCCGTATTTGTGCGTCTGATCCGGCTCGCATTCTTCGACGGCGATGATGTTGCCGCCGCTCTGGGCATAGAGATCGATCATCCCCTTCATGCAGCCCTTGCCCTCGGCCTTCATGATCATGTCAGGGAGCAGCAGCGCGAACGGTTCGTCGCCAACGATCTCGCGGGCGCACCAGACGGCGTGGCCGAGGCCGAGCGGCTCCTGCTGGCGGGTGAAGCTGACGGTACCAGCCTTCGGCAGCTGGCCGGCCAGCAGCGTCATCTCGGCCTTCTTGCTGCGCTCGCGCAGCGTCTGCTCCAGCTCGAAATGGATATCGAAATAGTCTTCGATGATGTGCTTGTTGCGGCCGGTGACGAACACGAAATGCTCGATACCCGCTTCCAGCGCCTCGTCGACCACATACTGAATGATCGGTTTATCGACGACGGTCAGCATTTCCTTCGGAACGGCTTTGGTTGCTGGAAGGAACCGCGTTCCAAGACCTGCGACCGGGAATACCGCCTTACGAACCTTTTTCTGCTGCGTCACGTAGAACCTCCTGGGGGGCTTATCGCTTTGAACTCAAGCTATTTGGGGTGAATTAAGCTAAATTCGCTACTGTTTTACAAATGATGACGGGAAGACGTTGTCATGGTAAAGAATTTGTTGACTTCGTTCCGGTAGTCTCGGGTCCGGACGGAATGCCCCTCCGCCGCACTTGTAACAGAGATGACGGATACGGACTGCCGATGACCAAAAATCACAAATACTCCCTTCGTGGTCTTGCTCTCGCCCTCGTTGTGACCGCTTCCGCCGGATTGGCTCCGCATAACGCAGCCGCCGACCAGCGGTTCCAAAAGTGGATCGCGGACTTTTATCAAACTGCCGCGCAAAATGGCATCAGCAAGGCAACGTACCGCAAAGCCTTCGCGGGTGTGAGCGAACCTGACCCTACAGTCCTTGAAAAGGCGGCTTTTCAGCCGGAATTCACCACCAAGATTTGGGACTATGTGGATTCCCGGGTTAACCCCTACACAGTCGAGATCGGCCGCAAAATGGCCGCAAAGCACGCCTCGACCCTGAACGCCATCGAGCGCCATTTCGGCGTCGACAAGACGATCATTCTCGCCATCTGGTCGATGGAATCGAATTACGGCGCCGTGCTCGCCAAGGACGACCGCCTGCATTACGTGCCGCGCGCACTGGCAACGCTTGCCTATGCCGACGAGCGCCGGGCGAAATTTGCCCAGAAGCAGCTCATTGCCGCACTCAAGATCCTGCAGAACGGCGATATCTCCGCCGACGGCATGACCGGCTCCTGGGCCGGTGCCATGGGCCACACGCAGTTCATCCCGACCAGCTATCTGCTCTACGCCGTCGATGCCGATGGCAATGGCCATCGTGACATCTGGAACTCGGTTCCGGACGCATTGGCGACGTCGGCAAACCTGCTGGCCAAGAACGGCTGGGATACCGGCAAGACCTGGGGCTACGAAGTCCAGGTTCCCGCAAGTGCTGCCAAGCAGGCAGGCAAGACGCACACGCTGGCGCAATGGGCCGCAATGGGCCTGACCCGTCCGAACGGCAAGAGCTTCAAGGATGCTTCGACCAAGGCGCAGCTGAAAATGCCGGGCGGCCCAGGTGGCCCGGGTTTCCTGATGACCTCGAATTTCTTCACCATCAAGAAATACAATGCTTCCGACAGCTATGCTCTCGCCGTCGGTCTGCTTGCCGATGAGATTGCCGGCTATGGCGGCATGAAGCAGCGCTGGCCGCGGCCAGATGGTACGCTTGATGTGAAGGAAAAGTTCGAGCTCCAGACCCGTCTGAAGACCCTCGGCTATTACGACGGCGAAGTCGATGGCAATTTCGGCTCCGGCTCGAAAGCCGCCATTTCGGCAGTCCAACAGCGTCTCGGCATGCAGACGGATGGCGAGCCTTCGCTTCCTCTTCTGAACGCGCTGCGGCGCTAACAGGAAGAATCCGCGGCACAAATCGCGTTGTGAGTGGACGATTGCGCCCACTCCATGCGAAAATGGCGCGAGATGCGGGGCATGACCATGCGGAAGTCTGATCACAAGCGGAAACTCGGCGGACGAACGCTGCTGACGGCTGCGTTGGTGCTGTCGTTCGGTGTGACTGCGCCTGTCCATTTTGCCGACGCCCAGGAACGCTATCAGCGCCGCTCGATCCTCGATTTCTTCCTCGGCCGCCGCGCCGTCGAAGAGGAATATCCGCCAGCGCCCGATGTCCAGCGGCCCCGACCGCAGAAGAAGCGCACCGCGCCGCCCAAGGCGGCGGCTGCGCCGAAGGCCGTGGCGCCCGTGCCCGATGAGGACGTCGTTCAGAAGCAGGAAAATGCCCAGAAGATCCTGATCGTCGGCGACTTCCTGGCAAGCGGCCTCGGCGACGGCATGACTGAAGCCTTCAAGACCTCTCCCGGCGTCGTCATCGATGCCCGCGGCAATGTTTCGTCAGGCCTTGTCCGCGACGACTACTACGATTGGCCCGAACAGCTGCTGAAGATGATGGACGAGGTGAAACCCGCCATCGTCGTCGTGATGATCGGCGCCAACGACCGCCAGCAGATGGCGATCAACGGCACCAAGGAAAAATTCCGGACAGACGCATGGTATGCCGAATACCAGAAGCGTGTGCTGAATTTCGGCAAGGAAGTGACAAGCCGTAAGATCCCGCTACTTTGGGTCGGTCTCCCGGCCTTCGATTCGGATTCGATGACGGCGGATGCCGTGCAGATGAACCAGCTGTTCCGCAAGCAGATCGAAAGTGCCGGCGGCGAGTTCGTCGACATCTGGGACGGCTTCGTCAACGAGGGTGGCGAGTTCATCGTCACCGGTTCGGATATCAACGGCCAGCAGGTCCGCCTGCGCACCTCCGATGGCATCAACCTGACGCAGGCCGGACGCCGCAAGGTTGCCTTCTATGTCGAGAAGCCGGCCCGCCGCATTCTCGGCACCCAGGCAAGCCCGGACCTGGTGCGTCTCGATACCAGCAACCTGCCGAGCCTCGGCCTGCCGGAACCCAACGCGCCGCACACGCAGCCGATCAGCCTCTCCGATCCCAATCTCGACGGCGGATCCGAACTGCTCGGCGCCAAGGCACCGCCGGTATCGCTGACGAAATCGCCACGCGACATTCTGGTGCAGGACGGCATGGTCGAACAGGCGCCCGCCGGCCGGGTCGATGACTACAGGCTTCCCACTGCCAAAGAACCGAAGCAGGTTTCCGCAAAATAAAAAGGGCCGCAAAAGCGGCCCTGGTCTTTCAGATCAGTCTTCCAATCAGCGCGGCAGAACCGTCGAGCCCATCAGCGCTTCGTCGATCGCGCGCGCGGCCTGACGGCCCTCGCGGATCGCCCAGACAACCAGGGACTGACCGCGGCGAACGTCGCCAGCGGTCCAGAACTTGTCGACCGAGGTCTTGTAGTCCTTGTCGTTGGCAACGACATTGGTCGAGCCGCGGCGGTCGGTGTTCAGCGTCAGCTTGCCGTCGAGTTCCTTGAGCACGCTGTCGGTGAACGGGCCGCGGAAGCCGATGGCGATGAAGGCCAGATCGGCCTTGATCACAAACTCCGTGCCGGGAACCGGCTTGCGGCGCTCATCGACTTCGCAGCACTTCACACCAGTCAGCACGCCGTCTTCGCCGACGAATTCTAGCGTTGCGACCTGGAATTCGCGGACAGCGCCTTCAGCCTGCGACGACGAGGTCCGCATCTTCGTGGCCCAGAACGGCCAGACGGCGAGCTTGTCTTCCTTTTCCGGCGGCTGCGGGCGAATGTCGAGCTGGGTCACCTTGACGGCACCCTGGCGGAACGCCGTGCCGACGCAGTCCGACGCAGTATCGCCACCACCGACGACGACGACATGCTTGGCACCGGCAAGGATCGGATCCGCCTGCCAGCCGACGCTATCGATATTCTCGCGGCCGACGCGCTTGTTCTGCTGGACGAGATAAGGCATGGCGTCATGAACGCCTGCGAAATCCGTGCCCGGAATACCAGCCTCGCGAGGGGTTTCCGAACCGCCACAATAAAGCACGGCGTCATGATCGGCGAGCAGCTGCTCGACCGTCACATCCACGCCGACATTGACGCCGCAATGGAAGGTCACGCCCTCGCCCTTCATCTGCTCGACGCGGCGGTCGATGAAGTTCTTCTCCATCTTGAAATCAGGGATGCCGTAGCGCAGCAGGCCGCCAGCCTTGCTCTCGCGCTCGTAGAGATGAACTTCATGACCGGCGCGCCCAAGCTGCTGCGCAGCCGCCATGCCGGCCGGACCCGAACCGATGATCGCAACCTTCTTGCCGGTGTGAACGGTCGCAGGCTGCGGGCGGATGAAACCGAGCTCATAAGCCTTGTCGGCAATCGCCTGCTCGACCGTCTTGATCGCAACAGGTGCGTCCTCAAGGTTCAGCGTGCAGGCCTCCTCGCAGGGCGCGGGGCAGACGCGGCCGGTGAACTCCGGGAAGTTGTTGGTGGAATGCAGGTTCTGGATCGCTGCTTCCCAGTTGTTGTTGTAGACGAGGTCGTTCCAGTCCGGGATCTGGTTGTGAACCGGGCAGCCGGTCGGGCCATGACAATAGGGGATGCCACAGTCCATGCAGCGGGCTGCCTGCTTCTGCACTTCCGGGTCAGACATCGGGATGGTGAATTCGCGGAAATGCCGGATACGATCCGACGCCGGCTGATACTTCGCAACCTGCCGGTCGATTTCCAGAAAGCCTGTAACCTTACCCATATTTTCGTCCCTTACCCTCATGACCGCCTCGCCTGCGGCCAGTTGTCCATCATCAGCCTCAGCTCTGGAGGCAGGTTGCTTCTTTCGACCGTCATCAGCACATATCCCCTGAGATCCATCCGCACGGACCAGCAGCAGCATGCTGCACCAATCGGCACGAGTCATTTGAAGATAGTCCGGTCATCCGCCACGCAATCGGCGCGGCGGACTTCTTTGCAAATTATTCCGCAGCGATACCCATCCGGGCGCGCTCCATTTCCTCAAGCGCACGGCGGTACTCGACCGGCATGACCTTGCGGAATTTCGGGCGGTAGTCGGCCCAGCCGTCCAAGATCTGCTTCGCGCGGGTGGAGCCCGTGTAGTGCAGATGGTTGGAGATCAGCTGATAGAGGCGCTCCTCGTCGTGACGCGTCATGTCGCCGGAGACGTCGACACGTCCCTTGTGTGCCAGATCGCCGCCGTGATGATGCAGCTTCTCCATCATGTCGTCCTCTTCCGGAACCGGCTCGAGTTCGACCATCGCCATATTGCAGCGCTTGGCGAAATCGCCGATCTCGTCGAGAACGTAAGCCACGCCACCGGACATGCCGGCCGCGAAGTTGCGGCCCGTTGCGCCGAGCACGACGACAACGCCGCCGGTCATGTATTCGCAGCCGTGGTCGCCCACGCCTTCGACGATGGCGATCGCACCCGAGTTACGGACAGCAAAGCGCTCGCCCGCGACACCGCGGAAGTAGCATTCACCCTCGGTCGCGCCGTAGAGAACGGTGTTGCCGACGATGATCGAATCTTCCGCGACGATCTTCGAATTTTCCGGCGGACGAACGATGATCTTGCCGCCCGACAGGCCCTTGCCGACATAGTCGTTGCCGTCGCCGATCAGGTTGAAGGTGATGCCGCGGGCCAAGAACGCGCCGAACGACTGTCCGGCCGTGCCGCGAAGCGTCACGTTGATCGTGTCTTCCTTCAGGCCGCGATGGTTATAGCGCTTCGCGACTTCGCCAGACAGCATCGCGCCTGCCGAACGGTCGACGTTCTTGATATCGACTTCGAAGGCAACCGGGGTCTTTGAGGAGAGAGCCGGCTCCGCCTGCTCGATCAGCTTGCGGTCTAGGATATCGTCGATCGGATGCTTCTGGCGGGTGGTCCAGTAAGTCTCTTCCTTGGCGGCCTCGACCTTGTGGAAGATGCGGCTGAAATCGAGACCCTTGGCCTTCCAGTGCGCCAGCATCTCGTCCTTCTCCAGCAGCTCCGAAGCGCCGACGATATCGTCGAGCTTGGTGAAGCCGAGCGAGGCCAGGATTTCGCGCACTTCGTTGGCGACGAAGAAGAAGTAGTTGATGACGTGCTCCGGCGTGCCCTTGAAGCGCTTGCGCAGAACCGGGTCCTGCGTCGCAACGCCAACCGGACAGGTGTTCAAATGGCACTTGCGCATCATGATGCAGCCGGCGGCGATCAGCGGCGCGGTCGCAAAGCCGAACTCGTCGGCACCGAGAAGCGCACCGATGATGACGTCGCGGCCGGTCTTCAGACCGCCATCGACCTGCAGGGCGATACGCGAGCGCAGACCGTTCAGCACCAGCGTCTGCTGGGTTTCGGCAAGGCCGATTTCCCAGGGGGAACCCGCATGCTTCAGCGAGGTCAGCGGCGATGCGCCAGTGCCGCCATCAAAGCCCGACACCGTGATGTGGTCGGCACGCGCCTTGGCAACACCGGCAGCAACCGTGCCGACGCCGACTTCCGAGACCAGCTTGACCGAGACATCCGACGTCGGGTTGACGTTCTTCAGGTCGTAGATCAGCTGTGCCAGATCTTCGATCGAATAGATGTCATGATGCGGCGGCGGCGAAATCAGGCCGACGCCCGGGGTCGAGTGACGGGTCTTGGCGACGGTCGCATCGACCTTGTGGCCGGGCAGCTGACCGCCTTCGCCGGGCTTGGCGCCCTGCGCGACCTTGATCTGCAGCATGTCGGCATTGACGAGATATTCGGTGGTCACACCGAAGCGTCCCGAGGCGATCTGCTTGATGGCCGAGCGTTCCGGGTTCGACGAACCGTCGGGCAGCGGCATGTAGCGGTCGCTCTCTTCGCCGCCCTCGCCGGTGTTCGACTTGCCGCCGATCTTGTTCATGGCGATCGCCAGCGTTGTATGCGCCTCGCGGCTGATCGAGCCGAAGGACATGGCGCCCGTCGAGAAGCGCTTGACGATATCGATCGCAGGCTCGACCTCATCAACGGAAACCGGCGTGCGGCCCAGCTGTTCGGCGCTCTTGATGTTGAAGAGGCCCCGGATCGTGTTCATGCGCAGCGCAGACGTGTTCACCATTTCGGCGAATTCGCGGTAGCGATCCTCGGCATTGCCGCGAACGGCATGCTGAAGCGTGGCAACGGCATCCGGCGTCCAGGCATGGCTTTCGCCACGCATGCGGTAGGCATATTCGCCGCCGATATCCAGCGTCGTCGCCAGCAGCGGATCCTTGCCGAAAGCCGAAGTATGACGGGCAACGGTCTCTTCGGCGATGGCCGAGAGATCGACACCTTCGATCATCGTTGCCGTGCCGAAGAAATACTTATCGACCAGTTCCTGCTGCAGACCGATCGCATCGAAGATCTGGCCGCCGCAATAGGACTGATAGGTCGAGATGCCCATCTTCGACATGACCTTCAGGATGCCCTTACCGACAGCCTTGATATAGCGATAGACGACTTCCGAGGCATCGACTTCCTTTGGGAACTCGCCCTTGGCATGCATGTCGAGCAGCGTATCGAAAGCGAGATACGGATTGATCGCTTCGGCACCGTAGCCGGCGAGCAGGCAGAAATGGTGCACTTCGCGCGGCTCGCCGGTCTCGACGACAATGCCGACAGAGGTGCGCAGGCCCTTGCGGATCAGGTGATGGTGAACGGCAGCGGTCGCCAGCAGCGCCGGGATGGCGATGCGGTCGGGGCCGAGCTGACGGTCCGACAGCACGATGATGTTGTAACCGCCCTTGACGGCCGCTTCGGCACGCTCGCAGAGGCGGTCGAGCATCTCCGGCATGCCTTCGGCGCCACGCTCGACATCATAGGTGAAGTCGAGCGTCTTGGTGTCGAAGCGGTCTTCCGTGTGGCCGATCGAGCGGATCTTCTCGAGATCGCCGTTGGTCAGGATAGGCTGGCGCACTTCCAGACGCTTGGCATTCGCCATGCCCGTATGGTCGAGCAGGTTCGGACGCGGGCCGATGAACGACACGAGGCTCATGACCAGCTCTTCGCGGATCGGATCGATCGGCGGGTTGGTGACCTGCGCGAAGTTCTGCTTGAAATAGGTGTAGAGCAGCTTCGACTTTTCCGACATCGCCGAGATCGGCGTATCGGTGCCCATCGATCCCACGGCTTCCTGGCCCGTCGTCGCCATCGGCGACATCAGGATCTTGGTGTCTTCGGTCGTGTAGCCGAAGGCCTGCTGGCGGTTCAGCAGCGAGACGTCGCGGCGCAGCGCACGCGGCTCCACCGGCTTCAGATCTTCGAGGATGAGCTGCGTACGGTCGAGCCAGCTGCGATAGGGATGCTTGGTGGCGAGCTCGGACTTCACTTCCTCGTCGGAAACGATCCGGCCCTTTTCCATGTCGATCAGCAGCATCTTGCCGGGCTGCAGACGCCACTTCTGAACGATGTCCTCTTCCGGAACCGGCAGCGTGCCGGCTTCCGAAGCGAGGATGATACGGTCGTCGTTGGTGACGAGATAGCGCGCCGGACGCAAGCCGTTGCGGTCGAGCGTCGCGCCGATCTGCTTGCCATCGGTAAAGGCAACGGCAGCCGGGCCATCCCATGGCTCCATCAGTGCGGCATGGTATTCGTAGAATGCCTTGCGTTCGGCAGCCATCGACTGGTTTCCAGCCCAGGCTTCCGGGATCAGCATCATCACGGCATGCGCCATGGAATAACCGCCGCGCACCAGGAACTCGAGCGCGTTATCAAAACAGGCCGTATCCGACTGCCCCTCGTAAGAGATAGGCCAAAGCTTGGAGATATCGTCGCCGAACAGCGGCGAGGACACCGAGGCCTGACGCGCCGCCATCCAGTTGACGTTGGAACGCAGCGTGTTGATTTCGCCGTTATGGGCAACCATGCGGTACGGATGCGCCAGCTTCCAGGACGGGAAGGTGTTGGTCGAGAAGCGCTGATGCACGAGGGCGACGGCGCTTTCAAAGCGCGGGTCCGCCAGATCCTTGTAGTAGGCACCGACCTGATAAGCCAGGAACATGCCCTTGTAGACAATCGTCGCCGACGACAGCGAGACGGGATAGAAATTGCTCTCCTCGCCATCGAACTCGTCATAGATGCGGTTGGAGATCACCTTGCGGAGCGTGAATAGGCGGCGCTCGAACTCGTCGTTCGTCGCGGCATCTTCACCGGCGCCGATGAAGATCTGAACGTGGTGCGGCTCGGTGGCGGCGATCTCGGGCGCCTTGGACAGCGACGAGTTATCAACGGGCACGTCACGGAAGCCGATCAGGACCTGGCCTTCCTCGGTGATGACATCCTTGATCACCTTCTTGAAATGCTCGATCTGCGCTTCGTCGCGCGGCATGAAGATGTGACCGACGCCGTATTCGCCAGCCTTCGGCAGGGTGATGCCCTGCTTCGCCATCTCCTCACGGAAGAAGCGATCAGGAATCTGCACGAGAATGCCCGCGCCATCACCCATCAGCGGATCGGCGCCGACAGCACCGCGGTGCGTCAGGTTTTCGAGAATGAAGAGACCGTCCTTGACGATCTGATGCGACTTCTGACCCTTCATATGCGCAACGAAGCCGACGCCACAGGCGTCATGCTCGTTGCGGGGATCGTAGAGGCCCTGCTTTTTCGGCAGCCCGGAGGCGAATTTGCGCGTTTTGGCCGTCGCGCGCGCATTGGCCGCAGCACTCTGGTCAAAACTCGTGGATGGCGTCTTCTTCGTCATCGTCTTCGCTCCTGTCAAAGCCCGCGGGGGTCGGCGGGCGGCTTTTCGTCATGCACCGTTCCCGATCTTAGGTCCGGCGCGTGACAGCGCTGTTGCATTGTGAAGATCGGCCGCATGCGTCCGCCAGAAGCGATCCGCCGCGCTCCGCGCCTGTCAGCCGCCTCCGCGCAACCTCAAAGGTCTTGCGCTGGTGCGGACTATAACGTGAAAGCCTGCAAAGGTCAGGACTTTCGGCACCTCTCCGGCCATGAAGGCCAAAATAGGACAACAACCCTGTCCTAATTCACAAGTTCTATGCCAGAATGACGGAGCTCCCGCAAGAGTGATAAATTAAAAAAACATCAAGTTTCGACCAAAAATTACCCGAAACAACAATTTTGCGACATAAAATTACGCTCTTTTGCATTATTTTGTATATTGATTGCGGAAATCAGATTTCGTGATGTGTCTGATGGCTGCCGCTTGATCGGCCGCGGCAATGGCGTAATGTCCCTGCCGAACTTTACCCCTCCCCAAACTACCAAGTGCGGTCACATCATGTTTTTTGCTTCCGACAACTGGGCCGGTGCCCACGAGGCCATTGCCAAACGTCTTCTTTCAGCCTCCACCGGCTTTGCCGCCGCCTATGGCAACAGCGATCTCGACAAGAAGGTCGCAGCCCGCTTCTCCGAGGTCTTCGAGCGCGACGTCGCCGTCTTCTTCGTGGCAACAGGCACCGCCGCCAACTCGCTCTCGCTTGCCAGCGTGCAACGGCCGGGCGGCGTGACCTTCTGCCACTCCGAGGCCCACGTGATCGAAGACGAATGCGGCGCACCGGAATTCTTCGCCGATTCTGCCCGCCTGATCCCCGTCAGCGGCGAGGCTGGAAAGATCGACCCGGCCAAACTCTCGGCGAAGATCGCCAGCTTCCCGGAAGATGCCGTGCATCACGGCCGCGCCTCCGCCATTACCATCACTCAGGCGACAGAGATCGGCACCGTCTACTCGCTGCCTGAAATTGGCGAGATCTCGTCGATCGCCAGGAAGCGCGGCCTCCCGCTTCATATGGATGGCGCCCGTTTTGCCAATGCGCTTGTCGCGCTCGGTGCAACACCGGCCGAAATGACCTGGAAGCGCGGCGTCGATATTCTCTCGTTCGGCGGCACCAAGAACGGCTGCTGGTGTGCGGAAGCGATCGTCTTCTTCAATCCGGAGCAGGCCAAGGATATTCCCTTCATCCGCAAGCGCGCCGCGCAGCTCTTCTCCAAATCGCGTTTCATCGCCGCACAGTTCGACGCCTATTTCGAGGAAGAGCTCTGGCTTGGCCTTGCACGCCATTCGAACGGCATGGCCGACCAGCTGCGCTCCGGCATCGGCGCCAGCAATTCCGCCCGCCTTGCCTGGCCGACGGCATCCAACGAAGTCTTTGCCGTGATCACCAAGGCCGCAGCAAAGACCGCCGAAAGCCGCGGCGCAAAATTCTATGAGTGGCCCATTCCGGTCGCCACCCCGGAACTCGTTGGCGACAATGAAACGCTGATCCGTCTGGTGACCAGCTTTGCGACGACGGAAGCCGATGTCGACGGCTTCCTGAAATGCCTGGCGGCATAAGGCGGCATCAATTCTGATGTCCGAAGACGGCGGATTGGGGTGCACCCTGATCCGCCTTTTCTGCTTCGTGGCCGATCACCACGATCATCATCACGCAGGCAACCAGCCCGGATACGAATATTGCTCCATAAACCATCGGTCCGTTCTCCCTTGCCCCGAACGACGACCTTTAAGGATTGCTAAACTATCGGCCGAAATCTGACCAAACGCCTAAGCGACACGGTTGAGAGCGGCTTAAAGCGGCAAGCAGCCCGTTAACGTTTGCGTGAAAGCCTGCACAAATGTGTGGTCTCGCGGAACTTTCGGGCCGCCTTTCGATTTTACAGGCGAAAGGTGAAAATCATGAAAAAACTCGCAATCCTAGTCATTTCTCTCGCCACCGCCTTCACCGGCATTGCGCCAGCGCAGGCCTTCCCCGTGGTCAACATCGAGAAGCCGCAGCTGGCATCCGATATCCAGCAGGTGCGCAGCCCCAGAATTGTCCGCCACCGCAACTGGAACAACCACCATTGGAACAATGGCCGCTACCACTCGAACTATAACCGCCGCTACTATCGCGATGGCTACTACCATCGCCATAACAACAATGCCGGCGCGATTATCGGCGGACTTGCAGCCGGTGCGATCATCGGCGGCGCATTGAGCGCTGCGTCGCAGCCGCGCTACTATGGCGGCAACTCGCATACCCGCTGGTGCGCCGACCGCTACCGTTCGTACCGGGCTTCGGACAACACGTTCCAGCCCTATAATGGCCCCCGCCAGCAGTGCGTAGGCCCATAACCGGAACAACAGAAACCCCGCCAATCCGGCGGGGTTTCTCTTTAGCTGCTTGACCGCAAGCTGCGCACCTTGCCGAGGATGTCTTCGGAAAGCGCCGAGACCAGAGCCCGATCGGCGCCCTTGCGTGGAACGAGCACGAATTCCACATCCTCGAGCACCGGCAGCCGACCAGGCGAAATTTCCTTCAATCCTGACGGTGCCATGCTGCGCGGTTGCACCAGCACCCCCATTCCGGCACGCGCCGCCGCCGTAAGGCCGCTGAGGCTCCCGCAGGTGCAGACGATCCGCCACGCCACCTGCGTTCGCCCCAATGCTTCCAGCGCGATGCTGCGGGTGACGCTTGGCGCCGGAAAGGCGATCAGCGGCAGCGGGTTCTGCGCCATGATATGCTCGGGATCACGCGCCAGCCACACCAGAGGCTCGCGGTAAACCAGCTTGCCGCGCGCATCCCCCAGCCGGCGCTTCGCAAGCACGAGGTCGATCTCGCCATTGTCCTGCATCTCATAGAGCGCACCAGAAAGAGCAACAGTGAGCTCCAGATCGACCGACGGATGCGAGCGGACGAAATCTTCCAGCACCCCCGGGAGCTGACTGGTGACGAAATCCTCCGAAACGCCGAGCCGCAACTTGCCGCGCAGACTGTTGCCGCGAAACAGAGACTGCACTTGCCCCTCGATCGAAAGCATGGCCCGGGCATGCGACAGCAGCGCCTCACCGTCTCCAGTCAGCACCACCTTATGCGTATCCCGCGCCAGCAATTTCCGGCCGACCGACGTTTCAAGCCGCTGAATATGCTGGCTGACCGTCGATTGCCCAAGCCCCAGACGCTCGGCAGCCAGAGTGAAACTGCCCATCTGTTCGACGGCGACGAAACTGCGCAACTGGGTAAGATCGAGCATTCTAATCTCAATTCATGATAACTGTTATTCCTTGCATCCTGAATCATAATGGATGACAAAACAATGAACTTAGAATTGCCCGGGACCAGATCATGCGCCGCTTCCTGCCAGATACTTTCACGATCCTCCTCGTCTGCACCGTTATCCTCGCGTCGCTGTTTCCGGCGGACGGAGCGTTTGCCGGTTACTTCAGCATTGCCACGGATTTGGCGATCGCCCTGCTGTTCTTCCTGCACGGCGCGCGTCTTTCCCGCGACGTGGTGATCGCCGGCGTGCTGCACTGGCGTCTGCATCTGGCGATTCTGCTGACCACCTTCGCGCTGTTCCCGCTGCTTGGCGTAGCCATCGGCTTCATCCCCGATACGATCCTGCCGCAGCCGCTCTATCTCGGCATTCTCTTCCTCTGCGTGCTGCCTTCGACGGTTCAGTCCTCAATCGCCTTCACCTCGATGGCCGGCGGCAATGTTCCGGCAGCGATCTGCTCGGCATCGGCATCGAACATCTTCGGTATGTTCCTGACGCCGCTGCTCGTCGGCTTGCTGTTCTCTGTCGGCGGCCATGGCGGCTTTTCTTGGGATGCGCTCGAGCAGATCATGCTGCAGCTGCTGCTGCCCTTCGTGCTTGGCCAGGTATTGCAGCCGTGGATTGGTGACTGGATCCGCTCGAAAAAGAAGATCCTGATGCCTGTCGATCGCGGATCGATCCTGATGGTCGTCTACGTGGCCTTCAGCAAGGCCGTCGTCGAGGGTCTCTGGCATACATTCTCGATCGGCGATATCGCCGTGGTCATCGTCCTCGACATGCTACTGCTGGCGCTGGTGCTTGCCATCACCATGTACGGAAGCCGGGCGCTTGGCTTCAACAAGGCCGACGAGATCACCATCACCTTCTGTGGTTCGAAGAAGAGCTTGGCGAGCGGCGTGCCGATGGCCAACGTCATCTTCGCCGGCCAGTCGATCGGCGCCATCGTGCTGCCGCTGATGCTGTTCCACCAGATCCAGCTGATGGCTTGCGCCGTCATCGCCCAGAAATACGCGGCTGCCGCCGCAAAGCGGGCCAGCGCCAAGGAGCTTGAGGAAGCGGCAAGTCCGGCTTGACCGGTGAGCCCGGCACGCAATCAACAAAAAAGCGGCGCCCCACCGGAGCGCCGCTTTTCTTTTCAGTCCTGGGAGGGATTGATCAGTTGGTGACCTGAGCCTCGATGGCCTTGGGCGCGTTGACCGCCTCGGCGGCAATCGCAATCTTCCGGGGCTTCATGGCTTCAGGAATGCTGCGCAGAAGGTCGATGTGCAGCAGGCCGTTCTTCAGCGAAGCGGCAGTGACCTCGACGTGATCGGCAAGCTGGAAGCGGCGCTCGAAAGTGCGCTTGGCGATGCCGCGATAGAGGAATTCGCTGCCGTCGGCAGCATCTTCGCTCTTTTCGCCCTTGACGGTCAGGGCGTGCGCCTGAGCCTCGATCGAGATTTCGGTTTCATCGAAACCGGCAACCGCCATCGTGATGCGGTAGGTGTTCTCACCGGTGCGCTCGATATTGTAGGGCGGATACGT
Organism: Rhizobium sp. 01N424; assembly: GCF_056399485.1. Lineage (NCBI taxonomy): Bacteria > Pseudomonadati > Pseudomonadota > Alphaproteobacteria > Hyphomicrobiales > Rhizobiaceae > Rhizobium > Rhizobium sp. 01N424. The sequence continues at coordinate 790,285 of NZ_JBFTRK010000002.1, forward strand.
CTGGCCCTGATCGGGCTGAGCAAGGCTGTCGAGCATCGTGAAAAGACGATCGAAACCGACGGTGGAACGGTAGAGGGGAGAGAAATCGACGTGACGCATGGTGTCCTCCTTGGGAAGCGACGAGTTGCGAAAAACATGTCCCCGAAACCCCGTATTCGGCAGCTTCGGAGCGGTTGGGCAGGCCCTTCCGGCGCCTGCAGAATTCAGATGGTGATCGATTTTCCGGAGTTCAAGTGCCGCCGATCAGACCGGTGAACCACGCATGAACGCCCGGTTCGGTATCGGTTCAGCCGCCCTGTCCTAGAAATCAAACCGTCGGGTAATCAAACTGGCCCGATGGCTGAAGTGCATCGTCCCTTCTTCTTCAGTCCGACTATGGACCGGCGCCGGGCATCCCTCTCGCCCCGCCGGTCTCTTTTTCCTGCAGGGTTGGCTGCCGGACGATCTTTAAGAGTTGATTTCAGCCTCGCGTGCATTATCCCCTACAATGGACGTTCATCGAGCAGCGGCAAATCCCATGGACCAGGTTCTCATCTCGACCCCAGACAATCCGGCCCCAGAGAACCGGACCGAGGGCTATTTCGAAACCTTTGACGGGCAGCAGCTGCGTTATGCGGTGTTTCGCTCCAACGCCTCCGTCGCCAAGGGCACGGTCGTGCTGCTGCAGGGCCGCAACGAATATATCGAGAAATATTTCGAGACGATCCGCGATCTGACTGCGAAGGGCCTCTGGGTGGCGACCTTCGACCTGCGCGGCCAGGGCGGCTCGCCGCGCCTCGTCAAGAAGCGCCAGCACGGCCATGTCCGGCGGTTTTCGGATTACGAGCGCGATCTGGACATCTTCCTCGAGAAGATCGTGCTGCCGGACACCCGCCTGCCCTTCTACATTCTGGCGCATTCCACGGGAGCGCTGATCGCGCTTTCCGCCGCACCGTATCTGTCGACGCGCATCGAGCGTATGGTTCTGTCGGCACCGTTCATCGGTCTGATCGGCCAGGCTGCATCGGCCTCGACTATCCGTAGGCTGGCTTCCGCTGCCTGCAGCGTCGGCTTGGGCACCATGGCGCTGAGCGCCAAACTGCGCGAGCCCGAGTTCCGCGACAATCCGCTGACCTCAGACGAGGTTCGCTTCGAGCGCAACGCCGCAATGATGCGAAATCACCCCGAACTGACGCTCGGCCCGCCGACTGCCCGCTGGCTGGTCGAATCCTTCAAGACGATCGACAAGGTGATGACGCCGAACCACCTGTTCTCCATCACCATTCCGACCGTCGTCATCGCCCCCACGCGTGACGGCGTCGTGCCCTATATCGCCCAGGAGCGCCTGTCGCGCTATTTCCGCGCCGGTCAGCTGGTGCCGGTCAACGGCGCCCGTCACGAGATCTTCCAGGAGCGCGATGTCTATCGCGCAGCCGCCCTTGCCGCCTTCCACGCCTTCATCCCCGGCAGCGATGCCGAGGCGATACAGGAAGTCGAAGCGATCGGCACCTGACGCCTAGCGCTGCAGGATGGCGATCGCCTGTTGGTAGACAGCCCGGCTGCCGGCGGCGATAATCGAGCCGCCGTTTTCCGGCCGCCCGCCGTCCCAGGTCGTCATGATACCGCCCGCCTTCTCGACGACGGGAATGATGCCGCCGACGTCGTAGGGCTTCAGGCTGTTTTCGATCACGAGATCGATATGCCCGGCCGCAAGCAGCGCATAGGCGTAGCAATCGCAGCCATAGCGGAACAACCGCACCTGGCTTTCGATCTCCCGGTACTTGTCCATATCGCTGCCGGTGAAGAGATGCGGCGAGGTGGTAAACAGGATGGCGTTGGAAAGCGCATCGCAATCGCGCACCTTGAGCTGCCGGTCGCCTTCCGGCCCGGTGTAGAACGAACCGCTCTGGTCGGCGAAATAGCGCTCTCCGGTGAACGGCTGCTCGATCATGCCCATGATGGCTTGGCCATTTTGCTGCAGGCCGATCAGCGTGCCCCAGACGGGTACGCCCGATATGAAGGCCCGCGTGCCATCGATCGGATCGATGACCCAGACATATTCCCGGTCGAGACCGACGCTGCCGTGCTCCTCGCCCAGGATGCCGTGTTCGGGATAATGCGCCTCGATCAGCTTGCGGATCGCAGCTTCCGCCGCCTGGTCGCCCTCGGTGACCGGGTCGAACCCGCTGGCGAGTTTGTTGGTGACATCAAGGCCGGAGCGGAAGCGCGGAAGCGTTTCGGCCTTGGCCGCTTCGGCCAGACGATTGAAGAACGAGCGGTCGGGGAGCATTGGCGGATCCGTTTCTGGCCTCGGGATTGGCGCTTTTCATAGCGAAACTGCGTTAAAATGCAAACACTTCAGGCAATCGATCTTTATCTGCCTAATTATTTTGCACTGCAATATTTTGCTTGACGATTGTGCAGCGCAATAGTAGCTTCTTCTTACAGTCTTCTGACTGTAAATACCCTCCTTGGGTGTTTCCTCCCTAGACTTAGCCGCGCTGCAGAGCGCGGTTTTTTTTGAGTATTGCCAGGGAGTTATTCAGCCGCTAGCGCCGTATCGTCAGCAAAACGCTGCACGTAATCCGCCATCTGCCGCATGAAGCTCGTCACTGCATTGGCGATCACAGGGAAATCAGCCCGCTTTTCCAGCGTGACCTCATCGACGTAGATCGAGCGGTTGACCTCGATCTGCAGCGCATGCAAACCCCTCGACGGGCGCCCATAATGCTCAGTGATGAAGCCGCCGGCATAGGGCTTGTTGCGAATGGCCGTGAAGCCCATCTCTTCGAAGATGCTGATTGCGGTTCGCGATAGTTCGGCGGAGGCCGACGTTCCGTAGCGGTCGCCGATGATGAAATCCGGCCGTTGGTTGCTGCCTGCAACCCGCACATTTCCAGGCATCGAGTGGCAATCGATCAACACCCCGAAGCCGAACTGCACATGGGTACGGGCAATCAGCCGCCGCAGTGCGGCGTGATAGGGCTTGTAGACGCTCTCGACGCGATCAAGCCCTTCCTGGACCGGAATCCGCCGCGCATAGATTTCCATATTCTCGGCGACGATGCGCGGGATGGTTCCGAGACCGCCTGCGACGCGCAGCGAATTGATGTTCGCATAGGACGGCAGAAGCCCGTCGAACATTCGCGGATCGAGTTCATAGGGTTCACGGTTAACGTCGAGATAGGCCCGCGGGAAGTTTGCGAGCAGCAGCGGCGCACCGAGCAGGCTCGCCGCCGAGAACAGTTCATCGACGTAGTGATCCTCCGAGCGGCGGATCGAAATGCCCTGAAGACGCGACTGGGCGATAAATTCCGGTGGATAAATGCGGCCGCTATGGGGGGAATTGTAAACGAAGGGAATGGTCTGCGACACGGGCTCACGTATCTCAAAAAGCTCGTATTCGCGGATTTCAGGCACCTTCTACCCTCTTAACCATGTCGTTCGAGGCTTGCTTGCCCCATGTTGCCAGTTGCCCGGCCGCAAGTCCATACTATGTACAGGGGATGACAGCCACGGGTGGTCACTTCACCGGTTGTTTACCGGGGAAGGACTAGTGTATTGGCTGGAGCCTCCCATAAAAATTCATCTCACCAGCGGTCTGGATAATGACTCAGAAGATACTGCTTGCAGAAGACGACAACGACATGCGCCGCTTCCTCGTGAAGGCGCTCGAAAAGGCAGGCTACAAGGTTCTGTCCTACGACAACGGCGCAAGCGCCTATGACCGGCTCCGCGAAGAGCCCTTTTCGCTTCTGCTGACCGACATCGTCATGCCTGAAATGGACGGCATCGAACTCGCGCGCCGCGCGACCGAACTCGATCCGGACCTCAAGGTCATGTTCATCACCGGTTTTGCTGCCGTGGCACTGAACCCTGATTCGAAGGCACCGAAGGATGCAAAGGTCCTTTCCAAGCCTTTCCACCTCCGCGATCTCGTCGACGAAGTGAACAAAATGCTTGCCGCATAAGGCTTGCAGGCGTCAGGTCACAAAACTTCAAAAAAGCCTATTGACGGCCCCAAAGGTTTTGTGATCTATGCGCCGCCATCGGATGGGCGTGTAGCTCAGCGGGAGAGCACTACGTTGACATCGTAGGGGTCACAGGTTCAATCCCTGTCACGCCCACCATCCGATCCTCTTGATTTATTAGAGGATTTTCACCAAGCCGCTGATTGGTGATTTTAGCCTCCCTCAAAGCCGGCTAAGTTTTCTCACAAAATCTCCCACGCCGCTGCTTTCTGCAGGACTGCCATTTCCCGCGTCTGCCGCGAGCGACCGCAGGGGAAACTGCGGTATGGTTCTCAGTCGAATTAAGAAGCATGCCCTGAAATACGCCATGGCGATCGCTGCTATTTGCTCGACCCAATCTTTGACGCAAGCGAAAGCCTCTAGAGAACCTTCACGACGCGCTCGCTGATGCAGCCAGGGCGCAACAGCACAAGACTGTTATCTCTCGCCCAAGGCCTTCTCTGGGCATTTTATGGCCGTTGAAAAATCGGAATGACCGGGCCCAGCCGGCGGCACACTTCCTGCACATAAAACAGCCGACGCGAATCGGACGGCAATGATGATTCGCGGCATGGTCTCGGAGCGAACTGGCGGCAGCTTGTTGCCCTGCGCGAGGTTGGAGGCCGGAAAATGAAAAGGGCCCGCAAAGCTGCGGGCCCGATTGCGTTAAGCCGGTGAAGCGTGGCCGTCAGGCCACTCTCCCTTGCGTCTTAGGCTGCGTTGTAGGCGGCCACGACGGCTGCCAGCTGATCGTCGTTCATTGCCTGGATCTGCGGAGTGGTGAAGGCGTTGGCGTGATCCTTGTCCAAAGCCGTGATGTCGTCCGCAGACAGTCCCTTGATCGCGCTGACGTCGATTGCGGCGATCTCGTCGACCGAGAACTTCGCGACCCCTTCCGGCGCCATGGCACCGATCTGTGCAGCGTTCAGCTTGGCGGTCTGCGACAGCGTGATCCCTTCGATCTGAGCGGTGCTCATCGAGGTGATCTGCGTCGCCTTGAGACCGGTGATCGCCGTGTCGCTGAGCTTGCCGATCTGAGCCGCGGAGAGACCCGCGATCTGATCGTTGCTCAGTGCGCCGACCTGGGCAGCGGAGAGTGCACCGAGCTGGTCGTCGGTGAACTTGCCGAGCTGAGCAGCCTTGAAGCCGGCGATCTGCTGTGTCGTGATCGACTTGATCTGATCAGCGCTCAGCTTGCCGATCTGGCTGTCGCTGAGAACACCGATCGCGTCGGTCTTCAGACCACCGATCGACTTGGTGCCGATCGCGGCAACCGCGTCGTCCGTCAGTTTGGTGACGTTCGTGGCGCTGAAGCCAGCGACCTGCAGAGCAGTCAGGAGACCTGCCTGGCCTGTAGTGATGCCGGCAACCTGATCGGCGCTCATCGCCGTGATCTGGCTTGCCTTCAGACCCGCTACAGCCGCGTTGCTGAGCTTGCCGATCTGACCGGCAGAGAGACCGCCAATCTGGTCGTTGGTCAGAGCACCAACCTGAGCGGCGGAAAGTGCGCCGATCTGGTCGTCACTGAACTTGCCGAGCTGAGCAGCCGTGAAGCTGGCAACCTGCGTCGACAGCAGACCGGAGATCTGGTCCGCGCTGAGCTTGCCGATCTGGCTATCGCTGAGAGCGGCAATGGCATCGGCCTTCAGACCGTTGATCGACTTCGCCGTGATCGCCCCGATGTCGTCATCGGAGAACTTCTTGATGTCGTCAGCGCTCAGGGCACCGACCTGGGCTGCAGTCAGCACAGCGGCCTGGGACGTGCTGACGCCTTCGAGCTGTACGTCGGTCATGCCGCTGATCTGGGTTGCCTTCAGACCACCCACTGCAGCGTTGCTGAGCTTGCCGATCTGGGCAGCCGAGAGACCGGCGATCTGCGTGTCGGAGAGTGCGCCGACCTGAGCAGCCGTCAGAGCACCCATCTGATCGTCGGTGAACTTGCCGAGCTGGCCAGCCGTGAAGCCGGCGATCTGCTGCGTTGTCACAGCCTTGATCTGATCGGCGCTGAGCTTGCCGATCTGGCTGTCGCTGAGAACAGCGATCGCTTCGTTCTTCAGGCCAGGGATCGCCTTGGCGGTCAGGCCGGCCACTGCGTTGTCGGTCAGCTTCGTCACGTTCGTGGCGCTGAAGCCACCAACCTGCGCAGCTGTCAGCAGAGCACTCTGGTCAGCGGTGATGCCGGCAACCTGATCGGCGCTCATCGCCGTGATCTGCGTGGCCTTGAGACCGGTGACTGCCGTGTTGCTGATCTTGCCGATCTGACCGGCCGAGAGGCCACCGATCTGCGTATCGGTCAGCGCGCCGACCTGAGTTGCGGAGAGCGCACTGATCTGGTCGTCGGTGAACTTGCCGAGCTGGGTGGCAGTGAAGCCGCTGACCTGCTTCGGCGTCATCGCCTTGAGCTGGTCGGTGCTGAGCTTGCCGACCTGGCTTTCGCTGAGGACAGCGATCGCGTCGTTCGTCAGGCTCGGGATTGCCTTGGCGGTCAGGCCCGCAACCGCATCATCGGTCAGCTTCGTAACGTTCGTGGCAGTGAAGCCAGCAACCTGCGCACCGGTCAGAAGAGCGCTCTGGCCTGCGGTGATGCCGGCAACCTGATCTGCCGTCATCGCCGTGATCTGGCTTGCCTTGAGGCCGGTGACGGCCGTGTTGCTGAGCTTGCCGATCTGACCGGCGGAAAGACCGCCGATTTGGTCGTTGGTCAGTGCACCAACCTGAGCGGCGGAGAGTGCGCCGATCTGGTCGTCGGTGAACTTGCCAAGCTGAGCAGCCGTGAAGCTCGCAACCTGCGTCGACAGCAGACCGGAGATCTGGCCGGTCGTCAGCTTGCCGATCTGGCTTTCGGTAAGGGCAGCGATTGCCTCGTTCTTCAGGCCGTTGATCGACTTTACGCCAATCGCTCCGATTTCGTCGTCGGAGAACTTCTTGATGTCATCGGCACTCAGAGCGCCGACCTGGGCTGCCGTCAGTGCGCCAGCCTGAGCAACGCTCAGACCTTCAAGCTGCGTGTCAGACATACCGCTGATCTGCGTTGCCTTCAGACCGCCCACTGCAGCGTTGCTGAGCTTGCCAATCTGAGCGGCCGAGAGACCGACGATCTGCGTGTCGGAGAGAGAGCCGACCTGGGCTGCCGTCAGAGCACCCATCTGATCGTCGGTGAACTTGCCAAGCTGGCCAGCCGTGAAGGCGGTAACCTGCTTCGGCGTCATCACCTTGATCTGGTCGGCGCTGAGCTTGCCGATCTGGCTGTCGCTGAGGACTGCGATCGCTTCGTTGGTAAGACCACCAATCGCCTTGGCGGATATCCCGGCAACCGCGTCGTCGGTCAGCTTCGTCACGTTCGTGGCGCTGAAGCCTGCGACCTGGGCAGTGTTCAGCAGAGCGCTCTGACCTGCGGTGATACCGGCAACCTGATCTGCCGTCATCGCCGTGATCTGGCTTGCCTTCAGACCAGCGACAGCAGCGTTGCTGAGCTTGCCGATCTGACCGGCAGTCAGGCCACCGATCTGGTCGTTGGTGAGCGAGCCGACCTGGGCTGCCGACAATGCACCGATCTGATCATCGGTGAATTTGGCAAGCTGGCCAGACGTGAAGGCAGTGATCTGCTTGGTCGTGACCTGCTTGAGCTGGTCCGTGCTGAGCTTGCCGACCTGGCTTTCGCTGAGGACGGCGATGGCTTCATTCTTCAGGCCAGGGACCGCCTTGGCGGTCAGGCCAGCAACCGCGTCGTCGGTCAGCTTGGTGATGTTCGTGGCGCTGAAGCCTGCAACCTGTGCAGCCGTCAGCAGAGCGCTCTGGCCTGCGGTGATGCCGGCAACCTGATCGGCAGTCATCGCCGTGATCTGCGTAGCCTTGAGGCCAGCAACAGCAGCATTGCTGAGCTTGCCGATCTGACCGGCAGTCAGGCCACCGATCTGGTCGTTGGTGAGTGCGCCGACCTGGGCAGCCGACAATGCGCCGATCTGATCATCGGTGAACTTTGCAAGCTGGCCAGATGTGAAGGCGGTGATCTGCTTGGTCGTGACCTGCTTGAGCTGGTCGGCGCTGAGCTTGCCGACCTGACTTTCGCTGAGGACAGCGATCGCTTCGTTCTTCAGGCCAGGAACCGCCTTGGTGCTGAGACCCGCAACTGCATCGTCCGTCAGCTTGGTGATGTTCGTGGCGCTGAAGCCCGCGGCCTGCACAACTGTCAACAGAGCGCTCTGGCCTGCAGTGATGCCGGCAACCTGATCGGCGGTCATCGCCGTGATCTGGCTTGCCTTCAGACCAGCGACAGCAGCATTGCTGAGCTTGCCGATCTGACCGGCGGTCAGGCCACCGATCTGGTCGTTGGTGAGCGAGCCGACCTGGGCAGCCGACAATGCGCCAATCTGATCATCGGTGAATTTGGCAAGCTGGCCAGACGCGAAGGCAGTGATCTGCTTGGTGGTGACCTGCTTGAGCTGGTCCGTGCTGAGCTTGCCAACCTGGCTTTCGGTGAGAGCGGCAATTGCCTCATTGCTCAGACCGGGGATCGCCTTCGGGCTGAGGGCAGCGATTTCGTCGTCGGAGAACTTCTTGATGTCATCGGCACTCAGAGCACCGACCTGGGCCGCCGTCAGTGCGCCAGCCTGAGCAACGCTCAGACCTTCGAGCTGCATGTCGCTCATGCCGCTGATCTGCGATGCCTTCAGACCACCGACAGCAGCGTTGCTGAGCTTGCCGATCTGAGCAGCCGAGAGACCGACAATCTGCGTGTCGGAGAGAGAGCCGACCTGGGCTGCCGTCAGAGCACCCATCTGATCGTCGGTGAACTTGCCAAGCTGGCCAGCCGTGAAGGCGGTAACCTGCTTCGGCGTCATTACCTTGATCTGGTCGGCGCTGAGCTTGCCGATCTGGCTTTCGCTGAGAACAGCGATCGCTTCGTTCTTCAGGCTCGGGAGAGCCTTCGTTGTCAGGCCAGCAACCGCGTCGTCGGTCAGCTTGGTGATGTTCGTGGCGCTGAAGCCAGCAACCTGCGCAGCCGTCAGCAGAGCGCTCTGGCCTGCGGTGATGCCGGCAACCTGATCTGCAGTCATCGCCGTGATCTGCGTAGCCTTGAGGCCAGCGACAGCAGCATTGCTGAGCTTGCCGATCTGACCGGCAGTCAGGCCGCCGATCTGGTCGTTGGTGAGTGCGCCGACCTGGGCAGCCGACAATGCGCCGATCTGATCATCGGTGAACTTTGCAAGCTGGCCAGACGTGAAGGCAGTGATCTGCTTGGTGGTAACCTGCTTGAGCTGGTCGGTGCTGAGCTTGCCGACCTGGCTTTCGGTGAGAGCCGCAATTGCTTCGTTCTTCAGGCCAGGGATTGCCTTGGGGCTGAGGGCAGCAATTTCGTCGTCGGAGAACTTCTTAATGTCATCGGCACTGAGAGCACCGACCTGGGCCGCCGTCAGTGCGCCAGCCTGAGCAACGCTCAGACCTTCGAGCTGCGTGTCAGACATGCCGCTGATCTGCGTTGCCTTCAGACCGCCGACAGCAGCATTGCTGAGCTTGCCGATCTGAGCAGCCGAAAGACCGGTGATCTGCGCGTCAGAGAGAGAGCCGACCTGGGCTGCCGTCAGCGCACCCATCTGATCGTCGGTGAACTTGCCGAGCTGGCCAGACGTGAAGGCAGTAACCTGCTTCGGCGTCATCACCTTGATCTGGTCGACGCTGAGCTTGCCGATCTGGCTGTCGCTGAGAACAGCGATCGCTTCGTTCTTCAGGCTCGGGAGAGCCTTCGTGGTCAGGCCAGCAACCGCATCGTCGGTCAGCTTGGTGATGTTCGTGGCGCTGAAGCCTGCAACCTGCGCAGCCGTCAGCAGAGCGCTCTGGCCTGCGGTGATACCGGCAACCTGGTCTGCAGTCATCGCCGTGATCTGCGTGGCCTTGAGGCCAGCGACAGCAGCATTGCTGAGCTTGCCGATCTGACCGGCAGTCAGACCACCGATCTGGTCGTTGGTGAGCGCGCCGACCTGGGCAGCCGACAATGCGCCGATCTGATCATCGGTGAACTTGGCAAGCTGGCCAGACGTGAAGGCAGTGATCTGCTTAGTGGTGACCTGCTTGAGCTGGTCGGTGCTGAGCTTGCCGACCTGGCTTTCGCTGAGGACGGCGATGGCTTCATTCTTCAGGCCAGGGACCGCCTTGGCGGCCAAACCAGCAACTGCATCGTCGGTCAGCTTGGTGATGTTCGTGGCGCTGAAGCCCGCAACCTGCGCGGCGCTCAGCAGAGCGCTCTGGCCTGCCGTGATGCCGGCAACCTGATCGGCGGTCATCGCCGTGATCTGCGTAGCCTTGAGACCGGCGACAGCAGCGTTGCTGAGCTTGCCAATCTGACCGGCAGTCAGGCCACCGATCTGGTCGTTGGAGAGTGCGCCGACTTGGGCTGCCGACAATGCGCCGATCTGATCATCGGTGAATTTGGCAAGCTGGCCAGACGTGAAGGCGGTGATCTGCTTGGTCGTGACCTGCTTGAGCTGGTCGGCGCTGAGCTTGCCGATCTGGTCATCGCTGAGCACGGCGATGGCTTCGTTCTTCAGGCCGCCGATTGCCTTTGCGCCGATGGCGCCGACTTCGTCAGCCGAAAACTTTTTGATGTCGTCAGCGCTGATCGAGCCGATCTGCGTCGCGTTCAGGCCCTTGATCTGGTCGGCTGTAAGGCCTTCGATCTGATCCGGGGTAAGAGCAGCAATCTGCGTGGCGCTGAACGCCGCGATCTGGGCGTTTCCGAGAGCACCGATCTTCGTGGCATCGAGTGCAGCAAGCAGTTCCGGCTTCAGGCCTGCGATAGCGGTCGTCGAAATCGCGCCGAGCTGTGTGGAATCGAGCGCTTCGATATCTTCGGCCTCAAGGGCAGATATCTGGTCTTTGTTGAAAATCTTGAGCTGATCTGCGGAAAGCGTTGCGACATCCTCAGCCGAGAACGCCTTGATGGTCTTTGCAGACAGAGCTTTGATCTGGGTATTAGAAAGAGAGGAAACGATCGAGGTCATGAAATTGCCCTTGCACTGGCGTTAGCGGTGACGGTGTCTTTCGTCTCGCATCCCGGTAGCAAAAGCTGGCGCGCTCCAAGCCATAGCCGGAGGGTTCGCGCCGTGCACACTGCATGGCCGAGACGCATAGACAAAATATTTCGGAAGACATCGCTCGAGGGAGCTAATGTTTAGGACAAGGCATCATGCGCACGGCGCTTAAAGCAACCGTTTCCTAAACCTCGACATTCGACAGGACCAAACCCGAACATCGTTGAGCCTAGACGAAGGGATTCGTCATTGACCGAGGGAAGAATTATGCTGGAAGCACTAATTATAAGTTAATGTACCATTATTGCCGTTAAGTTATGTGTCGTTTCGAGATACAAGAAAGCGGAAAATCACCCTTTATTCACGGCGCGGTCCCAGAACAGACAGATCGCTGCCGGCAGCAGCTACGAATCAAACCCAGGCAAGACCTTATTCTGCGTGGATTGCTGATGATCTCGGAGAAAAACGCACCGCGCTTACCCGCGAAGCAGCAAATGACTTGAATAACAGCCATTTCAACTATCCGCGGAAGTCTATCGCGCTGTTTGTGAAGGCGCGCCCAAGACGCGTTTGCAGTGCCGCCAGCGACACTGAAAAATTGTGCCCGATGCCAGCACAATAAAAACCCACCCCGCAGGGCAGCGTATCATTTACGCCACCACCCTGCATAAAGGCTTGCCCCCAAGCCTGCCCTTTACGCCCAACTCACTTCGTAAGCGATGCGTCTTCGGTTATCGTCGTTGCTGCGGTTTGCAGGTACGGGGTCTCAGGAATGGATGCGATGAAGAACATCGTAAACGCATAGACTGAGAACAGCGTCAGAGCCGCGGTCAATCGAATCATGCACTATCTCCTTATTCACAAGGAGGAGTGTGCGCCACTCTGTGCTTTTCCCAAACAGTTTTCTGAACGGCAGATGAACAAAAACTTGTTATGGGCAATTTTAACGATATTTTTACAACATTAGAGATGAAGAAAACTCACCGCAAAACCAGCATTCCGGCATTCGCCCGCATGCTGAGATGGGCATCGACAAGGCTTCTTTCCGGGCAGGTGTGATACCGCCCGCCACACGTCTTACGCAGCGATTGCAGGTCCCGGATCAATGGTGACGACGGCAATTGCGCTGCTTCTGCAAGCGCTGATGACAAAAAGCCGATATCGAGCGGCCGCGCGAACGGCGTCATGTCGACAGGCGTGCCGAAGCCATGAATGCTGACGAAGGTGCGGTAGGCGATCGAGCGGAAGTCGGAGAGCATGGGCTCACCCGCAAGTGATTCTTCGACGAACGGGCGGGTCGCTTCGGATTGGTGATCGCCATATTCCATCACCACAGTGCCGCGGCTGCCCGGGGAGACGCGCAGGCTATCGATGAACGATGCGACTTCCTTGCGGGCGGCAATGACGCGCCGAACATATTCGTTCGCCTTGGCATCGTCGGAATACTTCGCCTCGGCGACCAGGGAAGACGGCACGATCGGCTTGTCGTAGGGACCATGCGTCATCATCGTCTGAATCGCGATCAGCAGCGGCCGGTCGTCCTTCGCGCGCTCCTCGGCGATGATCTTCCGGGCAAAATCGAAATACGGCCGGTCATCCTCCGCTTCGGCTTTGGTGCCGATCGCCTTCATGTCATAAATATCCTGGAAGCCGATCGACGTCAGGAAGGGTCCTTCGTTGACGAAGTTGTATTCCATCGGCATGACGGTCACGGTGCGGTAGCCGCATTTGGCGAGCGTCTCCGGAAAGCTGCCCTTGATCTTGCCGGCCATCAGCTGCGTCACATAGGATGACTGCCAGCCGAAATCCGTCGCCGACAGCCCGGTCATCACAGCAAAGTTGGTAACCCAGGTGCCGCCGCCATAGGTCTCGACATAAAGCGGACGAACAACGCCGTCCTGCGAGCGAAACGACGCCAGCGTTTCTGCCGGGGCGTTGATTTGCGGAAAGTTCGCGAGGTCCGTCTGGCTTTCGCTGAGCACCAGAACGACGTCGGGGCGCTTCGTGCCGCAATCCACAGAGGCATCCATCGCCCGCGTCTCAGCTGCTTCCACGTGATTGGAAAGCTCAATCCTGCCGAATGGATAGCGGATGTCAGCGAGCGAGATGAAGAAGGACGATGCGTTGTAGCCGGAAATATAGGGCAGGTAGGCCGGCTGATCGGCAACGGCAGGCGGGAAGGTCAGATAGGTCAAGGGCAGAACCCCCGCCAGACCAGCCGCGCGCCACCTGACGTTCAGCCGCAGAGGACTGTCGAAAGCAAAGATCAGGACAAGGCATACGATGACCGCGAGAAGGATGCAGATCGCCGAGATCAGAATGCCGGTGTAGTTTGACGCGAGGAAACTCACCGCGGATTTGTCGGCGCCGGTGAAGATCAGATCATAGTAGTGAAGCGCAAAACCTTTGAGGTCGTATTTGACCAGCGAAGCCAGCGCGATCAGCACAACCACCGAACCCGCCGCATAGAGCGAGAATGCATATCGCCGCGAGACCAGAAACAGCGCCGCAGCAATGACGAGCGTGATCGAGAACGTGTAAGGCATGAAGCGCCAGCGCGTGTCGAGATAGCGGACCAATGCGAAGAAGAGCGCCGCCGCAATCAGCAGGCAAACCGGGTGCAGGATAAACCGGATGGCTTTCGCAAATGTACCGCGCATCGAAACCCCTCATATAAGCACCGTCGGATTTATAATTGCGGTACGCGCGTGTATCCATTCGATTGTCGCGTTAGGGTTAAATTCGGGAATGAAATAGCTGCCAGAAGTAGCACTGATCCGCTCGCGCGTGCGCATTTCGCGTCAAGAGACCGTCCTGATTAATCCTGTGAATAATGGGGATGACGCTGGCATTTCTGGACATTAGCAAATGGAAATGTTTCCTTAACCCTGTCGGCTGAGGGGCCGGCGGTTGAGGGCGCGCATATGGAAATCGAAGAGCTGCTGAACATGCAGGAGCGTGGCATTCGTGACCGCATCCTGGGCTACAGGCTGAGCGACAACCCTATGTCACACCCGGAATTCATGCCCATTTGGGACGCTGCGGCCCTTGAAGTCTGGTATGCGCGTTATGAGGCGTGGCGTTTCGGCTGGTCGATGGAAGACGCCAACCGGCGGCACTGAGAAGATAAAGAGGGCGGCTGCCGCCAAGGCGCCCCCGCTTCCTGGAACGGGCCGCGATCCCCTGTAGCGGCCCGTTTCACTTTTTTGCGGCGCTTCAGGGTTGCGCACGGCAAAATTCCGACACACAACCATGCCAGTCACAAAGTCTGACCAGCAGCATGACAGGACCCCTGAACTCATGAGACGACTGATTATTGCCGCAGCAGCACTGTCTGCAGCGACCCTTTCTTCTTCAGCCTATGCCCAAACCCAGAATTTCCCGAGCGCCGGTGTGACGACCCTTGCCGGACGATGCTCCAAGCTCGTCGTCGGCAAGCTCGATGTGTCCAAACCCTGCAAGAACGAGCTGGCCGCGGTGGCGCTGCCAAATGGCGATGTCACCTTCATCTTCACGGCGCAGGGCAAGATGCTGGGCTTCCAGGGCGACGGCAAGGCGATCAAGCCGGCCTCCAACGGAAATGCGCGGATCCCCTTGACCATGGTGACAACGGGCGTCGGCCAGAAGATGACGGGTGAGGTCAAGGTTGCAGGCAGCTGCACATTCGGCAATCCCTACGGCGGCAAGCCGGTTGCCATCGAATGCACGGCCGAGAGCAAGGACAGCACCTTCGCTGCAACCTTCCAGACCAATGGCAAGACGCCCGTGCAGCCGGCACCTGCCGCGGCACCCGCAACGCCGCAGCCGAAGCCCGCCAAGCAGAAGTGATCAGATCAGGCGCACCAGGCGCCGTTTGCGCCTGGCTTGCGCGCCAGCCCCTCGGTGGTCAGCTGGGCGCCGAAGGAACGTCCGTCCCGTGAGATGACCCTTGGAGCGCCGCCATTGGCGCCCTTGCCGGCCGCGTTCATGGCGAACGGCCCAGCGTTCAAAAGCTTGAAAAGCCGCGATTTGGCAGCAAAGCCGAGGCGCCGCTCGTTTTCGCAGCGCGCCGCCGAAACATCCGGAAGAACGGCATCGGCAACGACGATCTTCTCGCCCTTGTACCAGAAGACGCCGCCGTCGCCGACGCAATTGACGTGTTCGCCCTGCCCGCAATAGCCGAAGGTGGCGCTGCCGCTCAGCACGTCTGCGGGCGATGCCTTGACCGGCTGGGCCGCCGGCACGGGAATGGCCGCCGGTGGCAAGGGACGCTGCGGCTGCACCGTCGTCATCGCCATCTGTTTCGGCTCCGGCTTCGCGGCAGGCGCCTTCGGCGCATCCGGGCGGATCGCCGCCGTGATCATCGAAGCGTCAGGAGCCTTTGCCAGCATCGGCTTGACGCTCTTCCAATTGTCGTACGTGGCAATACCGCCGACGGCGAGAAGACCGATCACCGCCCATGGCATGATGCCGCCGCCGCGGCTCGCGCCCCTGCCCCGTCCCGAAGGTTTGCGGCTGCGGCCGCGCGTCGCTGTCTTCGCCATAGATCCGAATCCCGTGAGGCCCGGATTATTGGACGGCAATCCTTTCCGAAAGGTTGGCGCCGGGAGCCCGTGGCTTCCACTGCACATTTTTTCCGGATAGGGTGGCGCCCGTCACATCGAGCCCCCATTTGGGTGGTTGGACGGACGCCAGATCGATCGGTGTAAGTATGCGTTATTTTCGTTTTATCGCTTGGCCAGCTTCTGTGGCACTCGGATTGGCAGCCCTGATCGGCGCCCATGCGGCGCTCGGACAGGCAACCGGCAATTTTCACGAGGTCATTGCAGGTGAGCTTTACCGGTCGGCACAGCCAAGCGGCGAAGACATCCAGGCATACGCGTCGCGCTATCACATCCGTACGATCCTCAATCTTCGCAACGAAAAGCGCACCGGCTGGTACCGCGATGAATCGGCAGCCGCCGCAGACCGCGGCATCACGCTGATCGATTTTCCGATGTCGTCATCCAAAGAACTACCGATCGAGGAGGCGCAAAAGCTCGCCAAGATCATGGCAGATGCGCCCAAGCCGCTTCTCATTCACTGCGAACACGGCGCCAACCGCACAGGCCTTGCCTCAGCGATCTATGTCGGCGCGGTCAAGAAGATGAGCGAATCTGCCGCTGAGTTCCAGCTCAGCCCCTACTACGGAAACTTCGCCATCAAGGGCCTCAGCCGCTACGCGATGTACAGCTCCTGGGACAAATACGAAGAAACGATCGGCTTCTGACGCGAACAAAGCGGCGGCGGTTGCGTTAGTCAGCGAATTCACCGCTGGAGAACCGCTTCCATGGACCTCGTCCTCGCCGATATGTTTCCGGAATCCCGCATCCACTACCCCGTCATCTTCGCCCGCCTTTTCGGTGCTTTCATCCTCGGCGGCCTGATCGGCTTCGAACGCGAAGCCCGCGATCATCCGGCAGGCTTTCGCACGCATATTCTCGTCAGCCTTGCGGCCGCGCTCTTCGCGATCATCTCGATCGAGGCTGTGCACATGCCTGGCTTTACCGATGATCCGCAGGTTCGCATCGACCCGTTGCGCGTCATCGAGGCGGTCACGGCAGGTGTTGCCTTCCTGGCTGCCGGGATGATCGTCTTCTCCCGGGGCCGGGTCAAAGGCCTGACGACGGGTGCCGGCATGTGGCTTTCGGGCGGAATCGGCCTTGCGACGGGTTTCGGCTATTGGCCGATCGCGGTCTTTGCGACGGTTGCCGCCGTCTGCGTGCTCTACGCCTTCGGGAAGATCGAAAAGAAACTTGGAAGTGATCAGGGTTCAAAGAGCAACGGCGAGCAATAAGAAACGCAAAAACGCCCGGCAATACCGGGCGTCTGATCGTCTTCTATGAATTATCGCGCGTTTACGGATTCGGAACGCGAGGGTTTCGACCCTGCAAATGCTGCGTTCCAGCTCTTGGATTCACGCTTGCCGTCCTTCTCCGAGGCTGTCCGGACTGCCTGCCATTCTTCTTCGTGCTTGAGCGAAATGTCCTGCGGCACAAGATTTGTCTTCATTCGTGTCTCACCTGTCGTTCTTGAAAACTGTTCGCGAAGTCGCAAATTCCGGTAGCCCGGCCTATTTGTCTTTCGCCTTTGCGGCGTCGGCTGCGATCTCAGGACCGCCGCGCGACAGATCGCTGCCGCTCATATGGGCGGGCACATGAACGTCGTGCCTCGGGGACTGCGGCAGCGTCAGATCGACCTGATGCGGCGGCAGCACCTGCGCCTTTTGCATCCGGTTGGGCTTCGCCCGCTTCATGCGGTCGGCAGCCTCGGTTCGCTTGTCGGGGGAGTGGGTCGAAGTCTGCATCATCGGCCTCCTTTTTGATCGCGCCCGCGATCATCCTGATCGCTCAACCTCATCCAAACGGGCGAGCCTGGGGATGGTTCCAAAGAAAGTCAGGCTGCAATCATCCGGCCCCTCTTGACTGCCTGCACAAGTTGATTACCTAAGCGTTTGTCCGTCGTCGCAGAGATGTGCGTGGTTGCCCCCCATGCGGAAACATCGGCGACGGATAAACACTGGTGCCGGGCCCCTCTGGCGAGAGTTTTTACGGCGCTCTCGTGATGTCGGTACCGCCTGCAAAGAGCCGGCGGATTTTCAATCGATGAAAAAGCTCCCCATGCCTTTCGCGCATGCCCGTTCTGGCATGCCGCGTTCTTCCACCACACCCACGTTCAAAAACGATGTCCGCGCCAAAGAGGTGCGGCCATGAACCAGTCTCCCAGTCAAACTTCGACCCTCGGATATTTCCGCTGGTCCTTCATCGTCACTGCCATCGGCCTGGCACTCGGCGCCATTCTCGGCTGGCAATCGACGGGCACGATCGGCGGTATGGCGACCGTCTTCTTCATCTGCGCGGTGCTTGCCGTGCTGGAGATTTCGCTTTCTTTCGACAACGCCATCGTCAATGCCAACAAGCTGAAAGAGATGACGCCGGTCTGGCAGCACCGCTTCCTGACCTGGGGCATCATCATCGCCGTCTTCGGCATGCGCATCGTCTTCCCGCTGGCAATCGTCGTCATCGCAGCCGGTATCGGCCCGATCGACGCGATCATCCTCGCGGCTCGCGAACCGGCCGAATATGCCCGCATCATGAATGACGCCCACCTGCCGATCGCAGCCTTCGGCGGCACCTTCCTGATGATGGTCGGCCTCTCCTACTTCTTCAACAATGAGAAGGACGTGCACTGGCTCGGCTCACTGGAGCGGATGATGTCGCGCGGCGCGGCGATCAAGGGCATCGAGATCGCCGTCGTTCTCCTGCTCATCCTGCTCTTCTCGTCGCTTCTGGAAGGCGAGGAAGCCACCACCTTCGTCTATAGCGCCATCTACGGCCTCGTGACGTTCCTGGCTGTCGAAGTCATCGGCGGCCTGCTGGATGCCTCGCAGCGGGCGATGAGCGAGGCGGCACGCGGCGGCCTCGGCGCCTTCATCTATCTGGAAGTGCTGGATGCAAGCTTCTCGTTCGACGGCGTCATCGGCGCTTTCGCGTTGACGCAGAACCTTTTCATTATCGCGATCGGCCTCGGCATCGGCGCCATGTATGTGCGCTCGATGACGATCATGCTCGTCGAAAAGGGAACGCTAACGGAATACCGCTATCTGGAACACGGCGCGTTCTACGCGATCCTGATCCTGGCGGTGATCATGTACGTGCAGACGCTATATCACATCCCTGAGGTCATTACCGGCCTTGGCGGCGCCACGCTGATCGGCATCTCGCTCTGGTCCTCGATCCGCCATAACCGGCGCGAGGCCTTGGAGGCACCGGCCCACAGCCATGGCGCGGAACGCGTCGAGGCCTAGTAAACAGGACTGCGGCGGGGCAAGCCGCAGTCATCAAGACAAAAATAAAGCCCGCGACCAACCGGTTGCGGGCTATTTTCATGCGTTGGTTTCAGCGGCTGTTAGCGGCGGATGTGATCGAACACATCGGCATCGATACCGAGCACCTTCAGGTGGCGGCCCTGCGGACGGCGGCCTGCATCGACTGCGGCGCTGACTGCATTTGCGGCACCGATAACGGCGAAGGCACGGCCGAGGAAACCTTCACGAATGGACTTCACGTAAGACATTGTCTTTCTCGCTTTAGCTTCATTATTGACTGCTTACATATGATGCAGCGCAGCATCTACCACAAGTCGCGGAAATTCAGCGCTGCCATGCAAAAATGCCTGAACAGAGGGCAAAACGCAAAAGCCCGGCCTTGTGAGGCCGGGCTCGCTTCATCTTTAAGCTGTCTTATGAGCGCGTCAGGCGGCGCGGGCGCGCCCAGGCATATAGCCTTGCTGGACGCCTGATTGCCCAAGCTTGAAGCGGGCGATCAGATCGCGAAGGCGGCCGCTTTCATGCGCCAGCGTGGCACCGGCCGCACTCGTTTCCTCGACCATCGCTGCATTCTGCTGCGTGACCTGATCCATCTGGTTGACCGCGGTATTCACTTCCGTGAGGCCGAGCGACTGCTCGCGGGTCGATGTCGCGATCGCTTCCATGTGCTGGTTAATGGTGACGACATAGTCACCGATCGCCGTCAGCGCATTGCCCGTTTCGCGAACCAGACGTACACCTGCTTCGACTTCGCCGGTCGACGCGCTGATCAGCGCCTTGATCTCGCGCGCGGCCTGCGCCGAGCGCTGCGCCAGTTCACGCACTTCCTGCGCGACAACCGCAAAGCCCTTGCCGGCCTCGCCTGCACGCGCCGCTTCGACACCAGCGTTCAGGGCCAGAAGGTTGGTCTGGAAGGCGATATCGTCGATGACGCCGATGATGTTGGAGATCTGGCTCGAAGACTGTTCGATCCGCTCCATCGCATGGACCGCATCCGACACAACGGCGCCGGACTTGGACGCGCTCTGATTTGCCTGAACCGCAACCGCCCTCGCCTCATCCACACGCTTGGACGAATTGGCAACGTTGGTGGTGATCTCGTCGAGAGCCGCCGCCGTCTCTTCGAGCGACGAAGCCTGACGCTCCGTGCGCTGAGACAGGTCATTGGCGCTCTGACTGATCTCGCGGCTGCCGCTGTCGATCGACGAGGCGCTGGAGGATACGGAACGCAGCACATCGGCAAGCTGCGTGATCGAGGTGTTGAAGTCCTGACGAAGAGCTTCGAAATCCGGAGCGAAGGGCTGGTCCAGCTGGAACGACAGATCGCCCGCCGCCAGATGCTTCAGACCATTTCCGAGGCCGGAGGTCGCCTGGCGCATCTGCTCGGCCTTCACGCGATCGCTTTCGGCCGCGCGAAGACGCTGCTCTTCCGTCAGGTGGCGCTGTTGCTCGCCTTCGCGTTCGAGGCGCTTGTTGGCAAGCGCGTTCGTGCGGAACACTTCGACGGCCGACGCCATGTCGCCGATTTCGTCCGAACGTCCCGAGAAGGGGATGGCCGCCTCATCGTTGCCACCCGCGAGAACCTTCATCGACGTCGTGATGGCTTCGATCGGCCGGGCAATGCCGGTAATCGCAAAGATGACGGCCGCAATCAGAATGGCAGCGCATCCAGCGATCAGCGCGAAGGTCATGAACAGTGTCGACTGGAAGAGGCTGGCGCCTTCCAGGTGGATTTTTTCCGAGCTCGCGGTATTGAAGTCGAGCAGGTCGTTCAGGTATTCGGCGGCCTTGGCCATCCTGGCCTGCATATCGCCCGAAAGCAGTGCCTTCGCTTCGCCATCCTTGCCGGCTGCCGAAAGCGCCACCATCTGCTGCGCGGCCTGCTTGTAGTCGGCAATGCCGCCTTCGATCGCCTTGATCAGTTCCGCGCCCTTGGCGGTGGTGATCAGCGGCCGGTATTTGTCGATTTGCTTGGCTAGCGCGTCGTTACGGTCGGCGATCAGCGCCTCGGCTGCCTTCATCTCCTCAGGCGTGCCTGCAAGAATATGTGTCGAATAGGCATTGTCGAGACGGTAGAAAGCGCTCTCGATGCTCTTGCCGGTCGCGATTTTCGGGATCCAGTTGGAAGCGATCACCTCGGTCTGGCCATTCAGCGTGCTCATGCCGCTGATCGACATCCAGGCAAGCAATCCGAACATGAGGGCGATAACAGCGAAGATCGCTGACAATAGCATTTTGATGCGGGGGCGTTTCATCTCGGTATCCTGAAAATTTAAAGTCGCAAGTATTCGATTTGAGCAATATGGGAAGACGAAGCCGTGCCGCGTCAAATCCAATACAATTGTCTCTAGATACGCACCGACGGATTAAAGCTGCATTAACCCAACAAAACACTTTTCATCTATTAATTGTAGAAACAACGAGCGCGGGAATTTCTTCAACGCTCCGCATTTCTGTCTCATCAAACGGAAAAACCGGCCCGTTTGCACGGGCCGGCTCATAGGTAGGGGTTGGATGCCGTCTTTTTGTTAGTCTTCGTTTGCGGCGAGCTGGGAAAGGACCTGCCCCCGTCCGCGCAAGCGAAGGATCAGCGGAATGATGAATGCCGCGGCAGCGACAAGCAGCAGGCCGGCTGCGATCGGCGACATGACGAGGGTCGTCAGATCGCCCTGGCTGATCGCCAAGGCCCGGCGCAACTGCTGCTCGGCAAGCGGCCCGAGGATCAGGCCGACGACGACAGGCGCGATCGGATAGCCGAACAGGCGCATGACGTAGCCGAGAATGCCGAAGGCCAACAGCATGCCGAGCTCGAATACCGACGGATTCGCACCGATCGTTCCGAGCGTGGCAAACAGCAGGATGCCCGCATAGAGCCACGGCTTGGGGATCGTCAGCAGACGCACCCAGAGACCGATTAGCGGCAGGTTGAGAACCAGCAGCATGGCATTGGCGAGCAACAGGCTGGCGATCAGGCCCCAGACGAGCTGCGGGTTGGTGGCAAACAGCAGCGGACCCGGCTGCAGACCATACTGCTGGAAACCGGCGAGCATGATCGCGGCGGTCGCAGACGTCGGCAGACCGAGCGTCAGCAGTGGCACGAGGGTACCGGCAGCCGAAGCATTGTTGGCGGCCTCAGGACCGGCAACGCCCTCAATGGCACCCCTTCCGAACTCTTCCGGGTTCTTGGAAAGGCGCTTTTCGGTCGCGTAGGACAGGAAGGTACCGATTTCAGCACCACCGGCCGGCATCGCGCCGATCGGAAAGCCGATCACGGTTCCGCGTAGCCAGGCCTTCCAGGAACGGCTCCAATCTTCAGCCGTCATCCAGAGCGAGCCCTTCACGGCCTCGACCTTGTCGGCCACCTTGTCACCCTGAGCGGCGATATAGAGCGTTTCGCCGATGGCAAACATGGCGACAGCAAGCGTCGTCACTTCGATGCCGTCGAGAAGATCCGGGATGCCGAAGGAGAGACGCGCCTGGCCGGTCTGCTGGTCGATGCCGACCATGGCGAGCGCAAAGCCGATGAACAGCGACGTCAGACCGCGCAACGCCGAGTCTCCGAAGGCGGACGAGACGGTGACGAAGGCGAGTATCATCAGCGCAAAATATTCGCGCGGACCGAAGACCAGCGCCAGCTTGACGATGTAGGGCGCGATGAAGGCGAGGCCGAGAGTGGCGATCAGGCCGGCGACGAAGGAGCCGATGGCAGCTGTGGCAAGTGCCGGACCGCCGCGTCCGGCGCGGGCCATCTTGTTGCCCTCGAGCGCGGTGACGATCGACGAGCTTTCGCCTGGCGTGTTAAGAAGGATCGAGGTCGTCGAGCCGCCATACATGCCGCCGTAATAGATGCCGGCAAACATGATCAGCGAGCCGCCCGGATCGAGCTTGTAGGTGGCCGGAAGCAGCAGCGCGACGGTCAGCGCCGGGCCGATGCCCGGGAGAACGCCGACAGCGGTGCCGAGCATGACGCCGATGAAGGCGAAGAGCAGGTTCATCGGCTGAAATGCGACAGCCAGACCCTGCAGAAGGAATTCGAAAGTGCTCATGGGGGCTGCACCTTAGAAGAACAGATGTTCAAGCCAGCCGGCAGGCAGCGTCAGCTGCAGCAGCTTGGCGAAGATCACCCATACGATGAAACTCAGGACGATGCCGACCGGGATCGAGATCCACAGCTGGCGCTTGCCGAAACCGCGCGCGGTCAGGGCGAAGAGCAGGCCCGTCGCGATCGAGAACCCTGCGATACGCAGGAAGATCATCTGACAGGCAAGACCGGCAATCACCCAG
Organism: Rhizobium sp. 01N424; assembly: GCF_056399485.1. Lineage (NCBI taxonomy): Bacteria > Pseudomonadati > Pseudomonadota > Alphaproteobacteria > Hyphomicrobiales > Rhizobiaceae > Rhizobium > Rhizobium sp. 01N424. Next base: position 813,432 of record NZ_JBFTRK010000002.1, read on the forward strand.
AGAACGGGTGGTACTTCCTGCTTTTCGCGCTCGGGAAATTCACCACGCCAGGCTTCGGCAACGGTCCAGAGACCGAGAGCCGCCAGGCCGAAGGCGACGAATTCCGGCACGGTCGATGGGCCGATACGGTCATACTGTGCGATGGCGCTGAGATGAGAGGCATCCCAGAACATGATGCCAGCAATGGCGAAAAGAAAGACGGCAATAGCCAGCGCCGCCCAATCAGGGCGGCGCTTCGTTGCCGAGGGGGTGTTGCCCTCAATCATTTTACCAGTCCGATATCTTTGAGGATGCTTTCGGTCGAAGCGACGTCCTTGTCGAGCTGAGCCTTGAAGTCATCGCCCGAGAGGTAGGTGTCTGCCCAACCCTTGGTCTTCAGCACTTCCTGCCAGGCAGCAGACGTATGCAGCTTTTCGACGTCAGCCGAAATCGCCTTGACTTCTTCGTCCGTCAGACCGGGAGCCGCGGCAACCATGCGCCAGTTCTGAATGGTCACATCGGTACCGGCTTCCTTCAGCGTCGGTGCATCGATGCCGTCGAGGCGGGCATCGCTCGAAACGGCGAGCAGGCGCAGCGTGCCAGCCTTAACCTGCGATTCGAATTCGCTGTAGCTGGAAATACCGGCGGTGACCTGGCCACCGAGGATAGCAGCAAGCGCTTCGCCGCCACCCGAGAAGGCAACGTAGTTGACCTTGGTCGGATCGACGCCCGATGCCTTGGCGATCAGGCCAGCCGTGATGTGGTCGGTACCACCGGCAGAACCACCGCCCCAGGACACAGCGCCGGGATCAGCCTTCAGCTTGGTGACGAGATCAGCAAGTGTCTTGATGTCAGACGAGGCAGGAACGACGACGGCTTCGTATTCGCCGGTCAGACGGGCGATCGGCGTAACGTCCTTGAGGGTCACGGCCGACTTGTTGGTCAGTAGCGCGCCGACCATGACATAGCCGCCGACGATCAGGGCGTTCGGGTTCCCGGCGCTCTGGTTGGCAAACTGCGCGAGGCCGATGGCGCCGCCAGCGCCCGGAACGTTCTGTACCTGGACGTTGCCGGAAATGCCTTCCTGCTGCAGCACGGTCTGCAGCGAACGGGCCGTCTGGTCCCAGCCGCCGCCCGGTGCTGCCGGAGCGATGATGGTGTAATCGGCCGCAGCGGCCGGCAGCGCGATGGCTGCTGCGAAGAGAGTGGCAATAAATGTATGTTTCAAGACGTGTCCTCCTTGAGCGCGGATAGATGCCGCGTCATTGCTGTCAGGGATCGGGGAACACGCCACTGGCGAACGAGCGATCGATCGCGCGTGAACGGCAAGTCCTCCCGAAACTTCCTCCGCCTCCACGGAGAAGAAGTGTCCGAACGCACCACAAGAAGCTGTCATTTAGCTGACACCGGCCACACATCCAGAGGCTGATGACACTTTTTTGCCGCAATTTCGCTCGGCATCGCCGGAAACGAAAGCGGCCGGTCCGCATTTCCGCGGACCGGCCGTAAGGTCATCCTGTGCTGAAAATCTGCCTTTGCGGCTTAGAATTCAGACCATTCCTGTTGCACGGCAGCGTTGCCGTGGCTGCGATAGACCGGCGCCGGTGCCCGCGGAGCACTACGAGCCATCGCAGACGCGGTGCGGCGCAGGGCTTCCACGTCCGAAGACGAGGCATGATGGCTTTCGCCCGACAGCTTGAAATTGGCGATCAGGTCGCGAAGGCGGACGGCTTCGGTGGCGAGTGTCGCGCTGGCCGCATTGGTTTCCTCGACCATCGCGGCGTTCTGCTGGGTCACCTGGTCCATCTGGTTGACGGCGCTGTTGACTTCGCTCAGTCCGGTGGACTGCTCACGCGAGGACGTCGCGATCGCATCCATGTGCTGGTTGATCGAGACGATCAGGTTCTCAATCGTCTTCAACGCATCGCCGGTTTCGCGAACCAGCTGAACGCCGCCCTGCACTTCGACCGAAGAATTGCGGATCAGGTCCTTGATCTGCTTGGCAGCTTCCGCCGAGCGCTGGGCGAGCTCGCGGACTTCCTGTGCAACGACCGCAAAGCCCTTGCCGGCTTCACCGGCACGCGCCGCCTCGACGCCGGCATTCAGAGCCAGAAGGTTAGTCTGGAAGGCAATCTCGTCGATGACGCCGATAATGCTGGAGATCTGGTTTGAAGACTGCTCGATCTTCTGCATGGCGTTGACGGCGTTGGAAACCACCTGGCCGGATCGTGCCGCACTCTCATTCGCCTGGATAGCAACCTGGCGGGCCTCGTCAGCGCGCTTGGAGGAGTTCGAGACATTGACCGTGATCTCGTCGAGTGCCGCAGCGGTTTCTTCGAGCGAGGCGGCCTGCTGTTCGGTGCGCTTCGACAGATCGTCGGCGCCGCTGCCGATTTCGCGGGTGCCCGTGTCGATCGCACCGGCCGACGAAGCGATGGACTTCATTGTGTTGCCGAGCTGCATGACGGCATCGTTCAGATCCTGACGCAGCGGCTCGAAATCAGGCGCGAAGGCGTCGTTGAGCTGGAAGCTCAGATCGCCTGCCGCCAGGCGCTTGAGGCCGGAAGCGAGACCGGCAGTTGCCTCGACCAGGCGTGTCTGTGCGGCCGCTTCGGCTTCGCGGGTCAGGCGGGCTCTGTCAGCCTCGGCCTGCACGCGGCTTGCTTCCGCATCGCTCTGCAGCTTGATGTTCTCGATCGCCGCCTGACGGAAAATCTCGACGGCCTTTGCCATCTCGCCGATCTCATCGCCGCGATGGGCGTCCGCTATCGTCAGATGCGTGTCGCCATTGGCAAGCGAACGCATCGCGCCGGTGATACGGCCGATGGCGTTGGCGATACCGGCAATGCCGAAATAGGCTGCACCGCAGACGAGCAGCGCGCTGACGCCGAGAATGACGCTGAGCAGCAGAAGCGTGCGGCTGAACTCCAAACGGTTTTCGGCAGCGGCGCTGGCAGCCAGGGCTTGGTTGGACTTCACCACCTTGTCGACGCTTGCCGCCAGTTCGTCGGCGATCGGACCGAGATCCTTGTCGAAGGCATCGATTGCCTTCTGCTTTTCGCCGGCCTTAACGAGAGCGATCAGATTGTCGCCAGCCGCAACATATTTCGAGGACGTATCGTCGATCGAGGTGAAGGCCTCACGCTCGGCGTCGGTATTAACCTGATCCTTGAAGTCGGCGACCGCTTTCAGGAGAGCCGCCTGCTTGGTCTTGATCTTCTTCACGAAGCCATCGGCACCACCTTCCGTACGGCCCATGACGTAATCGCCGTATGAACCACGCAGCGAGTAACGCGCGAGCTGGATGTCGTTTGCCTTGGACACGCCGGGCAGATAGCTGGTCGCAAAATCGTCGGCGTTCTCGTTGAACGTGCTCAGGCTGCGCAGCGAAATATAGCCCGTCAGGGCAAATAGGATGGCGATCAGCGAGAATATGCCGATCATCGATGCTTTGACGTTGGGACGCTTCATGAAAAGAACCTCTGAAAAGGGGAACCGGGCATCCGCGATGCATAGCTCCTGGCAGTGTGGTGAGAATTGGCTTGCAGCATCATGCCGCCCGCACGGCCGTTCGGGACGACGCCGCGCCTGTCGTTTCATAGTGAGAATAACCACCGGTTTTCGATTAATTTTCGCTAAATGCCGACTAGAAAATTTGACAATGAAAACAACGAAATTTGTAAAAAGAGATGTAAAGAACAGCATTTTCGGATGATTTCAGACGAACTAAGTTTTTCTTACTTAATGAGTAAAATTTTCTTCTGCAGAAACAGCACCAACATTTCATATTTCGAATATTCTCAAGTAGTATCGAGGCAGCGGAAAGAAGCCTCGCTGCCACAACGAAACCATGCTTGCGCAACCGCCGCTTTCGGGAAAAGAATGGCCTATGACCATCCCGCGCGCGCACCCGTTTCATTTCGACCCAACCTATGGCGCCACTTTGCCGGCGCTGGAATCGATCCGTCCGCCGGCAGCGCCGGATGGTTTCGATGCGTTCTGGAATGCGCGATACGCAAAGGCGATCAACGCCGATCCCAAACCCTCGCTCTCTCGAAGCGAGCTGCAGCATGCGGACTGGAATGTCCTCGATATATCCTATGCATCGACGGACGGAGTCGCGATCGGCGGCTGGCTGCTGCTGCCGAAGCGAAGTGCAATCAAGCGCGGCTTGGTGGTTGGCCATGGCTACGGCGGACGCGATCAGCCGGAATTCGACGTGCCTGTGGAAGAGACCGCCGTCCTGTTCTTCTGCGCCCGCGGCATGTCGCGAAGCGCTCACCCGCCGATCCCTTCAGAGGCCAGCGGCCATGTGCTTCATGGCATCGAGAGCCGCGACAGCTATGTGATCGGCGGCTGCGTCGAGGATATCTGGCTGGCCGTCTCGACCTTGATCGAACTCTATCCTTGGCTGGAAGGCCGCATCGGCTATTCGGGTGTCAGTTTCGGCGGCGGGCTGGGTGCCCTGGCGATCCCGTTCGACACCAGGATCGATCGCGGCTTTCTCGCCGTTCCGACATTCGGAAACCGTCCGCTCTGGCTGCGGTTGCCGACCGTGGGCAGCGCTGATTCCGTGCAGCAGTATCAGCGCAAGCACGGCAGTGTGCTTGAAACGCTGCGCTTCTTCGATGCGGCAACGGCTGCAACCCGCATCAAGGTGCCGATGCTTGTCGCCGCAGCGCGTTTCGATCCCGCCGTCGCGCCACCCTGCCAGTTTTCGGTCGCTAACGCCTTGGCGGGATCCAAGGAGATCTTCGTTCTCGATGCCGGTCACTTCGACTATGACGGTGCCGCCGAACAGAACGAAGAGCTGCGCGCCAAACTCGCCCTATTCTTCACTGCCGGCGCAGAACCTCATTCCAATGCGCAATCAGCCGCGCCCGCTTCACCTGATCGAGATAGACCATCAGTCCCGGACTGACAGGAACCGGCTTCAGCTGGGCTCCAAGCAGTTCCTGCATCGTATTGGCGGTATTGTCTCCGGCAACTTCTGGGCTGACGGCCGGGATTTGCAGTTCGCGCGCCATGATCGTCTGCCCCTGCTTCGACATGAAGAAGGACAGATATTGCCGTCCGAGTTCCGGATCGGCAGCGGCCTGCGGCACAAGCCCGATACGCGACATGACGACCGTATAGTCCTTCGGCAAAACAATGCCGACATCGGGGTGCCTTGCCGCCCAATCGGCGGCGTAGGAGCCGAGGATATTGTAGCCGAGCACGAAGCGGCCGTCAGCGACGCGCTCCAGGATCGCCGAGCTTGTGGAATAGAGCTTGACGCCCGCCGCCCCCATCGCCCCGATCACCGACCATATATCGCCGAACTGCTCCTGATCGCGCGCCATGAACAGGAAGCCGACGCCGGAGCGTTCGATGTCATAGGTGCCGATCCGGCCATAGACGCTGTTTCCCTTGCGCTTCAGGTAATCGACGAACTCGGCCCGCGAGGATGGCACCGGCTCATGCACGAAACTCGGCTTGTGATAGACGAAGACGGCGGGCTCGAAGGTCAGCGCATAGGCGGTGTTGCGCCAGTTCGCCCATTTCGGCCACTGCCCGCTCATCGGCAGGTTGCTTACTTGCGCATAGCCATCGTTCGACAGCTTTACCTGCAGATCCATGGCGGACGAGAAGGCAAAGTCGGCGGTCTTCTTGCCGGCATCGGTCTCCCGCACAATGCGATCGTAGATTTCCCCGGTCAGCATATCCTCATAGCGGATCGCCACATCGGGATTGGCATCCTGGAAGCCTGTGATCATCGGCTTGGCCAAAGGCTCGTCGAGTGACGAATAGACAGTCAGCACCCGCGCATCCGCCTTTCCGGATTTCGACGGGTAGAAGGTCTGGTTGCCATAGGCAAAGCCCGGACAGAGCATCAGTAAAAGTATGAAAAGTCTCCTCATCCGCAAAGGATTGCATGCGTCGAAAGGAGGAGCAAGCGTGAGCCTCGCTGCAGCTCAAGCAAAATTGCGGGCCTACCGCGACAAAAACTATAAAAGAAGTTAAGCTAAATTAGACCGTTTTCATGGAGGGGATATTGGAACGACGGCTGAGCGCAATTCTCGCTGCCGACGTCGTGGGCTACAGCCGTCTGATGGGGGTCGATGAATCCGGAACTCTTCAGGCGCTCAATCGTCACCGCTGTGAACTGATCGATGTCAGGATCTCCGACTACAAGGGCCGGACTTTCAAGCTGACAGGCGACGGAATGCTTGTCGAGTTCCAGAGCGTTGTGAATGCCGTTGCCTGCGCCGTCGAGATCCAGCGAAACATGGCGGCCCGCAATGAGGGCGTGCCGAAGGAACAGCGCATCGAGTTCCGCATCGGCATCAATCTTGGCGACGTCGTTCTCCAGGACGGTGATGTCTTCGGCGATGGTGTCAACGTCGCGGCCAGGCTGGAAAAGCTTGCGCAGCCAGGTGGCATCTGCGTGTCGAGCTCCGTCCGCGACCAGGTCGGCACGCGCCTTAATGTCGGCTTCGACCTGCAGGGCGAGCATGCACTGAAGAACATCAAGCAGCCGGTGCAGGTCTACACCATCGACATCAACAAGGGTGCCGGCAGCAGCCGTGCGGCAACCCAGCGCCGCAACACCTGCTTCATCGCCGTTCTGCCCTTCACCAACATGAGCGGCGATGCCGATCAGGACTATTTCTCCGACGGCATTACCGAGGACATCATCACCGACCTCTCGAAGGTATCGAGCCTGCATGTCGTGTCGCGCCACACCGTCTTCACCTACAAGGGGACGTCGGTCCGCATCAAGCAGCTCGCTCAGGAGCTTGGCGTCCGCTATGTGCTGGAGGGAAGCGTGCGGATGGCAGGCAACCGCGTGCGCATCTCCAGCCACCTTATCGACACCAGCAACGGCGACCACCTCTGGGCCGACCGTTATGATCGCAATCTGACGGATATCTTCGCCATCCAGGACGAGATCGCCAATTCGATCGTCGGCCAGCTGAAGATCCGGCTGCTGCCCGAAGAGAAGAAGGCAATCGCCGAAGAGCCGACCGCCAATGTCGAGGCCTATACCTATTACCTGCGTGGCCGGCAGCTCTCCCACACCTGGACGAAATCATATCTGCTGCTTGCCCGCCGCATGTTCGAAAAGGCCGTCGAACTCGACCCCGATTATGGCCGCGCCTATGCCGGCATCGCCGATTGCGATGCGGCGATCCGCGATTGGGATCCGGGGCAGGTCTCGGTGCAGCAGATCCTGACGGCGAGCGCCCGGGCACTCGAGCTCAACCCTGACCTTGCCGAAGCCCATGCCTCGCGCGGCCTTGCGCTGCACCAGAACGGTCAGCGGGAACAGGCAATCGAAGCTTTCGAGCGGGCCCTGAGCCTTGATCCGAACCTCTATGAGGCGAACTTCCACTATGCCCGCTTCTTCTTCATGCATGGCGACTATGCCAATGCCGCGCATTATTTCACCCGCGCCGCTCATATCCGGACCGACGATTACGTCTCGCCGATCCACCTGATGAGCGTCTACCGGTCGATGGGGCGTCCGGCCGATACCGAGAACTGGGCGAAGCTCGGCATTCTCCGGGCCGAGCGCGCCGTCAGCCTCAATCCGGAAAATTCCGGCCCGTCGCATCGCGGCGCGCTCGCGCTCGCCCATCTCGGCGACAGGGCACGCGCACGCAACTGGGCAGCGCGCGCAATAGCCATCGATCCGAACGACATCGTCGCGCAATACAATCTCGCCTGCGTCTATTCCGTCCTTGGTGATACCGACGAGGCGCTTGCCCTGCTGGAAAAGCTGCTGCCACGCAGTTCGGTCTATCACATCATGTGGTTCGAGAACGATTCCGACCTCGACAACATCCGCTCGGACCCGCGATTCCACCGGTTGCTGGATGCCGCCCGCAAAGAGCAGGAGGCTGCACGTACAGCGTGAGAATGAGCACGGCCGATGATGACAGCGGCGCACCCGCCCTGTAATCTCGTTTGCCAACAAGGAAACATCCGTGCGCATCCTGCTGACCGAAGACAATGTCGCGCTTGCCGATGGCCTGTCTGCGATCTTGCGCGGGACGGGCCATGCGGTCGATGTCGTTCATGACGGCGCCTCGGCAAACGCGGTGATCGCCGCCGAGAATTTCGATCTCGTCATCCTCGATCTGAACCTGCCTGAAATGGATGGCCTTGAGGTGCTGCGCAACATGCGCGCCCGTCAGAGCAAGGCTGCGGTGCTGATCCTGACGGCCCGCGGCACGCCGGAAGAGCGGGTCCGCGGACTCGATCTCGGCGCTGACGACTACCTCATCAAGCCCTTCGACATCGCCGAATTCGAGGCCCGCGTCCGCGTCCTCCTGCGCCGTCAAGCAGGGCTGCATTCGGCAACCGTCATGTACGGTCCTGTTTCCTTCGATCTCAATTCCCGCACGTTTTCCGCAGCCGGCATCCAGATCGATATCCCCGCCCGCGAACTCGGCCTGCTCGAAATCCTCTTCATGCGCGCCGGCAAGGTGGTTGCCAAGGAAGCGATCATCCAGTCGCTGACCGCCTTCGACGACGACATCTCGGCCAATGCCATCGAGCAATATGTCAGCCGTCTGCGCAAGCGGCTCGCGCCTTACAGTCTGACGGTGAAGACCGCCCGCGGTATCGGCTACTATCTCGACAAACTGACCGAGGCTGCATGAGGGCCGCCTATTCGCTGCGCCGCAGGCTGCTCTTCTGGTTGCTGATCTCCACCGCCATCATCGGCACGCTGGCGCTGGCCGATACCTATCGGGAAGCAATCCAGACCTCGAATATCGTCTCGGATCGCGTGCTGGCCGGCTCCGCACTGGCGATCGCAGAACGCGTCGTCGTCGCTGAAGACGGCACGCTTGAGGTCGATATCCCCTATGTGGCCCTGGAAATGCTGACCTCGGCCGCCCAGGACCGCGTCTTCTACCGCGTCGATGGACCACCCGGAGAATTCATCACCGGCTATCAAGCATTGCCTGCACTCGCCGATACGCAAGGCGAGGTCGCGGGCTTTGCCGACGATACGTTCCGCGGCGAGCCGATCCGCGTCGCCACCTTGAGGCGGTCGGCCTCCACCGGTATCCGCTCCGTTCCCTTCTCGGTGACGGTTGCCGAGACCACCATCGCCCGCCGCCAGCTTGCCCGCGCCATCCTGTTCCGCTCGGCGCTGCGCCTTCTCTTCATGATCGCTGGCGCCGCCGTCATCGTCTGGATTTCGGTCACCGTCGCGCTTCGCCCGCTCTACAAGCTCCGCGATGCGATCGGCGAGCGCAGCCCCGACGACCTGCACCCGATCGAGCAACTGGTACCGAGCGAAGTCGAACCGCTGGTCGATACCGTCAACAGCTTCATGGTCCGCTTGCAATCGGCGCTCGAAGCCCTGCGCAATTTCACCGGCAATGCCAGTCACCAGCTGCGCACGCCGCTGGCGATCATCCGCACCCAGCTTGCGCTCTCGGTGCGCGCCGCAACGCTTGACGAGGCGCATCGCTCCGCCCTCAAGGGTGATCAGGCCGTCGCTCACGCCGAACGCATTCTTGCCCAGCTGTTGCTGATGGCCAAGATCGATGCGGCAGCCGCCAAGGAAGCGCTGACCGCGACCGCCCTCGATCTCACCGCACTCGCTCAGGAAATCACCGGCGAGCTGATCCCGACCGCCGCCGAAGCCGGTATCGACCTTGGCTTCGAAGGTGACGGCGCAGCGGTGATCCGGGCAGAGCCGCTGCTGATCGGCGAACTCTTGCGCAACCTCGCCGGCAATGCCATCGCCTATTCCGGCAAGGGCGCTGAAGTCACCGTCCGCGTTTCCCGGGGCGGCGAGACCGTCACGCTCGAAGTCGAGGACAACGGCCCCGGCATTCCGGCAGAGAAGCTGGACGCCGTGCGCCAGCGCTTTTCGCGCGGCAACGAATCGGGCGCACCGGGCGCTGGCCTCGGCCTGCCGATCGTCGAGGAGATCGCCAATCTCTTCAACGCCAGCCTGACGCTCGCCAACGGCCCTGATGGAAAGGGCCTCAAGGCTTCGGTCGCTTTCGCAAAACTGTCGTAAAGCCTTTCAGCCGTTAACCTTTGTGCCTTGCATTCTTTCGCTGCATTGCACACTATCCCCTCGGGAACAGCAAAGCCGTGCAACGACGCGGCGCCGGATAAGGCGAAATATGTCGATCAAGGCCAGCATCTATCATTTGACGCACTATAAATATGACAAGCCGGTCCGCCTGGGGCCGCAGGTCATCCGCCTCAAACCGGCCTCGCATTCGAAGACCCGCGTCCTCAGTCATTCGCTGAAGGTCACGCCGTCGAACCATTTCGTGAACCTGCAGCAGGACCCCTACGGCAACTATCTCGCCCGCTACGTCTTTCCGGACCCGGTCACCGAATTCAAGATCGAAGTCGATCTTGTCGCCGACATGACAGTCTACAATCCCTTCGACTTCTTCGTTGAAGAGGAAGCGACGAAATGGCCCTTCGACTATCCCGAAACGCTACGCGAAGATCTCTCCATCTACATGAAACCGGAAGAGCCCGGGCAGCGGCTGAAGGCCTTTCTGGAGACTCTCGACTATACGCCCGGCCAGCCGACGGTCGATATGGTCGTCGGCCTCAATGCCCGCCTGCAGCAGCAGATCGGCTATGTCATTCGCATGGAAACCGGGGTGCAGACGCCGGAGGAAACGCTGGGAAGCGCGCTTGGCTCCTGCCGCGACACCAGCTGGCTGCTCGTCCAGATCCTGCGCCATCTCGGCCTCGCAGCCCGCTTCGTCTCCGGCTACCTGATCCAGCTGGCGCCTGATCTGAAGGCGCTGGACGGCCCGTCTGGAACCGAAGTCGATTTCACCGATCTTCATGCCTGGGCGGAGGTCTATCTTCCGGGCGCCGGCTGGGTGGGCCTCGACCCGACCTCGGGATTGCTGACCGGCGAGAGCCATATCCCCCTGGCTGCAACGCCGCATTTCCGCAATGCCGCGCCGATCTCCGGCGGCTATTTCGGCGAAGCCAACACCGAATTCGGCTTCGACATGAAAGTCTCCCGCGTTGCCGAGCACCCGCGCATCACCAAGCCTTTCTCCGATGAAAGCTGGGACGAGCTGAACGCGCTCGGCGAGACAATCGACCGCGTCCTTCAGGCGCAGGACGTTCGCCTGACCATGGGCGGCGAGCCGACCTTCGTCTCCATCGACGATTTCGAATCCGAAGAATGGAACACCGACGCCGTCGGCCCGACCAAGCGCGAAAAGGCCGATGTGCTGATCCGCAAGCTCCGCGAGCGCTTCGCCCCCGGCGGCTTCCTGCACTATGGCCAGGGCAAGTGGTATCCGGGCGAAAGCCTGCCGCGCTGGACCTTCTCGCTCTACTGGCGCAAGGACGGTCTGCCGATCTGGCAAAATCCCGATCTCATCGCAACCGAAGGCACGGATGCCGGCGTCACCGCCGACGACGCCGGAAAGCTTCTGACGGCGATCGCCCGGGAACTGGCGATCGAGCCGGAGATGGTTCTGCCCGCTTACGAGGACCCGGCCGAATGGATCGTCAAGGAGGGCAACCTCCCCGAAAATGTCGATCCGTCCAATTCCAAGCTCAAGGACCCCGAAGAACGCAACCGCATCGCCCGCGTCTTCGAGCGCGGCCTGACGGTCGCGACCGGCTATATCCTCCCGGTTCAGGCCTGGAACTCCAAGGCATCGGGCCAGCGCTGGGTCAGCGAAAAATGGCGCACACGCCGCGGCAAGATCTTCCTCGTTCCGGGTGACAGCCCGGTCGGCTACCGCCTGCCGCTCGGCACCCTGCCCTACGTTCCGCCGTCACGCTATCCCTATATCCACACCGCCGACCCCTCGATTCCACGCCAGCCGTTGGCAGATGTCGTGGTGCCCGCCGGCCGGGCAATGCCGGAAGCCTCGCGCCAGACGGATGACAGCAGCCAGGCACGCGTCGAGCAGACGATCGGCGAGATCGGCGGCGCAGTGCGCACCGCCATGTCGGTCGAACCGCGCGACGGCAGACTTTGCGTCTTCATGCCTCCGGTCGAGCGCATCGAGGATTATCTCGAATTGATCGCCGCGGCGGAAAATGCCGCCCGCGACCTGAACCTGCCTGTTCATATCGAGGGTTACTCGCCGCCACAGGACGAACGGATCAACGTCATCCGCGTCGCTCCTGACCCCGGTGTCATCGAGGTCAACATTCATCCGGCCGCGAACTGGCAGGATTGCGTCGACATCACCACCGCCGTCTACGAGGAAGCGCGCACCACAAGACTTGGCGCCGACAAGTTCATGATCGACGGCCGCCACACCGGCACCGGCGGCGGCAACCATGTCGTGGTCGGCGGCGCGAACCCCGGCGACAGCCCGTTCCTTCGCCGTCCCGACCTGCTGAAAAGCCTGGTCCTGCACTGGCAGCGGCATCCCTCGCTGTCCTACCTCTTCTCCGGCATGTTCATCGGCCCGACCAGCCAGGCACCGCGCATCGACGAGGCCCGCCACGACAGCCTCTACGAGCTGGAAATCGCCATGGCGCAGGTGCCGATGCCGGGCCACGGCGTCACGCCGCTCCCATGGCTGATCGATCGCCTCTTCCGCAACCTGCTGATCGACGTCACCGGCAATACCCATCGCGCCGAAATCTGCATCGACAAGATGTTTTCGCCTGACGGCCCGACGGGGCGGCTCGGCCTCGTGGAGTTCCGCGGCTTCGAGATGCCGCCGAACGCCCGCATGTCGCTTGCCCAGCAGCTGTTGGTCCGCGCCCTGATCGCTCGCTTCTGGAAGAACCCGGCCGATGGCAGCTTCGTGCGCTGGGGCACCTCGCTGCATGACCGTTTCATGCTGCCGCATTTCGTTTGGGCCGACTTTATGGATGTGCTGGCGGATCTCAAAGAAAACGGCTTCGATCTCAGCCCGGAATGGTTCAAGGCGCAGCTCGAGTTCCGCTTCCCGTTCTGCGGCGAGGTGGAATACGAAGGCTCGAAGCTCGAAGTTCGCCAGGCGCTGGAGCCTTGGCATGTGATGGGTGAAGAAGGCGCGATCGGCGGCACGGTCCGTTATGTCGATAGCTCGGTCGAGCGTCTGCAGGTTCGTCTCGAAACCAGCAACAGCGCGCGCTACACCGTGACCTGCAACGGCCGCACCCTGCCGCTGACGCCAACCGGCACGTCGGGTGTTTCCGTCGCCGGCGTCCGCTATAAGGCCTGGCAGCCGTCGTCGGGCCTGCATCCGGTATTGCCGGTCAACACCCCGCTGACCTTCGACATTTATGATACATGGTCGAAGCGTTCGATCGGCGGCTGTATCTACCATGTTGCCCATCCGGGCGGCCGCAACTATGACACCTTCCCAGTCAACGGCAACGAAGCGGAAGCACGGCGGCTTGCCCGGTTCGAGCCGTGGGGACATACCGCAGGCGGCTTCATTCCGCGTGCCGAAACGGGTTCGCAAGAATTCCCTCTGACGCTGGATCTCCGGCGTCCGGCAGGGCTTTAGGCTAGGTTTTAATGGGCAAGAAGCCGGCAACGGAACGCAAGGCAATCGATACCCGCAGCGCCAACGATGCGGCTCTCGACTATGCGCCCTTGCCCGGCGTTGCCGACGAGATGGTCGACAACACAGGTGCGATCCGCCCGGTCTGGCAGCGCTTCCTCTCCGCCTTCGGCCGCGTGCCCAAGCCCGAGCTTGCCGAACGCTTCGCCCGCGCCGACCGCTATCTGCGCGATGCCGGCGTCTTCTACCGCGCCTATGGAAGCAAGGGCACCGGCGAACGCTCCTGGCCGCTGTCGCATATTCCAGTTCTGATCGACGAGCGCGAGTGGCAGCAATTGTCCGCCGGCCTCGTCCAGCGCGCCGATCTGCTGGAAGCGATCGTCGCGGATATCTACGGCAAGAACACGCTGGTGCAGGAAGGTTTCCTGCCGCCCGGCCTGATCGCCTCGAACCCGGAATTCCAGCGGCCGCTGGCAGGCGTAAAGCCCGCGACCGGCCACTACCTGCATTTCTGCGCCTTCGAGATCGGCCGCGGCCCGGATGGAAACTGGTGGGTGCTGGCCGACCGCACGCAGGCGCCATCAGGTGCCGGTTTCGCGCTGGAGAACCGTGTTGCGACGACCCGCGCCTTCTCCGACGTCTATGCCGAAACGCCGGTGCACCGCCTCGCCTCGTTCTTCGGCGCCTTCCGCGACACGCTGCAGACGATGAAACATTCCGGCGACGACCGCATCGCGGTCCTGACGCCTGGCCCGGCAAACGAGACCTACTACGAGCACGCCTATATCGCCCGCTATCTCGGCTTCATGCTACTCGAAGGCGAGGACCTGACCGTCGTCAACGGCCGCATCATGGTGCGCACCGTCGCTGGCCTGAAGCCGATCGGCGTGCTCTGGCGCCGCCTCGACAGCGCCTATGCCGACCCGCTCGAACTGAACCAGAATTCGCATATCGGTACGCCCGGTCTGCTCGATGCCCTGCGCGCCGAAACGGTGACGATCGTCAACGGCCTCGGCACAGGCATTCTCGAAACCCGCGCACTGCTGGCCTTCATGCCCACCATCTGTCGCCGGATCCTTGGCGAAGACCTGCAGCTGCCGTCGATTGCCACCTGGTGGTGCGGGCAGAAGAGCGAGCAGGAGCATGTCGCCAAGCATCTCGAAAAGATGGTCATCGGCCCGGCCTTCTCGCGCGCACCCTTCTTCGACGACGACGGCGAATCCGTGCTGGGATCGTCCCTGCGCGCAACGGCGAAGGATTCGATCTCCGACTGGCTGAGCACCGATGGCCCGAAGCTCGTCGGCCAGGAAGTCGTCACGCTCTCCACTACACCGGCGTGGGTCGGCGGCAAGCTGACGCCGCGGCCGATGTCGCTGCGCGTCTTTGCGGCACGCACCGCAAATGGCTGGCAGATCATGCCCGGCGGCTTCGCCCGCATCGGCGCCAGCGACGATGTCGCGGCGATCGCCATGCAATCCGGCGGTGCCGCCGCCGACGTCTGGATCGTCAGCGACAAGCCGGTGGAGCGCCACACGCTTCTGCCCGCCGAGGGCAGCTTCACCCGCAACATGCCGGGCAGCCTGCCGAGCCGCGCGGCCGACAATCTCTTCTGGCTCGGACGCTATATCGAGCGCGCCGAAGGGGCGCTGCGCATCCTGCGTGCCTGGCACGCCCGCTACGCCGAGGCCGCCGACCCGAACCAACCGCTGCTGGCCGACGTCTCCGAATATCTGGCGGCGCTGGACATCGACACCGAGGAACCGGTGCCGGAAACGCTGCTGCGCAACATCGACAGCGCCGTCTATTCCGCCAGCAACATCCGCGACCGTTTCTCGCCGGACGGCTGGCTGGCGCTGAACGACCTCGCCAAGACCGCCCGCCGCTTCCGCATGACCGTTGCCGCCGGCGACGACGCCAGCCACGCCATGACCATCCTGCTGCGCAAGCTCGCGGGCTTTGCCGGTCTGGTGCACGAAAACATGTACCGTTTCACCGGCTGGCGCTTCCTGTCGCTCGGCCGCTACATCGAGCGCGGCCTGCATCTGACCCGGCTGCTCGGCCACATGTCCGGCCCCGAAGCACCTGACGGCGCCCTCGACATGCTGCTTGAGATTGGCGACAGCGTCATGACCCACCGCCGCCGCTACAACGTCAACACCGCGCGTCTGACCGTGACCGACCTTCTGGCCCTCGATCCGCTCAACCCACGCTCGATCCTCTTCCAGGTGAACGAGATCCACCGCGAAGTGGAGCAGCTGCCGAATGCCTTCATCAACGGCCAGATGTCGCCTTTCTACCGCGAAGCGATGCGCCTCCATTCCGGCCTTGCCGTGATGACGCCGGAGACGATGAGCGGCGACGTCTACAAGAAGCTCGAGCGCGAGCTCGAAGCGCTCTCCGATCTTCTCGCACAAACCTATCTGGGGTGACGCCGTGCTTTACGACCTCACGCTTCACATGGGTTACAGCTACGACAGCCCGGCCTCCGGCGCCCGCCACATCATGCGCCTGATGCCCCTGTCGCTGCCCGACCGGCAGCGCCTGATCGCCGGCTCGATCACCATCTCACCTTCGCCGGACGAGCAATCGCATTTCACCGATTTCTTCCGCCATCCGTCGACCTCCTTCCTGCTGCGCTCACCGCATGAGACGCTGGATATCCGCATGCAGGCCCGCGTGCAGGTGGAAAGCCATTCGATCTCTGCCGATTTCTCCCCGACGCTGTCAGGCCTGCCGGAAGAAGTTGCCGGCATCTGGTCCCTCGAACCGGAATCCCCCCATCATTTCCTAGGCGACAGCCCGCGTCTGACTGCAACCCGCGCGATCTCCGACTATGCCCGCGAGAGTGCAGCTCCAGAGCGCACCGTGCTGCAGATCGCCACCGCGCTCTGCGCCCGCATCAACAAGGATTTCACCTACGACACCGAAGCCACCACGGTGGACTCGACGCCGCTCGACGCCTTCAAGCTGAAACGCGGTGTCTGCCAGGATTTTTCCCATGTGATGATCCTGGCGCTCCGCAGCCTCGGCATCCCCGCAGGCTACGTCTCCGGCTTCCTGCGCACCATCCCTCCCGCAGGCAAGGAACGGCTGGAGGGCGCAGACGCCATGCATGCCTGGGTGCGCGTCTGGTGCGGCGAAACGCTCGGCTGGGTCGAACTCGACCCCACCAACAACATCCCCGCCAGCACCGACCACATCGTCGTCGCGTATGGCCGCGATTACAGCGACGTGGCCCCCGTGATCGGTGTGCTGAAGAGCTATGGCGGGCAGCGGGCGGTGCAGGCGGTCGATGTGGTGCCGCTGAAGCAATGAGATGCGCCGACCGCCATAGATATTAATGGGCGGAAGTCACGAAAGCCTTGTGTCCAATATCGACAATGCATTGAAGCGCGCAAATTCTGTGCCGAAATCGTGAGTTGCATAAAATTTTACAATTTCACTTAAGGAGTACGGTAACAATCGGGCTGTAAACCTTCATGTTAACGCAACCCCTTTGCAGGTGACATGATGTCTCCCAAATCTCATTTTTTGAGCCACGTGACGCGCCTGCTGCACGACCGCTCGGGCAATTTTGGCATATTCACGGCAATCCTCGTTCCGATCCTCATCGGATCGGCGGGTGTCGCCATCGACGTTTCAAACATGGTCGCTTCACAGCGGCAGCTTCAGGAAGCTTCGGATTCTGCCGCACTCGCGGCCGCAAGCGCGCTTGCAGACGGAAAGGTCGCGGATGCCGCCGCCGCCCAGCAGCTCGCTAAGGACTTCGTTGCAGGCCAGATGGCGAACTACCTCAGCGCAAGCGATGCGGCCTATTTGAAAAACAACGTCACCGTGAACGTCGTGACGACGACGACGGCCACCGGCAAAAGCTACAAGGTCAATGTCAGCGCGGCTTATAACATGGGCCTTACACCGCTGATGAGCGTCTTCGGAAAGAAGAGCGTTTCTCTTGCTAGCAACAGCGCGACGACAAGCGGCACCAACGACACAAAGACCGCGTTGTCGATGGAACTGGTTCTCGATCAGTCCGGATCGATGGGCTACGACACGACGACATGCGCGAAATACAAAAGCGACAACAAGACTTGCAAGACCTATGTGATCAAGATTGACGCGCTGAAGGCCGCCGCCGGCAAGCTCTTCGATGCCTTGGATAAGGCCGATCCGCAGCATGCGCTGGTTCGCACTGGCGTCGTTTCCTACAACAACGGCATCCTGCGCGACTCGTCCAACAAGATCATTGGCGTCAGCCCAATGAATTGGGGAACATCCGTTGGACGCACCTATGTTTCGACCCTGCAGGCGACAGGCGGAACTGACGCAACGGAGCCAGTGCAGGTCTCAACCGCTGCGATCCAGAAGAGCACCGACGGCTCGGACGCGGAAAGCAAGGAACACGTCAAGAAAGGCAACACCACGGTCGATCGCTACATCGTGCTTATGACCGACGGAGAAATGACCGGCAACAGCAGCACATGGAACAGCACCAAAGACAAGAATGTCCGCGATGCTTGCGATGCTTCCAAGAAGGCAGGCGTTCAGATCTTCACCGTCGCCTTCATGGCGCCGGACAAGGGCAAGAGCCTGCTGCAATACTGCGCATCATCGAGCAACACTTACTTCGAAGCCGAGACGATGGAAGACCTCGTCGATGACTTCGATAGCATTGCTCAGACAGCGACGAGAGCCCTGACGCTGCTCACCAACTAACCAGCCAATTGCCCCAAAACAAAAGCCGCTCCGGAACAAACCGGGGCGGCTTTTCGTTGTGTGCTAATCCCCTGTATCAAATCGGGAAAATCGATTGAAATCAAGTCCCGGGGTGAGGGCGAAGGTGAAGGTTCCGCAAATTTTTGCTTTGGTTAAATCCTTTGTTGCAAGTGCTTGGTAACGGTGCATAAACTGACAGTATTCGTGTGTGCGACAAAGCGATTACCTCAGGCATAACATACTGAAATCAAATCAAAATTGGCGAGACCTGACGATGACAACAGCTTCCAAGCCGACCATCCCCTCCCCCGCTCCTCGCAGCTCCCGGCCTGAAATTCTTGCGGAAGAAATTATTGAGCGCCTCACCTACCGCATCGGCAAGGATGCCAAAGTTGCCAAGCCGCACGACTGGCTGACCGCCACGATCCTCGTCGTCCGTGACCGGATCATCGACAAGTGGATGGAATCCACGCGCAAGGTCTATTCCACCGGCGACAAGCGCGTTTACTACCTATCCCTGGAATTCCTGATCGGTCGCCTGATGCGCGATGCCATTTCCAACATGGGATTGATGGAGGAAGTCAGCGACGCGCTGACCTCGCTCGGCGTCGATGTCAACGTCATTGCAGGACTGGAACCGGATGCCGCACTCGGCAACGGCGGCCTCGGCCGTCTCGCCGCATGTTTCATGGAAAGCATGGCAACGGTCGATGTCCCTGCTTACGGCTACGGTATTCGCTATGTCCACGGCCTGTTCCGCCAGCAGCTTGCAGACGGCTGGCAGGTCGAGCTTCCGGAAAGCTGGCTCGCCCACGGCAATCCGTGGGAATTCGAGCGCCGCGAAAGCGCTTACGAAATCGGCTTCGGCGGCACCGTTGACGTCGTCGGCGATCATGACGGCGAGCCGCGTTATGTCTGGAAGCCGGCAGAGCGTGTCATCGCCGCCGCCTTCGACACCCCGGTCGTCGGCTGGCGCGGCAAGCGCGTCAACACGCTGCGCCTCTGGTCGGCCCAGCCGATCGACCCGATCCTGCTCGATGCCTTCAATGCCGGCGATCACATCGGCGCGCTCCGCGAAAGCAACAAGGCTGAAAGCCTGACCCGTGTTCTCTACCCGGCCGATGGCACGCCGGCAGGGCAGGAGCTGCGCCTGCGCCAGGAGTTCTTCTTCTCCTCCGCTTCGCTGCAGGACATCCTGCGCCGCCATCTTCAGCAGTATGACGATTTCACATCGCTGCCGGACAAGGTGGCGATCCAGCTGAACGACACGCACCCTGCCGTCTCGGTTGCGGAGCTGACGCGTCTGCTTTGCGATGTGCATGGCCTCGATTTCGAACAGGCTTTCGAGATCGTCCGCGGCACGATTTCCTACACCAACCACACGCTGCTGCCAGAAGCGCTGGAAACCTGGCCGATCCCGCTCTTCGAGCGCCTTCTGCCGCGCCACATGCAGCTGATCTACGCGATCAATGCCAAGGTTCTTCGCGAGGCCCGCCGCGAGAAGAACTTCTCCGACACGGAAATCCGCTCGATCTCGCTGATCGACGAAAGCGGCGACCGCCGGGTGCGCATGGGCAACCTCGCCTTCGTGGGCTCGCACTCGATCAATGGCGTATCGGCCCTGCATACCGACCTGATGAAGGTCACGGTCTTTGCAGATCTGCACAAGCTCTATCCTGACCGCATCAACAACAAGACAAACGGCATAACGCCGCGCCGCTGGCTGCAGCAGTGCAATCCGGGTCTGACAGGCCTGATCCGCGAAGCGATCGGCGACGAGTTCCTGGATGATGCGGAAAAGCTGAAACCGCTCGAGAAGTTTGCCAGCGATCCGGCATTCCAACAGAAGTTCGCAGCCGTCAAACGCGCCAACAAGGTGGCTCTGTCCAACCTCGTCGCCAGCCGGATGGGCGTGAAGCTCGATCCGTCTGCGATGTTCGACATCCAGATCAAGCGCATCCACGAATATAAGCGCCAGCTGCTCAACGTCATCGAAGCCGTGGCACTCTACGACCAGATCCGCTCGCATCCCGAGATGGACTGGACCCCGCGCGTCAAGCTCTTCGCCGGCAAGGCGGCGCCGAGCTATCACAACGCCAAACTGATCATCAAGCTGATCAACGACGTCGCCCGCACGATCAACAATGACCCTGCCGTTCGCGGCCTGCTGAAGGTCGTGTTCGTGCCGAACTACAACGTCTCGCTGGCCGAAGTCATGGTTCCCGCAGCCGACCTGTCCGAGCAGATCTCCACCGCCGGCATGGAAGCCTCTGGCACCGGCAACATGAAGTTCGGCCTCAACGGCGCGCTGACGATCGGCACGCTTGACGGCGCCAATGTCGAAATGCGCGACAATGTCGGCGAAGACAACATCGTGATCTTCGGCCTGCAGGCCGATGAAGTTGCGAAGGTGCGCAGCGACGGCCACAATCCGCGTGCGATCATCGAAAGCTCGCGCGAGCTGTCGCAGGCGCTTGCCTCGATTGCTGGCGGCGTGTTCTCGCCGGACGACCGGAACCGATATGCCCAGTTGATCGACGGTATCTATTCGCACGACTGGTTCATGGTCGCTGCCGATTTTGATGCCTATGCCGCCGCTCAGCGCGAGGTGGACCAGATCTGGAACAACAAGTCCTCCTGGTACACCAAGACGATCAACAATACGGCGCGGATGGGTTGGTTCTCGTCTGACCGTACGATTCGGCAATATGCCGAGGAAATCTGGAGAGCTGGATGAAAACGCCGAAAACTGCCCCCGAGGTAAAGCGTCCCTGGGAAATTTCGGCAGACGAAATCGCGGCGATCCTCGCTGGTTCGCACGCAAATCCATTCGCCGCGCTCGGCGTCCATCAGGCCGGCGTTGGTTTCGCGGCCCGTTGCTTCATTCCCGGTGCGGAAGAAGTGACGGCGATGACGCTCGACGGCACCGCCGTCGGCGATCTCAAGCAGCTTCATCCGGACGGCTTCTTCGCCGGACCGGTGAAACTCACCAAGCAGCAACCGGTCCGCTATCGCGCCCGCCGCGGCGATGCCGAATGGGCGGTGACCGATCCTTACAGCTTCGGTCCCGTGCTCGGGCCGATGGACGATTATTATGTCCGCGAAGGCTCACATCTGAGACTTTTCGACAAGATGGGCGCGCATTGGATCAAGCATGAAGGCGCGCAGGGCATCCACTTCGCCGTCTGGGCACCGAATGCTCAGCGCGTCTCCGTCGTCGGCGATTTCAACAACTGGGACGGCCGGCGCCACGTCATGCGCTTCCGCTCAGGCGCCGGCATCTGGGAAATCTTTGCGCCCGACGTACCGACAGGCGTTCCCTACAAGTTCGAAATCCGCGGCAACGACGGCGTATTGCTGCCGCTGAAAGCTGACCCCTTCGCACGCCGCAGCGAGCTGCGCCCGAAGACCGCCTCCGTCACCGCCCCTGAGCTGCTCCAGGATTGGGACGACGAAGCCCATCTCAAGCATTGGCGCGAAACCGACAAGCGCCGCCAGCCGATCTCCATTTACGAGGTTCATGCCGGTTCATGGCAGCTTCGCCAGGACGGCACGTTCCTGTCCTGGGACGAGCTTGCCAACACGCTGATCCCCTATGTCGTCGATATGGGCTTCACCCATATCGAATTCCTGCCGATCACCGAACATCCATATGATCCCTCCTGGGGCTACCAGACGACCGGCCTCTATGCGCCCAGCGCCCGCTTCGGCGAGCCTGAAGGCTTTGCCCGTTTCGTCAACGGCTGCCACAAGGTCGGCATCGGCGTCATCCTGGATTGGGTGCCGGCCCATTTCCCAACGGATGAACACGGCCTCGGCTGGTTCGACGGCACGGCACTCTACGAGCATGAGGATCCGCGCAAGGGCTTCCATCCGGACTGGAACACGGCGATCTACAATTTCGGCCGCACCGAAGTCCTGTCTTATCTCGTCAACAATGCACTGTATTGGGCCGAGAAGTTCCATCTCGACGGCCTGCGCGTCGATGCGGTCGCGTCGATGCTCTACCTCGACTATTCGCGCAAGCACGGCGAATGGATTCCCAACGAATATGGCGGCAACGAAAACCTCGAGGCGGTTCGCTTCCTCCAGGATATGAACACCCGCATCTATGCCGAACATCCCGGCGTCATGACCATCGCCGAGGAATCCACCTCCTGGCCGAAGGTCTCCCAGCCCGTTCATGAAGGCGGCCTCGGCTTCGGCTTCAAGTGGAACATGGGCTTCATGCACGACACGCTGAGCTACATGAAGCGCGAGCCGGTTCACCGCCAGTTCCACCACAACGAGCTGACCTTCGGCCTGCTCTATGCCTATTCCGAAAACTTCGTCCTGCCGCTGTCGCATGACGAAGTGGTGCACGGCAAAGGCTCGCTGATCGCCAAGATGCCGGGCGACGACTGGCAGAAATTTGCGAACCTGCGCGCCTACTACGCTTTCATGTGGGGATATCCCGGCAAGAAGCTGTTGTTCATGGGCCAGGAATTCGCGCAGTGGAGCGAATGGAGCGAGGCGACGTCGCTCGACTGGAACCTCCTTCAATACCGCATGCACGAAGGCATGCGCCGCCTCGTCCGCGATCTCAACTTCACCTACCGCTCCAAGCCGGCGCTGCATGCCCGCGATTGCGAGGGCGAAGGTTTCGAGTGGCTGATCGCCGACGACCAGGAAAATTCGGTCTTCGCCTGGCTGCGAAAGGCGCCGGGACAGAAGCCTGTTGCTGTGATCACCAACTTCACACCCGTTTATCGCGAGAACTACGCTATCCGCCTGCCGCTCGAGGGGCGCTGGCGGGAAGTTCTGAACACCGATGCCGACATCTACGGCGGCAGCGGCAAGGGCAATGGCGGGCGCGTACAAGCCGTCAATGCGGGCGGCACCATCGCCGCCACGATCACCTTGCCGCCGCTGGCGACGATCATGCTTGAACCTGAGACTTGAAGACTGGTGGGAGGAGTAGACTATGGTAGAGAAGCGCATTCAGCCACTTGCCCGCGATGCAATGGCTTACGTTCTGGCGGGCGGTAGAGGAAGCCGTCTGAAGGAACTCACCGACCGCCGCGCCAAGCCCGCGGTGTATTTCGGCGGCAAGGCCCGTATTATCGACTTCGCGCTGTCCAATGCGCTGAATTCAGGTATCCGCCGCATCGGCGTCGCGACGCAGTACAAGGCGCACTCCCTGATCCGCCACATGCAGCGCGGCTGGAACTTCTTCCGCCCGGAACGCAACGAGAGCTTCGACATCCTGCCGGCCTCCCAGCGCGTTTCAGAAACGCAATGGTATGAAGGCACGGCCGACGCCGTCTACCAGAACATCGACATCATCCAGGATTACGGCGTTGAGTATATGGTCATCCTCGCCGGCGACCATATCTACAAGATGGACTACGAATACATGCTGCAGCAGCATGTCGACAGCGGCGCTGACGTGACTATCGGCTGCCTCGAAGTGCCGCGCATGGAAGCCACGGGCTTTGGCGTCGTGCATGTCGACGAGACCGACCGGATTATCGACTTCGTCGAAAAGCCGGCCGATCCGCCAGCCATTCCCGGCAAGCCGGACAGCTCGTTTGCCTCGATGGGCATCTATGTCTTCCACACGAAGTTCCTGATCGATGCTCTCAAGCGCGATGCGGCCGATCCGAATTCCAGCAAGGATTTCGGCAAGGACATCATCCCCTACATCGTCAAAAACGGTAAGGCCGTCGCCCATCGCTTCGCCAATTCCTGCGTCCGCTCAGACTTCGAGAACGAGCCTTACTGGCGTGATGTCGGAACGATCGAAGCCTACTGGCAGGCCAATATCGACCTGACGGCGATCGTTCCGGATCTCGATATCTACGACAAGTCCTGGCCGATCTGGACCTATGCGGAAATCACCCCGCCGGCGAAGTTCGTCCATGACGACGAAAACCGCCGCGGCTCGGCAACCTCCTCGGTGGTTGCCGGCGACTGCATCATCTCCGGTGCCAGCCTCAACAAGAGCCTTCTCTTCACAGGCGTGCGCGCTAACTCCTATTCGAAACTCGAAGGTGCCGTCGTTCTGCCGAGCGTCAAGATCGGCCGCCGCGCGCAGCTGAAGAATGTCGTGATCGACCATGGCGTCGTCATTCCGGAAGGCCTCATCGTCGGTGAGGATCCGATCCTGGATGCCAAGCGCTTCCGGCGCACCGAAAGCGGCATTTGCCTGATTACGCAGCCTATGATCGATAAGTTGGATCTTTAAACATATGAAAGTCCTTTCGGTTTCGTCCGAAGTCTTCCCTTTGATCAAGACAGGGGGGCTCGCCGATGTGGCGGGCGCCCTGCCCATCGCTCTCAAGCGGTACGGCGTCGAAACGAAAACCCTCATGCCCGGCTACCCCGCCGTCATGAAGGCCATTCGCGATCCCGTCGTCCGCCTGCAGTTCGATGATCTCCTGGGAGAGCCCGCGACGGTTCTGGAAGTGCAGCACGAGGGTCTCGATATCCTCGTGCTCGATGCCCCGGCTTATTACGATCGCCCGGGTGGCCCTTATCTGGACCAGACCGGCAAAGACTACACCGACAACTGGCGGCGCTTCGCCGCCCTGTCTCTGGCCGGCGCCGAGATCGCCGCCGGCCTGATGCCGGACTGGCGTCCCGATCTCGTACACGCCCATGACTGGCAGGCGGCGCTGACGCCCGTCTACATGCGCTACTATCCGACGCCCGAACTGCCGAGTGTCCTGACCGTTCACAATATCGCCTTCCAGGGCCAGTTCGGCGCAGAAGTCTTCCCCGGCCTCCGCCTGCCGCCGCATGCGTTCTCGACCGAGAGCATCGAGTATTACGGTCATCTCGGCTACCTGAAGGGCGGGCTGCAGACCGCCTGGGCGATCACCACGGTGAGCCCGTCCTATGCCGACGAAATCCTCACGCCGGAATTCGGCATGGGGCTCGAGGGCGTCATCGCCATCCGCCGCGATGCGCTGCACGGTATCGTCAACGGCATCGACGCCGACATCTGGAACCCCGCCACCGATCCCGTCGTCCACACCCACTATGGCCCGACGACGCTGAAGAACCGCGACGAGAACCGCAAGTCGATCGCCGAATTCTTCCGGCTGCATGACGACGGCGCGCCGATCTTCTGCATCATCAGCCGCCTCACCTGGCAAAAGGGCATGGATCTCATCGCCGCAACGGCAGACGAAATCGTCGCACTCGGCGGCAAGCTCGCGATTCTCGGTTCCGGCGATCCGGCGCTCGAAGGCTCGCTTCTGGCCGCCGCCGCCCGCCATCCCGGCCGCATCGGCATCTCGATCGGCTATAATGAGCCAATGTCGCATCTCATGCAGGCCGGTTGCGACGCCATCATCATTCCGTCGCGATTCGAGCCCTGCGGCCTGACGCAGCTCTACGGCCTGCGCTACGGCTGTGTGCCGATCGTTGCGCGCACAGGCGGCCTCAACGACACGGTAATCGATGCTAACCATGCCGCGCTTGCGGCTAAAGCTGCGACAGGAATACAGTTTTCTCCCGTCACGGCTGAGGGTATGCTACAGGCCATCCGCCGCGCGATGACACTCTATGCGGATCAAAAAGTCTGGACCCAACTGCAAAAGCAGGGCATGAAATCGGATGTCTCGTGGGAGAAGAGCGCCGAACGCTACGCTGCCCTGTATTCAAGCCTCGCCCCGAAAGGCAAGTGACAGAAAATGAACAAGTCCGTATCCACCACGCCCTTCCAGGATCAGAAACCCGGCACATCGGGTCTCCGCAAGAAGGTCCCGGTCTTCCAGCAGCCGAACTATGCTGAGAACTTCATCCAGTCGATCTTCGATTCGCTGGAGGGATACCAGGGCAAGAGCCTCGTCATCGGTGGTGACGGACGTTACTACAATCGCGAAGTCATCCAGAAGGCGATCAAGCTCGCTGCTGCCAATGGCTTCGGCAAAGTGATCGTTGGCAAGGGCGGCATTCTCTCGACACCTGCGGCGTCCCACATCATCCGCAAATACAAGGCTTTCGGCGGCATCATTCTCTCCGCCAGCCACAATCCCGGCGGTCCGACCGAAGACTTCGGCATCAAATACAACGTCAACAATGGTGGCCCGGCGCCCGAAAAGATCACTGACGCGATCTATGCCCGCACCAAGGTGATCGACAGCTACAAGATCGCCGACTTCGGCGACGTCAATATCGACCGCATCGGCAAGGAAGAGCTTCCGGGTGGCATGATTCTCTCGGTCATCGATTCGGTCGAAGACTATGCCGCGATGATGGAAGAGCTGTTCGATTTCGGCGCCATCCGCAATCTGATCAGCCTCGGTTTCCGGATCGCCTTCGATGCGATGAGCGCCGTCACCGGCCCCTACGCTAAGGAAATCTTCGAAAACCGTCTCGGCGCGCCGCTGGGCTCGGTCCGCAATTTCATGCCGCTGCCTGATTTCGGCGGCCACCATCCGGACCCGAACCCGGTTCACTGCAAGGAACTCTACGACGAGATGATGGGCGATGATGCGCCCGATTTCGGCGCAGCATCCGACGGCGACGGCGACCGCAACCTCATTGTCGGCCGCGGTATCTTCGTGACGCCATCAGACAGCCTGGCGATCCTCGCTGCCAACGCGCATCTGGCGCCCGGTTACTCCGGCGGCCTCGCCGGTATCGCCCGCTCGATGCCGACGTCGGGCGCGGCAGACCGCGTTGCCGAAAAGCGCGGCATCGGCATGTATGAAACGCCGACCGGCTGGAAGTTCTTCGGCAATCTTCTCGACGCAGGCATGGCGACGATCTGCGGCGAAGAGAGCGCCGGTACCGGTTCCAACCATGTTCGCGAAAAGGACGGCCTCTGGGCCGTGCTGCTCTGGCTGAACATACTCGCTGTGCGTGGTGAAAGCGTTCAGGACGTCGTCACCCAGCATTGGCAGACATACGGCCGCAACTACTATTCGCGCCACGACTATGAAGCCGTCGATACCGATGCCGCAAATGGCCTGATCGACAATCTGCGCATCCAACTTCCCACCTTGCCCGGCAAGGTCTTCGGCAGTCTGACGGCCGAAAAGGCCGACGATTTTGCTTATCACGATCCGGTCGATAAGTCGGTCAGCGAGCATCAGGGCATCCGTATCCTGTTCAAGGGCGGCTCCCGCGTCGTGTTCCGTCTCTCCGGCACTGGTACGTCTGGCGCAACCCTGCGCGTCTATATCGAGCGTTACGAGCCGGATTCGAGCCGGCACAACATCGAAACGCAGGAGGCGCTGGCCGACCTGATCGCCGCCGCGGAAGCCATCGCAGACATCCGCAAGCGCACGGGCCGGGACGCACCTTCCGTCATTACCTGACCGGGGGCACATGCGGGCGGACAACAGGGCAAAAGGTGGCGCCGTTCTTTTCGAGACCGGCGTCGAGTTCACAGTCTGGTCGCAACATGCCGCAGAGATCCAGCTCTGCCTCTTCGACAAGAGCGGCAATAAGCAGGTCGCGCGCCTGCCGATGGCGCGTGAGGATGGCTACATCCACCGCCTCTTCGTAGATAATCTGAAGGAAGGCGCACGCTACGGGCTGCGCGCTGATGGCATCTACGCGCCTGACAACGGCCTGTGGTTCGACCCGTCGAAGCTGCTCGTCGATCCCTACGCCAAGGAGCTCGACCGTCCGTTCCGACATGATCCGCGCCTCGGCACCTTTGGTGAAGAGACCCAGGACTTGATGCCCAAGGCGATCGTCACCCGCGATCAGAAGGCAAAGCTTGGAAAACCGCTTTTCCGTCCCGGCGGCTTCATCTATGAAGTCGCGGTCAAGCCCTTCACCATGCTTCATCCGGATGTGCCTGAGAAACAACGCGGCACCGTTGCCGCCCTCGCTCACCCGTCCATTATTGCGCATCTCAAGCGGATCGGCGTCGATGCGGTCGAGCTGATGCCGATCACCGCCTGGATCGACGAACGCCACCTGCCGCCGCTCGGACTGACCAACGGCTGGGGCTACAATCCCGTTGCCTTCATGGCGCTTGATCCCCGCCTCTGCCCCGGCGGCATGGCCGAGCTGCGCGATACTGTCGCCAAGCTGCATGCCGAAGGCATCGCCGTCATCCTCGATCTCGTTTTCAATCACACCGGCGAAAGCGACCGCTACGGCACGACGCTGTCGATGCGCGGGCTCGACAACCTCTCCTTCTACCGCCACCTGCCGGGCCGCCCGGGCGAGCTCGTCAACGATACTGGAACCGGCAACACAGTCGCCTGCGATCACCCCTATATCCGCCAGCTGATCATCGACAGCCTCAGGCATTTCGTTCTCGGCGCTGCCATCGATGGCTTCCGCTTCGATCTCGCTCCCGTGCTCGGCCGCACTGCCTCCGGCTTCGAAGGTCACGGTGAGACACTGTCGGCGATCCTAGCCGACGACGTGCTCGCTGATCGCGTCATGATCGCCGAGCCCTGGGATATCGGTCCCGGCGGCTATCAGCTCGGCAATTTCCCCGGCGCCTTCCTTGAGTGGAACGACCACGTCCGCGACGATATCCGTTGCTACTGGCGTGGCGACGACTGGAAGACCGGGCCACTGGCAACCGCACTTGCAGGCTCCTCCGACATCTTCGGCCGCGACGGCCGTCAGACGACCCGCAGCGTCAATTTCCTCGCCGCCCATGACGGCTTCACGCTGAAAGACCTCGTCTCGTATAACGGCAAGCACAACGAGGCAAACGGCGAGGACAATCGCGACGGCCACAATGAGAACCATTCCTGGAACAACGGCGTCGAAGGCGAGACGAAATATCCAGACATTATCGCAAGGCGCCGTGCCGACCTGATGGCGCTGATTGCAACGCTGTTCGCCAGCCGCGGCAGCATCATGCTGACGGCCGGCGACGAGGGCGGCCGCAGCCAGCGCGGCAACAACAACGCCTACTGCCAGGACAACGAGATCACCTGGGTGGATTGGAAAACGCTCGATGACGAGTTGATCGCCCACACTGCCTTTGTCTCCGCGATCAGGAAGCGTTTCCCGGTCTTTTCCGAAAACGGCTTCTTCACCGGCAATGGTGACGTCGCCTGGTTGTCTCCTTCAGGCCAGCCGATGACCACAGGGGAATGGGAGACACCCAACCTCTCTTCTTTCGGCATGATGGTTGCGACCCGAGACGGCACCGCGCGAAAGACCACCCGGCTTTCCGTGCTGTTCAACCGTGCAAGCGCACCCGTATCGTTCACACTTCCGGCTGGGGCCGCATGGCGCGAACTGACGCGTTCCGGCAGCAAAAAAGTCGATCAGACGGTATCGCTTCCGGCTCGTAGCGCTATGTTCTATCTGGAAAATTGAGCTGGCCGGTCATCAGGCGCGAATCCTTGTCGCAACCGTCACAAAGGCGCGATAAGGCTTGATGCTCGCGGCTGTTTTGACGAGGATTGTATGGGTAAGGAAATTGCGCTCGCCGACGTGAAAGGTCTCGTCGGCACCAAGACCGGGATCTCCGATTGGATCACGGTCGATCAGACGATGATCGATGCCTTTGCCGGCGCCACCAACGACCACCAGTTCATCCACACCGATCCCGAACGCGCGGCCGCCGAAAGCCCTTACGGCGGAACGATCGCCCATGGCTTCCTGACACTGTCGCTGCTCTCGGCGATGAACTTCGACGCTCTGCCGAAGATCCGCGAACAGACGATGGGCATCAACTACGGCTTCGACAAGATCCGCTTCATGTCACCGGTGAAGACCGGCGCGCGCATCCGCGGCCATTTCACCCTCGCCGACGCCCGCCTGCGTGGCGCAGCGATGATGATGACGACCTATGAAGTATCGGTCGAAATCGAAAACGAGAAGAAACCGGCGCTGACGGCCAACTGGATTACCATTGCTCAGTTCGACCCGAAGGACCGGCCGGCGGCATGAGACTGACGCGGTTCTTAATCCGCTGAATTCAATACGGCTTCCAAATGATGGCCATCAGGGTCGACGATAAAGGCTGCATAGTAATGCTCGCCATAGTCGGGTCTGAGGCCAGGGCGTCCATTGTCGCTGCCTCCGTTAGCCAAGGCCGCCGCGTGAAATAGCGCGACGGCGTTGCGATCGGGTGCTGCAACCGCCAGGTGGAAGCCCGGACCGGGAGGACGCTGCCGTTCAGAGACATGCTTCAGCGCCAGCTTGTCGCCACCACCCGGCACACCGTAGCCAACTGCCTGCCCGGCCTCCCCCGGCCGGAAATCTTCCCAAACCCGAACGTAGCCGAGCGGCTGAAGAACAGCATCATAAAATGCCGCCGAACGTTCGACGTCCGAAACGCCGAGGGAGATATGATGCAGCATCGGCAATCCGCCCTAGTGCCCGGCGTCCTCGGCACCTTCGCTGAGAAGACCGAAGACAAAGGTCGCGAAGGAGCGCCAGCATTCGACGCGGAACGTATCGTCTTCCGTGCGGAAGAGGATGATTTCGGCCTTGCCGAAGATCGTGCGCGAGCAGGCTCCAACAGGGAAGGTTGCGAGTGACAGGTCCTGAGGGCAGCCGGAGGCGAGAGCCAGTTCCGCACCCGGACCCGAGACGATGATACCGACATTGCGGTGCGAGACGTCGGTTGCCGAATGCATCTCAGAGACACCGGACAGAGCGGCCATCAGGTCGGCACCGCTTTCGTCGATGACCAGCCATTCGTCCGGGCCGATCCACAGCACCGAGCGTCCACCGGAACGGCCGGATGTCTTCGGCACGTTCGGGATGGTCACGCCAAGAGCTGCCGACAGCGCCTGAAGCGAAGCCTGCGGTGCCCGCAGCGCCACCCGCGTTGCGGGTGCCGCCGAGGTCAACCGGACGGCCGAGGAGCCGCCATGACGGCCAGCGAGAACGGATCTACGAATTGCGGTCTCAGCCATTGATCCGGCCTCCTTCCTTGTCAAAGAACACCATATCCGTCACCTCGACGGCAATGGTCTTGTCGGGCATCGGTATGTAGAGCGTCTCGCCCATCCGCGCCCTGCCGCCGGCAACGAGCGCGAAGGCGATCGAGCGGCCGCAATTTTCAGACCAGTAGGACGAGGTGACATGCCCGAGCATCGTCATCGGCTTCGGCTCGTTCGGATTGGCAACGACCTGCGCACCTTCCTCGAGAACCACGTTCGGATCCTTTGTCACGAGACCGACCAGCTGCTTGCGGCCTTCCTTCGTCAGGTCGATGCGCTTCAGGCCGCGGATGCCGACGAAATCGGTCTTCTTCTTGGAAACCGCCCAGGAAAGACCGGCATCGTCAGGTGTGACAGTGCCGTCGGTGTCCTGGCCGACGATGATGTAGCCCTTCTCGGCGCGCAGCACGTGCATGGTTTCCGTACCGTAGGCGCAGGCGCCGAACGGCTCTGCATTGGCCCAGACGGCTTCGAGCACGGCCTGACCGTAATCGGCAGGAACGTTGATTTCGAAACCAGCCTCACCGGTGAACGAAACGCGGAACAGACGTGCCGGAACGCCCATGACCTTGCACTCGGCAACGCTCATATGCGGGAAGGCTTCGTTGGAGATATCGACGCCCTCGACGAGCGGAGTGATGATCTCGCGTGCCTTCGGGCCCTGAACCGCAATGACCGCCCACTGTTCGGTGACCGAGGTCAGCCAGACGTTCAGATGCGGGAATTCCGTCTGCAGGTAGTCTTCCATATGGTTGAGAACGCGCGGCGCACCACCCGTCGTCGTCGTCACATGGAAGCGATCCTCGCTCAGGCGGCCGACGACGCCGTCGTCGTAAACGAAACCGTCTTCGCGGGTCATGATGCCATAGCGGCACTTGCCGGGCTTCAGCGTATCCCAGGCGTTGGTATACATCAGATTCATAAACTGGGCGGCATCGGGGCCGACAACCTCAATCTTGCCGAGGGTCGAAGCGTCGAATACGCCCGCGACTTCACGCGCCGTCCTGCACTCACGCGAAACGGCCTGATGCATGGTCTCGCCCGCACGCGGATAGAACCAGGCGCGCTTCCAGTTGCCGACATCCTCGAACACCGCACCCTGCGCCTCTTCCCACTGGTGCAGCGGCGTCTTGCGCGTCGGGTCGAACAGCTCGCCGCGCGAATGCGCGATCAGCGTACCGTAGGTGACCGGCGTATAGGGCGCGCGGAAGGTGGTGAGGCCGACCTGCGGGATATCCTTGCCCAGCATTTCGGCGGCGATCGCCAGGCCGTGCATGTTGGACAGCTTGCCCTGGTCGGATGCCATGCCATTCGTCGTGAAGCGCTTGATGTGCTCGATCGAATGCATGCCTTCGCGAACGGCAAGGCGGATGTCCTTGGCGCAGACGTCGTGCTGGAAATCGATGAAGGCCTTGGCACTGGTATCGGGGCCGGCACCTTCAGCGGCGCCGATCATGCCGCCGGTCCACTGGAAAGCCTGCTCAGCAGCGATGCTGATCTTGCCGCTGCCCTGCTTGCCGGATGCCTGCGCCATCAGTTCACCGGCGGCAAGCGATTCTTCGATCGTCTGCTGCAGATCGTCGGTGCCGTTGCAGGCGCCGACTGAGAGGCATTCCTGCGCATAGGTCCCCGGCAGGAACCGCTCGGTCTCCACGTCGAACTTCACCTTGCCGCGAGACTGCGAGAACAGATGCACCGAGGGCGTCCAGCCGGCGGACACCAGCAGCGCGTCGATGGCGATCTTGCGCGGCGAGCTGCCGCCATTGCGGGCAACGGTCATTGAGGAGACGCGCAGCTTGCCGGCGGTATCGAGCACCGCATGGCCTGCCAGAACCTCGATGCCGAGCGAACGGGCTTCGGCCAGAACCGCGGCACCCGGCTGCGGGCGGCAATCGACGATCGCCGCGATCGCGACACCGGCGCGCTTCAGATCGAAGGCAGCCTCATAGGCCGAGTCATGCGCGGTATAGACGCCGACCTTCGCACCGATGGCCACGCCGTACTGGTTGAGGTACATGCGCGCGGCAGATGCCAGCATGATGCCCGGGCGGTCGTTGTTCGGGAACACCATGTGGCGCTCGATCGCACCATTGGCGAGGATAACCCGCTTGGCACGCACCTGCCAGAGGCGCTCGCGCGGCAATTCGCGGCCGGGGTTGGAAACGTGGTCGGTAACGCGCTCGGCAAGCGCCACGAAATTGTGGTTGTAGTAGCCGAAGGCCGTCGTACGGGTCAGCACCTGGACATTGTCCATCGCCCGGAGCTTGGCAGCCGTCTGCTGCGCCCAGGTATAGCCATCGACGCCATCGATCTTGACGCCGCTGTCATAACGCAGCGCGCCGCCGACATCCGCCTGCTCGTCGCAGAGGATGACGTTTGCGCCAGCTTCGGCCGCAGCGAGAGCTGCCGAAAGACCGGCAACGCCGGCACCGGCAACCAGCACGTCGCAATGCGCGTAGCGGCTGGCATAGTGATCGGGATCGGCTTCGGCCGGCGCGACGCCTAGACCCGCGGCCCGGCGGATCATCGGCTCGTAGACATGTTTCCAGGCAGCCTTCGGCCACATGAAGGTCTTGTAGTAGAAGCCGGCCGCGAAGAACGGCGACATCAAATTGTTGACGCCGCCGATATCGAAGGCGAGCGACGGGAAACGGTTCTGCGACTTGACGATCATACCGTCGAAGACTTCCTGAACCGTTGCGCGGACGTTCGGCTGCTTGCGGGCACTGTCACGCGCAACGTCGATCAGCGCATTCGGCTCTTCCGCACCGGCAGACAGGATGCCGCGCGGACGGTGGTACTTGAAGGAACGGCCGACCAGATGCACGCCATTGGCAATCAGCGCCGAAGCGACGGTGTCGCCCTCAAGCGCCGTGTAGCTCTTGCCGTCGAAGGTGAAGCGGGCGGTCTTGGCAGGCGTCAGACGCCCCTTGCCTGCAATACGGTTCGCGCCGCTCATTTCGCGTCTCCCTCTCGGTTGTCTTCGACAACCACGGCTTCATAGGTTTCGACGGGGGCGTGCGGAACGGCGGCAGCGCCGATCTCAGGCTTCGGCTCGCCTGCCTTGTACGTCTTGATGAATTTGTCGCTGATCGTGTCGCGCGCCGCATTGAAGAAGCGGCCACAGCCGTTCATGTGCCGCCAGCGCTCGAAGATCAGCCCCTTCGGATTGTTGCGCAGGAAGAAATACTCTTCGAACGCCTCGTCGGAGATCGACGCGATATCGGTTGGGCGGGCGATATGCGCATCGCCGGCGCCGCGGAATTCGAGCTCGGAGCGCTCTTCCTGACAGTAAGGGCAGTAGATCAGTAGCATGTGATACCTGTCTTAGAGTTCCGATCCGGAAACGATGGTTCCGGGAGGTTGATTGCAAAGCCGCCTGCCAAGCGCGACATAGGGGCCGATCCGTTTGAGCAGCTGCTCGAAATTCTCATAGGGCTTCAACACATCCGTTATGCCGATATTCGCGAAAGCCATTCCGTATAAGTCCGTATCGATCACGTAGGCCCTGTCTTTCGAGCCGCCCTCCGACGGCAGGAAATAGACGGCCGGCTGGTGGAAAACGAAGGCGCAGGCCAGCATTCCGCTATCCGCCACAAAGGGCCAGTCCTTTTCGCCCCCTGCCCGCTCGATCTTCTGAAGCCGGAAATCCCCGGTTTCCGGCACGACATTGCCAGCAGGCACCGCCCCCATGACAAGTCCCGCCGAAAGAAGGACTTCCGCAATCATCAGTGCGCCACGGCGGCAGCCGCTGCCTCGTCAATGAGGCGGCCGGTCCGGAAGCGGTCAAGCGTCAGCCCGGCATTGAACTTGTGCGCCTCGTCGCGAGCAATAAGATGCGCAAAGAGGTTCGCCGAACCCGGCGTCGCCTTGAAGCCGCCCGTACCCCAGCCGCAGTTGACGTAGAGCCCCGGTACCGGCGTCTTCGACTGGATCGCCGAACGATCCGGCGTGTTGTCGACGATACCGCCCCACTGCCGCATCATCTTGACGCGGCGGAACATCGGGAAGAGTTCGCATATGGCGTCCAGTGTATGGGTGATGATCTGCAGGCCGCCGGTTTGCGAGTAGGAATTGTACTGGTCCGTACCGGCACCAATGACCAGCTCACCCTTGTCCGACTGCGAAATATAGGCATGCACGGTGTTCGACATGACGACGCAGGGGAAGATCGGCTTCAACGGCTCGGAAACCAACGCCTGAAGCGGGCTGGACTGCAGGGGAACGCGGACATCCGCCATGTTCATGACGACGGTCGAGTGACCGGCAGCGGAAACGCCGATCTTCTTCGCGCCGATATAGCCCTTGGTGGTCTCGACACCGGCGACACGGCCATCCGGGCCGCGGCGGATGCCGGTGACTTCGCAATTCTGGATGATGTGGACGCCGCGATCGGAAGCGGCGCGTGCGTAACCCCAGGCAACCGCATCGTGACGCGCAGTACCGCCGCGGCGCTGCAGGGCGGCGCCGTTGATCGGGTAGCGGGCGCTCGCCGAAATATCGAGCGGCGGGCAATAGGCCTTCGCCTGCTCCGGCGTCAGCCATTCATTATCGATGCCGTAGAGGCGGTTCGCATGGATGTGCCGCTTGAAGGACTGCTGGTCGTGAACATTGTGCGAGAGCATCATCACGCCGCGCGGCGAATACATCACATTGTAGTTGAGGTCCTGGGAGAGGTTCTCCCAGAGCTTCATCGAATGCTCGTAGATATGCATGCTCTCTTCATAGAGATAGTTCGAGCGGATGATGGTCGTGTTGCGGCCGGTATTGCCGCCGCCGAGCCAGCCCTTCTCGAGCACCGCGACATTGGTAATGCCGTGCTCCTTGGCAAGGTAATAGGCGGCACCAAGACCATGACCGCCACCGCCGACGATGATGACGTCGTATTCCGCGCGCGGTTCAGGCGAAGTCCACTGCTTCTCCCAACCCTTGTGGGCTCGGAGGGCTTCTCTCGCAACGGCAAAGACCGAGTATTTCCGCATCCGCCATCATCTCCTTAGGGACAGGCATTCTTCTTCGTGGCCATACAAATCGCAAATCCAAAAGCGGCACAACGTTTCTTTTGCGACGCGGAACGGCTTTTGTTTGACATGCGCAAGATCGTGCCGCGTGCCTGACACCATCCGGTTCCGCGTAAATGCAGTCCCTGCCTGGGGTTAACCCAAGAGGGCAGGCAGACCGCGCGGTGAAGCACATGCTAATATCCATATATGTGAGGGATATTTCATGTGGTTTTTGCGATGTGCCGCAATTGCGGCACTCGGTTTTACGTCATTGATCCCGGTAACGGCCGCGGCGGCGGAAGCCGTGGGCGAAGCTGTGGAGATCAAGACCGCAGTGACCGGCGAACAGGGGCCACTCGAAGTCAACTCCGCCGTCTATCGCGACGATCGCATCCGCACCTCGCAATCGGGCCTGGGGCAGTTCGTCTTCCGCGACGGAACGAAACTTGCTGTCGGCTGGGGCTCATCCGTCGTCATCGACCGCTATGTCTTCGACGACAGCGATTCCGTGAAGCGTCTTAGTATCAAGGCTGCAAAGGGCACGTTCCGCTGGATCAGCGGCAGCTCCAAGTCCTCGGCCTACCAGATCCTAACCCCTGCCGGAACAATCGGCGTCAGGGGCACCGCCTTCGATTTCTTCGTCGGTCCGGATGGCACGACGGCCGTCGTGCTTCTGAACGGCGCGGCGCAATTCTGCGGACCTGGCGGCTGCCGGCAGCTGACGCGGCGCTGCGACTGCGTGATCGCCGACCGCAGCGGCGGCATGACCGACGTTAAGCATGTCGATCGCAGCGTGCTGCAGACGCTCGGCACCAATCGCGCCCTTCCGTTTCTGTCCGGCAGTCAGCGTCTCTCGGGCATGCTCGGCACCAGCTGCGGCATGAGCGCCGCATTGCAGGACCGGCGCGACCCGGTGGCCCCCGCTCCCCGCCTGGCCCCGCCGCCACCGCCTCCGCCGGTTCCACCGGAGAAACCGTCAAAACCGGATAAGCCTCACAAGCCCCATAAGCCGGACAAGCCGGACAAGCCGGATAGGCCCCACAAACCGGACAAGCCTGACAAACCGCACCGGCCGGACAGACCCGACAGACCGGATCGGCCAGATCGGCCAGACAGACCTGATAGACCTGATAGACCTGATAGACCGGATCGACCGGATCGACCGGATAGCCCGGGTGGTCACGATCACGGCGGCGATGATCACGGCCATGGCCGCGGACACGGTACCCGCGACCACGATGGCGATCGCGGTGACAGGGGCGGCAATCGGGACGGAAGGGATCGCGGCAACTGGAGCCGCGGCCGTTAGGATTGGATGATCTGCCGTTTATGCGGCGCCGGTGGCGCATCACGGAAATGATCGGCACGGCGGGCGAGCTTGCGGTAGAAATCCGGCAGATGCGGCGACACGGCCCTGGCTTTCAACCTGATCGCGCCGGCGATCCGCCGGAGCGCTGGCGAGCGGCTCCGCAACGCCGAGAGCAGTTCCGCATGCAGCAGACGCAATTCGGTGAAGTCGGCCGACCCGGCTAGCGTCGGGCCGCCGACGACGGCGAAGAGTTCGGTCCGCGTGCTTTTCCCCTTCAGCCCCACCGCGCCAGCCTCCAGCAGCGCCATCTCGCGCTGACGCTTGGCGGTTTCCTCCGAAATCAGAATGTCGAAACCGACCTCCTTGCAGGAGGATTCGATACGCGCCGCGACATTGACCGCGTCGCCGACGGCCGAATAGTTGAAACGCGTTTCCGCCCCCATGTTGCCGACGCAGGCGACACCGGTGTGGATGCCGATGCCGATGCCAACTTTCTGATCCGGGCCGAAACCGAAGGCATCGTCGGCGTTCAGCCGGGCGAGCGTCTCGCGCATCGCCAGCGCTGCACGCACCGCCTTCGCCTCGTGATCGGCCACATCGACGGGCGCATTCCAGAAGGCCATGATCGAATCGCCAATGAACTTGTCGAGCGTGCCTTCGTTTGCGATCACGTGGTGGCTCAAGGCATCGAGCAGCGTATTCAGAAAGTGGACAACAGCGGTTGGTGGAAGCCGCTCGCTGATCTCGGTGAAGTCGCGGACATCCACGAACATCACGGTCAACTCCCGGTCGTCGCCACCGAGGCGCAGCGCATCACGCGTGTGCTCTATTCTATAAAGCAGCGACGGCGAGAGATAATGACCGAAGGCGCGTCGCACCTCCCGCCTCTCCCGGTCGATGACGAGAATACGGAACGATGTCGCCGCGAAATGCGTGATCGAGCCGCCGAGGATTGGCGCCAGCGGATCAAGCAGCAGGCCGAGCGCCGAGAAGCAGAACCAGGACGCGACCAGCGCCAGCGCCGTGATCGCCAGCCCGCAGGCGAGCGCAACGGCCGGGCTGACGAAGGTGGTTATGAATACCAGCAGCGTCCCGAGTACGGCGATCGCCAGGATCTCCAACCCATCGGCCCAATCCGGCCGCGACAGGAAGTGACCAGAGAGGATCTGCTCCACCGTCTGCGCATGCAGCGATACGCCGGGCACATTTTCGCCGAGTGCCGTGGTGCGGATATCCTGCAGGCCGGCAGCAGATGTGCCGATGAAGAGAATGCTGCCGTTGATCGCCTCGGCGACGGCGGCTGGCGGCCCGGTGCCATCGAGAATCAGCCGCGCAGAGATATAGCGTTCCGCCCGGTCGGGCGTGACGTAAAGCCAGAGTTCGCCTGCGGCCGTCACCGGTACGACGAAATCACCGATCTTCGCCGAGGTCATCACCCCGGCAACCCCGGGAGCGCCGGCCAGCACATAGGTCGATGCGCCCTGAGCCACCCGCAACGCTTCCATGGCGAGATTGGGATAGAACTGGCTACCATCACTGAGGAACAGCGGGACGGCCCTTACCACCGGCGAAGGATTGCCGGGATTGAGGCTGATGTGCCCGATCCCGGCGGCATTCTTCTCCAGCCCCGGCCGAAGCGGCGTTGCCGCCGCAAGATGCGGAAGTGCCGCCGCCGGATCTTCACCGGTAAAGGCAAAACCAGCCTTTACCGGCGGACGGTAGTCACCTTCGTTGGAAAGACCGAAGCCGAGCACGACAGGCCTGGAAGCGATCGAATCGGCGAAGATCTGGTCGTTGTCGGGCAGTTTCGCGATCACGGCCGGGTCAATACCTTCGGCGTCCGCGGCGATCGCCCGCGGTGAAAGCCGGTCCGGCTCGGCAAACAGCATGTCGAAAGCGATCGCTGCGGCACCCATTTCGGAAAGACGCTCGACCAGATGCGCGAGCCGGTCGCGCGGCCAGGGCCATTGCCCGAACTCCTTGAGCGACGCCTCGTCGATATCGATCACGTGCACAGGCACCGGCTTGAATGGCCGCGGCGCGATCCGCTGATACTCATCGAAAGTGACATCCCGCGCCTGCCGCAGCAGCGAAGGGTCGCCCGCCCGAAGGGCCGTCAGCGCCGCGACGATCAACAGACCGATGAGAACGCCGATTTGCTGCGTACGCGTCATGAACATGCAGCGCTCTTGAGATGGAGCCACGCGGCGGCAGCGAATTTACGACGCTTTCGCATCAATGGCCACTCGCCCTTATGGATGGGTAGGCGGCGCACCTGGCGGCTCTATCCGCCATTTTTTCCACACCAGTCCACATCCCGGCTGGACTTCCAGAAAGCGATCTGATATCCCGCATCACCAATCGCAAGGCTCTCGCCGCGCGAACGTTATGTTTTTGCCTCTGGCGCTGCGTCGCCTCATGGCGCAACCAAAACCAAAGGAACGTGATTCTCGTGCAGGTACTCGTCCGCGATAACAATGTTGACCAGGCTCTCCGCGCTCTCAAGAAGAAGATGCAGCGCGAAGGTATTTTCCGCGAAATGAAGATGCGCGATTACTACGAAAAGCCGTCGCAGAAGCGCGCTC
The DNA here is from genome assembly GCF_056399485.1 of Rhizobium sp. 01N424. Taxonomy (NCBI): domain Bacteria; kingdom Pseudomonadati; phylum Pseudomonadota; class Alphaproteobacteria; order Hyphomicrobiales; family Rhizobiaceae; genus Rhizobium; species Rhizobium sp. 01N424. Next base: position 853,347 of record NZ_JBFTRK010000002.1, read on the forward strand.
GCGAAAAGGCTGAAGCCGTTCGCCGCGTTCGCAAGCTGGCTCGCAAGCGGGCACAGCGCGAAGGTCTGGTTGCACGCTAAGGCGTGTCCGTCGTTATTTCGACGTTTTCAGATGCATGTTGGCGGGGGCGATTGGTGTCGCCGCCGCCTTTTTAATTTGCCGCTGAAGATCGCATGTCCGTTCGCCCTCGGACATGACGCATGGGGAAAGCGCACGAATGGCTGATTTCTTGTTCTCTTCGTCCCGGTCCTTGCGCGCGCCCAAGGCGCCGCTTCTGCCGATGTTGGCGGTTCTTGCCGCGGTCGGCCTTGCCGGCTGCCAGACCGAAAACACCTCCGATGCCGTTATCCGCATCGACAAGGCCCAGGGCTCGGAAGGGAACATCGCCTCGTTGACTTCGGTCATCAACGCCAATCCACGCGATCCGGAAGGCTACAACGTCCGTGGTTCGGCCTATGGCCGCGCCGGCCAGTTCAAGGCTGCGCTGAACGACTTCAACACGGCCCTGCAGATCAACCCGCGCTTCTTCCAGGCCTATGCCAACCGCGCGCTTGTTTATCGCAACATGGGCCAGCAGCAGCAGGCGATCGGCGACTACAATGCCGCCCTGCAGATCAACCCGAATTACGACGTCGCCTATATCGGCCGCGGCAATGTCTACCGCCAGGCAGGCCAGGACGACCCGGCTTTCAACGACTTCTCGAAGGCGATCCAGCTCGGCACCACCGACGGGCGTGCTTATCACAATCGCGGCCTGATCTTCCAGAAGCGCAATCAGCAGGACAAGGCAATCGACGACTTCTCGAAGGCGATCTCGCTTTCTCCGAATTCGCCCGAGCCGTATAACGGCCGCGGTATCTCGTATATCGCGCTGAACGACGACGATAACGCTTTCGCCGATTTCAACCACGCGATCGAACTCAACGGCAACGTTGCCGAATCCTGGGCCAACCAGGCGCTGGTCTACGAACGCCGCGGCGACAAGGACAAGGCGATGCGCAGCTATCGCCACGCCGTCGGCCTCGACCCGAAATACCAGCCGGCGCGAGACGGCATGGCCCGGCTCGGCGCTCCCAGCAGCAACGGCTGATCCTGAAGCATTGGAGACGGCACCATGGCGGCGAAACAGCATGTGATCGTCGCCGGTGCCGGCATCATCGGCGCCTCCATCGCCTGGCACCTCACCCGCGACGGCGCCGACGTCACCGTGATCGCCGAAGACACCGGCGGTGTTGCAACACCCAATTCCTTCGCCTGGATCAATGCCAGCTGGGGCAATCCCGAATTCTATTTCCGCTTCCGCCGCCGCTCGATGACAGAGTGGAAGCGTCTGGCCACCGAACTACCCGGCCTGCCGCTCTCCTGGTGTGGCGGCATATGCTGGGATCTGCCTGAAGACGAGCTGCTCGCCTATGAGACCCAGCATGCGCAGTGGGGCTATGGCATCGAGCGAATCGGCAAAGCCGGGATCGCCGCGCGCGAACCCTTCCTGACACAGCTGCCCGAGACCGCGCTCAGCATCGCCGAAGAAGGCGCCGTCGAGCCGGTCGCGGCCGCCCGCCTGATGCTGGCTGATGCCGGGGCGCGCGGCGCAAAATTCGTCACCGCCGCCGTGCGCGGCCTCCTGCGGCGCGGTGAAGGCATTGCCGGCGTCGTCACGTCGACAGGCATCGTTGAGGCCGACCACGTGGTTTTGGCCGCCGGAGCAGGCGCTGTCCCGATTGCAGCTTCGGCGGGGATCACGCTGCCGATCGATGCACCTGCAGGATTGATCGTTCATTCCCGGCCATTCGAAAAGCGCCTGACCGGCTTGGTCATCGCGCCCGAGCTCCACATGCGCCAGACCGCCGAGGGCCGCATTATCGCCGGCAGCGACTTCGGCGGCAGCGAGCCCGGCGCGGATCACAAATCGACCGCCGCCACATTGTTCGCCAAGGTGAAGGCCAATCTCGCAAGCAGCGAGAACCTGACCATGGAACTCTTCACCGTCGGCTACCGCCCGACGCCAAAGGATGGTTTTCCGATCATCGGCAACGGCGGCTGCCCGGGGCTCTACGTGGCCGTGATGCATTCGGGCGTAACCTTGGCACCGCTTGCCGGGCTGCTGGCAGCAAGCGAAATTCTCACAGGCGAGACCGAAAGCGACCTTGAACCGTTCCGCCTGGCGCGTTTTGCGTGAGCGTTGGTACGAAATGCGACAAAGCCGTCACCTTCATTTAGGAGGTTGCAACCCCATCCCCCACCCCCTAACATGACCCTGCATCGATAGCAGGCTATCGGGAATCAGAACGCGTTCAGGGCGATGGCGGCAATGCAGTTTTCTGCTTTCCTATCTGTTGGAAAAAGTTCCGGATTCCGTGTGTGCCGGCTAGGTGGAAGAGCCTGCCGATGAGCCTGCGTTCCCGCATGTTTCCAAAGGCCACGATCGGCACCTACCTGGTTGCGATGGCCGTCGCCATCGCCGTGCCGATCTTCGCCTTCGTGACGCTTCTGCTGCTGCAGCTGGAGGACAACCAGCGCGACACGCTGCGCCGCGAGACGGCGCAGGATGCGCTCGCCCTCTCCCGCTCCGTCGACCGGCAATTGCAGGATATGGCCACCACGCTCCGCCTGCTCGCCACCTCGCCGGAGCTTGAGCACAATGACTACGCATCCTTCCACCAGCGCACCGAAACGGCGCTGCGCGGCGATACGCTTTATGTCATCGCCACCGACAAGGACGGCCAGCAGCTGCTGAATACCCGCCGCGATTTTGGCACGCAGCTCGGCAAGATGAGCAATCTCACGGCGCTCAAATACGCCATGGATAGCGGCCGGATCGAGGCCTCCAACGTTTTCCAGGGCAGCACCAGCGGCGAGTGGGTCTACAACGTCACCATGCCGGTCCAAACCGGCAACGCAGCGGCGCTGATCATCACCCAGAACGCCAAGGACCTGGCGAAGATGCTGCAGCCGGAAGGCCTTGCGGCCGGATGGTCGGCAGCCGTCATCGACCAGTCCGGGCACGTCGTCGCCTCGGGCGGGCCCTTCGCCATCGAACCAGGCACCGCCTTTGACCCGCGTATCCTGCCTTCGCTCATCGCGTCCCGCGGCGTCTTCGAGGACCGCAAGATCCTGCCCGACCAGTTGCTCGGCTACGCGCAGATCCCCGGCTGGTCATGGAAGACGGTAATCTGGGGGCCGATTTCCACAGCGCAGGCATCCATCCTGACGACCTGGCGCTTTCTGATCATCGGCGGCATTGCCCTCCTCGCCGTCGCCGTTTTCGCCGCCTATGCCGTGGCCCGTCAGGTGCGCACGACAATCCGCGATATCGCCGAGATGGCAAACCGCATGGGCGAGGGCCACATCGTCGCGCCGATCGATACCAGCGTCGTCGAGGCCAACCAGGTGGCCGTCGCGCTGTCCAACGCCTCCTTCGATCGCAGCCAGACCGAGGACCGGCTGCATTTCGTCATGAACGAACTGGTTCATCGCACCAAGAACCTGCTGACGCTGGCCCAGGCGATGATGCGCCAGCTTGCGAAGCAGGCCGACAGCGTCGAGGGTTTCCAGGCAGCAGTTGCCGAGCGGTTGGATGGCTTGGTGCGGTCGATCGAGCTCCTGACCAGCGAACAATGGGCCGGCGCCTCGCTGCGGCGGGTGGTGGATATCCATCTCGACGCCTTCCCGCAGGCCGTCGAGCAAATCGAAATCGTTGGCAAGGACTTCATGCTGAAGCCCGAGGCAGTCCAGAATCTCGGCCTGACGCTGCATGAGCTGGCGACCAACTCCGTGAAATACGGCGCCCTGTCGATCCCCGAGGGACGCGTGACCTTCTCCTGGGAGGAGGTCGAAGTGGAAAACCAGACGGAACCGATGCTGCGGTTCATCTGGCGGGAACTGAGCGGACCGGCGGTGAAAGTGCCGGAGCGCTCCGGATTCGGCACGACGGTCATCAAGATGCATGCCGCAGCGGCCTTCCGCGGCACCGTTCAGGTCGATTACCTGGCGGAAGGCCTGCTCTGGGTGCTGACGGCGACCCGCAGCACGCTGGCCCGCGATTAGAGCCGGCGGGAACAATCAAAAGCGCCGCCCGTTTCGAACAGGTCATCCAAAGGAGAAGGACCATGTTCAAGCAAACGATGATCGCAGCCGCCGCGCTGACCGCTGCAGCCTGCGCCACACCGGCGGCAGCTGCAGACTATGTCAGCCTCGGGCGCCTCGTCTGCGGTTCGGACGGTGGTCAGGGTCTCATCATCAAGTCCGAGAAGAACCTTATCTGCACCTACACGCCGGCAGGCGGCGGTGCGAAGGCCGTCTACGCAGGCAAGATCGAAAAATACGGCATCGATATAGGCCAGACCGGCAAGAGCGTGATGATCTGGCAGGTGCTGGCCAAGACAGGCACTGACTTCCCGCAATTCGCGCTTGCCGGCGAATATTACGGCGTCGGCGCCGATGCCAGCTTCGGCGCTGGGGCCGGCGCCAAGGTGATTGCCGGCGGCACAAACCAATCCTTCATGCTGCAGCCGTTGAACATTCAGGCCCAAGAGGGGCTCAATCTCGCTGTCGGTGTGGAGAAAATGACGCTGGCGCCCGCTGCGACCTGATCAAGGGTTCAGCGGCGAGGAAAAGGCCTGCCGCGGCAGGCCTTTTCTGTGCCTAGGCCACAAAAGCAAAGAGCCCGGCGAAACCGGGCTCTTTCCGCACAGTAGCGTTCAAACCAATCAATGACCGATCGACTTGTTGATCTCTTCGGTGACCTTCTTAGCATCGCCGAGCAGCATCATGGTGCCATCCTTGTAGAACAGCGTGTTGTCGATGCCGGCATAGCCGGAGCCGAGCGAGCGCTTGACGAAGATGCAGGTCTTAGCCTTGTCGACGTCGAGGATCGGCATGCCGTAGATCGGCGAGGTCTTGTCGTCGCGCGCAGCCGGGTTGGTAACGTCGTTGGCGCCGATGACATAGGCAACGTCTGCCTGCGCGAATTCCGAATTGATGTCCTCGAGTTCGAAGACCTCGTCATAGGGAACATTGGCCTCGGCCAGCAGCACGTTCATATGGCCGGGCATGCGGCCCGCCACCGGATGGATCGCGTACTTCACCTCGACACCGGCCTTCTTGAGATTGTCGGCAAGCTCGCGCAGCGCATGCTGGGCCTGTGCCACCGCCATGCCGTAGCCCGGCACGATGATCACCTTCGAGGCATTGGCCATCAGATAGGCGGCATCCTCGGCTGAGCCGAGCTTGACCGTCTTGTCGGAATTGTCCGCCGCGCCGCCCGATGTCTCGCCGCCGAAGCCGCCGAGAATGACCGAGACGAAGGAGCGGTTCATGCCCTTGCACATGATGTAGGAGAGGATCGCACCCGACGAGCCGACCAGCGCGCCGGTGATGATCAGCGCCAGATTGCCGAGCGTGAAGCCGATGCCGGCTGCCGCCCAGCCCGAATAGGAATTGAGCATCGAGACGACGACGGGCATGTCGGCGCCGCCGATCGGCACGATCAGCAGCACGCCGAGCGCCAGCGCCAGCACGATGATCGCCCAGAAGTCGAAATGGCTTTCGGTGACGGCAAGGCCGATGATGAAGAAGACGATCAGCACCAGCAGAGCGGCGTTGATGACGTGGCGGAACGGCAGCATGATCGGCTTGCCGGACATCCGCCCGTCGAGCTTCAGGAAGGCGATGATCGAGCCGGTGAAGGTCAGCGCGCCAATGGCCGCACCGATCGCCATCTCGACACGCGCTTCGGTATGGATCGAGCCGATATCGCCGATGCCGAATGAGAGCGGCGTATAGAGCGCCGATGCTGCAACGAGCACGGCGGCAAGGCCGACCAGCGAGTGGAAGCCGGCAACCAGCTGCGGCATCGAGGTCATCGGAATGACGCGGGCGATATAGGCGCCGGCACCGCCGCCGATCGCCAGGCCGAGCACGATCAGCACGAAGCCGATGAAGGACGGCGTTGCCAGCACCAGCGTCGTGAGGATGGCGATCCCCATGCCGATCATTCCGTAGAGATTGCCCTTGCGGCTGGTGGCGGGATGGGACAGACCGCGGAGCGCCAGGATGAACAGCACGCCGGAGACGAGGTAGAGGAAAGCTGCGATATTGGTCATGCGTCCGGCCTCACTTGTCCTTCTTGCGGTACATCGCCAGCATGCGCTGCGTGACGAGGAAGCCGCCGAAGATATTGACCGAGACGAGAACCAGCGCGACGAAGCCGAAGCCGGTTGCCAGACCGCTGGCCGAGATGCCGACCGCGAGCAGTGCGCCGACGACGATGACCGAGGAGATGGCATTGGTCACTGCCATCAGCGGCGTATGCAGCGCCGGCGTCACCGACCAGACGACGTAGTAGCCGACGAAGATCGCCAGCACGAAGATCGCCAGCTGGAAGACGAAAGGATCGATCGCCCCGCCTGTCGCCGCACTGGCGACTTCAGGCGCGTGCGCCGCAGCCGTTGCCACCGCCGTGACGGCCTGGTCGAGCTGCTCGAGGGCCTTGTCCATTGCTTCACTGGCCATCAGTTATCCCCCTTCTTGGCGCCGCCGAATGCCGGATGCACGACATCGCCGGCATAAGTCAGCATCGTCGCCTTGATCAGCTCGTCGTCGAGATTGATGACCACCGTCTTCGTGTCCTTGTTGACCATGGTCTCCAGGAACGTCAGGAGGTTCTTGGCATAGAGCGCCGAAGCGCTGGCCGCGACACGGCCTGCCATGTTGGCATAGCCGATGACCTTGACGCCTTCGACCTCGGCCACCTGATCGGCCACCGCACCCTCGATATTGCCGCCACGTTCGACCGCGAGATCGACGGCGATGGCGCCGGGCTTCATCGCCTTCAGCATCTCGCGCGTCACGAGGCGCGGCGCCGGGCGGCCGGGGATCAGCGCCGTGGTGATGACGATGTCCTGCTTGGTGATATGCTCGGCAACCAGTGCCGCCTGCTTCGCCTGATAGGCTTTCGACATTTCCTTGGCATAGCCACCAGCCGTTTCGGCGGCCTTGAACTCGTCGTCCTCGACGGCGATGAACTTGGCGCCGAGCGAGGCGACCTGCTCCTTGGCGGCCGGGCGAACGTCGGTGGCCGAAACCGCGGCACCCAGACGGCGCGCAGTGGCGATCGCCTGCAGGCCGGCAACACCGGCGCCCATGACGAAGACCTTGGCGGCCGGCACCGTGCCTGCCGCCGTCATCATCATCGGCATCGCCCGGTCATAGACCGCCGCTGCCTCGATGACCGCCTGATAACCGGCGAGATTGGCCTGAGAGGAGAGCACGTCCATCGACTGGGCGCGGGTGATGCGCGGCATCAGTTCCATGGCGAAGGCGGAAAGACCGGCACTTGCCATGCCGGCAATCGCCTCGTCATGGCCGTAGGGATCCATGATGGCGATGACGACAGCACCGCTCTTGTATCCGGCAATCTCCGCCGCAGCCGGGCGGCGCACCTTCAGGACAACGTCGGCCGAAGCGGCATCGGCAGCCGTGCCGATTCTGGCACCGGCAGCCTCGAATTCCCCGTCCGGGATACGCGACAGGCCACCCGCCCCCGCCTCGACGATCACGTCGAAGCCGAGGCCCTTCATCTTCTTGACGGTCTCGGGTGACGCAGATACGCGCGTCTCCAAGTCCGCCGCTTCACGCGCGACGAATACGATAGTGCCCAACTGCCCCCTCCTCCGGGTCAGCCAGACCGCCGCGGGTCTCCCCGCTTATGGCCAAGCGTCAGAAAATCTTTGGAAAATCGCCCCTCCCTGCCGCGATCAACGCAGCAGGACCAGACCGGCGACGAGAATGATAAGGAAAACCAGGATGCCGCCGAGTAGGCCGCCGCCGGTGAAGAAACCAGCCGTCATACCGAGCAGCAGGGCGACGAGGAACATCGTGCCGTACTTTGCGGCAGCGATGAACGTATTGTACGTGGCCTCATGTTCCTTGTAGTCCATCGGCGCGCCAACTTCGACGGGTCCGGTGTGATGTTCGGCCATGAATATCGTCTCCCTCAAATGCCCGGTCCGCACAGTGCGGCAGACCGCCTGAATGCCATGATCAGCAGCGCTTGCAACGGATCAATCCCTGTTCAGGGCTTACACAAAGCTTCGGGAAAGCGCAATGCATGACAATGCCACATGCAGTACGCGGAAACGGCTTTCTTGCGCCATAGCCTCAGAGCGGCAGATCGGTGCCAAGCTCGCCCTCGGGCACGAAGCGCGCCGTTGGGATGATGGTCAGTGCCGGCGGTCCCTGATCCGCGACCCGGCCGAACATCATGCGCTGCTCGCTGGCGCTCGACATGAAGAACGGATAGCGCGTCAGCAGCTTGCGTCCGACTTCGAGCACATTGGTTGCCATCAGCGTCAGGTCGAAGCCGTAGATATCGGCCATCCGCGACGCGACGACGGTATCGGCGTAGAAAACCCGCTTGTAGAAGGCAGCATGGGCCGGGCGCACATGCTGCAATACGCGGTCGGCGCGGAAATGCGCAGCCGCAACGATGTTCGGGCGCAGTGTCAGATAAGGCAGCCAGGGAAGCTCAGCGGCCGCTTCGGGGTCGGCCGCAAACCGGGCCGGATCGATCAGCGTCATTCCGGCATCGAGAAAGGCATCCATTTCGCCGGGAAAGATGCCGCCCGACTGCGAAACGCGATGATCGGGCGTCACGTGATGGATGCGGATCGTGCTGACCAGTTCTTCATAATAGTACAGCCCGAAGACATAGGCCTGACGGTCGAAATCGACGTCATCGATCAGCGTGGTGGCCGCGACCGGCAGCACTTCGCGCGCCTTATAGGCCCGGAAGCGCAAGCGCTCCACATCTTCCATATCCTCGGTGCTTTCAATGCGCCGGTACTCGACGTGGTCGAGTATTTCCATCAGCTTCCTGCTGAAATCGCTGGTCGTCGAAAAACCGTCTGCCATCGTGCTCACCGCTTGTTAACGGATCATTAAGCATACCGCCCGTTCTCGCGCAATGATTGCAGACAATGTTAATCACATTTGAATCGTTAAGGTTAACGGCCGCCGCGGTTATGGTCGCTATACCCCTGAATTCTGAGGGGAAATCAGGCGGCGCCGGTCTTGCGGCGCGCTGCTGGACGCAGATTCGCGGAAAGAATGCCGATGTTCTGCGATGGAACAGGCTGCGAGAAGACGTAGCCCTGGATCAGATCGGCGCTGCGCTGCTTGTTGAGGATGGCAAGCTGATCTGCCGTCTCGACACCCTCGACAACGATCTTCAAACCAAGCTCGCGCGCCAGATTGACCGTGCCACGCAGCAGCTTCAGCCTGCGGGTATCCTGCACGATGTTGCGCACGAAGGAACGGTCGATCTTGACGATATCGAGCGGCAGCGTGTCGAGATAGCTGAGGCTGGAGAACCCGGTGCCGAAATCGTCGATGGCGATGGTGATGCCGCGCGAGCGCAGTTCCGCAAGGATGGCGCGCACCGCCGCCGGCTCGTCGATCAGGCAGCTTTCGGTCACTTCCAGATGCAGGCGCGCGGGTGGCAGACCGGTTCGCGACAGCGCCTCGGAGACCAGCGAGAGAATATCGTTGTCACGCAGGTCACGCGCCGAAAGGTTGACGGAGACGGCGATATGCTCCGGCCAGGTCATGCAGTCGGCGCAGGCGCGCAGCAGGATGAAGCGGGTGATATCGGAGATGATGCCCATCTCCTCGGCAAGCCGGATGAACACATCGGGCGGGATCGAACCCCGTTCGGGATGCACCCAGCGCGCCAGCGCCTCGGCGCATTCGATCCGCGTTCCGTCGGTCTTGTACATCGGCTGGTAGACGGCGTTCAACGCGCCCGCCACGACGGCATCGCGAAGATCGGCCTTCAGCTTCTGCTGCTCGACATAGCGGCCATCCATCTCGTGTTCGAAACCTGCGATACCGCCGCGTCCACGCGACTTGCTCTCGAACAGCGCCAGATCGGCCTTGATGCTCCATTCGTCCATTGCGAACGCATTGCCTTCCAGCACCGCATAACCGGCGCTGAGCGAGATGAGGAAAGTCACCTCGTCGGCCTCGTAGTGCCCCTGGATCGCGGCATGCATGCCCCGCATTTCGCCTTCGAGCGCGTCCCGGCTCTTGGCATGCGGGAAGAAGATCACGAACTGGTCGCCCATCAGGCGCCCGACGATCGCGCTCCCGGCCTTCTCCTTCACCCGTTCGGCGATGGCACAGAGCAGCTTGTCGCCAGTGATGTGGCCGCGCATGTCGTTGACATGCTTGAACTCGTCGATATCGATGACCATGAAGCCAAGCGGGCCTTTGCGGCGCGGATGGCGGCCAAGATAATCCTGGACGAGTTGGCCGAAATATTCGCGGTTCGGCAGGCCACTCAACGCATCGAAGCGGACCATGTGCAGGATCTTCTGCTCCGCCTTCACTCTGCTCGACACATCCTCGAAGATCAGCACCGCGCCGCCATCGACCCGGCGCTTGGCAGAGAACTCCAGCGACAGGTCCTCGGGCAAGTGGATCAGCACCCGCGACATGCTGCCTTCCGCCACCTGCGACAGCTGGCGCAGAATGAGATCGGGCTGCGAGGAATCCATGAAACTGTAGCGGGCGCCATAGCGCAGCACCGCACCGAGATCCCGATCCTTCAGTCTGTCAGGGTCGCCGATCTTCAGGAGCTCACAGGCCTTGCGGTTGATCACCTGGATCCGGTTGCCGGGATCGACCATCACAAGGCCATGCGGCATGTTATTGAGCGCCGTATCGAACCGGTCGGCAATCAGCGAGATCTGCCGGTGGGCGATGACATTTTCGTAGAGAAACTCGCGCACACCGTTTGCCATCGCCCGCGTCGTCAGGCCGAAAGGAATGAGGAAGGCCGAGAGGATAGCGCGGTAGAAATCCAGCGCCATCAGGCTGCAGACGATCATCGGCAGGCAACAGGCAAGCGTTTGCAGGTCGATCGCCCGCTGAGAACCATAGTTGCGCCCGACCACCGATACCATCGACGCCATCGTCACGGCGATACACGCGAGTTCGGCGAAAGGCTCCTTGAGGATGAAAATGGCGTAGCCGCTGCCGATGCCGAGAATGGCGGCAGTCGAGGTCGCTCCGGCGACGTAGATCGTCTCCCAGCGCTCGATATCGGCACGGGTCAGCGATTGCTTGTCCAGCTTGTCGAACTGGCGGAAGCTGAACATGCGTCCGGCGAAAATGATGAGAAATGCGAGCGCCAGCAGATAATAGAGCGGGGCATCGGCTTTTGCCGCCACTGCGGCGAAAGCGACAGCATGAACCACGACACCGGCCACAAGCGTCATGCGGTTCCCGAAGAGGGAACTCACGAACGACAGGTACACATCCTTCGGGACCCGGTTCGGGTTATGTGGCTTCATCCATATTTTCCCTGTGCGCGGGCACGATACTCAGAACCCTTTAAAATTTGATTGCATGAACCCTATGTATTTGGCTGGTTTTTCTAAAACTCCGGGGCGTATTTCAAAAACGGAGTGCGAATACACATCCGGGAGATGCATTATTCTTGACTTATATTAGGGTCGGCATCGGCCGCATACCGGCGAGCCCTCAGTGGCCACAACCATGGCGCCTACGACTAAACTCCTACACGGGCCATTTCATCTTTCATTTTAGGGAACCCTCGTTTACACAAATTACAACGAGGAGAACTTGCCGCAAAGGCAATACGGGGAGAAGAGATGGCGGCTCTGTTGAGTGTCAGCCGGCTGATCGATCGATTCAGCCAAGTCATTGGCAAGATTGCAGACTACATGGTGCTCTTCTGCTGCCTGATCAGCGCAGGCAATGCCATCGTCCGCTACACGTTCAATTACAGCTCGAATGGCTGGCTGGAGATCCAATGGTATCTCTTCGGCTATGTCGTCGTGCTCGGCGCCGCCCACACGCTGCGGAACAATGAGCATGTGCGCGTCGACCTGATCTACGGCTCGGTCTCGGATCGCGCGCGGCTCTGGATCGATATCATCGGCCTCATCGTCTTCCTGATCCCGGCCTGCATCTTCCTCGCCATTCTCTGCTGGCCCTATTTCATGCATTCCTTCCAACAGGGCGAAGTCTCCGCCAACGCGGGCGGCCTGATCCGCTGGCCGGTGAAGTTCATGCTGTTTGCCGGTTTCACGCTTCTCAGCCTTCAGGGCATTTCGGAGCTGATCAAGAGGATCGCGGCACTCGCCGGCAGTATCCAGATCGACACGAAATACGAGAAGCCGCTGCAGTAAGACATCCGGGGGAGAAAGCACGTGTTCGATTACGGTATCATTCCGCCCGCCATGTTCGTCGGCATGATCATTTTCATGCTTTATGGCTTTCCGGTCGCCTTCTCGCTGGCCGCTGTCGGCCTGTTTTTCGGCATCATCGGCATTATTACCGGCCATTTCAGCGAAGTGTTCCTGCAGGCTTTGCCGTTGCGCTTCTTCGGCATCGTCTCCAATGACCTGCTGCTTGCCATCCCGTTCTTCACGCTGATGGGCGCCGTGCTCGAGCGATGCGGGCTGGCGGAAGACCTGCTTGAAGGTACCGGCAAGCTGTTCGGCGCCATCCCGGGCGGTCTTGCCTATGCCGTCATTCTGGTCGGCGCCGTGCTTGGCGCCATCACCGGCACGGTCGCGGCTTCCGTCATCACCATGGGCGTCATCTCGCTGCCGATCATGCTGCGCTACGGCTACAACCCGCGGCTTGCGACCGGCGTCATCGCCGCATCGGGAACGATCACCCAGGTCATTCCGCCTTCACTGGTTCTCGTCGTCCTCGCCGACCAGCTCGGCCGCTCCGTCGGCGACATGTATCTCGGCGCCATTGGCCCCTCGATCCTGCAGGTGGCGATCTTCGTCGGCTACATTCTGATCCTGTCGATCATCAATCCGAAATCGATGCCGCCGCTGCCGAAGGAAGTGCGCGGCGACTTTGACTGGAAGCTGCTGGCCACCGTTCTCTGGGGCATGATCCCGTCGATCGTGCTGATCTTCCTGGTGCTCGGCACCATCTTCATGGGCCTCGCGACACCGACCGAAGCAGGCGCTCTCGGCGTCGTCGGCGCCATCGCGCTTGCCGCCCTGCACCGCCGCCTCACCTGGCCGCTGATCCGCGAAGCCATGACCTCGACCATGCACATCACCTCGATGGTGGTGATGATCCTGATCGGCTCGACATGCTTCAGCCTCGTCTTTCAGGGCATGGACGGCTCGCGCTGGATCGAGCACATGCTTTCGGGCATCCCGGGCGGTCCTGTCGGCTTCCTTATCTTCGTCAACATCTTCATCTTCATCCTCGCCTTCTTCCTCGATTTCTTCGAGATCGCCTTCATCGTCATCCCGATGCTGGCGCCGGTGGCCCACAGCCTCGGGATCGACCTGATCTGGTTCGGCGTCTTGATCTGCGTCAACATGCAGACGAGCTTCATGCACCCGCCGTTCGGCTTCGCGCTGTTCTATCTGCGCTCGATCGCCAGCAGGGACGTGAAGACCAAGGACATCTACATGGGCGCGATCCCTTGGGTCGGCATGCAGCTGATCCTGGTGGCGATCATCATCTTTTGGCCGCAGTCCGTCACCTACTGGCTGGACAAGGGTCCGCAGGTCGATCCGAACACCATCAAGATCGAAGTGCCCGGCTTCGGCGGCCAGCTCGGCCTGCCGCCGATGGGCGCTCCCGGTGGCGCATCGCCGCAGATCCCGGGCCTCACCCTGCCACCGCTCGGCACGCCCGGCCAACCACCAGCGGCTCCTGCCCCGGCAGGACCGGCGCAGCCCGACCTCAGCCAGCCGCCGGTCATCAAGTAAGCAAACAAAAAGCCCCGGACTTGCATCCGGGGCTTACTTTACTCGACGTCGAGGCCTGAAAGCTCAGAGCTTACCGGCCCGCTGCTGGATCATCATGAACGTGTCGAAGGTGTATTCCGAGAGCTGCATCCACAGATAGGCATCACGCTTGAACGCGGCCTGATCCTCATAGATCTTCTTGAAATACTGGTTCTTCGACGACAGGTCCTTGTAGAGGTCCATCGACGCCTGGAAGCAGGCTTCCATGATTTCCTGGCTGAACGGACGCAGCGTCGCGCCTTCGGCGACGAGCTGTTTCAGCGAGCCCGGGTTCTTCATGTCGTACTTCGCCATCATGTTGGTGTTGGCGTAAGCGCAGGCATCGGTCAGCGCTGCCTGATAGTGCTTCGGCAGGCTGTTCCACTTTTCGAGGTTGAAGAAGGCGTGGACCGTCGGGCCACCTTCCCACCAACCCGGATAGTAGTAGTATTTCGCCACCTTGTGCAGGCCGAGCTTCAGATCGTCATAGGGGCCGACGAATTCAGCCGCATCGATCGTGCCCTTTTCCAGGGCCGGATAGATGTCGCCGCCGCCGATCTGCTGCGGGATGACGCCAACCTTCGACATCACCTGACCGGCAATGCCGGCGATACGCATCTTGATACCCTTGAGGTCATCGAGCGTGTTGATTTCCTTGCGGAACCAGCCGCCCATCTGGGCGCCGGTATTGCCGGCGGGCAGCGCGTAGATGCCCTGCGTCGCGTAGAACTCGTTCATCAGCGTGTTGCCGTTGCCTTCGTAATACCAGGCATTGGTCAGGCGGCCGTTGAGACCGAAGGGGATCGCCGTGCCGATGGCGTAGGTCGGATCCTTGCCGACGAAATAATAGGAGCAAGTGTGCGCCGCTTCGACCGTTCCGGAGCTGACGGCATCAGCCGCTTCGAGCGCCGGGACGATTTCGGCCGCGGCAAAAGTCTGGATCTGGAAGTTGCCATCCGTCGCAGCGGCAACATGCTCGGCGACATCATCGGCGCCGCCGAAGATCGTATCCAGGCTCTTCGGAAACGAAGACGTCATGCGCCAGGAGATTTTCGGATTTTCCTGCGCGATCGCCGGTGCTGCCAATGCGCCAGCCGCGACGGCGCCTGCCCCGGTAGCACCCGCCTTCTTGATAAATGAACGACGATCCATCAAAAACCTCCCGTATAGATGGCAATGCGCGGCTAAACTCTTCCCTACCCGTCGCAATGGCGCCGAGCTAAGCATGCAGCCGTTCGCGTTTCAAGCTTTAGTCTATGAGACTTTGGCATCACGGCAGCAATGCGGCGCGACCGGCCTTTCCATCAAAATCAGCAGTTTAACCTGTTCTTCGCGGCCGATATCGGCCACTGCCCCAATTTGGCCAGCCATTGCGCCAAGAAGTTGACTTTGAAGCCGATCTCGGCTCTCAAATAGGCATCACCAAGAGATTTTCCGGACAGACCATGACCAAGCCGATCGTTGCCGTTCCCGCCGACATCCGAACTCTCGATGGCGCCGTCTGGCACGCCGCCCAGCATCAATATGTCCGAGCAGCACTCAATGCGGCCGGCGTCATGTCGCTGATCGTTCCGGCCTTCGAGAAGGGCTATGATATCGACGCAGTGCTCGACCGTGTCGATGGTGTGCTGGTTTCCGGCTCGGCGAGCAACGTTCACCCCTCCCTCTATGGCGCCGAGGCGAAAGACAGCGATGGTCCGTTCGACCCGGCGCGCGATGCCACCAGCCTGCCGCTGATCCGCCGCGCCATCGACCGCGGCATCCCGCTGCTGGCCATCTGCCGCGGCATCCAGGAACTGAACGTCGCGCTCGGCGGCTCTCTCGCCAGCGAGATCCAGGAACAGCCAGGCATCTGGGATCACCGCAAGCCAGACGGCGTTGATCGCGACGGCATGTATGCGATCCGCCAGAGCGTCTTCGTCAAGGAGGGTTCCTGCATTGCAGGGATCATCGGTTCCGGCGAGGTTCAGGTGAACTCGCTGCACCGCCAGGCGATCGCCAAGACGGCGCCGCGGCTGCAGGTCGAGGCATTGGCCGAAGATGGCACGGTCGAAGCCGTCTCCGTCATCGATGCCAAGGCCTTTGCCGTCGGCGTTCAGTGGCATCCGGAATATTGGGCCGAAACCGACAAGCCCTCGAACCAGATCTTCGAGGCTTTCGGTGATGCGGTGCGCAGCTATGTCGCCGCGCGGACCGCCTCGAAGGCGATCGCCTAGGATTTGACGGGCGTTTCCGGCACCGGCGTCAGCGGTTTGCCCTGCTGGAACCAACTGATCAGATTATCGGCCACCAAATCGGCCATGGCGTTGCGCGTCGGCACCGAGCCGGAGGCCAGATGCGGCAGCAGCACGGTGTTCGGCAGCGCGATCAGTCCGGCGGGCACATTCGGCTCGTCATAGAAGACGTCGAGACCGGCTGCGCCGATCGTGCCGCTCTTCAGCGCCGAAATCAGCGCGTCCTCATCCACACTCCAGCCGCGGCCGACATTGATGAAGATCCCGTCCGGCCCAAGCGCTGAAAGGATGTCGGCATCAATGATCTTGTGCGTCGAAGGCGTTTTCGGAACGATGGCGATCAGCGTATCGACGGCAACCGCCAGCTCCCTCAG
This sequence comes from Rhizobium sp. 01N424, assembly GCF_056399485.1. Lineage (NCBI taxonomy): Bacteria > Pseudomonadati > Pseudomonadota > Alphaproteobacteria > Hyphomicrobiales > Rhizobiaceae > Rhizobium > Rhizobium sp. 01N424. The sequence goes on from NZ_JBFTRK010000002.1 coordinate 869,748, forward strand.
CGACGGGTAATAATCATAGGCGACGTCGGGGTTGCGCGTGCGTGTATGGTAGCTGATCTTGACCTTGAACGGCTCCAGCCGCGCGGCAATCTCCTGGCCAATGCGGCCAAGGCCGAACATCCCGACATGCCGGCCTTTCAGCGAAAAGCGCGATAGCGGATAGTTCACGCCGGGCTTCCAGTTGCCGTCCCGCAGCCAGTTTTCGGCGCGCGGAAATTCACGGGCGGTGTTGAGAAGCAGCGCCAGCGCCGTATCGGCAACTTCGTCGTTCAGCACGTCGGGCGTGTTGGTCACGACGATATTCTTCGACGCCGCATGCTTCACATCGACGCCATCATAGCCGACGCCAAAGCTAGAGATCACCTCGACCGCAGGCAGCCGGTCGATATCTTCAGCCTTGATCAAACCCGATACCGCCACGCCGCGAATGCGCGCCGCCGTCTCCGCATCGATCGCGAGCGTGCCATGCGCATCGCGTTCAGCGGTGATCAGCTCGAAATGCTCCTGCAGCCTGGCAGGAACGCGTTCGTGTATCTTCCCGGGAACGAGAATGGCGATGCGGGACATGGCTTTTCCTCTTGATTACGTGCGGGGTCTGTAGGGGCTGGTCGACTGGCGAATCCGCATCTCCGGCTTGATGAGATGGATGCCATCGGGTTCGTGACTACCGGCAAGACGGTCAAGCAGCGCGCGCGCCGCAAGCCGGCCGACTTCGGCCTGGCCGTTCCAGACGGTGGTCAGCGCCGGTGTTGCAATCGATGCTTCCTCGAGGTCGTCATAGCCGGTCACCGAAATGTCGCCGCCGGGGACGAGGCCGGCGCGGGCGATGCCGTTCATCAGGCCGATGGCGACGAGGTCGTTCCAGCAGACGGCCGCTGTCGGCTTCTGAGGCAGCGACAGGAAGTGGACGGCGGCTTCGAAGCCACCCTGCTTCGAACGCGGGCCCGGAATGCGCAGGTTCGGATCGACCTCGATGCCTGCCTTGCGCAGCGCATTGACATAGCCCTGGTAGCGGTCCCGGCCGGTCGAGGTCTGGTCAGTGCCGCCGATCATCGCGATCGAGCGATGGCCGAGGCCGATCAGATGGTTGGTGGCAAGCGAGATGCCGTAGCTGTCGTCGCCGCGATAGGTCGGCAGATCCATCACGTCCATCGAGCGGGCGACGAGGATCGCCGGCATGCCGTTATCTTCGGTCAGTTGCAGGTCTTCGGGCGGCGTGCCGATCGCCGGCGACATGATGACGCCATCGCCGCCGAGCTGCAGCAGCGTCTCAATGAAGGTGCGCTGCTTCTCGACCGAGTCATAGTGATTGGAAAGAATGAAGGTGTGGCGGCTGCGGTCGAGCTCGCTCTCGATCGCCTTCAGGATTTCCCCGTAGAACGGGTTCATGATGTCGTGGACGACGACGCCGATGATGCCCGATCGCGAGGTGCGAAGGCTGGCGGCGCGGCGGTTGTAGATATAGCCGAGCGCTCGCGCCTGTTCCTTGATCTTGTCCCGGGTACTGCCCGCAACGAGCGGGCTGTCGCGTAAGGCGAGAGAGACGGTTGCCGTTGAAATACCGAGTGTTTCGGCAATCGTCGAAAGCTTGATCTTCTGAGCCACGCATCCTCCCCAGGCAACGCGCTAGATATGGAGCGCTTGTGCGAACGGGTAAGCGCGCTCCTTAAAATATTTAATTAAAAGATTAAACGCGGGGAGGCAAACCTAAATTTCAATGGATCTCAGTTTTCGTCCGGCTCTTCGAAATGCGCGGCTTCGGCCTGCAGATTGTTGTCGATCGCCTTCAGCAGCCGTACGAGATTGCGGATCTCCTTGTCGGAAAAGGCCTGTGTCGCCATCCCATCGCAACGCGATGCGGCGGTCTCGATCGACTGGACGCTGCCGCGGCCGAGCTCCGTCAGATAGACCTTGGTCAGACGCGCGTCCTCCGCATCCGGCTTGCGCTCGACGAAACCCTGCGCCTCCATGCGTCCGATCGTCCGCGTCATCGTCGGCGCCTTGACGCCGAGGCGCTGGGCGAGCCCGCCGGCGGTCATGCCATCCGTTTCCGAAAGCGAAAGAATGACGCCGTCCTGCCCGGCATAGAGACCGCTCTCCAGCAGATTGCGGGACAGCACGGTGCGCATCGAACGCGCCGCCTGTGTCAGGGCGGGCGAGAGATCGGCAAGCGTATATTCGGTCTGGTCCTTCTTCTTGGACTTGTTTTTCTTACCGTCTTTGTGCTTCTTGCCCATCGCCATCCCTTTGATCTTCTGCATTATGACATTGCGCAGCTTCACGTCATAAACAAGGGGCATTGAAACCGCATGACAGTCCCCTCTCTAAACTTCGCGGAAAACGATCCGTCGCTCACGCCTGACGAAAGAAAGGGCTGGATTGCCGTGTTGCCGCTCGGCGCCCATGAGCAGCACGGCCCGCATCTGCCTTTCGACACTGATACCTTGATCGCCGAAGGCATTGTCGAGCGCCTGAAAGCGGCGCTGCCGGCGGGCTTGCCCGTGACCTTTCTTCCGGCTGAGCCGATCGGCTATTCGATCGAGCATATGGATGTCGAGGGCACGAAGACGCTGACCTATGGCGAGGCTATCCATCGCTGGCTGGGCATATCGGGGATGCTGCATGATCTCGGCATCCGCAAGCTGGTTCTGCTGAATGCTCATGGCGGCAACTCGCCGCTGACGGCAATCGTTTCGACTGAGGCCCGCATCCATTTCAACATGCTCGCGGTGGCAACCAGCTGGACACGCTTCGGCGTGCCCGAGGGCGTGATTGCGCCGGAGGCGAAGGCGATCGACATTCATGGCGGCGATATCGAGACATCGGTGATGCTGGCTCTGCACCCAGGCAAGGTGAAGATGCAGAAAGCGGCGGATTTCCCGTCGCGGCAAAGCGAATTCGCAGAACGCTTCAAGCATCTGCGCGCCTATGGTCCGCACGCTTTCGGCTGGAAGATGTCCGATCTCAGCGCGAAAGGCGTGGCGGGCAATGCTTCTGCCGCGACGGCAGAAAAAGGCGATGCACTGGTCGCCCACGCCGTTAAAGGCCTGATCGAGCTGCTGCAGGATATCGATGCCTTCGACGCATCCGAACTTGGCTGAGGCGCAGCAGCGGCAGAATGTGATCTTATAACATTATAAAATCCTTTGAACTGCCGCTCCCAACTCCTTATATGAAACCGACCGTTTTTAGCCCCTGCGGCCGCACGCCCATTTCTTCGAGGTTCTCATGACCGACGCAATCTCCACCCAGCAGAAGCCCATTCCCGTTACCGTGCTCACCGGTTATCTTGGTGCCGGCAAGACGACACTGCTGAACCGCATCCTGTCCGAAAATCACGGCAAGAAATATGCTGTCATCGTCAACGAATTCGGCGAGATCGGTATCGACAATGACCTGATCGTCGAATCCGACGAAGAGATCTACGAGATGAACAACGGCTGTGTCTGCTGCACGGTGCGCGGTGACCTGATCCGCGTCGTCGAAGGCCTGATGCGCCGTCCCGGCCGCTTCGACGGCATCATCGTCGAAACGACGGGCCTTGCTGATCCGGTTCCCGTCGCCCAGACCTTCTTCATGGATGACGACGTCCGCGCCAAGACCGAGCTCGATGCCGTGGTCGCCCTCGTCGATGCCAAGCATCTGCCGCTGCGCCTGAAGGACAGCCGCGAAGCAGAAGACCAGATTGCTTTCGCCGACGTCGTGCTCATCAACAAGACCGACCTCGTGACCGCCGAAGAACTGGCGCAGATCGAGGATATCGTTCGCGCCATCAACCCGTCGGCCCGCGTCTACAAGACCAACCGCTCCGGCGTCGATCTCGCCCGCGTGCTCAATCAGGGCGCCTTCAATCTCGAGCGTGCGCTGGAAAACGACCCGCATTTCCTCGAGCATGGCCATGACGACCACGTCTGCGGCCCGGACTGCGATCACGATCACCATCACCACGCGCATGGTCATGACCATGACCACGATCATCACCATCATGATCATGATCACGGGCACGACCATCATCACCATGGCGCCGTATCGCCGATCCATGATGTGACGGTGCAGTCGGTGTCGCTGCGCGGCGGCGAAATGATTGCCGAGCGCTTCTTCCCGTGGATCCAGAAGATCACGCAGACGCAGGGTCCGAATATCCTGCGCTTGAAGGGTATCATCGCCTTCAAGGACGATGCCGAGCGCTATGTCGTTCAGGGCGTCCATATGATCGTCGAAGGCGATCACCAGCGTCCGTGGAAGGACGGCGAGAAGCACGAGACCCGTCTCGTCTTCATCGGTCGCGAACTCGACCGCGAAAAGCTCGAAGCCTCCTTCAAGGCATGCGAGGCCGCGGCCTGATGCCAACAGTTGCTCCGCTTGATCTCGACGGCCACATCCTGGCCGTCGAATTTTTAGGTGACACCCCCTTCTTCGCCAATGCCAATGGCACGTTCCACCGGCTGGATGGCGCCGAGAAGGTTTCCGAAGCCCACCAGGGCATGCTCACCTGCATCCGCGACCCCTATAGCGAAAGCCTGATTTCAGGCGGCGAAGACGGCAAGGTACTGCGCATCGGCGCCGATGCTTCCGTGACCGAGATCGCCAGCGCGCCGCGCAAGTGGATCTCGCAGCTCGCCGCCGGCCCGCAGGGCGCCATCGCCTATTCCTATGGCAAGAGTGCCTTCGTGCGTCTCGCCAATGGCGAGACCAAGGAATTCACCGAAGAACGCACCGTCGAAGGCCTGGCCTTCGCGCCGAAAGGCCTGCGCATTGCCGCTGCCCGCTATAACGGCGTGTCGCTGCACTGGGTTTCGACGACAGCCAAGCCTGTCGATCTGGAATGGAAGGGCGCCCACACAGGCGTCACCTTCTCGCCCGATGGCAACTTCCTCGTCACCTCGATGCAGGAAAACGCCCTGCACGGCTGGAAGCTGGATATCAAGCCCGGCACCGAGGCCCGCCACATGCGCATGACCGGCTATCCGGCCAAGGTGAAGTCGCTATCCTGGTCCGCCAAGGGCAAGTGGCTTGCCTCGTCAGGTGCTCCCGCTGCCATCGTCTGGCCCTTCCAGGGCAAGGACGGCCCGATGGGGAAATCGCCGCTGGAGCTCGGCACGCGCGCCAACATCATGGCGACTGCGGTCAAGTTTCACCCGGCCGAGGATATCCTGGCGATCGGCTTCATCGACGGCATGATCTTGGCCGTTCGCCTCGCCGACAACAAGGAAGCCCTGATCCGCCGCCCCGGCAAGGGCGCGATCACCGCCATGAGCTGGAGCAAGAACGGCAAGCTGCTGGCCTTCGCATCCGAAGCCGGCGATTGCGGCGTGGTCGATATCTCGGCCTGAGTTAATGGCGGCGTCAGCCGCCTTCAACGACGTCTTCGCCGTCTCGATGATGTCCGCCAGCAGGTCATGCAGCGCGTCACGATAGCCGTTACGCGCTGAAGGGCCGCTTTCCGCCGAGGTCATGGCGACCGTCAGGTTTAGCGATGGAACGATGTAGAGCATCTGCCCGCCATAGCCCCAGGCAAAATGGACCGTCTCCCCACCGATCTGCCGCTCGAACCAGCCATAGCCGTAGCCATCCCCGGAGAAGCGCGAATTGGTGCGGTTCTGCCACGACTGGGCAATCCACTCCGCGGGTACGACCTGCACACCGCCGCCCGTCTTGCCGCCATTGCGGTACAGCTCGCCGAAGGCCAGCAGCGATCGGGCACTCATCGCCATCTGATTGCCGCCGAGATAGATGCCCTGCGGATCCCGCTCCCATGCGCCGATGCGGAAACCTTGAACAGGCTCCAGCCACTCACGCGCCAGGGCCAAAGTGGACTTGCCGCCGACTTTCGTGAGGATTGCCGAGAGCAGGTGCGTCGATGCCGTTGAATAGAGCATCTGGCCGCCCGGCTCGTCATCGAAAGGCTGGGCCAGCGCGAAGCGAACCCAGTTGCGGCTGGAGACCCAGCGCCCATAGTTCGGCCCCGACATCCGCCCAAGTCCTGCCTGCATCGAGAGCAGATTGCCGATGGTGATGTCATTGAGCCTGGGATCGGGGTTATCAGGGAGATCGGCGTTGAGGATCGGCGCGATCTTCTGATCCGGCCCTTCCAGCAGGCCCTTCGAGATGGCGATCCCGACCAGAGCCGAGATGATCGACTTCGAAGCCGATTTGATATTCGCGGATTCGGAGGTCGTGTGGCCACGATAGCCCTGCTCGGCAACGATCTCGCCATTTCTGGCAATCACGACCGTCTTCAACGGCACCAGTTCCTGCCTGTTACCGAGACTATCGAGCAACCCCGCCAGCGGCTTGTCTTCCGCGAAAGCGGCAAGCGGTATGGCGATGACAATGAGGGCGGCGGCGATAATTCTGAGCATGCCCTTCACCTAGGGCCATCAGCGTAGAAAATCACCACCAAGCCGAACCGCCTCACGCGGACGTGAAACGTTATCAAGCCTCTTGCCCCCAGTATGTCCCGCGCGACATAGTCCCGGCCGGATGGATGGAGGAGAAGTTCATGGCACGCGTCGTCGTTATCGGAGCAACGGGTCACGTCGGCACCTATCTGGTGCCGCGGCTAGTGGAGGCGGGCCACGAGGTCATCGCGGTCAGCCGCGGCACTTCAGAGCCCTATTTGCCCCACGCGGCCTGGAAGAGCGTCGAGACCAGGCAGATGGACCGCGCCGCACTTGAGCGCGACGGCAGCTTTGGCCGGGCAATCCGCGCCCTGAAGGCGGATATCGTCATCGACAAGATCTGTTTCACCCTTGATAGCGCCCGCGAACTCGGCGAAGCGCTGAATGGCCATATCGGCCACCTGCTGCACACCGGCACGATCTGGACGCATGGCCATTCGCTTGCCGTGCCGACACGCGAAGACGCGCCGAAAGCTCCCTTCGGCGAATACGGCATCCAGAAGAAGGCGATCGAAGACTATCTGTTGGAAGCCGCGAAGCTCCGCGGTCTACCGGTGACGCTCATCCATCCCGGCCATATCGTCGGCCGCGGCTGGGCGCCACTTAATCCGGCCGGGCATTTCAACCTCGCAGCCTTCCAGACCATCGCCCGCGGCGAGCAGCTGACGCTCGCCAATTTCGGCCTGGAAACGGTGCACCATGTTCACGCCGATGACATCGCGGCACTCTTCATGGCGGCGATCGGCAATTGGCGCGCTTCGACCGGCGAGGCTTTCCATGCCGTTTCCGAACAGGCGCTGACACTGCGCGGCTATGCCGAAGCGATGTATCGCTGGTTCGGCCATGAGCCGAACCTGGCCTACAAACCGTATGATGCGTGGAAGGCAGATGAGACGCCCGAGGATGCCAAGGCGACATGGGAACATATCGCCCGCAGCCCGAACTGCTCGATGGCAAAGGCCCGGCATACTCTGGATTTCCGGCCGCGCTACAGCTCGCTTGAAGCCGTCCAGGAGTCAGTCGGTTGGCTGATCGACAAGGGCAAGATCAAGGGCTGAAACAAAAGAAGCCCTCTCCTTTCGGGAGAGAGGCTTGTTACCGGTCAGGCCGCCTTCCGGACCGACGCGCTCGTCAGCATGCGCCCCGTGGGAACGATCATGCCGGCTGCGCCGTCAAGCCAGCCTTCGACGAGTTCAAGCGCCAGAAAGCGCGAACGTTCGAACGGGCCGGGCATGACGAGATGGCGGGCGCCCTCGGCAAAGAAGCCGAAGCGCTCGTAATAGGCCGCATCGCCGACCAGCAGGATCGCGCCGTGCTGACGGTTCTTGGCTTCGAGAATTGCAGCGCGCATCAGCGCCGCACCAATGCCCTTGCCTTCATAGGCGGCATCGACGGCGAGCGGGCCGAGCAGCAGCGCATTGATCGGCGTGCCTTCGCTGTTGACGCCGGCTTCGACATTCCAGAGACGGACAGTGCCGATGACATGGCCGTCGCCATCGCGGGCGACCAAAGCCAGACCTTCGGCCGGAATACGGCCGCGGCGGATCTTTTCCGACGACTTCTTGCGGCGGTTCGGACCCATGGCGCGGTCGAGCAAATTCTCGCGGGCTACGACATCCGAGGGATTTTCGGCGTCGATGGTGAAAACAGAGGGCGCAAAGAATGCGCGGACAGAATCAAGAACAGCGGCCATCGTGGCCTCCCGTACCCAATACCGTAGTTAGCGGCGATGAAAAGGAATTGTGAGTTTGCCGCCCCGGCTGGCTACGGGGCGAGCTAGATCAGATAATATAGGCTTTCAGCGGCTCGAAGCCGTTGAACGCGACCGCCGAGTAGGTCGTCGTGTAGGCGCCGGTGCCTTCGATCAGGATCTCGTCGCCGATCGAAAGAGTGAGCGGCAGCGGGTAGAGATTCTTTTCGTACAGCACGTCAGCGGAATCGCAGGTCGGGCCGGCGATCACGCAAGGCTCCATCTCGTCGCCGTCGCGCTCGGTGCGGATCGGGTAGCGAATGGCTTCGTCCATCGTTTCGGCCAGGCCGCCGAACTTGCCGATGTCGAGGAACACCCAGCGGGCAGCGTCGTTGTCCGACTTCTTCGAGATCAGCACGACTTCCGTCTTGATGACGCCGGCATTGCCGACCATGCCGCGGCCAGGCTCGATGATCGTCTTCGGCAGGTTGTTGCCGAAGTGGTCACGAAGGCTCTGGTAGATCGCACGGCCATAGGCTTCCGCCGTCGGAACGTCACGCAGGTACTTGGTCGGGAAGCCGCCGCCCATGTTGACCATCTGCAGGTGGATACCCTGCTTGGCCAGCTGAACGAAGACGCGCTTGGCATCGGCAAGAGCCGAATCCCAGGCATCGACCTTGGTCATCTGCGAGCCGACGTGGAACGAAACGCCATAGGATTCGAGACCGAGCTGGTGAGCGTAGACGAGAACGTCGACAGCCATCTGCGGAACGCAGCCGAACTTGCGCGACAGCGGCCATTCGGCGCCTTCGCCATCGGTCAGAACGCGGCAGAATACGCGGGCGCCAGGAGCGGCACGCGAGATCTTCTCGACTTCCTCGTGGCTGTCGACGGCGAAGAGGCTGACGCCGAGCGCATGCGCGCGGGCAACGTCGCGTTCCTTCTTGATCGTGTTGCCGTAGGAAATGCGGGCAGCGGTCGCACCGGCATTCAGCGCCATTTCGATTTCGGCGACGGACGCGCAATCGAAGTTGGAGCCCATGTCGGCGAGCAGCTTAAGGACTTCAGGAGCCGGGTTTGCCTTGACGGCGTAGTAGATGGCGCTGTCCGGCATGGCGTGGCGGAAAGCGGAGAAGTTGTCACGCACGACATCGAGGTCGACCACGAGGCAGGGACCGTCGGGACGTCGGGTTGCGAGAAAGTCGCGGATGCGCTGAGTGGTCATGTCAATCCCTTTTCAATTCCAGAGCTCCGGTAAAAACCGGAGGACAAAGGGCATACGGGAACTCGCATTGGAACCAGCCGGTGGAGACCCCGGAACCATAGCAAGCGCTCGATGCGCAAATGATGAATCGACGCCGCATGCGCGACATGGATTCGGCTTTGTCTGCCATGGATTGGAGGGGGTTCCCTACCGCACTTCCGGCAATGAAGGTGTGCCTCTTCAGTAACCCCCGCTGATGGAAAGCAGGGAGAGAACAAAAAGGCCCGCACCGTCGTTGCTTCAGGCGTCCTCGCATTTTCCGGTTGGCCGGAATAGCGACTGGAGGGGTTAATTCCAGGTACCTTACCGATTTCCTCACCAATTCGAGGGTTCGGCGGACACCCATGGGCACGTGCGACTTTGGGCTGAGGACGAGATAAGAATATTCGTCGTCATAATCAAGAATTTTTTTGACCCCTGCCGCAAAAAATCAAAGCCGCGAAAAATGCGCCGAATTGCGTGCCGAGGCGTCACGCGTTACACTTATCCTTGGAAAAATCGGAGGAAGTGCCAATGTCGGCCGCCGCAGAGCGCATGAAGGCGATGAGAGAGCGGCGGAAGGCCAACCACCTTCGCGAAGTGCGCATCGTTGCGCTCGATGCCCGCTCTCCCGAAGTGAGAAGGCGTATTGCAAAGCAGGTCGCCGCTCTTAACAAGGATGATGAGCGGGAAGTTCTGGAGTGGATTGAGGCAGCTGCCGACCTCCGTGGTTGGACATGGCCGGAATGAAACGTGGCGACATCGTCACGATCGCGATATCCGGCGATTATGGAAAGCCTAGGCCCGCGGTCGTTGTGCAAACCAACGCCATTTCCCAGGAACATGCCTCTGTCGTCGTCTGTCCGATCAGTTCAACAATCGTGGAATCTGATTTTCGGCCGATTCTGGATGCGGCCGAGGGAACGGGTTTGCGAATTCGTTCTCAGATCATGACCGACAAGATTATCGGCGTGCCGCGAGAGAAAGTCGGAAAGATCGTCGGACACATGACCGAAACCGAGCTGCGCCAGCTTGATGCCGCGCTTGCATTCCTTCTCGGTCTCGTAGATTGACCTTATAGAACTTGGATAAAAAGACACATGGACACGCTCACCCGCATACGTGCCTTCATCGATGTCGTCGAAGCCGAAGGCTTTTCCGCCGCCGCGCGCCGGACTGGCCGCTCCAAGGCGCTGCTTTCCAAATATGTCCGGGAACTGGAAGACGAGCTCGGCGCGCTGCTGCTAAACCGCACCACCCGCCAGTTCTCGATGACCGAGGCCGGCCATACCTACTACCGGACAGCGTCCGACATCCTGAAGGAGATCGACAATCTCGCCGATCTCGTCCGCGAGAACAATGCACAGCTGAAGGGCCGCCTGAAAATCTCGGTTCCACGCACTTTCGTCGATGCCGATGTCGGCCAGTGCCTCATCGATTTCGCCAAGGAAAATCCGGATCTGCAGCTGGAGATCGCCGCCGACGACCGCTTCGTCGATCTGATCGAGGAGGGCTTCGATCTGGCGATCCGCGTCACCAAGCTCGAAGACTCCGGCATGATCGCCCGCAAGATTTCGGATTTCCGCGTCCATATCTGCGCGACGCCGGAATTTCTGGAGCGCTATCCTGATATCGAGCATCCGTCCGATCTCGCCAATGTACCCTTCATCGTCGATCGGAATTCACGCACGCAGGCGAGCATCCACTTCTACAATCCGGACAGCACGACATTTACCGTCGCCGTCTCCGGACCAATGGAGGTGAACAGCCCGCATGCGACATTACGCGCAGCGCTGTCAGGCCTCGGCATCGCGCTGATCCCTGATTTCATCGCCCGCAAGCCGATCGAGGACGGTCGTCTGGTGACGCTGTTCAACGACTATATCCCCACCGATCGCGGCATTTACGCCGTCTATCCGCACCGGCGCTATCTCCCGGCCAAGGTCCGCATCTTCGTCGATTACCTGCACGGCTGGTTCAAGAAGCATAGCTGAACGGCGGCTGATTCACTTTGCCACCTTGAGACCGGTCCCAATTCCGTCCCATTGTCAGGCAAGAAAACTGCAACCGATTTGGGCAGAGCGATAAGCCGACGCATGAAAAAATCCACGCTTCCGATCGCCGGCCTGCTGGCACTCGCGCCCGTCGCAGCCATGGCGCATCCGCACATCTTCGTGGAGGCCCGGCTCGAGGTGGTCGCAGCACCGGATGGCACGATCCAGGAGCTGAGAAACATCTGGCGCTTCGACGAGGTCTTCTCATCGTCCGTCGTCATGGATTTCGACAAGAACACCGACCTGAAGCTTGAGCCGAACGAGCTTGCCGAAGTCGGCAAGACGGTGCGGGAGTCGCTGGCCGACTACGACTACTACATGAACATGACCGTCGATGGGAAAAACGTCACGGTCGAGAAGCCCGACATCATCCATGTCGATTACAAGGAGGGCCAGCTGCTGATGTTCTTTGCAGTCAAGCCTTCGCAGCCGATGCCGCTGAAAAGCAAGTTGACCTTCGGCGTCTACGATCCAACGCTCTACACTTCGATCGACTTTCCGTCCGACAACGAACTCGTACTGGTCGGCGATGGCTTCAAGGGGTGCAAGCACGATGTTCTGCGCCCCGACCCCGACCAGGTCATTTCAGAAAACAAGCAATCCCTGACCGACGCCTTCTTCAACGATCCGACCGGCACAAACATGTCGAAACTCTTTGCCACCAGGCTTGAGATCTCATGCTGAAACGATCCATCCCGTTCCTGCTGCCTGCGGCGGCCTTGATGATGGCCGTGGCCGTCAGCGCCGCGCACGCGCAGTCTCCACTCGGGATTGGAACCGCAGAGCCGAGCTTCCAGCCTATCGGCGGCCCGCTTGCACCTCTTCTTGCCTATGTAAACTATGAACAGCAGGCCTTCTACCGAGCACTGACCGGCGCCCTGAAGGCGATGCGTCAGGATCCCTGGCAGTTGACATCGCTGATCGGCCTGTCCTTTTCCTATGGCGTCTTTCACGCCGCCGGCCCCGGTCACGGCAAAGCGGTCATCTCGTCATACATGATCGCCAATGAGGTCGAGCTTCGCCGCGGCGTCGTGATCTCCTTCATCTCGGCCTTCATCCAGGGCATCGTCGCCGTCGTGCTCGTCGGCGGAGCGTGGCTGGTGTTGCGCGGCAGCGGGATCACGCTGACTCAGGCAACGCATGCCATGGAGATCGCCAGCTTCGTCATGGTGATTGCCTTCGGCGGCTGGCTTCTCTTCCGCAAGCTACGCTCGATGATCTCAGGCATGCCGAAACGCGAAGTCGTGGCGACGCCGGAAGGGCCGGTCAGCATGATGCTCGACTGGAAAGATAACGAGACGGAAAAGAACGCCTACGCATTCGGCGAGACCCAGGCTCGCAGCGCCGGCCATAATTTCATATCGGGCATGGCCTGCGAAACCTGTGGCCAGTCGCATATGCCGGATCCGTCATTGCTTGGCTCCGATACGTTCAGTATCCGCGAAGCCTGGTCGGCGATCATCGCCGTCGGACTGCGTCCCTGCTCCGGCGCGTTGCTGGTCATGACTTTTTCGCTGCTGAACGGGCTTTATCTCGGCGGCGTGCTTTCCGTGCTCGCCATGTCCTTCGGCACGGCGATCACCGTCGCGATCCTCGCAACGCTTGCCGTGACAGCCAAGGGTGCTGCCGTTCGCATCGCGGGTCGGGGCTCGGTGACATCTGTCTGGATCGGCAATGCGATCGAGATTCTCGGTGCCATACTCGTCATCTGCTTCGGCGCCCTGCTTCTCGGCGCCTCCCTGCAGGGCTGACGCTCAGCGGCTCTTGTTTCGCTGATAGCGGGCGCGCAGCCAGAAGATCGCGAAGAAACCAAGCAGCAGGACCGCACCGACCGCAAAGGCGAGGGGCGGCGAATACTGGCCAATCCACAAAACCAGGGTCGGCAGGAAATAGATGACCAGCCCTGCAACCAGGAGAATGACGGCTGCGGCAATGGCCTGCGAACGGCTTTCCGGGCTCATGCCAGCCATTCCTTTTCCAGATCGGCGCGAATGTCCTGCAGCTTGCGCTTCTGGTCTCCGTTTCCATCGAAATTATCTGGCGACAGCCATGCCTTGAAGGCATCGTCGAGCAGCGGCCACTCGCTGTCGATCATCGAGAACCAGGCGGTATCTCGGTTGCGGCGCTTCGAGATCATGTGCTGACGGAAGACGCCTTCGAAGGTGAAGCCATAGCGGGCCGCGGTCGTCTTGCTCGGCTCGTTGTTGTTGTCGCACTTCCATTCGTAGCGGCGATAGCCGAGGTCCTCGAAAACATGCTTGGCCATCAGGTAATGCGCTTCGGTGGACAGCGGTGAACGCTTCATCCCCGCGCCATGAGCCACGCCGCCGATTTCGACAACGCCATTCGCGGGATCGGCGCGCATGTAATTCGCCATCCCGACGATCTCGCCCGTCGCGTTGTCACGGAAGATATGCGTCAGCCAGCCGCCCTTCTTGGCGTTGTCGAGCCACGTACCGAAATCCTCGATACCGCCGAAATCGTCCTGTGCGAAATAGAGAAGCAGCGGATTGATGCCCATGCCGCCAAGACCGTCCCACAAGGCCTGCAGATGCTGTTCGCGCACGAACGGCTCAACCGTCACGTAGCGGCCCTTCAGCGTCACATAGCCGGGGGCGGAAACCTTGTAGGTGGAAAGATCGCGCATGGTCACTCCTCTGGTGGAAGAGTGGATAGGCCAGCCGCCCCGGAAAGGCAACCGGCCCCTTTGTCACTGTGACAGCGTCACCTTCGCGGAAGACACAGTTGCCTCGATATGATCGACCAGCGCATCGGCAAGACCGAGACGGCCCGCCAGCAGATCGAGATAGCCGCGCTCGGCACGGGAATCCGGCTCGATCGTCAGGCGCGAGGCGGTATAGAGTTCCACCTTCTGCTCCTCGGTCCGGGCAGCGCCAACAAGCGCGTCGAGATCGGTTGGCGAGGCCAATTCCTTCTCAATGAAAGCGGCAGCTTCGCCGCTGACATCAGCGGCCTTCATCTTGCCCATGATCAGCGCACGTTCGCCATCGTCGATGTGGCCGTCGGCCTTGGCAGCGGCGATCATGGCACGGATCAGCACCAGCACGAACTCATTGCTGGCAGCAGGCGACTGCGGGCCAAAACCGGAATCGACAGGCGGAGCAAGAACAAGCGGCGTCGATGGTTGCTGTGAGGGCGCCGCAGGAGCGGCAGGCGTCTGCCCGGCCTGATAATTCTTGTAGGCCTGATAGCCGAGGCCGGCAATCGCGGCCAGACCGCCGATCGTCAGCGCATTGCCGGCAATGCTGCGGCCGGTCTTCGTGCCGAGAAGGGCTGTCGCCAGCGCTCCGGCCTTCCACGGATTGTCCTTGGCGAGCTGCACCGCACCGCCCGCGCGATCGCGAACACTGCCGCCAACACCCGGGATTTGCGATCCCAAAAACTGATCAAGAAGCTTCTTTGCGTCGAACATTCCCCGTCGTCTCCCTGTTTTAAGGCTGGGATGAAGATAGGAAGTGCAACTGTAAATACAAATGCAGGCGCAAGGCGCCTGCATCAATAGCGATCACTTAAATGTCAGGCCTGCAGCGCTGCAGCTTCGGCTGCAAGCTTGGTGATACCTGCCCAGTCGCCCGCGACAACCAGCTCCTTCGGCGCAACCCAGGAGCCGCCGACGCAGACAACGTTCGGCAGCGACAGGTAATCATTGGCGTTCTTCAGCGAAATGCCGCCGGTCGGGCAGAACAGCATGCCGGCGAGCGGCGAGGACAGAGCCTTGAGATAGGCAGCGCCGCCGGCCTGCTCGGCCGGGAAGAACTTGAGGACCTGATAGCCTTCTTCACGAAGCGCCATCACTTCGCTCACCGTTGCTGCGCCTGGCAGCAGCGGAACGGGAGACTGGGCGGCGGCATCGAGCAGTTCCTGCGTCGCGCCGGGGCTGACGATGAACTTCGAGCCGGCGGCAACGGCAGCTTCCCAATGGGCGGCATTAAGGATGGTGCCGGCACCAACTTCAGCGCCTTCCACTTCGTCGGCAACGGCGCGCACGGCTTCGAGCGCAACCGGGGTTCTCATTGTGATCTCGATGGCCTTCAGACCGCCGGCGACAAGCGCCCGCGCCAGAGAAACGCCGGACTTCACGTCGTCGATGATGAGCACCGGAACGACCGGCTGAAGCTTGAGGATGGAAAGGAGCTTCTGTGTCTTTTCGCCCATGGCCAAGATCCTTTGAAACGATTGAAATTCGGGCTCCGAGATACGCCCAAGGGTACACTTTGTCGAGACCAAACCGATCTTTGGCATAAATGGGTTTGAACCATTATTTTTTTGCGCTAGCTTAGCCCCTCGTCACGAAAGGTCACTGGCAATGGCGAAGGAAATCGAGCGGAAGTTTCTGGTACGCACCGATGGATGGCGCGCCAAGGCCGTATCGAAGGCAATTCTCAAGCAGGCTTACGTCGCCTCGATGGACGACCGTTCCGTCCGGGTGCGCATCCTCGATGACAGCAGCGCCCGGCTGACGATGAAGATCGGCCGCAGCACCCTGACGCGCGACGAATTCGAATATGATATCCCCGTCCCCGATGCCGAGGAACTGATGGAAAACGCCATCGGTATCGTCATCGAGAAGACCCGCTACCGCGTGCCCCACGAAGGCTTCATCTGGGAAGTCGATGTCTTTGGCGGCCCCCATCGCGGCCTCGTGATTGCAGAAGTCGAACTGAAGGCGGAAACCGACAGCCCCTCTCTGCCCTCATGGCTCGGCCGCGAGGTCACCGGCGATTTCCACTACTCGAACCAGGCGCTGGCGACCGAATACCAGTACGACCGCCATGCCCTTCCGCATTCGGCCTGACGCGGATTTTACCGATAGCTTCAAGGATGCTGCGACCGGCGAACTGCTGGAAGCGATCCGCATGCTCGAACAGCGTCCGGATGGCACACACGAGGCGATCCACGCCTTCCGAAAGAACCTGAAAAAGGTGCGCTCGCTCTACCGGCTGGTGGCCGGGGAGATGGGCGCAATCCGGAAACGCGAGAATATCCGGCTAAGGGATGCCGCCAGGGCGCTCTCCACCATTCGCGATGCCGAAGCGCTGATCGAAACCGTCCGCTATCTGCAATCTCATGCGCGCGATGACGACGAGCGCGCCTCACTCGAGCGGATAGCTATCATCTTAGAAACCCGACGGAACTGGATGACCGAGGCCGAGGCGGGCATCGAGCCGAAGCTTCTGGAAACCAGCGGCATTCTGAAAGAGGCGATCGCAGCGCTGGACGGTCTCTCTTTTCCGGGCAAACGCGACAAGACTGCGAAACTGATTGCCAAGGGATGGGAGCGGACGGCAGCGAAAGCGCTAGCCGCGCTTGACGCCTGCCATGGCGAGGCCTCCGACAGCGCCTTCCATGAACTGCGCAAGCGAACGCAGGATTACCGCGCCAATCATAAACTCCTGACCGTCCTCTGGCCTACTGCGATGAAAGCCAAGCGCGATGCGGCGAAGGCGCTGGTGGATCGTCTGGGACACGTCCACGATCTGTCCGTGCTCAGCGATCTCGTAGAGGCCGAGCCGCAGCTCTTCACCCGCAATGACGATCTTGCGCGCCTGCTCGATGCGATCATCCACCGCCAGCAGGACGACCGCCGCGAGGCGTTGGTCATGGCAGAGACCATCTTTGCCGACGATCCTGGTGAAGAGGCACGGCGCATCCCGCTCCTCTGGAACGCAGCGGCAAAGTGACTTGAGCGCCCGCGCCAACAGGCAATTGCACTGACGGGCCGAAAGCTGTATTTCCACCGCCCATGACCGACAGCATCAATAGCTCAAGCTCGTTCCTCGTGGCGGCGCTCTATCATTTCGTTTCCGTGCCGCGCTTCGAAAGCCTGCGTGAGCCGCTGCAGACGCTCTGTGAGGCAAACGGCGTGAAGGGAACGCTGCTGCTTGCCCATGAGGGCATCAACGGCACGATCGGCGGACCGGATGAAGGCGTCAGGACGGTACTGGCCTATCTGCGCGCCCAGCCGGAATTCGCGACACTGGAGCACAAGGAAAGCCGCGCATCAAAAATGCCGTTCCTGCGCATGAAGGTGAAGCTGAAGAAAGAGATCGTCACCATGGGCGTCGAGAACATCGACCCCAACAAGGTGGTTGGTACCTATGTCGCGGCAAAAGACTGGAACGAATTGATCTCCGATCCCGACACCATCGTGATCGACACCCGCAACGACTACGAGACGGCCATCGGCGTCTTCCGCGGCGCCGTCGATCCGCAGACCAAGACCTTCCGCGAGTTTCCGGATTGGGTGCGCAACAATCCCGGCCTGCACAACAAGCCGAAGATCGCCATGTACTGCACCGGCGGCATCCGCTGCGAAAAGGCGACGGCCTTCATGAAGGAACATGGCTTCGACGAGGTTTATCACCTCAAGGGCGGCATCCTGAAATACCTTGAGGAAGTGCCGCAGGAGGAAAGCCTCTGGGAAGGCGCCTGCTTCGTCTTCGACGAACGCGTGTCCGTGGAGCACGGTTTGAAGGAAGGCGAGCACAAGCTCTGCCACGCTTGCCGCAACCCGATCACCGCGGAAGAGATCACCTCACCACACTATGAGGAAGGCGTTTCCTGCAGCCATTGCTACGGCACGCGCAGTGAAGAAGATCGCCTGCGCTACCGTCAGCGCCAGCATCAGATCGCGCTTGCCCGGAAGCGCGGCCAGAAGCATATCGGAACCTAGGCTGCACTCGTCCGGCGCGGAGGCCGGCGCTGCTCGCGCCGCGCCTCCAGCATTTCGGTGATCTTGTCGGCCGTCACCGGCCGGCTAAAGTGATAGCCTTGCAGGCTGTCGCAACCGAAGAGACGGACGGCGACCGCCTGGGCTTCCGTCTCGATGCCCTCGGCCGTCACCGGAATATTGAGCGATCGTGCAAGGGCGACAGTTGCCTGCAGCATCTCGCGCTGGCTCTCGCTCTCGGTAACGCCATCGACCAGCGAACGGTCGATCTTGATGCGGTCAAAGCCGAACTGGCGCAGGTAACCGATCGACGAGAAACCAGAGCCGAAATCGTCGAGCGCAATCTTCACGCCGAGCGTCTTCAGCCGTTCGATCGACTGGCGCGTGCGCTGCGGATTCTGGATCATGTAGCCTTCGGTGATCTCGAGTGTCACCCGGCGCGCTTCGATTTCCGTTTGCTTCAGAACGTAGCGCACATAATCGGTAAATGCCGGATTGCGGAACTGGCCGGGTGAGACGTTGACCGAGATCCGCAGATCCGGCCACTGCTTGGCGGTCTCGCATGCCTTGCGCAAGACGAACAGGCCGAGCGCTTCGATCAGGCCGCTGGTCTCGGCAACCGGAATGAAGACATCGGGCGAAATAGGACCGAAGCCTGGACGGTTCCAGCGCACCAGCGCTTCCACGCCATTCATCTCATAGGTCTCCGCATCGATCAGCGGCTGATAGGCAAGCGTCAGATCGCCGCTCTCGATCGCAGCGCGCAGATCGATCTCCAGCGCGTTGCGCTCTTCGCGGTCTGCATCCATCTCCGGATCATAAAGCATCATCCGGGCACGGCCGGCTTCCTTGGCCTTGTACATCGCGAGGTCGGCGCGGCGCACCAGCTCTTCGCGGTCAGCAACGCCTTCGGGCGACATCGCGATGCCGATGCTGGCGCCGATGACGACGACACGGCGGCCGATTTCCAGCGGCTCGGCGAGGAAGTCGAGAATCTGTTCCGAGAGCTGCAGAGCTTCGGCATTGCCGCCTTCGGAATGGAAGGCAATGGCAAACTCGTCGCCACCGATACGGGCGAGAACGGCATGCGACGGGATCAGAACCTTCAACCCGGCCGCAACGGCACGGATCAGCTGATCGCCAGTGCCATGGCCGTAGCTGTCGTTGACTTCCTTGAAGCCATCGAGATCGAGGTAGAGAATGAGAATGTTCTTCTTGTTTTGCTGGGCTTCCTCGACCATCGCGTCGATGGCGATCCCCAGCCCCTCGCGGTTCCAGAGACCACTCAGCCGGTCGCGAAGCGCCTCCTCGCGGGCGGTGATTTCTTCCGCCTTGAGACGCCGTCCGGCCATCCAGCCGATCACCAGAAGTACGGCGAAGAACAAGCCCACCAAGCCCAAGGCTTTCACCACGGTCGGCCGCACCTGATCATAGCCGATGTCTCCCGGCGACCGCGACGTCCAGACGAGCTTGCCGAGCGTGATACCCGCAGCATCATCGATCCTGACGGAATATTTTGCGGCGTAGTCCGCGGGCACAAGCTTCATGCCATGGATCACATAGGTGTCGCCAAGACCGGTCACCTTGGCATCATCGAGATGCCGCGCGAAAATCAGGTAGCGGCGGCTGCCCGCTGGCTTGTCCAACGCGCCCGATTTATCGCGTACCAGCGCGATGCCCGCAGCGGCGATGCCCGACTTCGTCCCGACAAAACCGACAGCCTCCGGATCAGTTAGATCTGCCGCTCGAACCTTGTCGAACAGGGTCCAGAGCGATGGTGCGAAGAAGTCGTCGAGACGGCCCTCCATCGCCTTGCCATCACGAAAGGCCATCAGCGGTTTCTTGTTGTCATCAATGACGATGGCCATGTCGAACAGCGAACTGTTGACGGACATCTCGCCGTAATTGCTGATCGTCCACGCCATGCCGCCATCAGCATAGACATTGGCGGCGGCGTCGTCCCATGCGGCATAGTCGTTGAGGGTCGCGCCGAGCTGCTCTTCGAAGGTCTTCAGCGCTCCAGCGGTGGTCTCCCGCGAGCGCTCGTCGTCGAGCACGTTGGCATTGTCTGCGACGCGCGAAATTGCGGTCAGGATCATCACAGTGACGATCGCGACGATGACGGCGAAGGTCAGCAACACGCCCGTGACGGTCGTGTGCCGGCCTATCCCCAAGGCCTGATTTTTTTGCCCGAATAACTTAGGCATTTATTGCTCCCCGATGGCAGGGACTGTGCCAGTCAAGAGCTCAAGAAACTGTTAAAAATCACGGCAAAACGATTAATCAGCGGGTGTTTTACAGATAAATTTCGCTATCTATGCAAAAACCGCCCCCGGAGCATCGGAAGCGGCTGACTTTGCTGCATATTTTGCGGCCGCACCATGCTGCTTATTCAGCGCCGTGACACGGAAAAATCGGAACAGAAACCGATTTCCGGTCCCGATTCGGGTTGCCAAAATCACCCCCGAAACCCAGGGGTGATTTTCCGCAATTTTTGCTGAACTCCAGAGTAGAGGCGAAGCTCCGGTCAGGCAGTCTTGTGGTTGCCCTTGGGGAACTGGGCAGCGAGCTCGCGATACCACTTGCCGCTCTTCTTAACGGTGCGGACCTGGGTGTTGTAATCGACATGAACGAGGCCGAAGCGCATCTTGTAGCCTTCCGCCCATTCGAAATTGTCCATCAGGCTCCAGGCAAAATATCCGCGCATCGGATAACCGTCCTTGATCAGGTTGGCGACGACATCGAGGTGGTCGCTGACATAGTCGAGGCGCATCGTGTCATCGACTTCGCCATTGACGACATCGGTATTGTCGCAGGCACCGTTCTCGGTGATGTAGCATTCCGGCAGGTCGTAGCGGCGGTAGAGATCCTCGACCAGATGCTTGAGACCAGGCGCGTAGACTTCCCAGCCGATATCGGTCTTGATGTCACTCGCCGGTGCCGCCTCGACAGTCCAGGGGAAATCGCCCTTCTTCGAGGCATCGTCGTGGACGCGGTCCGGCTTGTAGTAGTTGAGGCCCCACCAATCGAGCTTCTGGTTGATAATCTTCAAGTCACCGTCTTCGATGACGGGCATACGATCGCCGAGCGCCTCGACGAATTGCTTCGGATATTCGCCCTTGAAAACCGGATCGAAGAAGGCGCCGTTGTGGAACTGATGCGCGCGCTCCGCGGCAGCGAGATCGGCCGGGCTGTCGGAACCCGGAATGATCGACGAGGCGTTGAGCACCAGACCGACAGGAACATTCGGCGCCTCGGAGCGGATCGCTTCGACACCGAGACCATGGGCGAGGTTCATGTAATGCATCGCATGCAGCGCTGCCTGCATGTTGCGCTCGCCCGGAGCATGGATGCCATAGAGGTGGCTCAGCCAAACGATGCACCACGGCTCGTTGAAGGTTGCGACCGTATCGAGGCGGTCGCCGAGGCGGGCCATAACCGTCTTGGCATAGCGCTGGAATGCATGGGCGGTCGAGCGCGCCGTCCAGCCGCCGTCGCCGGCGAGCAGCAGCGGCAGATCCCAATGGTAAAGCGTCGCGAAGGTCTTGATGTCGCGCGCCTTGCAGCCGTCGACGAGGCGGTCGTAAAAATCGAGACCAGCCTCGTTCACCGGGCCGGTACCGTCAGGGATGATGCGCGGCCAGGCGATCGAGAAGCGGTATGCCGAAACGCCCATCTCCTTGATCAGGTCGAGGTCTTCGTCGAGGCGGTTATAGTGATCGCAGGCGACATCGCCATTGTCCCGGTTATAGACGCGGCCCGGCATGTTGCAGAATGCATCCCAGATCGACGGCTTGCGGCCATCGGCCTTGGAGGCACCTTCGATCTGGAAGGCGGCTGTCGCCACGCCGAAGGTGAAATCACCCGGGAAGCGGGCTGCGAGAAGCTTCGGATCGATCATGATGTTTTCCGTCTTTAGTGCTGTTCAGGTCGGCCGGCGCGGCCATCGTTGGCGGCGGTTTAGCCAAGCCGGAATGTCTTGTACAGGCCTCGAATGTCAAAACTGTAACGTTGCAGATAGATTGCGGCTTCAGGACCGGCTTCCCGCTACGCTTCGTCCGGCCATTAGAGCATGGTTGCGCCCGACGGCATCAGAACCCGTCTCGTGATCCCGATATTGTCCAGAAACACTTCGTCATGGCTGACGACCAGAAGCGCGCCGTCATAGGCAGCAAGCCCCGCTTCGACAGCAGCGATCGAGTCGATGTCCAGATGGTTGGTCGGCTCGTCCAGGATGAGCAGCGGCGGCGGCTTCGGTCCGCCGAGCACGCAAGCGAGCCCGGCCCGCAACAGCTGCCCGCCGCTCAGCGTCGAGACCTGCTGCAGGGCAGCGTCGGCGCGGAACATGAACCGTGCCAGCGCCGCACGGCAGGCATTCTCATCCGCGCCCGGATTAAGGGCACGGAAATTCTCACGGACATTGAGTCCGGGATCGAGCAGGCTGACGCTCTGATCGAAGAACGCATGCCCGGCAGGAACCGAAACCGTACCGCCCCACGGGTCGAGCACACCGGTGATCAGCGCCAGAAGCGTCGTCTTGCCGGAGCCGTTCGGACCAGAGACCGCCACGCGCTCCGGCCCGGTGAGCATAAGCGACAGATTGCGGATGACAGACCGCCCCGGCTCATATCCGGCCGTGACGCCTTCGAGCCGCAGCACCACACGCGACGGCGGCAAGCCGGTCGGCTCCAGCCTGACGGCAAAAGGCTGCAGGACTTCGATCTTGCCGCGCGCCACCGAAGCCTCAGCAAGTGCGTGCTCCCGCCGCTTCTCGCCGAGCCGCACCCGCTCGCCGCGGGTATTCTCGGCCTTGCGTTTCAGCCCACCGGCGACAATCCGGGGCATGTCACCACGCGCCGCCTTGATCCGCCCGCCGCGATCACTTCGCGCCTGCCGCTCGGCCGCAAGCTGGGCGCTGCGATTGACCTCGTCGATCCGCTTCTCGGCGTCGGCGAGATCATGTTCGGCAGCGGCAAGCTCGATCGCCTTGCGCTCCTGAAAAGCGCTCCAGCCGCCGCCATAGCGCCTAGCACCCAGCGCCGTCAGTTCGACGATCGCATCCATCGTCTCCAGCAGCTCGCGGTCATGGCTGACAACAAGCGCGCCGCCGCGCCAATCGCGCAGCAACGCGATCACCGCCTCCCGGCCCTCGCGGTCCAGATTGTTTGTCGGCTCATCGAGAATGAGAAAATCCGGCTCGGCAAAGATCAGCGCCGCCAAACCCGCTCGGGTGCGTTGACCGCCGGAAAGCGACGAAAGCACTGTTTCTGGCAGAGCATCGAGGCCGACGCGTTCGAGGGCCGAAGCCACGCGGGACTCGAGCGTCCAGTCGGCATCGGCAAGCTCCTCGCCACTAGCATCGCCAAGCTCGGCCCTCACCAGGATGGCGAGCGCATCACGCACGTCGAAGAGATCGGCGATTGTCGCCCCGGCTTCGACCTGAACCGACTGGCGGAGAACGCCGAAGCGTCCGTCAAAGACGATGCTGCCGGACAGCGGCTGCAGCTCACCGGTCGCCAGCTTCAGCAGCGTCGTCTTGCCGACGCCGTTGCGGCCGACAAGCCCCGCGCGCTCGGCACCGAAGCTCAGATCGAGATCAGAAAGAAGCGGCCGCCCGTCAGGCGTCGACCACGAAAGATTGGAAAGAGTGATGGAGGCAGGCATGGATAGAGAACTCCCGGATGGCAAGGCGAGACGGCATTGCGATCTGGGTGAAATCCATGGTGGCACACATCCTGTTGGTATTGCGAGATGACGGCAATCTAGGCAGGCAAGGCGGTCAAATCAAGGCGCATGCGGATGGCGCGCTCGCAGCGTGATAACGCTGATGTCAGAAGTCGTGACTTGAGATCGCCGGTGTGCCGGGTGAGAGCGGAGTGGGAGATAACAACGAAAGGAACCCGATGCTCGCTTCCATCCACCTGCTGCAGCCGCATCTTCTCAGCCTGCTGCGCATCGTCTCGTCGCTCGTGCTTTTCAGCTACGGGACTCAGAAGATTCTGCATTTCCCTGCCTCGGCAAGCGTGCCGCCGGTTGGCTCCATGTCATGGATTGCCGGCATGCTGGAACTGGTACTCGGTTTCCTGGTGCTCGTCGGCTTCAAGACGCGGGCCGCCGCCTTCGTTCTCTCGGGCCTGATGGCCTTCGCCTATTTCATCGCCCATGCGCCGAAAAGCTTCTATCCGGCGCAAAACGGCGGCGTCGCCGCGATCCTGTTCTGCTTCGTCATGCTGTATTTCGTCGCCGCGGGCGCCGGCTCGTTCAGCATCGATGCGCTCTTAAAGCGCAAGCAGGCCGCTGTTGCAGCCTGAAGCAGATCGCAAGGCTGAAGCGGCTTTCCGCTTCAGCCTGATAGGGCTTACGGCTTGTCGGCCTGACCCTTGAGCTTGACGGCCATCGTAACGGTGCCACGCACCGTGATGAAACTGCCATTGCCGCGATTAAGATCGGCATTGTTGCTAAGATTGGTGATCTGGCAGCTCTCGCCCACCGTCTCCAGAACCAGCGAGCACTGCCGCCCGGCCATAGCATAGAAGGTCTTCTGCGCCAGTTCGATCTGTTCGGAAGGGTTCTGCGTCGCGTCAGCCGGAACCGACATCGACATCGTCGATTGAACATTGACGGTTCCGGGCACACGCTGCCCGCCAGGAATGAGCTGTTGCGCCGATGCCGGAACGGCTGCCAGCGCCAGAATGCACGTCATGATGCGGAAAGAGAATGTCATCGGGCCTCCCCATATGGTTGCGGCCTTCTTCTTTCACAATCCCCTTAAACGCGAATGAGCGCATTCCCTAAGATTGAAGGGAATGCGCTCATTTGAAACGAACCGACCTTAGATCAGACCTTGACCCAGCCGCCGTTCTTCTTGGAAGACGCAACGCAGGCTTCGACGAAGGCCACGCCCTTCACGCCGTCATCGACCGTTGGGTAGACCACGGCCTTGTCGACCGCCTTGCCCTTCTTGGCAGCGTTGATGGCATGGGCCGCTTCCGTGTAGATCGTCGCGAAGGCTTCGAGATAGCCTTCGGGGTGACCGGATGGAACGCGCGAGACGCGGGCAGCCGCAGCACCCGAACCGGCACCATTGCGGGTGATCAGCCGCTTTGGCTCGCCGAACGGCGTGAACCACAGATAGTTCGGATCGGCCTGGACCCACTCGATACCACCCTTGGTGCCATAGACGCGAACCTTCAGACCGTTCTCATGGCCCGGCGCCACCTGGCTGCACCAGAGCATGCCCTTGGCCGGCTTTTCCTTGCCCTTGGCCTTGTAGCGCAGCATCACATGCGCGTTGTCGTCGAGGCGGCGTCCCTCGACGAAGCTGTCGAGATCGGCGGCAAGGCTGTCGAGCTCCAGGCCGGAGACGAAGCAGCCGAGATTATATGCATGCGTACCGATATCGCCGGTCGAACCGCCAGCACCCGATTGGGCCGGATCGGTGCGCCAGACCGCCTGCTTGGCCCCCTGCTGCTCGACTGCTTCCGTCAGCCAGTCCTGCGGATACTCCGCCTGCACCAGGCGGATATCGCCGAGTTCGCCATTGGCGATCATCTCACGCGCCTGACGGACCATCGGATAGCCGGTGTAATTATGCGTCAGGATGAAGAGCGCACCGCTCTCGTCGGCGATCTTCTTCAGTTTCTTGGCATCGGCGAGGTTCGACGTCAGCGGCTTGTCGCAGATGACGTGGATGCCACGGCGAAGAAACTCCTTGGCGGCATCGTAATGCACATGGTTCGGCGTCACGATCGACACCGCTTCGATGCCGTTCTTCAGCTTCGCTTCGCGGATCGCCATCTCGCGATAGCTGGAATAGGTGCGCGACGGATCGAGACCGAGATCGCGGCCGGAGGCCTGCGCCTTTTCCGGCGTCGAGGACAGCGCCCCGGCGATCAGTTCATATTGGTCGTCCAGACGGGCCGCCATGCGGTGCACGGCGCCGATGAATGCGCCAGCCCCGCCGCCGACCATGCCGAGGCGAATGCGCGGTTCGCGCGTCTGTTCGTTTGATGCTTCGATTGCCATTGTGTCCTCCTCGAAATCAAATCTCGCGAAAGTCCCCTCTGCCCTGCCGGGCATCTCCCCCACAAGGGGGGAGAAAACTCGCCGCGCTGCCCCGCACCAATAATAGGTCGTAGCAACGCCGCGAGAAGCCCCTCCCCTTTGTGGGGAGGGGTTGGGGAGGGGTATTTTCGTTAAATCCCCAGCATCCGCCGGTTGGCTGCCTGATCGGTGCCGCCCGCGGCGAAGTCGTCGAACGCCTTCTCGGTGACGCGGATGATATGTGCCTTGACGAATTCGGCGCCTTCACGGGCACCGTCTTCCGGATGCTTGAGCGCGCATTCCCATTCGACCACGGCCCAGCCGTCGAAATTGTTGGCGGTCATCTTCGAGAAGACGGCGCCGAAATCGACCTGGCCATCACCCAGCGAACGGAAGCGGCCCGCACGCTCGACCCAGCCCTGATAGCCGCCATAGACGCCCTGCCGCCCGGTCGGGTTGAACTCGGCATCCTTGACGTGGAACATCTTGATCCGGTCTTTGTAGATGTCGATGTTCTCAAGATAGTCCAGGCACTGCAGGACGTAGTGCGACGGGTCATAGAGCATGTTGGCGCGTGGATGGTTCTTCACGCGCTCCAGGAACATCTCGAAGGTGACGCCATCATGCAGGTCTTCGCCCGGATGGATTTCGTAGCAGACATCGACGCCGCAGGAATCGGCGTGATCGAGGATCGGCGCCCATCGCTTGGCGAGCTCGTCGAAAGCGGTTTCGACCAGACCGGCCGGGCGCTGCGGCCACGGATAGATGAACGGCCAAGCCAGCGCGCCAGAGAAGGTCGCATGCGCCTTGATCCCGAGATGCTTCGACGCCGTCAGCGCCATCTTCACCTGCTCGACAGCCCATGCCTGACGCGCCTTCGGATTGCCGCGCACTTCAGGCGCCGCAAAGCCATCGAAAGCTTCGTCATAGGCCGGGTGAACAGCAACGAGCTGGCCCTGCAGATGCGTCGAAAGCTCGGTGATCTCGACGCCGTTCT
This sequence comes from Rhizobium sp. 01N424, assembly GCF_056399485.1. Taxonomy (NCBI): domain Bacteria; kingdom Pseudomonadati; phylum Pseudomonadota; class Alphaproteobacteria; order Hyphomicrobiales; family Rhizobiaceae; genus Rhizobium; species Rhizobium sp. 01N424. Next base: position 896,867 of record NZ_JBFTRK010000002.1, read on the forward strand.
GGCGCGCCACACCGGCAAACTCGTCGCAGTAATCCTTGGAGGATGCGGCCTTCTTGAGGTCGATGAGCTGGCTTGCCCAGGTCGGAACCTGCACGCCCTTATAGCCGGTATCGGCCGCCCATTTGGTGATCGCATCCCATGAGTTGAAAGGCGCTGTATCGCCTGCGAACTGGCCGAGGAACAGACCCGGCCCCTTGATCGTCTTCATGTCAGAAATCCTCCCTGATTAGCGACCGTAAACGTTTATGATAATCTGTCCCACGCATTTTGGCGGGAGCAAGGCGCCTCCACGCACTTGCGGCAAATGTGGCTGGATAGCCGGAAGTCAAATGGTGAGCGAACTAAACACGCCTCACCGGCAGCTGCAAGAGGTACGTGCCGCAAATTTGTCCGCATGCGAAATCGGGACATGAAAAATGCGCCCATCCTTGCGAATGGGCGCATCTGAAGGCGAATGATCAGAACGGAGAATCCGGGAAGTAGAAGTCCTTGGCGTTGTCCTTGGTGACGAGCGTCGCATCAAGAACGAAGGTGCCGCGAACCGGAACCTGATCGTAGAGACCAGCAGCCGTCAGTTCCATGGCCGTACCGACCATTGCCGGCGGATAGAGAACGTCGACCGGGATCATCTTGTCGCCGTCCATGACCTTCTTGATCATGTCCTTGGAGCCTGCACCGGCGACGACATACTTGATGTCGGTGCGCTTGGCCTGCTCGATGGCCTGGAGTACGCCGACAGCCATGTCGTCGTCCTGGCACCATACAACGTCGATCTTCTGGTACTTGGTCAGGTAGTCCTGCATGACCTTGAAGGCATCGTCGCGGTTCCAGTTGCCGTACTGGCGGTCGAGAACCTTGACGTTGGAGCCTGCAATGCCCTTGTCAAAGCCGTCCTGGCGCTGCTGATCGATCGGGATCGGCAGACCGCGGATAACGACAACCTGTGCGTCCGGCGTCTGAGCGGCAATGTACTTGCCGGCGACTTCGCCGAGCGCCGGGTTGTTACCGGCAACATAGAGGTCGCGGACGGAATCGTCGTTGGTCGAAGGAGCACGGTCGACGAGAGCGACATACTTGCCCTTGCCCTTGACTTCCTTGATGGCGTTGACCAGCGGATCCGGATCCGACGGCAGGATGACGAGGGCATCGATGCCCTGCGTATCAAGGTCCTGCACGGCGTTTGCCTGGCTGGCAGCGTCCGGCGAGGTCTTGACGATGACGTTCAGGCCAGGATGCTCTTCCATCAGCTTCTTGGCGACGCGTTCGGCATGGAACACCACACCAGAGGTCCAGCCGTGGTCGGCGGCCGGAATGGACACGCCGATGGTGAACTTCTTGTCCTGTGCGTATGCGGAACCCGCCACTGCGACGGCCGCAACCGCAAGACCCAACATGAGTTTGCGCATGCTATTCTCCTCCCAACATAACTTCAGGGACTTCCTACCCGTAAACCGGACGCCCTGTGAGCCCGGCCAATTGATGTGGCGGTCCGTTATCCCTTCCGGACCAGCGAGCGCTGCACCAGCATGGCGATAATGATGATCGCACCCTGGATCGCACCGATGAGATATTCGCTGATGAAATTCGACAGCAGCATGATGTTGCCGACGAGCTCGAGAATGAAGGCGCCGCAAATCGTCCCCCAGACGCGCCCTGCTCCACCCTTCAGCGCCGTACCGCCGACGACGACAGCCGTGATTGCCTGCAGCTCCCAGAGGATGCCAGTGGTGGCAGAGGTCGAACCGAGACGCGGCACGTAAAGAAGAACCGCGATCGCCACGCAAAGCCCCTGGATGACGAAGGCAATGGTGCGCACCTTGTTGACCGCGATACCCGAGTAGCGAGCGACATCGCTGTTCGAACCGACGGCGACGACATGGCGGCCATAGCGCGTGCGGTAAAGAATGAAGGCGGCAACGGCGGTGACCGCCAGAATGACGACGATCGGAACCGGCACGCCGAGGAAGCTGCCGAAATAGACCGGACGGTAGAGCGTCTGGATTTCAGGCGAGCGCAGCGTGATGGCGCCGCCCTGCGACAGCCACGTCGTCAGGCCGCGATAGATGCCCATCGTGCCGAGCGTCGCAATGAACGGCTCGATCTTGCCCATGGTGGTGATCAGGCCGTTTGCCAGACCGCAGAGCGCCCCTGCAACGACAGCGAACACGACGGCGACGACAAGCATCATGGTCGGATCGGCAATGACGCCCGAGTTGAGCAAAAGGATCATCAGGCTGGCGACGAAGGCCACCATCGAGCCGACAGACAGATCGAGGTCACCAGCGGAAATGACGAAGGTGGCACCGACAGCGATGATGGCGATGAACGCACAGCGCGTCGCGACATTGGCGAGATTGGTGATGCCGATGAAATTCGGATTGACCAGGGCGCCGACGATCAAAAGCAGGAACAGCGCGGCGAACGGTGCCACGGCGCGCAGATCGACGTCCCGCCAGGAGCGGCGCCGGATCTCTCTGGTCTCCTCGTTGATGCTCATTGTCAAAACCAACCTCCCGACCCAAACCCTGTGGGTATCTTATCGTTGAAACGCGTGCCGAAGCGGCGCCTGCAGGATTGTCAGGCGGCCTTCCTCTTCAGGCCCGCGGCATAGCGCATAATTTCCTGTTCGGAGATTTCGTCGCCCTCCAGCACGCCGACGATACGCCCCTCGCGCATCACACAGACCCGGGTGCAGAGACCGATAACCTCCGGCATTTCCGACGACACGACGATGATCGACCGGCCATCGCGGGCCAGCGCCGAAATGAAATGATAGATCTGCTGCTTGGTGCCGACATCGATGCCGCGCGTCGGCTCGTCGATGATGATGATGTCGGGCTCGGTCTCCATCACCTTGGCGAGCAGCAGCTTCTGCTGGTTGCCGCCCGACATGCGGCCAGCAACGATATTGGCATCGCGGACGCGGATATCGAAACGGCGCTTTGCCTTGGCCAGCGCCGCAGCCTCGCTGTTGGGGCTGAGATAGCCGTGAGCCACATGCTGGCCAAGCGACTGCAGCGTCAGGTTCGTCACCATGTTGGAACGCAGAAGCAGACCCTTCGACTTGCGGTCTTTGGTCATATAGGCGAGACCGGCGCGATTGGCGGCATGCACGTCGCCGGACGCAACCTCTTGCCCCTTGATCACGACATCGCCGGAGAGGCGCGAACGCAGTCCGGCGATCGCTTCCATCAACTCGGTACGGCCGGAGCCGATCAGGCCTGAGAAGCCGATGACTTCACCCTTGCGAACCTCGAAGCTGGCATCCTGCACGTAGCCGGTAGAAACACCGCTGACGCTCAGCACCACTTCTTCATCGACATTGGGCTCGACCTTGGTCGGGTAGAGACTGGAAAGCTCGCGGCCGACCATCAGCTGCGCGATCGATTCGCCGTCGAGAATGGCGGTCGGCGCCGTCTTGACCCACTGCCCGTCACGCAGAACCGTAACCCGGTCGGTCAATTCCATGACTTCGTCGAGCTTGTGCGAGACGAATACGAAGCTTGTCCCCTTGTCGCGCAGCTTGCGGACCTGCTCGAAGAGAATGTTGGTTTCTTCGCGCGACAGAACCGCAGTCGGCTCGTCCATGAAGACCACGCGCGCATCGCGGCTGATCGCCTTGGCGATCTCGACCATCTGCTTGTCGGCGATCGACAGCGTGCTGATCAGCGCATCTTCATCGACATGCGAACCGAGCATATCCAGCACCCGGCGCGTTTCCTTGCGCATATAGCGCCGGTCAAGGACACCAAAATGCGTCACTTCACGGCCGAGAAACAGGCTTTCGGTGACCGTCAGATGGTCGGCAAGATTGAATTCCTGGTGGATGATGACAATGCCGAGCGCTTCGGCGCCGCCATTGGGCGGCAGAACGATCGGCTGACCGTCGAGAAGGATCTCGCCTGATGTCGGCTGTTCGAAACCGGACAGGACTTTGACGAGGGTGGACTTGCCCGCGCCGTTCTCGCCCATCAGCGCATGGACTTCGCCAGCGCGCAGATCGAAATTGACGCTGAAGAGAACCTGTACCCCATTGAAGGATTTGCAAATTCGCTTCGCGGACAGCACCAAAGGCGCAGCCTCTGCAGGCTCCACAACCATCATTTCCTCCCTGCGGCTCCCCACCGCTTGAGAATGATGTAAACCTTTACATATGGGATGTAAAGGTTTACATCATTGATTTACACAGATCTGTGACTGGCTGCCTTTGACCTGTCGGCAAGTCTGTGTAGTGTCGCGGCGAAGACAGCCTATGGCGAGCCCCCAGTGTCGAATTCCACGCCCGCAACGATCGAAGACGTCGCCCGGATTGCCGAGGTTTCCATCGCGACCGTATCGCGCGCGATCCATATGCCTGAGAAGGTTGCGAACTCGACGCGATTGAAGGTCAATCAGGCGATCGCCATCACCGGCTACACGACGAATGCCATGGCGCGCAGCCTGCGCCTCGGCCGGTCGAACATGATTCTGGTGGTGGCACCCGATATTGGCGACCCGAATTTCTCCAACATTCTCGTCGGCCTGGAAAACGAGGCGCGCGCCCATGGCTATGGGGTGCTGATCGGCCATACGCAGAACGACGCCCAGCGCGGCCTCGAATATCTGAAATTCTTCAATTCGAACCAGGCGGCCGGCCTGATCCTGTTCACCGGCATCCTGCCCTTCGGCCACCAGACGATGACTGCCCGGCTGCCGCCGAGCGTCGGCGTCTTCGAACCTGTCTTTAATGGCGGCATTCCCTATGTCGGCGTCGATGACACCGAAGGCGCGCGCAAGGCCGTCGATCTGCTGCTGGCCGAGGGTCACCGCAAGATCGCCTTCATCGGCGATTCCCGCACCCGCCTTGCCTATACCCGCCGCCGCGAAGGGTACGAGGCAGGACTTGACGCCGCAGGTGTGCCGAAGGAAACCCGTATCGTTCTCGAAGGCGATGGCACGATCGAAAGCGGCCGGCATGCCGTCGAACAGCTTTTCATGCGCGACACGCTGCCGACGGCCTTCATGTGCGTTAACGACCAGACAGCGATCGGCGTGATGATCGGCCTCAATGCGCGCGGCTACGATATCCCGCGCGACTTCTCGGTCACCGGTTTCGACGACGTGCCACAGGCCGTGTTCATGAGCCCGTCGCTGACCACCATCCGCCAGCCGCGAACGGCGATCGGCAAGCAGGCGATGGCGCTGCTGCTAGAACTCCTCGGCGACGGCCAGCCCTCCGAGACGGAAATCCTGCTGCGCCCGGATCTCGTCGTGCGCAATTCCGTGTCATCACCGCCAAAAAACTGGCAGAGGCGATAATCGCGCAGCATTGCTGCCGAAATCCGGAAATCGGCGAAAGCCGCGGGAACAATTGCGAGTTTCAGCCGTTTGCTGACCCGGACGCTGGCTGCATCAGTCGATATTGTGGTTTGCACCCAGCGGCTGGCGTCCAATCAAAATGCGAAAGCCGGTCAGGCATTCGTTACCCTCAATGCCGGGCGCTCGTTCCGGCTCACTTCCATTGAATAGCAATCTGTCGAGGCCGAATATCTTTTTTGGACTCTCTCATGTTTTCGCTAGAAAATTCCGCCACCCGCCTACATTCAAGAATTGAAACAGCCACATAGGACCTGGGAATTCTGTGCCGCCGATACCCGATCGACACCATGCCGAAAATCAGAAGCGACTTGATGCGCTTGAAGCCTTCGACATTCTCGACACGGCTCCGGAACCGGAATTCGACGACATCGTCTTCATTGCCTCTTCGGTTTGCCATACGCCCGTAGCGCTGATCAGCCTGGTCGAGGTCGATCGGCAATGGTTCAAGGCCGCAGTCGGACTTGAGAGCTGCGAGACGCCGATCGACCAGTCCGTCTGCGCTCATGCGCTATCGAGTCCCCAGCCGCTCATTATCCCCGATCTGACGAAAGACGAGCGAACCAGAGACAACGTGCTGGTGACAGCACCGCCCGGTATTCGTTTCTACGCCGGAGCGCCGCTGGTGACCGCTGACGGTACGATCATCGGCACGCTCTGCGTCATCGACACGGTTGCACGCCCTGAAGGCCTGGCCCCGGATCAGCTGAAGATCCTGCAGGCACTCTCCCGGCAGGTGGTGGCGCTGCTGGAGGCGCGGCGCATTTCGAGCCGCAAGGACGAGCTCTTCCGCCGCCAGAAAAGCATCAGTTCGGCGATGCGCTCGTCCGTGAACAAGAACATGGCGGCGCAGGAAGCCGGCCGTATCGGAACGTTCGATCTCGATATCGCCACCAGCCAGATGCGCGTATCACCCGAATTCTGCAGGATCTTCGACGTGCCGATCGCCGAAACCTATCCGGCATCGACATTCGAAGAGATGGTGATTCCCGACGACCAGTCCGTCAAGACGAGTGCCTCGACGCGGATGGACGGCACGGCGCTGCTGGATGTGGAATACCGTATCAGCACCAAGCATCGAAGCGTGCGCTGGATATCCCGGCATGCCGCCTTCACGACCGACGCTGACGGCAAACCGATTGCTCTTCGCGGAACTGTCCAGGACGTTACCGCCGAGAAGCGCGCCAGCGCCCGCGCGCAGGCCCTGCTCGATCTCGGCGACCGGCTGAGAAATCTTGACGATATCGAATCAATGGCAATCGCCGCGGCTGATCTTATGGCCAAGGCGCTGGATGCCACGCGAGCAGGCTTCGGTCTGGTCGATGCCGGTAATGAGACAGTGTCGGTGCAGCCGGAATGGCAGGCACCCGGCATTGCCTCGCTTGCAGGCATCCATAGTTTCCGCGACTACGGAAATTTCATCGACGATCTGAAACTTGGCGACACCGTGATCATCGAGGATGTCAGCTCGGATCCCCGAACCAGCGATCATGCCAGAGCGCTCCTGGATCTGGACATCCGGGTATTGGTCAATGTGCCGATCTTCGACCACGGACATTTCAGCCTGGTGGTTTTCGTCCATCACAACCACCCCTACGACTGGTCGAACGAGGAGCTCGCCTTCGTGCGCAGCTTCGGCGATCGTATTCAGCTCGCCATTGCCCGCGTCAGGGCCGATGCCGAACAGGATATCCTCAATCGTGAGATCAATCACCGGCTGAAGAACACCTTCGCGATGATCCAGGCCATCGCCACACAGACCCTCAAGCCAGTGGCCGAGCGGGAGCATGTCGAGAATTTCGAGCGCCGCCTGCATGCGCTGAGCCGCGCCCACGATATCCTGCTGCAGGACAACTGGCTGAGCGCCAACGTTCATGACCTCGTCGTCAAGGCGATCGAATCGCTGGGCGTCATCGATCGTGTCACGATCGCCGGGCCGAAAACCTCTGTTGGCCCCAAGGGCTCGCTATCGATTTCCCTGCTTCTGCACGAGCTCGCCACCAACGCTGTCAAATACGGCTCTCTTTCGGCCGAAAGCGGCGCAGCTTATGTGCACTGGACCATTGAAGGTCGAGGTGAACAGGCTACATTCCACCTATCGTGGCGTGAAGAAGGCGGCCCGACCGCCTTCGAACCAACCAAAAAGGGCTTCGGTTCCAAGCTTATAAAAATGGGCCTCATAGGGTCCGGCGGGACGGAAACCAGTTACAGCCCGGATGGCTACTCGGTCAAAATGTCCGCGTCGCTCTCGCAAATGCAAAGGAGCGACTGAGTTATGGGCGATGATCACACAGGCACGAGACTACACGTTCTCGTTGTCGAAGACGAGCCGCTGCAGCGGATGATGGCCATCGACCTTGTTGAAGACGCCGGTTTCGAGGCGATCGGCGCCGCCGATGCAGAGGAAGCGGTGCGCATTCTGGAAGCACGCAGCGATATCCGCATCGTTTTCACCGATATCGACATGCCGGGAAGCATCGATGGAATGATGCTGGCCGCCGCGATCCGCGATCGCTGGCCGCCGATCGAAATCATCATCACCTCTGGCCATATCCGCGAAGAGGAAGTGGTCCTTCCGGTACGGGGCGTGTTTTTCCCGAAGCCCTACGATACCCGCCGGGTCACGCAGAAACTGGTCGAGTTCGGCGCACCGCACTGATCGGTCCATTGTTGTCTCATGAAAAAAGCCGGGAAGCTTTCGCTTCCCGGCTTTCTGTTTAGACGATCGACGCAATCAAACGTAACGGTTGACGACGTTCTCGAGCAGTTCCTGCTTGCCGGAACGCGGCTGCGGGTTGATGTCCTTGCTCTCGACCCAGCCGGTGATCTCTTCCAGCGAATATTCGCCGCGGAAAAGTTTCTGTCCTTCGGCCGAATCCCAGCCGGCATAGCGGTCCGCGAGCGGCTTGGAGAGAGCCTTTTCCTCAACCATCTTGGCAGCAGCCTTGAGGCCACGGGCGCAGCAATCCATGCCGCCGATATGACCGATCAGCAGGTCTGCCGGATCGAGCGACTGGCGGCGCAGCTTGGCGTCGAAATTTGTGCCGCCGGTGGTGAAGCCGCCTGCCTGCAGAACCTGGTAGTAGGCGAGCGCCATTTCCGGAACGTTGTTCGGGAACTGGTCGGTATCCCAGCCGGACTGGTAGTCGTTGCGGTTCATGTCGATCGAGCCGAAGATGCCGAGCGCGTTGGCCAGCGCGAGCTCGTGCTCGAAGGAATGGCCGGCGAGGATCGCGTGGCCCTGCTCGATGTTGAGCTTCACTTCGTTTTCCAGGCCGTGCTTCTTCAGGAAGCCGTAAACCGTCGCGACGTCGTAGTCGTACTGGTGCTTGGTCGGCTCCTGCGGCTTCGGCTCGATCAGGATCGTGCCCTTGAAGCCGATCTTGTGCTTGTACTCGACCACGAGGTTGAGGAAGCGGCCCATCTGGTCGAGTTCGCGCTTCAGGTCGGTGTTGAGCAGCGTCTCGTAACCTTCGCGGCCGCCCCAGAGAACGTAGTTCTCGCCGCCGAGCTTCTGCGTCGCGTCGAGGCAGGTCTTCACCGTCGCAGCGGCAAAGCCGAAGACTTCGGGATCCGGGTTGGTGGCGGCACCCGACATATAGCGGCGGTTCGAGAACAGGTTCGCCGTGCCCCAGAGCAGCTTGGTGCCGGTGGCAGCCTGCTTTTCGGCGAAGTAATCGACGATTTCGTTCAGGTTCTTGGTGTTCTCGGCAAAATTATTGCCTTCCGGGCGCACGTCGGCGTCATGGAAGCAGTAGTAGGGTGCGCCGAGCAGCTGGAAGAATTCGAAGGCAACATCAGCCTTCAGCTTCGCAGCCTTCATCGTGTCCTCGAACCACGGGCGCAGGAAGGTCTGACCACCGAAGGGGTCGCCGCCCGGCCAGGTGAACGTATGCCAATAGGCAACGGCAAAGCGCAGATGGTCTTCCATCCGCTTGCCGAGAACGATTTCGTCCGGCTGGTAGTAACGGAAAGCCAGCGGATTGGTGCTGTCTGGGCCTTCGTATTTGATCTTCTGGATGTCGCCGAAAAATCCGGTGCTCATGGTTGTTTCCTCCTATGGAACGATCGCGAGTGTCAAAAGTCCCCTTCTGCCTGCCGGCGTCTCCCCCACAAGGGGGGAGAAAGCTGGTGGCACTGCCTTGCCCAATCGGCAAAGCAGGAACTCGGGGCAAAGCCCCTCCCCCTTGCGGGGAGGGGTTGGGGAGGGGTCTTTCAACGCACCTCCCGTCGAATGGAGTTCAATGCGCCAGCGACTTGATGGCCGGATAAAGCGCGCGGTAGCGCTTGTAGGCGTCCTCGTAGGCGCCCGTCAGCGCCGTCTCGGGCTCAATCGTGCCATCCGTCTCCGGCGGCGTGCAGACGGCAACCGGGTCTGCCCCTGTCGCTGCGATCAGGCCGAGACGCGCAGCACCGAAGGCCGCGCCGAAATCACCATCGGCCGGCAGATCGACCGGAACACCGAGCGCCGTCGCGATCGAGGCCAGCCAATAACGCGAACGCGAGCCGCCGCCGATCGCGGTGACGCGGGAGATCCCCGTGCCGGCCGAACGCAGCGCTTCGAGATTATCGCGGATCGCGAAGGAGACACCTTCTAGCACCGCCTGGGTGAGAACGGCACGGCTGCTCTCATGCTCGAGGCCGATAAAGGCACCACGGATGACCGCATCGTTATGCGGCGTACGCTCTCCGGAGAGATAGGGAAGGAAGGTGACACCCGACGGTGCCTTCAGCGCGTCGCCAAGCTCGCCCGTCAAATCGGCAGCGGACTTGCCCGTCACATGCGAATGCCAGTTGAGCGCATCCGTGGCCGACAGAATGACGCCCATCTGGTGCCATGTGTTCGGAAGCGCGTGGCAGAAGGCGTGAACGGCGCTTTCCGGCTTCGGCAGATAGGAGCCGTTGGCCGCGAAGAGCACACCCGACGTGCCGAGCGACACGAAGGCAGCACCATGGCTGACCGTACCCATGCCGCAGGCCGAGGCCGCATTGTCCCCTGCCCCGCCGGCGACGACGACGGTGCTCGCGATGCCCCACTTGGAGGCTAGCTCGCCGCGCAGCTTGCCGGCCTGCTCGGTGCCTTCGAACAGCGACGGCATCTGCTTTTCATCGAGGCCGGTTGCCGCGAGCAGTTCGGACGACCAGGCGCGCTTGCCGGTATCGAGCCAGGACGTGCCGGCAGAGTCCGACATTTCCGAAATATGTTCACCGGTCAGCCACAGGCGCAGATAGTCCTTCGGCAAGAGAACCTTGGCGACCTTGGCGAAAATCTCCGGCTCGTTCTTCGCCACCCAGACGAGCTTCGGCGCGGTAAAGCCGGGGAAAACGATGTTGCCGGTGAGCTTGCGGAAGCGCGGATCGGCATCGAGTGCGGCGGCTTCATGATAGCTGCGTGTGTCATTCCAGAGAATGCAGGGGCGCAGCACCTTGTCGTCAGCATCGAGCAAGGTCGCGCCGTGCATCTGGCCGGACAGGCCGATGCCCTTGACGGCGGCAAGCTCCTTCGGATGCTTGGCCTTCAAGCCGGCCACCGCCTCTTCGGTCGCGCGGATCCAGTGCGACGGCTCCTGCTCCGACCAGCCGGAATGCGGACGCGAGATATCGAGTGCGCCATTGGCCGAACCGATGATCTTCTGATCACCGTCGATCAGCATCGCCTTGACGCCGGAGGTTCCGAGATCGAGACCCAGATACATGTCATTCTCCCTTTGCCGTTACGGCAGATTGTCTTTCAAGAATATGTCGAGGCGGATGCGTTCCTGCGCATCGATCAGCGAAAGCCCGTCCGCCTTTGCCTTCAGAACACGGATGGCGCTGCGCACCTCATGTCCGGCATCCTGGTTCAAGATTGCGTCAATCGTTCCGTCGAGAAGGGCGGCGCGCGTATTCGGCGTCAGCTCATGCGCCACGACAGTCACCTGCCGCCCCGCGCCCTTGGCCTTCAAAGCCTTGATCAGGCCGCGGTTACCGGCGCCGAGGCTGTAGATGCCGACGATGCGATCGTTCTTCGAAAGCGCATCCGAGACCAGCATATGCGCCATCTCCGGATCGTCGCGCCCTTCGATGACGGGCAGGATGGAAAGACCCGGGAATTCCTGCGCCATCAGCGCCGCAAAGCCTTCCAGCCGCTCGCGATGGTCGCGGACCAGCATGGAACCGGCAAGTACCGCGATCTCGCCCTTGGCGCCGCCAAGGAAGCGCCCGAGCAAGCGCGCCGCCGTGCGCCCGGCAGCGATATTGTCGACACCCGCATAATGGTGACGCAAGGAGCCCGTCAGATCGGAAACGAGGGTGACGACAGGAATGCCATCGCGCACCAGCGCATCGACGGCAGCAACGACTTCGGGCGCATCAGTCGCCACCAGCGCAATGCCCGCCGGACGCTCGGCGCCGAGCGCTTGCAGCGCCTTGACCAGCGCATCGGGATCGAACGCCGGAACCTCGACCGTGCGGATTTGCGTGCGCTCCACCGGCGAACGGGCAACCGCGTCGCGGATCTCCGCCGTCAGTCCATGCATGAAGGAATTGTCGGAGGCAGGAAGGATGAAGACGAAGGAATAGGTTCGGCCCTTGGCGAGATTGGCGGCCGCGACATCCCTGACATAGCCGATCTCGCGAATGGCGTTTTCCACCTTCTCGCGGGTCACGTGGCGCACGCCCGGACGCTGGTTCAGCACGCGATCGACAGTCGCAAGGCTGACCCCCGCATGGGCGGCGATATCGTGGACAGTAGGCTTCATCACTCCTCCTGACGAAACCCTTTAGCGCCAATTCTGATGTACGTAAATCAGAAAATCTCATCGACGCCGAAGCATCGATACCAGCCTTTGAAAAGATTGACTATTTCTTGCCGTCCCCGGCGATACGCGCCTCGATCGCCAAGGTGATCTTCCCTAGATTCCGACGCTTTCCGCCAAGCGTTTCGATCGCGGCAACGGCAAGGTCGCGGGCGACATAATCCGACTTGTGCCCGAGATTATGCACGACGATCAGCCGCGCGCCCCTGATATCCCTGGCCAGATGGGTGGAGTGGATAGTTGGCGAGACGACGCTATCGGTATCGCCGGTGATGATAATCGTCGGCGCCTTGATCTGCCGGTAGCGCAGCGAGGCCTTTTTGGTCCACTCCAGCAGGTTCGCGACATCCGTGGCATTGTTGTAGAATTCGGCTGGACGCAGCGCCAGAAGCGTTCGCGCCTTGGAAATATAGCCGGGCGGCCGCTTGTTCGGCGCAAACACGCCATTCGTTGCGCCATTGACCATCGCAAGCCCAATCGGCGGCACGACCAGCGCGCTGAACAGCGGCCCGGTCACCGGCGCCGTCGCGGCGTCGTAATACCAGGCGATCCCACCTGGCCATGGATAAACAGCAGGCGACAGGAACACGAGACCGGCAACCATATCGGGATGATCAAGCGCGAAAGCTGCCGCAACGGCGCCGCCGAAGGAATGGCTGACGATGATCGCACGGCCGATCCCGCGCTTCTTCATCAACGCCGCAATCGCATCCGCCTGCCCATCCGGGAAGGCATTCTGCGGCCCGCCCCGATCGGAGTGGCCATGCCCCGGGCGATCGACAAACAGCAGGTCCGCCTTGCCCTCCAGCTTTTCGCGGAAGGAAAACATCGGGTCATAGAGATTGGCGCTGGCACCATGGATGAAAACGATGGGTGGAAGCGACGGCTTGCCGGATGCCGGAATGAAGACGCTGTTCAGCTTGTAGCCGCCGACATCTATTCTCTCTTCCTTGACGGCCGCCTTGGCAGGTGCAGATGCGAACAGGGGCAGGACGATGCAGAGCCAGGCCATTGCCCTGGCGGAAGACTGAAACATAAGGCGGCATCCGCTGGAGAGATATGCAGCCCTATACGCAAAACGGCCGGCTTTGGTTTCCCAAGCCGGCCGTTATTTTGAAACTCAGACGTCAGTGGCCTCCGCCACCGCCTCCGCCGCCTTGCGGTGCGGGCTTGGCAATCATCGCAACGCCGAGAACCATCGCCAGGAACAGCACGGTCAGCATCAGGAAGATATCGCCGAACGACAGGATCACCGCCTGCTTCGTCGCCAGCCCGACCATCTGCTTGATCGCCACCGACGCGCCATCCATCCCGTAGGAATTGAAGTTGGCGGTCAGATTGTTCAGCTGGTCGATCGCGGCCGGATGACCCCAGTCCATGTTCTCGCGAAGACGCTCGTAGTGGACGTCCTGGCGGTTGGTGAGCACGGTGTTGATGATCGCGAGACCCACGGCGCCGCCGAGGTTACGCGTCAGGTTGAAGAGACCGGAGGCACCGCGCATGCGGGCCGGCGGCATCGTGCCGAGCGCGATATTATTGATCGGCACCATGCACATCATCAGCCCGAAACCACGGAACAGCTGCGGCACGAGAAGCTCGTAGAAGTCCCAGTCGTCGGTCAGGCCGGTCATTATATAGGTACCGGCCGCAAAGCTGACGAAGCCGATGACCATCATCAGACGCAAGTCCATCTTCGTCGACAGCTTGCCGGCGATCGGCGCGGTGAAGAACATCGCCAGGCCCGAGACGAACATCGTCTCACCGATCATCAGCGAGTCATAACCGCGGATGCGCCCGAGATAGACCGGGTAGATATAGGTCAGGCCGTAGAGACCGATGCCCATGACGAAGGAGAAGACCGAGCCGAAGGCAAAGTTTCGGTTGGCGAAGGCCCTGAGATCGACCACCGGAAAATCGACAGTGAACGCGCGGTAGAAGAAGACGACACAGGCGATCGCCGAGGCGATGGCGCCGATGACGATATAATTGTCGTTGAACCAGTCGTTCGAATTGCCCTCTTCGAGAACATATTCCAGCGCGCCGAGGAACACACCCATCGAGATCAGTCCCCACCAGTCGAACTTCTTGAACAGCGAAAGCTCAGGCTTGTCGAAGTCGATGAAGTTCCAGGTCACGGTAGCAACGATGATGCCGGGAATGACGTTGACGAGGAACAGCCAATGCCAGGAGAAGGCGTGGCTGAGATAACCGCCGACCGTCGGGCCGATGGTCGGCGCCAGCGTGGCGATCAGGCCGATGATCGGCGAGACGACGCTGCGCTTCGAAGGCGGAAAGATCGTGAAGGCTGCGGCAAACACCGACGGGATCATGCCGCCGCCGATGAAGCCCTGGATCGCACGGTAGACGATCATCTGGTCGATATTCGTCGCCGTAGCACAGAGCACGCTCGACAGCGTGAAACCCGCCGCCGAAACGGCGAAGAGATAGCGCGTCGAGACGATACGGGCGAGCGTGCCCGACAGCGGAATCATGATGACTTCCGCGATCAGATACGAGGTCTGCACCCAGCCGATCTCATCCGAGCCGGCGGAAAGGCCGGCCTGGATTTCGGCCAGCGAAGCCGAGACGATCTGAATGTCTAGGATCGACATGAACATGCCGAGCACCATCGCAAAGAATGCGATGAGCTTGCGCGGGTCCATCCGTTCCTCGGCGCCGACGCCGGGAACGGTTCCTGCAGTGGTAGCTGCGGCCATTGGCCTTACTCCGGCTGGCTGATTACTTTGCCTGCTGTGCGTCCGGCGCCGTGCGCGTGTCGACATCGACAACGACGCTCAGGCCTGCACGCAGACGGCCGGTATCAAGCGCATCCTGCGGGAGCGCGATGCGAACCGGCACACGCTGGATGATCTTGGTGAAGTTGCCCGTCGCATTTTCAGGCGGCAGCAGCGAGAAGACTGAGCCGGAGGCCGGCGAGATCGACTCGACGGTGCCGACGATCGCATGATCGTCATAAGCGTCGACATGGACGTTGACCTTCGAACCCGGAACCAGATGCTGGATCTGCGTTTCCTTGAAGTTCGCGTCGATATAGAGCTGGCGGGTCGGGACGAGTGCCATCAGGCGCTGACCGGGCGAAACCAGATCGCCTTCCTGAACCGAGCGATTGCCGACAACGCCGTCATAGGGCGCCTTCAGAACCGTGAAGGACAGGTCGCGGGCGGCCTTGTCGCGCTGCAGTTCCAGCGTCCGGACAGAGCCTTCGGCTTCCTTGCGCTGCGCTTCCAGGATGGTGATGTTGGCTTCGGCCGACTTGATGTTGGCGTCGCCGCCAACGAGATTTGCCTTGGCCTGATCGAGCGCGATGTTGGCGGTATCGAGATCGGCAGCGGTGCCGACCGACTTCGCCTGCAGGTCGCTCTGGCGCTTCTGGGTGATCTCGGCGCCGCGAACGGCTGCATCGAGAGACACCTTCTGTGCCTGGGCCTGAGCAAGAGCCGCCTTGGCACCGTCAACCTGTGCATCGATACGGCTCAGCGACAGCTTTTCCGTGGCGATCTGCGCTTCGGCCTGATCGAGAGCATTCTGATAGTCGCCATTGTCGAGCGTCGCCAGAACGTCGCCGGCTTTCACCAGCTGGTTGGCAACGACATTGACCTTGGCAACATAGCCGGTGACCTTCGGCGAGATCGTCGCGATATCGCCTTCGATATAGGCGTCATCGGTCGAGACCATGAAGCGGCCGTTGGTCCACCATTCGTAGCCATACCAGCCGCCACCTGCGAGGAGCGCGAGCGCAACGATCGGCAGCACGAGGCTGCGCTTCTTCTTGACCGGCGGCTGCTCGGCAGCCTTCACTTCCGGTGCAGGCGCCTGCTGAGGAGCACTGCGAGCCTCCGCGGTGGGGGTGTCCGCGGAGGCTGCAGTTTCCGGCTTAGCCGCTTCGGCTTCGGCGGAATCGCTAACAATGCGTGCGACATTGGTTTTCTGAGTGGACATAGACGGACACCGGATAATGGAGTAGATTTAATCGAACTGAACGGTTCGGTTCAGTTGACATAGGCTCTTTTTACATCCATATCAAGTCATATCGAACCGAGCGGTTCGATTTTAGTAAAGAATCTTCGCAAGTGCGAAAAATGGTTAAGGAGAAGATGACAGAAGTGTCCAAGGTTTCAGCCGCCGAAACATCAGCAGCCACTGGCCGCTGGGCAGCCGGAGAAGATCCGGCCAAGCGCACGCAAATCCTAGAGGGCGCCAAGAGCGTCTTCATGAAGATGGGCTTCGACGCGGCGAGCATGAACGACGTGACCCGCGAAGCCGGCGTTTCGAAAGGCACTCTCTATGTCTACTTCGCCAATAAGGAAGAGCTCTTCACCGCAATGATCGAGACTGAGCGTGCCGCCTTCGTGGCCGCGCTGCGCGTCGCTCTCGAGCATCATGATAACATCGAGGAAGGCCTCTACGATTTCGGCCTGAGCTTCATTGCTCACGTGACCAGCGAGAAGGTGATTAGCGCCATGCGCACGGTTCTCGGCGTTCGAGATCGGATGCCGGTGCTCTGTCAGCGCTTCTTCAACGGCCCGGAAAATCTGCGCACGGTCTTGCACGACTATCTCACGCGATATGTGAAGGCGGGTGAGCTCAATATCGATGACGTCGATCTTGCCGCCGGACAATTCCTCGATCTCGCCAGCGGTAGTTTCTTCAAGTTCCGCCTGTTCGGCAGCATGCCCGAGCCGCCATCCGAGGCCGAGCGGAAGCGCGTTATCGACGGTGCTATCCGCGTCTTCATGGCCGCTTATGGCGCCAAGCAGAGCGAGCCCGCCTGACGAAGCGTGCCTCGCGGCATCGGAACTGCGTCATTCTTCATATTCCTCACGGAATAAGTACCGTCCTGCTTTCGTATACCCCTTGCGGCGCTTGCATCTCTGCGCCTTCACTCTAGATTTCGGCGTCAGCTGTCTGTGGCGCAAGGGAAAGACAATTCATGCAAGATATCATGATCCTGGTTCAGGATCCGGCCGCCTGGGTGGCGCTGGTGACCCTGGTCGTCATGGAAGTCGTTCTGGGTATCGACAACCTTATCTTCATCTCCATCCTCACCAACAAGCTGCCGCCCGAACACCGTGAAAAGGCCCGCAAGGTCGGTATCGGTCTGGCGCTGATCATGCGTCTGGCGCTGCTCGGCACCGTAGCGTGGATCGTCAAGCTCACCACGCCGGTCTTCGAAGTCTTCGGCCACGGCTTCTCGTGGAAGGACCTGATCCTGATCGCCGGTGGTCTATTCCTGCTCTGGAAGGCGACGAAGGAAATTCACCACAGCGTCGATCCCGCCGATCACAACGAGGATTTCATCGCGAACTCTGCGACGACGACCTTCAGCTCGGCAATCGTGCAGATCCTGATCCTCGACCTCGTCTTCTCGGTCGACAGCATCATCACCGCCGTCGGCATGACGCCGCATCTGCCGATCATGGTCATCGCCGTGCTGGCCGCCGTCACCGTTATGCTTGTTGCCGCAACGCCGCTGGCGAACTTCATCGAGAAGAACCCGACCATCGTCATGCTGGCGCTTGCCTTCCTGATGATGATCGGCACGACGCTGATCGCCGAGGGCATGGGCTTCCATGTTCCGAAGGGCTACGTCTACGCCGCCATGGCCTTCTCGGCGCTGGTCGAGGTGCTGAACATGTTTGCGAGAAACGCCCGAAAACGAAAGAAGGGCGAGAGCCACTAGCTAGCTCGGCAACGGGCGCGGCTCCGGCCGCGCCTTAGGACCCGGTCCTAGAGCATGTCTCCCAGGCTCCAGTGATTGCCCCAGCGCGCATCGATCTCGTCGTCGACATTCTGGTAGCGGATATCGGTCGACAGACGGATCAGCCGCCCGGGGCTTTCATTCGCCGTCGAGGCATGGATCATGTAGGGGCTGTGCAGCATCACATCGCCGGCCTCGTAGTCGGCGATCAGCCAGCGCGTATCGAAGCGCTCGGCCATATCGGGCAGGTCTTTCGATACCCAGCCGCCCTCGGTCATGTTACGATTGTACGCGCTGATCCGCTCTTCGGCCGAAAGCCCGGCGCTCCCGGCGGCAAACTCCTTCTCCATCTGCCTGCCGATCGCATGCGATCCCTCGAGATAGACGAGCCCGCCCATATTGACGGGAACATCGCCGAGCGGAATCCAGGCGGTGACGATGCGGCTTGTCCCGCCGCGCAGATAAACGAGATCGTAATGCGCCGGCGTCGTAGTAGAACTGCCAGGCAGCGTGTGACGCATGATCTTGCGCTTATGCAGATAGGAAATGCCTGACAGGAATTCGTCCATGAAAGCCGCAAGCCGCGGCTGGGCGCAAAAACCTTCATAGGCAACGGAGCGGACGAGCGACATGAGGATGCGGTTGGCCTGCTGCGGATCGCTCTCCGCAGCGGCCGCCAGACCAAGACGCGGATCTGATCCCGGCTCGATCAACCCCGCCCCTGCCAGATGCCCGAACACCCAGCCGCGAAACGCATTGACGGCATCAGGATCGAGAAACCGCTTCAGCCAGACATAACCATGCTCTTCGTAGCGCTCGCGGATCGCTGCGATGCCGATCGCCGGATCGGTCGGAACGAGATAGCCAAGCCTGTTACCGGCCGTCGAGAGCACCTTGCCACCGGCCCTCAGCACCGGCATCTCAGACATGGTCTTCATGGCCAAACTTGACATTTCGATCGTCCTCCTCTCCGAATTCAGGCCACAATGCTGCAGCGATGAAAGGCAGATGGCCATGGACAGAATTCACAGCTGGACTTTTCGCTCATGAAATCCGCGCCGCTCGCGCTCTACCGCTCGCCGCCATCGATCAACCCGCCCGCCTTGTCGGTGACGGGCTTCGGGCGCCAGCGGATTGCCGTGCACGTCCGGGATCGACGCCTGCCTTGCCATGCTGTGGTGCTTGTCGAGTCGGGGCACGGCACGCTGGAAACCGAACGGGCAGGCAGGCTCGCAATCGAAGCGCCGGCGCTCTTCTGGCTGACGCCGGGCAGCCGGCATTCCTATGGCCCGGCTGAGGATGAAAGCTGGGAGGAGCAATGGGCGCTGTTCGAAGGCCCTTTCGCTTCGAGCCTGATCCGCCAGCGTCTGATCTCCGAGACGGCACCGCATGTGGCACTCAACAATCTGCACGAGATGCAGCAGCTCTTTGCCGCGCTCCGCGCGGATTTCACCGATGGCAGCACACTGGCGCTGAGCTCGGCCGCCGCCACACTTCACCGCATCGTCATCCAGGCCGCAAGGCAGGTGGATTCAGCCACAAACGACACTGTGAATGGCGCCAGGATCGAGGCAGCCGTTTCCGCCCTTGCCGGGCGCGCCTTCGAAGATCTCGACATGCAGAAATTCGCCGCCGAATTCGCGATGTCACCGGCAACGTTCCGCCGCCGCTTCATAGCGGCAACAGGACTTTCGCCAAAAGCATTCCAGCTCCGGCTGCGGATCGACCATGCCAAGCAATTGCTGACCACGTCCGATCTGCCGATCGAAGCCATCGCCCGGGAGATCGGCATCGGTGATGCCTTCTATTTCTCGCGGCTCTTCCAGAACCGCGAGGGCATGGCGCCGACCGTTTTCCGCAGCCGCTTTCGCAGGCAGTGATCAGGCCTTGGACAACTCCTTGTCGATCGCCGTCACCAGCCGCTGATCATCGGCGGTCACATCGGGCGCAAAACGCGCAACGATCTTGCCATCGCGGCCGATCAGGAATTTCTCGAAGTTCCAGAGGATTTCCTTGCCGTCATCATCGGCAAGACCGCGATCGCGCAGCCGCTCGCGCATCGGCCCTTCGCCGGTGGTTGGCAGAGGTGCGGCGGTCAGCTGACGGTAGAGTGGATGCTTGTCGTCGCCCTTGACGGAGATCTTCGAATAGATCGGGAATTTCACGTCATAGGTCAGCTGGCAGAACTCGACGATCTCGGCATCGGTTCCCGGCTCCTGACCCTTGAAATTGTTGGCCGGGAAGGCCGCAATGACGAAGCCGCGCTCACGCTTGTCCTCGTAGAGCTTTTCCAGACCTTCATACTGCGCCGTCAGCCCGCATTTCGAGGCAACATTGACGACGAGCATAACCTTGCCGCGATGTTCATTAAGGCTTGTCTCGCGGCCGTCTGCGAGTTTTACGGCGATGTCGAGGATCTCGGTCATATCAGTCTCCATTCACGTCGGGCGGTGAATCTATACCCGTGCCGCGCTTTGTCCAGCCTTCAAAACCGCCCTGATGCCAAAATCTTCCGCATGCGCTAACGTGCCCCACGGAGAGAAGAGAGGGGAAATCTCGGGTGCGTGAGATCATTGTTGCGGGATCAGTGTTCGTCTGCCTGACTATCGCCTCGATCGGCACCATGGTCGCCTATCCGCGGCTGCCGGCGCGCCACCGCGAAGAA
Source organism: Rhizobium sp. 01N424 (assembly GCF_056399485.1). Taxonomy (NCBI): domain Bacteria; kingdom Pseudomonadati; phylum Pseudomonadota; class Alphaproteobacteria; order Hyphomicrobiales; family Rhizobiaceae; genus Rhizobium; species Rhizobium sp. 01N424. The sequence continues at coordinate 917,403 of NZ_JBFTRK010000002.1, forward strand.
GAAACCAATACCGTTGTCCGCCTCGTCGCCAACATCTTCGTCGTCATGACCTCGCTGGTCTTCGGTCTGATGATCAACTCCTCGAAGAACACGTTTGCCGGCATCGACGACAGCGTCCATTCCTTCGCCACCGAAATCATCCTGCTAGACCGCACCTTGCGAACCTATGGCCTGGAAGCCGACGACACCCGCGCCAGCTTGATCCACTATGTCGAGCAAGCGCTGGCCAGCCCAATGCGCCTCGTGGATCCGGTACTCCAGAGCGATCGCAAATCGGAAATGGCGCTGAACGCCATCGGCAACAACATTGCCGTCATGAACCCGACCGATCCCAATCACATGGCGCTCTGGACCGACGCCCGGCAACAATACAAGACCATCGTCGAGCGGCGATGGGTGATCGTCGAGCAGTCGGAAGGCGTCATTCCGATGCCGCTGGTCTTCATGCTGATGGCATGGCTGACGTTGATCTTCGCGAGTTTCGGGTTCCGGGCGCCCAAGAATATCATCGTGCTGTCGATGTTCCTGATTGCTGCCTTTCTGATTTCCGCGTCGATCTACCTCGTGCTCGATATGGATATCCCCTTTGCCGGCATGATCCAGATTTCCGACGCGCCGCTTCGCCGGGCGCTCGCCGAATTGCAGCAATGACGCACGGGCGGGATTGATAAGCGCAGGCGGCGTTACAGTTACTCCTGTCGCGGAGCTTCTTCGCGTTCGGAATTCCAGCCTCTGGAGCAGCATGACCACCCCGCAGATTCTCGCCTTCGGCGTCATTGGCCTGATGATGGCCGTCTTCATCTGGGACCGCTTCCGCTATGATCTTGTCGCCTGCTGCGCGCTGGTGCTGGCGATGTGCGTCGGCATCGTCCCGTTCGACAAGGCCTTCTCGGGGTTCAGCGATGACATCGTCATCATCGTCGGCAGCGCCCTGGTGGTGAGCGCCGGCGTCGCCCGCTCCGGCATCGTCGACAGCGCCATCAAGCGCCTCTTCCCGAACCTCAATTCGCTGCATACGCAGCTGGCGCTGCTGCTGATCGTCGTCGCCGTGCTCTCCGCTTTCATCAAGAATATCGGCGCATTGGCGATCATGATCCCGGTCGCCTTCCAGTTCTCGAAGAAGACAGGGAAATCGCCCTCGCTCTATCTGATGCCGATGAGCTTTGCAGCCCTGCTCGGCGGCCTGATGACGCAGATCGGCACCTCGCCTAATATCGTCGTCTCCCGGCTGCGGGAGGAAATCACCGGCACCCCCTTCACCATGTTCGATTTCACGCCCGTCGGCGCGACACTTGCCGTCGTCGGCGTGCTCTTCCTGATCTTCTTTCACTGGCTGGTCCCGGAGCGGGAAAACGAGAACCCGTCGCTGGAAGAAGCACTGGGTTTGAAGACCTATTTCTCGGAAGCCACCGTCGTCGATGACTCCGGCTTCGATGGCAAGAAGCTCCGCGATATCCTCCAGCTCGGCGATGGCGAGGTGGTGGCGACGGCCATCCTTCGCGGGCATTCCCGCCTGTCGCCCTTTCCCGATGTGACGCTGAAATTGGGCGACACGATCCTGCTCGAAGGCGGCCCGGAGGCACTCGACCGGGTAGTTTCCAATGCCAAGCTCAAACTGTCAGGAAAGCAGATACCGGCAGCGAAGGAAGAAGGCGACGTCACCTCGATCGAAGCCGTCGTGTCGTCGGAATCGACGCTCATCGGCTGGTCGGCGCGCCAGCTTTCGCTTTTCAATCGCCGGCGCATCAATCTGCTAGCCGTCAGCCGCCAGGGTCATCGGCTCACCGAGCGGCTGAGCGAGGTCACGCTGAAATCGGGCGACGTCCTCGTCCTCCAGGGCAGCCGCAAGAGCCTTCCGGCCTTCCTTCAGGAGTTCGCCTGCCTGCCGCTTGCCCAGCGCGATATCCTGCTCGGCACCCAGCGCCGCGCCTATGTGCCGCTGCTGATCCTGGCTGCCGCTATGGGCGCCACAGCCGCAGGCCTGGCACCGGTTGCGGCCGCCTTCTTCTGCGCCGCATTGGCCATGGTGGTCTTCCGTGTCATCCCGCTGCCCGACGTCTACAAGGCATTCGACGGACCGATCCTGATCATGCTGGCCGCCCTGATCCCAGTCTCGGACTCGCTGCGCACCACCGGCGGCAGCGAGCTGATTGCCGGCTGGCTCGGCCACTTCGCGGCCCAGATGCCGCCATTCGGCGCGCTGGCGCTCATCCTGATCACCGCGATGGCGGTAACGCCGTTCCTCAACAATGCCGCCACCGTGCTGGTCATGGCGCCGATTGCGGCCAGCTTCGCTCAGACGCTCGGCTACAAGCCGGAGGCCTTTCTGATGGCAGTGGCGATCGGCGCCGGCTGTGATTTCCTCACCCCGATCGGCCACCAGTGCAACACGCTGGTCTTTGGCCCGGGCGGTTATCGCTTCAGCGATTACCCCCGTCTCGGCCTGCCGCTTTCCTTCATCATCATCCTCGTCAGCGTTCCCATGCTGCTCTATGTCTGGCCGCTGCAATGAGCCGAAGCGCCCATTTTTCTTGACGTCAGCGGTCGAATATGGCCTTAAGGCCAGCCAAACGGACAATCGCCGGGCGAAGTGCGCAACTTGCCCTTATCCGGTCGGTTTCCTGATCCAGTTATCTGCATTCTTCCTGCCGCACGCCGCTTTTCACAGCAAAAGCCGTCGGCATTCATTTGACGGGCACAAAACAAATGACAGCTTCCGGCGTCCGCGTCCGCATTGCTCCCTCGCCGACCGGCGAGCCGCATGTCGGCACCGCATATATTGCACTCTTCAACTATCTCTTCGCCAAGAAGAACGGTGGCGAGTTCATCCTGCGCATCGAAGACACCGATGCCACCCGCTCGACCCCGGAATTCGAGCAGAAGGTGCTGGACGCGCTGAAGTGGTGCGGTCTCGAATGGTCGGAAGGCCCTGACGTCGGCGGCCCCTACGGCCCCTATCGCCAGTCCGACCGCAAGGACATGTACACGCCCTACGGCCAGGAACTGCTCGACAAGGGCCATGCCTTCCGCTGTTTCTGCACGCCCGAGCGCCTGGAACAGATGCGCGAAGCCCAGCGCGCCGCCGGCAAGGCGCCGAAATATGATGGTCTCTGCCTGAAATACTCAGCCGAAGAAGTCAGCGCCAAGATGGCTGCAGGCGAAAGCTCGGTCATCCGCATGAAGATCCCGGCTGAGGGCTCCTGCGACTTCAACGACGGCGTCTACGGCGACGTGTCGATCCCGTGGGACAGCGTCGATATGCAGGTGCTCATCAAGGGCGACGGCATGCCGACCTATCACATGGCAAACGTCATCGACGACCATCTGATGAAGATCACCCACGTCGCCCGCGGCGAAGAGTGGCTGGCCTCGGTGCCGAAGCACATCCTGCTCTACCGCTATTTCGGCTGGGAAGCGCCCGTCTTCATGCACCTGTCGCTGATGCGCAATGCCGACAAGTCGAAGCTGTCGAAGCGCAAGAACCCGACCTCGATCTCCTATTACTCCGCTCTCGGCTATATCCCGGAAGCGCTGATGAACTTCCTCGGCCTGTTCTTCGTGCAGATCGCCGAAGGCGAGGAGCTGCTCGATATCGAGGAGCTCGCTGCCAAGTTCGACCCGGAGAACCTTTCCAAGGCCGGCGCCATTTTTGACATTCAGAAGCTCGACTGGCTGAACGGCCGCTGGATCCGCGAGAAGATGTCGGAAGAGGAATTCCAGGCCCGCGTCCTGACCTGGGCCATGGAGAACGATCGCCTGAAGGCCGGTCTTCGCCTGTCGCAGTCGCGCATTTCCAAGCTCGGCGAACTGCCGGAGCTCGCCGGCTTCCTGCTGAAGTCCGATCTCGGCCTCGATCCCTCGGCCTTCGCCAAGATCAAGTCGCCGCCGGAAGAGATCCTCGAGATCCTCAACACCGTTCAGCCGGATCTGGAAAAGATCCTCGAATGGAATGTCGAGACGATCGAAGCCGAACTGCGCGCCATCGCCGACCGCATGGGCAAGAAGCTGAAGGTCGTGGTAGCCCCGCTCTTCGTTGCCGTCTCCGGCTCGTCGCGCTCGCTGCCTCTCTTCGATTCCATGGCGATCCTCGGCCGCTCGGTCGTGCGCCAGCGTCTCAAGCTCGCCTCGCAGGCAGTCGCCTCTCTCGTCGGCCCGAAGAACTGAACCGGACATTTGCACCATGACCGAAAAGACCGAAACAGCGACCCTTTCCTCCGACGCCACTGAAGTGCGCGCCCAGAAGCTCAAGCTGCTGCGCGAGCAGATCGGCGACGTCTATCCGGCGCATTTCCACCGGACGATGACCAACGCCGAGCTGTCGGAAAAGTACAAGGATCTGGAATCCGACGTCGAGACGCAGGATGTCGTCACCGTTGCCGGCCGTGTCTATTCCTCGCGCAACTCGGGCATGTTCATGGATATCCATGACGCCGGCGGAAAGATCCAGATCTTCAGCCACAAGGATGTGACGCCGGAAGAAGCCCGCAACATGCTGGCGATGATCGATATGGGCGACATCATCGGTGTCACCGGCACCGTGCGCCGCACCAAGCGCGGCGAACTGTCGATCAATGCCCGTGAAATCACCATGCTGACCAAGTCGCTTCTCCCCATGCCGGAGAAGTGGCACGGCATTTCCGACATCGAGATCCGCTATCGCAAGCGCCATCTCGACATCATGACCAACGAAGAGTCCAAGCTCCGCTTCCAGCAGCGCTCGAAGATCGTTTCGGGCGTGCGCCGCTTCATGGAAAATGACGGCTTCATGGAAATCGAGACGCCGATGCTGCATTCGGTCTATGGCGGCGCCACCGCCGAGCCGTTCAAGACGCATCACAACACGCTAAAGCTCGACATGTACCTGCGCATTGCGCCGGAACTGTTTTTGAAGCGCACGCTGGTTTCGGGCCTGACCGACAAGGTCTTCGAGATCAACCGCAACTTCCGCAACGAAGGCGTTTCCACCCGGCACAATCCTGAATTCACGATGATGGAATGCTACTGGGCCTATGCCGACTACGAGGACATCATGGACCTCGTCGAGCGGCTGTTCGAAACGCTCGCACTGCAGATCCACGGCTCGACTGAATTCCCGTTCGGCGACAAGACGCTGTCCTTCAAGGGTCCGTTCAAGCGCGTACCGATGCCTGACGCCGTCAAGGAAGTGACCGGCATCGATTTCCTGGCGATGAAGACCGACGAAGAAGCACGCGCTGCCGCCAAGGCTGCCGGTTTCGAAGTCGAGAAGGATTGGACCTGGGGCGAATGCCTGGCCTTCATCTTCGAAGAGAAGGTCGAGGCCACTCTGATCCAGCCGAGCCACGTCACCCATTTCCCGAAGGACATCTCGCCCTTCGCCAAGGAAGTGCCGGGCGAGCCGCGCCTAGTCGAACGCTTCGAGACCTATTGCAATGCCTGGGAACTGGGCAATGCCTTCTCGGAGCTCAACGACCCCGAAGAACAGCGCCGCCGCATGGTCGAGCAGCTGGAGCAGGCGCACGCCCGCGGCGAAAAGGACAAGCAGCTCGACGACGAGTTCCTCGACGCCATCGATCAGGGCATGCCGCCCGCAGGTGGCCTCGGCATCGGCATCGACCGCCTGATCATGCTGCTCACCAACGCACCATCGATCCGCGACGTCATTCTCTTCCCGGCCCGCCGCGCCAAGGCAGACTGAGAACAGCCATCCTAAACGACAAAGGCGGAGCGCCCGAAAGGACGCTCCGCTTTTTCTTTGCCGTCACCGGCTAAACTGTTGAAAACCTCAGTGCCCGCTTTTGGCAGGCGCGGCCTCGCCGCCTTCGCCGCCACCTTCGGCTGCTGGCGCTTCGCCTTCCTTGCCCTCGGCCGCAGGTGCTTCGCCCTCGCCCTCGCCGCCCTTGGCCTTCTGGCCCTTGCCGCCCTTCTTACCGCCACCCTCTCCACCTTCGGTGGAGGCGACAGCGGTCGGGTCGATGCAATCGGAATGCTCGTTGAACGAGGCGTTCAGCGCCTGGATTTCGGTTTCGGGAAGATCGACGCGCTCGCCGAAGAACAGCCCGTTGGCACTTGCCTGGCCGTCGTAGTAGCGCGCCGTGAACGGCTTGTCGTCGATACCCTCGATCATCTTTTCCGGATGCGGAATATAGACGACATCGGCGCCGATCGCCCGGCCTCGGATATCCGAACGCACCGTCGGGCCGTTCTGATCCAGCACCACGACCTGCACCAGATCGGGCTTGCTGTCGTTATAGAGTGCCTGCGCCACGCGAAGCGCGGTGCGGACACGCGTCACGCCATCGGTCGGTTCTGTCTTGATGTATTTGCGGAGCCAGACATGGTCCTGTTTCTTGATCGTCACCAGCGTGACATCGGTACAGGAAACGCCGTTGACCTCCTCCGCCGGAGGTCCGAGAATCTCGTCCTTGCCAATATAAAGCGCTGCGCCGCCGGAAGCGCCCGCGAAAAGCGCCATGCCGCCGATAACGATTGCCAGCTTCCGGGAAGGCCGGAATATGCGCAGTAAGGCCTTCACGCCAACTGCTCCGCCATCGACAAGACTCCAACTCGATACATGTTCGGAAAGCTAGTGAAACGACGTTTCGGAATGCTTAAGTGGCATCAGTAAAAACGCATCGGTGAGAATAAAACACCAAAAAAGGTCCGGATATTCACAGACTTGTCAGGCTGTATTTCGGCATGCTCTAAAGCCGCATGGCCTTCACGCTTCGTCAGCTCCAATATTTTGTCGCCGTTGCCGAACAGGGTTCGGTGACGCGCGCCGCGCAGAACCTTTCGATCTCGCAATCGTCGGTCACCGAAGCCCTGAAAGAGCTGGAAACGGATCTCGGCGTCACGCTGTTCGATCGCCACCCGCGCGGACTGACCATCACGCATAATGGCCACCAGTTTCTCCGCCATGCGACGAAAATCCTGGCAACGGTTTCGGATGCCCGCACCAGCTTTTCCGGACAGCAAAGTGCGCTCTCGGGAACGCTGAATATCGGCGTCACATCGCTTGTCGCCGGCTATGTGCTCTCCGATCTCCTGGCCCGTTATCGCCGCGCCTGCCCGGGCGTCGATGTCAGCGCCATCGAGGACAACGGCGGGTATCTCGAACATCTTCTCGTCGGCGGCGAGCTCGATGTGGCCGTTATGGTGATCTCCAACCTGCGCGACCGCATGGCGCTTCAGGCGGAAATTCTTGAGACCTCGCCCTACCGCCTCTGGCTGCCGATGGGCCATCCGCTCGTCTCCGCCGACATCATCTCCGTCGCCGATATCGCCCGCGAACCACTCATCATGCTGACGGTCGATGAAATCGAAGAGAATACCGGCAAGCTGCTCTCGGCGCTCGGCGCCCGCCCGCACGTCGCCTTCCGTACACGCTCGGTCGAAGCGGTACGAAGCCTGGTTGCGACAGGCGCCGGTGTCGCGCTGCTGCCCGACCTCGTCTACCGCCCCTGGTCGCTGGAAGGCGACCGTATCGAGAGCCGCGATGTCTCGGGTTCTCTGCCGGTGGTGCAGGTCGGCATGGTCTGGCGCAAGGGATCGAGCCTGCCGCAGGCGGCGCGGGATTTCGTCGGCATCGCCGAAAGCATGCGCTCCGGCCGTATCCGCTCCTGATCTATCGGAATTTCCGATATCACCTTTCTGATAAATGAATTTGCGAAAGCGGATTTTTCATCGCAACTTTTCAACCGGGAACAAAATGCCGCAACAAGCGGCTCAAACCGGGAGACAGACGATGACGAATCTCTTGAAATCCTGCACGGCCGCACTCGCGTGCCTGAGTTTCGCAACGCAGGTGATTGCCGCAGAACCGCTGAAGACGTTGGGCAAGGGTGAAGGTGCTGTCAGCATCGTCGCCTGGGCTGGTTATATCGAGCGCGGCGAAACCGACAAGAATTACGACTGGGTCACCGGCTTCGAAAAGGACACCGGCTGCAAGGTCACCGTAAAGACCGCCGCGACGTCGGACGAAATGGTCTCGCTGATGAACGAAGGCGGCTTCGACCTCGTCACCGCCTCCGGCGACGCTTCGCTTCGCCTCATCGCCGGCAAGCGCGTCCAGCCGATCAACACCGATCTGATCCCGAGCTTCAAGAATGTCGATCCGCGCCTGCAGCAGGGTCCGTGGTACACGGTCGGCGGCGTGCATTACGGCGTTCCCTACCTCTGGGGACCGAACGTGCTGATGTACAACACCGACGCCTTCAAGGATAAGGCGCCGACCAGCTGGAAGGTGGTCTTCGAGGAAGAAACCCTGCCGGACGGCAAGTCGAACAAGGGCCGCGTCCAGGCCTATGACGGCGCGATCTATATCGCCGATGCCGCCATGTATCTCATGGCCCACAAGCCGGAGCTCGGCATCAAGGATCCCTACGAACTGAACGAAGATCAGTACAAGGCAGCGCTCGACCTGCTGCGCGGCCAGCGCAAGCTCGTCTCCCGTTACTGGCACGATGCGATGATCCAGATCGACGACTTCAAGAACGAAGGCGTCGTCGCTTCCGGCTCCTGGCCGTTCCAGGTCAACCTGATGCAGGCAGACAAGCAGAAGATTGCCTCGACCTTCCCCGAGGAAGGCGTCACCGGCTGGGCCGATACGACGATGCTGCATGCCGACGCCGAGCATCCGAACTGCGCCTATATGTGGATGGAACACTCGCTGTCCGCCAAGGTTCAGGGCGACGCCGCCGCCTGGTTCGGCGCCGTTCCCTCGGTTCCGGCAGCCTGCAAGGGCAACGAGCTGATGACCGACACCGGTTGCGCCACCAACGGCTTCGACCACTTCGACAAGATCAAGTTCTGGAAGACCCCGGTTGCCAAGTGCACGACGCAGAGCGAATGCGTGCCGTACCATCGCTGGGTCTCCGACTATGTCGGCGTGATCGGCGGGCGGTAAGTCCCCTCCCCAACCCCTCCCCACAAGGGGGAGGGGCTACTCGATGCACCGCTCCGCTCCAATCTCAACGTCTGAGTTCGCCAAGAGGGAATGGCGGGGTTAAGCCCCTCCCCCTTGTGGGGAGGGGTTTGGGGCGGGGTATTTTGCCAAGATTGAAGCATCACTTAGACACGCCCGGAGCCCCCACATGACACCCGCCGTCCGTTTCCAGAAGGTCTCGCGTCACTTCGGCCAGGTTCGCGCCGTCGATGGCGTCGATCTCGAGATCGCGCCGGGCGAGTTCTTCGCCATGCTCGGCCCGTCCGGCTCCGGGAAGACCACCTGCCTCCGGCTGATCGCCGGCTTCGAGCAGCCGACCACCGGGCATATCCAGATTTTCGGCGAAACGGCCGAAGGCGTTCCGCCCTACCGGCGCAACGTCAACACCGTCTTCCAGGACTACGCGCTCTTCCCGCACCTCAACATTCTCGACAACGTCGCCTACGGGCTGATGGTCAAGGGCGTCGGCAAGGTCGAGCGCCTGCGGGAAGCTGAAAAGGCGCTGGAACTGGTCAAACTTCCCGGCTACGGCGCCCGCCGCCCCGGCCAGCTCTCGGGCGGCCAGCGGCAGCGTGTGGCGCTGGCGCGCGCCCTCGTCAACAAACCGAAGGTGCTGCTCCTCGACGAGCCGCTCGGCGCGCTCGATCTCAAACTCCGCGAGCAAATGCAGGAGGAACTGAAGAGCCTGCAGCGCGCCCTCGGCATCACCTTCGTCTTCGTCACCCACGATCAGGGCGAGGCGCTGTCCATGGCCGACCGTGTTGCCGTCTTCAACGATGGCGGCATCGTCCAGGAAGGCACGCCGCACGATATCTACCGCCGCCCGAAAACCCGGTTCGTCGCCGATTTCGTCGGCTCGTCGAACGTCATCGCCCCGGAATTCATGGCCTCTCTCGGCGGCGAAAAGCGCTGGGCAAGCCTTCGCCCCGAAGCAATCCGCCTCGGCGATGGCGCAAAGGCAAGGGTCGAGAATGCCAGCTTCCTCGGCGCTGCAACCCGGTTGACCGTTGATATCCGCGGCACCCGCCTGCATGTGATGCTGCCCGCCGGCGCCGATGTGCCAGACGTTGGCTCCAGCGTCCGCCTCGGCTGGCAGCCGGGCGACGTCCACTACATGGATGACGCGGCATGAGCGCCATTGCGATGACAGGCAAGGACACGTCGATCCTGCCCGGCCGCGGCGGCTTCTTCGGCAGCCTCTCCGACGCCTTCTGGCGGCACCCGAAACTGCTTCTGTTCCTGATGCTGACACCGCCGCTGCTCTGGCTTGGCATCATCTATATCGGCTCGCTGATCGCTCTTTTGCTGCAAAGCTTCTTCTCGATCGACGATTTCTCGGGGATGATCAGCTATGAGTTCACGCTGTCCACCTATGCGCAGCTGCTGAACCCGACCAATTTCGACATCATCGTCCGCACGGTGGTCATGGCGGCTCTTGTCACCATCGCCTCCGCCTTCATCGCCTTCCCGATCGCCTATTATGCGGCGCGCTATGCGCAGGGAAAATGGAAGGCGCTCTTCTATCTCGGCATCATGCTCCCGCTCTGGTCGAGCTATCTGGTGAAGATCTACGCCTGGAAACTCATCCTCGCCAAGGAAGGCATCCTCACCTGGTTCTTCGACAAGCTCTATCTCTCCTGGCTGCTCGACGGTATTCTGAACCTGCCCGTTATCGGCGGTAATTCGCTCTCCGTCAGCTACCTCGGCACCTTCATCGTCTTCGTCTATATCTGGCTGCCCTACATGATCCTGCCGACGCAGGCCGCCCTCGAGCGCGTGCCGGGTAACCTGATCGAGGCCTCGTCGGATCTCGGCGCCACCCCGCGACAAACGTTCCGCACAGTGCTCTTCCCGCTCGCGCTACCGGGCATCGTCGCCGGTTCGATCTTCACCTTCTCGTTGACGCTCGGCGACTACATCATCCCGCAGATCATCGGCTCCTCGCGTCTTTTCATCGGCCAGGCGGTCTATACGCAGCAGGGCACGGCCGGAAACGTCCCGCTCGCCGCCGCCTTCTCCGTCGTGCCGATCGTCATCATGGCCATCTATCTCTGGCTTGCCAAAAAACAGGGAGCTTTCGATGCGCTCTGATCGCGGACAACGATCCCCGCTTATCCTGAAGATCGCCGCCGCAGGCGGGCTGCTCTTCCTGCATCTGCCGATCCTGCTGATCTTCGTCTATGCCCTCACGACGGAAGAGAAGAGCTACCAGTGGCCGCCGCCCGGCCTGACGCTGCAGTGGTTCGGCATTGCCTGGAACCGCCCGGACGTCTGGTCGGCATTGGGGCTGTCCGTTCAGGTCGCCTGCATCGCCACCGCCATCGCGCTGGTGCTGGGCACGCTCTGCGCCGCCGCCGTCAGCCAGACGAAATTCTTCGGCCGGGAAGCGATCTCGCTGCTCGTCATCCTGCCGATTGCCCTGCCCGGCATCATCACCGGCATCGCGCTGCGCTCGGCCTTCAGCCTGTTCGACATCCCGTTCTCGGTCTGGACGATCGTTCTCGGCCACGCCACCTTCTGCGTCGTCGTCGTCTATAACAACGCCGTCGCCCGTTTCCGGCGGACGTCGGGGTCGCTGATCGAGGCCTCGATGGATCTCGGCGCCGATGGCTTCCAGACCTTCCGCCATGTCGTGCTGCCGAATATCGGCACGGCGCTCTTGGCCGGCGGCATGCTCGCCTTTGCACTGTCCTTCGACGAAGTCATCGTCACCACCTTCACCGGCGGCCAGCAATCGACGCTGCCGATCTGGATGCTGGAGGAGCTGATCCGCCCGCGCCAGCGCCCTGTCACCAACGTGGTCGCCATGGTCGTCGTGCTGGTCACCTTCCTGCCGATCCTCGCAGCCTATTACCTCACCCGTGACGGCGACCAGATTGCCGGCGCCGGAAAATAACCAGAGTGGGATGCCCCCATCCGCTCGCTGAACAAAAGGGAGAACATCATGGACACCCAAATGCTGATCGGCTCGCGCTTCGAAGCCGGCACGGAAACGGAAGAACACGTCCTGAACCCGAAGACGGGCGAAAAAGTGCTGGATCTGCCGGAAGCGTCGCTCGGCCAGGTCGACGCCGCGGTCGATTCCGCCGAAAAGGCCTTCAAGAGCTGGTCGCAGACGACGCCCGGCGAGCGCTCCTCCTATCTCCTGAAGATCGCCGACGCGATCGAGCGGGATGCGCAGGGTTTCGCGGCGCTGGAAGCGCTGAACTGCGGAAAGCCGATCAACGCCGTGCTCAACGATGAAATCCCGGCGATCGTCGATTGCTACCGCTTTTTTGCGGGCGCCGTGCGCAATCTGCACACGCCCGCCGCCGGCGAATACCTGCCTGGTCACACCTCGATGATCCGCCGCGATCCGATCGGCATCATCGGCTCGATCGCGCCCTGGAACTATCCGCTGATGATGATGGCCTGGAAGCTGGCACCGGCGATCGCCGGCGGCAACACCGTTGTCTTCAAGCCCTCTGAACAGACGCCGCTAACGGCGCTGAAGATGGCCAAGCTGCTCTCCGAAATCCTGCCCGAAGGCGTCGTCAACGTCATCCTCGGCCGCGGCGAGAGCGTCGGCAACGCGCTGATCAACCATCCGAAGATCGGGATGGTGTCGATCACGGGCGATGTCGCCACCGGCAAGAAGGTGCTGCAGGCCGCCGCCAAGACCGTCAAGCGCACCCATCTGGAGCTCGGCGGCAAGGCCCCTGTCATCGTCTTCGACGATGCCGATATCGACGCCGTCGTCGCCGGCATCCGCACCTTCGGCTATTACAATGCCGGTCAGGACTGCACCGCCGCCTGCCGCATCTATGCCGACGCCAAGGTCTACGACAAATTCGTCGCCGACCTCTCCTCCGCCGTCTCCTCGATCAAATTCAATCAGGCCGACGACACCGAAAACGAGATCGGTCCGCTGATCTCCAAGCGGCAGCGCGACCGCGTCGAAAGCTTCGTTGCCCGGGCGTCCGAGCACAAGCACATGGAAGTCACCACCGGTGGCAAGGCCTCCGGCGACAAAGGCTTCTTCTTCACCCCGACGGTCATTGCCGGCGCGACACAGGACGATGAGATCGTCCGCCGCGAAGTCTTCGGTCCCGTTGTCTCGGTTACCCGCTTCAGCGATGTCGAGGACGCCGTCACCTGGGCCAACGACAGTGACTACGGCCTGGCCTCTTCCGTCTGGACCAAGGATATCGGCCGCGGCATGAAGACGGCAGCCCGCCTGCAATATGGCTGCACCTGGATCAATACGCATTTCATGCTGGTCAACGAGATGCCGCATGGTGGCGTCAAGCAATCCGGCTACGGCAAGGACATGTCAGTCTATGCTCTGGAAGATTACACGGCGGTCCGCCACGTAATGATCAACCACGGATGAAATAACCCGAAGGGGTTATTGCAATAACATATTTGTGATACGAGGCCGCCGTGAACAACTACGGCGGTCTTTTTGTTGATATATTTCAATATTGCGTTGAACGAACATCTGCTCCATATTTGAGCAAAGCCTTGGCAATGGCCGCGGGGGGCTACGAAGGCTGATAAGTTTCAATGGCATCGGTAATTAATATTGCAGAACTCGAGCGCGCACTTGCCGGCTTGATGGATTCCGCATTGATGCCGGAGACATGGGCCGGCACGCTGGAGGCGATCAGCCGCGCGACCGGTTCGGCCGGCGCGCACATCATGCCAGTGCGCGGAAAGTTCGAAGCTGGCGTGCTGACCACCCCGAATTTTCTTGAGGCATTCGACGTCTATTTCGCCGAAGGCTGGTACAAGCGCGACTTTCGCGAGCGCGGCCTGCCGATCGGCCTCAGCAAGGGCGTGGTGATCGAGCACGACATCGCAAACAGCGCCGATTTCGAGCGCCAGGCCTTTTATACCGACTTCCTGGCGCGCTTCGGCCTGCGCTATTCCGCAATGGTCCTCTTCGAAATCAGGGGCAGCACCCTCAGCATCAATCTGCAGCGGGGCATGAACGACACGCCCTTCGACCGCTCTGACGAACCGCTGCTGCTCGCCATGCAATCCCGGCTCTCGGCCGCCGCAGAGATCGTCCGAACCCTCGATGCGGCAAAGGTCGGCGGCATGGGAGACGCCTTCGACCTCACTGCCGCCGCTGCAATCTTCTTCGACCGCAAAGGACGGATCACCTATCTGAACAGCCGCGCCGAAAAGCTGCTCGATGACGAAGTCCGCGTCGCAGGCGGCGAGCTCTTCTCGGCAAAGCAGAGCGAGGCGGCGCAGCTGCAACGACAGGTCCTGTCGGCGGCCGATGGCGCGCTGTTCATCGATCTTCCGTCTGTCCGCATATCCCGAACCGGAAAGCCGCCGCTGGTCGCCCGCGTCCAGAAGCTTCAGGGCCTCGCCGCAGACCTCTTTGCCCATTCCAGCGTTGTCGTTCTAATCACCGACCTTGCAGAACGCGAAGGACCGAGCATCGAGTTGCTGCGCAGCACCTTTGCACTCACACCGCAGGAAGCCACGGTGGCAAAACTGCTGCTTGACGGCTCCTCGCCGCGGGAGATCGCCACCATTTGCGGACTGCAATATGAAACGGCGCGCGGCTACGTCAAACGCGTACTCGCCAAGACGGGCACTCAACGGCAGGCGCAGCTGATCGCCCTGCTTTCAGGCCTGAAGTCTTAGGTGACCACCTGGGCACCATAGAGCGCCCATAGCTCCCAGCCGCCTTCCCAGATCATGTCGAGCGCCACATAGACGATGATCGCCAGACCGATCCAGCCGATCCAGCGGAAGCGGCTGAGCAGCTTGGCGACGAAATTCGAGGCGACGCCCATGAGAACGACCGAGAGAATGAGGCCGAAAACCAGCGCCGTCATGTTCGATTTCGCGGCACCCGCCACCGCCAAAACGTTATCGAGCGACATCGAAAGATCGGCGAAGATGATCTGCCCGATCGCCTGACGCAGAAGCTTCGGCTTATGCGCATGATGCCCGGCCGCGTCATCGCCACCCTCTTCTTCGCCCGCTTCGCGAAGCTCCTTGAACATCGTCCAGCAGATCCAGAGCAGCAGGAAGCCGCCGATCAGGTTGATCCCCTTGATGACAAGCAGTTCGGCAGCGATGATCGCAAAGACGATGCGGATCACCGCAGCAGCAGCAATGCCCGCCACGATCGCCTTGCCGCGCAGCTCCGGCGCCAGACCGGCCGCCGCCATGCCGATGACGATCACATTATCCCCGGAGAGGATGATGTTGATCATGATGACTTCGAGATAGATGGAAATGACGGCGGGATCAAAGAAGGAGGACATCAAGGCACTTTCGTCGATGGGGCAAATCGATGAGAAAATCCCCACGCCTTCAGCGCGCCTGCAGCGCAGATACGCGACAGATCGTGACCCTTAGGAATTGGGGGCTCTTCCTGGAAAAAGTTTGAAACAGATCAAGGCCCGGTTGAAAAGCCCTGCGACCTGCCGATGAAGGCAGATTGGAAAATCGCCTGTTATTTCAATCGATTTTATTATGCGACGGGAACAAATTGCCGTCTTCCGCGTCTTCTTCTGCGTCCAACACAGAGGAAACCTCCATGCTTAAGTGGGCTCTCATATTTTTCGTCATTTCGCTGATCGCCGGCTTCTTCGGCTTCTCGGGCATATCCGCTGCGACCGCGACGATCGCGCGCGTCCTCTTCGGCATCGCGCTGGTGATCTTCCTGATCTTCCTCGTGCTCGCACTGATGGCGGGACAGGCGATTCTATAGCGACAAAAGCGGCGAGCCTCAGAGCAGGCTCGCCCCGACATTGATCGCCAGCGCCAGGATTGTCGTGTTGAAGAGAAACGACAGCACGGCATGCAGCAGCGCGATCTTGCGCATCGTGCGCGACGACAGGCCGATATCGGCCGTCTGTGCGGCGACACCGATGGTGAAGGAGAAATAGAGGAAGTCCCAATAGATGGGCTCCTCTATCTTGTCTGGAAAAACCAGACCTTCAGCCTTGTCCCGCCCGCCATAAAAACGGTGGGCATAGTGGATCGTGAAGAGCGTGTGCAGGAAAACCCAGGAAATCAGGATGGTGACGATCGCCGCCATGGCCCGTCCCAGCGCCACATCGGCCGGCGCGTCCTTGACTGAATGCAGCTCGAGACCGATACCGGCAATGCTCGCAACGGCGGCGGCGATCGACAGGAACAGTACGAACGTATCGGAAAAATCGAGGTCTTCGGAGCGGCGGCGAATATCGGAAACGGTCGCCCGCAGCATCTTGCGCCAGCTTATCACGATGAAGACGATCGCTGTCACATTCCAGCCAACCAGCACGTTCTTGGCATTCACATCGCGCGACGTCAGCAGCAGGAAGACGGCAAACCCGGCAGCGAAGGCGATGATGAAACTGCCATGCCTGATTGCGTAAGTCATAAACCCGGAGCGCTTCCCGCCTGCCATTCCGCTTCTCCCGTCTCAGCTGCTGATATGAAACATGAAAAAGGCCCGGACACCATCGGCGTCCGGGCCTTTTCAAGGACTTGTGTAAAGGCCTTAGGCAGCAGCGAGCTGCAGTTCCTTCTGCACCATGCCGCGCAGCGTGCCGAGATCCTTGGCGAACGCGCGGATGCCTTCAGCGAGCTTTTCGGTCGCCATCGCATCTTCGTTCATCATCCAGCGGAACGTCTTTTCATCGACGCTGATCTTCGCAGCCGGCTTCACCGTCTCCGGCGACAGCTTGCGCTCAAGCTTGCCCTGGTCGTTCGACAGTTCGTCGAGCAGGTTCGGCGCAATCGTCAGGCGGTCGCAACCAGCCAGCGCTTCGATTTCACCGGCGCTGCGGAACGAGGCACCCATGACGATCGTCTTGATGTCGTTGACCTTGTAGTAGTTGTAGATATCGCGAACGGAAACCACGCCCGGATCTTCCTCAGGCGTGTAATCCTTGCCCGTCGACTTCTTGTACCAGTCGAGGATACGGCCGACGAAGGGCGAGATCAGGAACACCTTGGCGTCGGCGCAGGCGACAGCCTGTGCCTTCGAGAAGAGCAGCGTCAGGTTGCAGTCGATGCCTTCCTTCTGTAGCACTTCGGCAGCGCGGATGCCTTCCCAGGTGGATGCGAGCTTGATCAGGATACGGTCCTTCTCGATGCCACGTTCCTTATAGCCGGCGATGATGCTGTGAGCCTTGTCGATCGAAGCCTTGGTGTCGAAGGAGAGGTCGGCATCGACTTCCGTCGAGACACGGCCAGGCACCAGCTTCGAGAGCGCGGCACCAACGGAGATCGCCAGGCGATCGGCAACGGCGGCCGAAACAGCCTCGGCATTGCCGCCCTGCTTCTTGCCCCAGGCAACGCCTTCCTTGATCGCGTCGGCAAACATCGGCGTGCCGAGTGCCTTCAGAACGATGCTCGGGTTCGTGGTGCAATCGACGGGCTTCAGGCGCGCCACGGCCTCGATGTCGCCGGTATCGGCAACCACCGTGGTTATCTCGCGGAGTTGGTCAAGCTTGGATGTCATGGTCAAAATCCTTTGTGACTGAGCTGCGAACCGGCGCGACCTTCGCCCGGAAAAGAGGTGATCTACGGAATGCTGACGTTCGTGTTGCAGGCGAAGAAGCGCGGCTCCATCACGGCTGTTGAGCTAACGGGAGTTGCACCGGCAATGTTCCGGGCCGGAGCCGAAAGAATGGCGCGATAATTCGGCGCAGGCAATGCCTGCGGCACCAAGGCCGGTCCTGACTTTCCGTATGCCCGCACACTGTCCTCCTCGGACGGACAAGAACGACGTCTGTCGCGGATAATATCGCAATTCCGTTCATCGAAAGTCAAGGACATTTGTGCATTTCAATTGACATAAGTGTCACACCCGTCATTATCGGCGGGAACAATGCGATGCCCCGAGCGCCTTTCGCTTGCTGCAGGCAATTAGGGTGAAATTCTCGCAGGAGAAGATGTGGTCAAGCTGAAGCGCGGCACGCACACCGCTTATTCCGAAGCTTCCTCGCTGAGGCTCAGGGCGGCGTGGCTCTACTACAATCAGGGCCTCACGCAGAAGGATGTTGCCGAGCAGCTTGGCATCAGCCGCACCACCGTCATCCGCCTCCTCGACGAAGCGATGAAGCGCAGCGAAGTGCAGATCTGGATCAACGATTCGATCGGCGACTGCGTCGAACTTTCGGTCAAGCTCGAGCGTGCGTATGGCCTGGATGAGGCCATCGTCGTACCCTCCCCGGCAAACAGCGACGTCAACGCACTGGCGAAAAGCGTCGGCCTGGCGCTCGGCCAGTTTCTCTCCGAAGCGATCCCCGACAATTACACGATCGGCGTCGGCTGGGGGCGGACGATGACCGCCTCGCTATCGAGCTTCCGCTCGCCACGGCGCGACAATTGCAAGGTCGTCTCGCTGCTCGGTGGCGTCGTTGCCGTGCACCAGACCAATCCAATCGACTACACCTGGCGGCTGGCGAGTCAGCTCGGCGCCGAGTGCTACATGTTCCTGGCGCCGCTGCTGGTCGATTCCATCGAGACCAAACGCAACCTGATCGATAGATGCGGCCTGGACTCGATCTACCGGCTCGCAGAGAACCTCGACCTGGCGATCGTTTCCTGCGGCGATATCGGCCCGCATTCGACCTCGCTTTCCGAGGGATGGATTTCGAAGGCCGAGCTGCAGGAGCTTATCGACGCCGGCTGCGTCTGCGACACGATGTTCAACTTCCTCGACAAGGACGGAAACACCGTCGATCACTCGATCAACAGCCGCGTCATGTCGGTCGATCTCGACACGTTGAAAAAGGCAAAGCACATCGTGCTCTCCTCCGGCGGCGCACACCGCGCCACCGCCATCCGCGCCACAATCAAGCGGATCGGCTGCAATACGCTGATCACCGACGAGAGCGCCGCCAAGGCACTGCTGGAATTGGCTGAGGCCTGAACGCACCCGGTCAGGCGTGCGCCGACTCCCAGCCAAGCATGGCGCGCTTGCGCGTCAGACCCCAGTGATATCCCGTCAGCGCTCCGCTCTTGCCGAGCGCGCGGTGACACGGCACGACGAAGGAGATCGGGTTGGCGCCGACAGCCGCACCGACAGCACGCATGGCTTTCGGATTGCCGATGTCGTTGGCGATGTCGCTATAGGTCACGGCCTTTCCGAAGGGAATCTTCAGCAGGCTTTCCCAGACCCGCACCTGAAAATCGGTACCTATCAGCACGACGCGAAGCGGCTGCTCGGATGACCATTTGCCCGGCTGGAAGATCCGCTCGGCATAAGGCGCCGTCGCCTGCCGGTCTTCGACATATTCGGCATTCGGCCAACGGCAGGTCATGTCCTCCAGGCAGGCCGCCTCGTCGCCGAGATCGCTGAAGGCGAGCCCGGCCAGCCCGCGATCGGTGGCCATTACAAGAGCGACACCGAAGGGCGAAGTGTGGAAACCGTAGCGAATGGTCAGCCCGCCGCCCCTTGCCTTCCACTCGCCCGGAGACATGGCCTCATGGGTGACGAACAGATCGTGCAGACGGCTGGGGCCGGAGAGACCGACCTCGAAAGACGTCTCCAGCAAAGGCAGCTCTTCCTGGCGCAACAGGCGCTTGGCGTGATCGAGCGTCACCGCCTGCAGGAAGGCCTTGGGCGAAAGCCCGGCCCAGCGCGTGAAGGTCTTCTGCAATTGCGTCGGCGATTGGTTGAGGCGCGCGGCGATGTCTTCCAGCGAAGGCTGGTCGCGATAATCCTCGGTGATCAATTCGATGACCCGCCGAACGGTCTCGTAATCGGGACCATCAGGCGTGATGTCTCTGTTCAGATTTGCGATCATGTTCATCGTATTTCTCCTTGTATCAAGGAGATAATCAAGCGGGATCTGCGAAACCACCCGTTTCTTGCGCGGCTTTCAGATCCGCCGCTTCACCGTCGCCAGCGCGCCCTTGAAGGCCTTGGCGAAACTTTCGCGATCATCGGGATTGAGGAATGAGCCGATATCCGTGCGCCGCCCCTCACCCGCAACATGCATGGAGAGAATGCCGATCTCCTCATGCCGCCGCACCAGGAAGCGCGTCCAGAACGGATTAAAATGGTGCTCGATCATCTTGCCCGACGGCGCAAACTTGCGGATCGCCACGTCGCTTCGCGAAACGGTGACCTCTTCCCGCGCACGTCCGGAGCGGTAGTTCAGCCAGAAGGCACCGTAGAGAAGCGCGAAATCGAGACCGAAGAAAAAGCCGATCGGCCAGGCACCCGTCACGACGAAGAACATTCCGTACATCAGGCAGACGGCACCGGAAAGCGCGAGCAGCACACGAAACCCCTTGCGGCCGAGCGACCGGTAGGGGAAGAGTTCGGCGGCGAAAACAGGCTGTTCGACCGCGCTGTCGGCGTTGCTTTCCGTCATGGCTGATGAGTATAGATTGTCGATGGCCGAACCGAAACTCAAATCCGCTTCCCGCATTTCGCAAAACTCAAAAGTGATCGCCCGCCGCAAGACGGCGGCGGTCCGAAGCGCCTATTCCGAAGCCGAGCGGGAGGAGATTTTCCGCCGCTTCTCGATCCAGCGGCCAGAACCGAAGGGCGAGCTGGAACACAGCAACCCCTTCACCTTGGTGGTTGCCGTGGCGCTCTCGGCGCAGGCGACCGACGCCGGCGTCAACAAGGCGACACGCGCGCTGTTCAAGGCGGCCGATACGCCGGAAAAGATGCTTACCCTCGGCGAGGAAAAGGTCCGCGATTACATCAAGACGATCGGCCTCTATCGTAACAAGGCGAAGAACGTCATCGCCTTGTCGCAGATGCTGGTCGATGAGTTCGGCGGTGTCGTGCCGCAGACGCGTGACGAGCTGATCCGGCTGCCGGGCGTCGGCCGAAAGACTGCGAATGTCGTGCTGTCCATGGCATTCGGCCAGGCGACGATGGCCGTCGATACCCACATCTTCCGCATCGCCAACCGCATCAGGCTCGCGCCGGGCAAGACGCCCGATGAGGTCGAAGAGCGGATGATTAAGGTGGTACCGAAGCAGTATCTCTACCACGCGCACCACTGGCTGATCCTGCATGGCCGCTACACCTGCAAGGCAAGACGCCCCGAATGCGAGCGCTGCGTCATCGCCGATATCTGCAAGTCTGCCGAGAAGACGTGGGACATCCCCGCGCCGCTCGTCGAGCTACCGCCGCAGATGATCGGTGAGGCCATCGACTAGGCTGGCAATCGCCTGCTCGTAGTCCTCCCGCACCCCACCCTGCTCGATCTCGATAGCAGCGCGGTCAAAGGCGGCCGACAACAATGCCGTCAGCGGTCCAAGCTGCGCCGCCGCCGCGGGCATCGCCGCCAAGCCCCGGCGCAGGCTTTCCTCCGCATTCTCCCGGTCGATCGCCGAAGCCTCCGCGCCGAGAACCGCTGGCGCCTCCAGCAGCAGCAGCCGTGTACGTCCCTCGGCCGCCATGGCGTCGAAATAGGCCGATGCACCCGTGAGCAGTGCATCCCTTGGAGATTGCGCATCCGCCGAGCGGCTCTCGATCTCCTCTGCCACCTTTCCCGCCTCCAGCTCGATGACCGCCCGGAACAGCGCTCGCTTGTCTTCGAAATGGTGATAGAGCGCCCCGCGCGTCACGCCCGCCGCCGAGACGATGTCCGGCGTCGCGGTCTCGGCATAGCCTTTGTCGACAAAGAGGCGGCGCGCAGCCGCGATCAGTGCCTGCTGCGTCTGTTCGGTTCGTTCGCGATTGGTCCTGGTCATATCGCCTATTTACATACACACCGCATGTATGTTAAACGAAAAAACATACAAACTGTATGCAAATTGAAAAGGAGCAATGAAATGAAATCGACGAGCTATTATCCGGTCATCATGACCGGCGACGTGGCGGTAACGGCGGCTTTCTACATAACGCATTTCCGCTTTCAGGCGCTTTTCGAAAGTGATTGGTATGTCCACCTGCAATCCGCCGAAGACGAGCGGATCAACCTCGCGATCCTGGACGGCAGCCACGAGACCATCCCCGAGCAGGCGCGCGGCAAGGTCTCCGGCCTGCTTCTGAATTTCGAGGTCGAGGATGTCGATACCATCTACCTGGCCTGCAAGGCCGCGGGATTGCCGATCATGCGCGATTTGCGTGACGAGGATTTCGGCCAGCGGCACTTCATCACCGCCGACCCCAACGGCGTGCTGATCGACATCATCAAGCCGATCCCGCCGAGCGCCGAATTCGCCGCCATGTATGACGCCTCGGCCCTGCCCGCCTGACCTAACCTCTGAAGGCCGGATCCTTCTGCGACACCAGCTTGTGCAGGTGCACCATCATGCCGGCGGCAAAGAGTGGCGTGAGGAGATTGAGGAACGGCACCGCGAGAAAAGCCGCGATGACAAGGCCGCCCAGGAAGACCGTCGATCCGTGCTTTGCCCGGAAGGCGCGGGCCTCCTCGGGCGGCCGGAAGCGCATTGCCGCAAACTCGAAGAATTCCCGCCCGAGCAGGTAACCGTTCACCACAAAGAAGGCGATCAGATTGACGCCGGGGATGAAGAGCAGAAACAGCGCGATGATATTGCCGAGGATCACCACGCCGAGGAACTTGATCGAACTCGTCAACGCCGGTCCAAGCGGCATTGCCGTGCCCGGCCGGTCGTTCGGATAATCGCGTTTCTCCACAACCTCGGCAACGTCATCCAGAAACAGGCCGGCAATCAGCGCCGTCACCGGAGACAGAAGAAGGGCAAGGCCGAGCGCCAGCCCAAGACCGGCGAGAATTGCTAAGACGAAGCTTAGCCACCCCGCCCATTCCGGCATCTGTGGAAAGAAACCAGCAATCCAGGGAAAGAGCAGCGTCGCAAACAGGCTGCGCAGCACGAACCACAGCCCCACCAGCACCAGAAGCGTCAAACCCAGCACCTTCCAGAACACTGAGCGTGTCTCGGGAGCAAGCAGGTTGCGGAAGGACAGGCGGGCGGCGTCAAGGATCATGCGTGGCGTCTCCGTGGTTTGACCCAGGATGTAGGAATCCCCGCGCAGAACGGCAAGCCGAAATAAAAGTACATGCAGCAATGGAAAACTTGTCTGCAATTGAACACTAATATATACTGGAAATTATTCGATCTAAACTTGAGCCTGAGACGCAGCTTCCGGAAATAGTTGCAAACGGCAAGTCTCGCCCGCGCGCATCCGCAAGACGCGTTTTCGCCAGTGAGGGGCCCGTTGCGTGGAAGACTTCGTCCAGAAGCTCAGGCATTACGTGAAGTCCGGCACGCCAGCGGAGCGCCGGATCGCGAAGTATTTCACCGAGCATCTGAACGACCTGCCCTTCGAAACCGCGGCCTCCGTGGCCGACCGGCTGGATCTCAGCCCAATGACGGTCGGGCGCTTCCTGCGAGCGCTCGGCTATCAGGGCCTCGACAGCGTCAAGATCCATATCCGCGAAACGGCGGTCACATCGCCGGTCCAGTTGCAGACCTCGCTCAACGAGCTGCAGACCGACGCATCGAGCGGCAAGCCGTTGGCGCTGCTGGTTACCGAACAGATCCAGGCGATGCACCATATCTACCACCTGACCGCGCAGCCCCAATGGGCTGAGGCGGCGTCGATGATCTCAAGCGCCCGTGAAGTCTTCATCGCCACCCATGTACGCTTGACCGGCTTCGCTTCGCATTTTGCCCAGCGCCTTACCCACGCCCGCGATGGCGTTCGCGCGCTCGATGGATCGGGGAGCCGCTTTGCCGAACTCTTCGCCCGACAGACCGGCGAAGGCGCACTGCTCGTCATCATCGATTGCCGGCGCTTTGCCCGCGCCAGGCTACTTGCCAGAACAGCAAGGCGCTACGGCTACCGGGTGGTGCTGATCACTGCGGAAAACAATGACTGGATGCCGGAGCAGTCGAACATCATGCTGACACTGCCTCCGTCACGCGTGCCGGACGAAGACAACCTGCCGCCGCTGATGGCACTGCTCGATTGCCTGTCGGAAACGGTGATTGCTGCGGCCGGCGACGAGGCCTTCCAGCGCGAACGCCGCATGGCGGAATTCGGCGCCATCCTCGGCGAAGGCCGCGGCGGCGGCTAATCCATCGCTTCCAGTTCGGCGCGATGCCGGTACATGGCCAGCAGCCGCCGGTATTCGCGGTCGTACATCGCCCGCTTGGCCGCGTTCGGGCTGCGTTCGTCGCCGCCGGGATACATCGCGGTCCCGGCCGCCGCCAGATCCTTGTGTAATCCGCAGGCGGCGGAAGCCGCGATCGCCGTACCGAGCAGGACGGCTTCGTTCATTTTCGGCACCACAACCTTACATCCCGTCGCGTCGGAATAAAGCTCCATCAGCACCGGGTTCTTCACATGGCCGCCGGCCACATGTAGCGTATCCGGAACGTAGCCGTACTCTTTCATCGTCTCGAGGATATGGCGGATACCAAGCGCAATCCCGACGGCGGTCCGCCAATAGAGCGCACACAGCCCGTCGAACGACGTATCGAGCGTCAGCCCGCTGACGACGCCGACAGCGTGGGGATCGGCGAGCGGCGAGCGGTTGCCATGAAAATCCGGTAGCACGAAGATCCTGGCCCCAAGCGCATCGTCGCCTTCTTCAGCACGGAGCTGAGCGACACGGGCTGCGATCTTCTGATGCAACGCCGCCGTCGGCTCGCCGCCGGCCGCATGCATGCGCACGATATGATCAAGCAGGGCGCCGGTCGCCGACTGGCCGCCTTCGACAAGCCAGGACTGGGGAAACACCGCTTCGTAATATGGCCCCCACATGCCGTGGCTCGGCCGCCGTTCGCGCGAAAACGAAACGATGCAGCTCGACGTGCCGGCAATCAGCGCCAGCTGGCGTTCAAGCTCGCGCGGATCGGCCGCATAGCCGCCGAGAGTGCCGAGCGCACCCGCATAGGCATCGACCATCCCGGCCGCAACATGGCAGGCGGTCGTCAGCCCCAGCGCCGAGGCAGCCTCCTGCGTCAACGTCCCGACGCTGGAGCCGACCGGCACCGTTTCGTCAGGCAGGTGCCCCCGCTCCAGCAGATCGTCGAGACCGATCTGCGCCAGGAAGTCCTTCCGCCAGCCGTCTTTCTCATGGGAAAGATAGTTCCATTTCGCCGTCAGCGTGCAGCGTGAGCGCGCCAGCGATCCGGTCGCCTTCCAGGTCATGAAGTCGGCAAGATCGAAGAAGTAGCCGGCGTTCATCCAGGTGCCCGGCAGCTTCGTCTTCAGCCACATCAGCTTCGGCATCTCCATCTCGGGAGACATGAAATGCCCGGAATGTTCGAGAACGGCATGCTGCGTCGCCGTGCAGAAATCCGCTTCCTGCAGCGCCCGGTGATCCAGCCAGACGATGGTGTCAAAGCGCTTCTCGCCGCCGGTCGAAACAGAAATCTGCCTGCCCTCGACATCGCGCACGACGAGCGAGCACGTCCCGTCAAAGCCGATCGCACCGATTGAAGCAGGCGCCACGCCCGATTGCTCAACGGCCTTGCGCACCGAGATGCAGACGGCGGACCAGATATTTTCGGAATCGTGCTCGGCGTGGTTTTCCCGCGGCCTGTTCATGATGATTGGATGCTCGGCCTTGCCCAGCAACCGGCCGCCGGCATCGAAGACGCCGGCGCGCGCACTGCCGGTGCCAACATCCACCGCAACCACGTGATCATGCATCAGGGGTGCATCCCATCCAGCTTTTGTTTCTGGATAAGGTGGAGCAATTCAGGCATTACGTCAAACACGGCTTCGGGCGAAAGCCGGTCAAGTTCAGCACGATAGCCCTCGAAATTGGCGTGGGAACCGCCTGTAAAGGCAAAGACGCGCATACCGGCGGCCTTTGCCGCCTCGATGCCCGCCGGGCTGTCTTCGATCACCACGCAATTCTTCGGCTCGACCTGCATTTCACGCGCTGCATGCAGAAAAAGGTCCGGTGCCGGCTTGCCGTTTTTCACCATGCTGGCGCTAAAGATATTCGGCAGCTTGCCGATCAGCCCGGTGACGGACAGTGAAAGCTTGATACGCTCGACCTGGCTCGATGAAGCGACACAGCAGGGAATATCGAGCGCGTCGATCGTCTCGCCGATGCCTTCGATCGGCTTCAGCTCCTTGCGGAACCGGCCGTAGAGATCGACCCGCATCCGCTCGAGAAACTCCTCGCCGGCATGGACGTGATAGTCGCTCTTCATCGTTTCAATGACAGTCGCAAGGCTCTTGCCGAGAAAGCGGCCATAGACCTCGTCTTCAGTGATCGGCACCCCGAGATCGTTCATCGCCTTGACGAGAACGTTGACGGAAATCGGCTCGCTATCGACGAGCACGCCGTCGCAATCGAATATGACCAGCCGTGTCTCAGCATCAGTCATGGAAGACCAACCATCGTTCTAGGACGCATGACCGTCCTGCATCCCGCCAGGCGGCAACGGCGGCATGTGCCGCCGTCATATCTGCTTACACTGCAAGCTTGCCGTCGAGATAGAGCTGCAGCGTCTCGCGAGTGCCCTTTTCCCACAGCGTTTTCAGGGCATGGGCGAAGCGCTTGCGGAAGAGCTCCGATTTCGCGACTTCGCCGAAGATATCGTCAAAGGCGAGGAAGGCCGCCGGATCGTCCTTGGCCTTGACCGCAGCCGCGTGCAGACGGTCGGCGCTGGCATCGTTGAAGACGATCTCCTTGCCGCTATCTGTCTTGCCGGCGAAGTAGCGGCACCAGAGCGCCGAAACCAGCGAAAGACCGACAACATCCCTGCCCTGGCTGAGATTGTCGAGCGTCGAGGGCAGGATGAATTTCGGCTGCCGGTTGGAACCGTCCTGCGCCAGGCGCGGGATGGTGTCGGCAATCTTCGGGTTCAGCAGGCGGCGCTCGATCAGCTCGAAATAGTCCTGCAGCGAGGTATTCGGTACCGGCGGCACGATCGGGATGATCTCGTCCTTCTCGAGCTTCGCCAGGAAAGCGCGGATCAGCGGATCTTCCATCGAGTCGTGAACGAAGTGGATGTCCATCAGCGCCGCGGGATAGGCAATCGCCGCGTGGCCGCCGTTCAGGATGCGGATCTTCATGTGCTCGTAGGGCGTCACATCGGACACGAAGGTGACGCCGACCTTTTCGAGCGCCGGACGGCCTGCGGTGAACTTGTCTTCCAGCACCCACTGCTTGAATTCTTCGCAGTAGACGGGCCAGTTGTCCTCTATGCCAAACTGATCCTTCAGCAGGTCGATCTCGCGCTGGCCGGTTGCTGGCGTGATGCGGTCGACCATGGCATTCGGGAAGGCGACATTGGCCTTGATCCAATCGGCGAAGGCCGGATCCGACAGCTTCGCTGTACCGACGACGGCGTTGGTGGTGACCACGCCGTTATGCGGAATGTTGTCACAGGACATCACCGTGAAGGGAACAAGGCCCTTGTCCTTGCGCGCCTTCAGACCGGCGACGATCAGGCCGAACACGGTCTTCGGCTCGGACGGGTTCTTGCCGTCGGCGGCGATCGCCGGATGCTCCGGATTGAACTTGCCCGATGCGTCGATGAAATAGCCGCCCTCGGTAATCGTCATCGAGACGATCTTGATCACGGGATCCGCAAGCTTGGCGATGATCGCCTTGGAATCGCCGACCGGCAGGATGTCGATCATCGGTCCGGTAACCCGGGCCGCCGTCTTGTTGTTGTCCTGCTCGACCACCGTCGTCAGGAAATCCTGCGCCGCGAGCTTTTCGCGCATCGACGCATCCGACGGCAGCATGCCGGCGCCGACAAGCGCCCAGTCGTGATCCTGCCCCTCGTTGAAGAGATCGTCGAGATAGATTGCCTGATGGGCGCGATGAAAATTGCCGACGCCGAAGTGCACGATGCCGGCTGAGAGCGACGCCCGGTCATAGGCCGGAACAGTGGCCGTCTTGGCCGCCTCGGTAAGCGTTGCCAGCGATAGTTTGCACGTCATGATACAGTCCTCTTGAGGTCTTCCGGAGCGGCCTCCCGCTCCAGGTCTCGGCGGACCGGGCACCGCGCCCGCTCCGCATTGCCACCCCGGCCCGGTCCCGCCTTAGATGGCGAGGCCGCCCTCGTTGAATTTGTGGATACGCGCCTTGTCGGGCGTCACATAAACGGTGTCGCCCGCCTTGGCCGCAAAGTCGCCGCCGGCACGCGCCGTCACCGCACCGATGCCCTCGACATCGATATGCAGGAACGTGTCGGAGCCGAGATGCTCGGCGACCGTGACCCGGCCCTTCCAGTCGCCGCTTTCCAGCGACAGCAGCACATGCTCGGGGCGAACGCCGATCGTATGCGCGCCGAGCTGAGCGGCGAGCTGGCCCTTGACGAAATTCATCTTCGGCGAACCGATGAAGCCGGCGACGAACAGGTTGCGCGGGTTCTTGTAGAGCTCCAGCGGAGAACCGACCTGCTCGATATTGCCGCGGTTGAGAACGACGATCTTGTCGGCCATCGTCATGGCTTCCACCTGGTCGTGGGTGACGTAGATCATCGTCGTCTTCAACTGCTGGTGCAGTTCGCTGATTTCGAGGCGCATGTTAACGCGCAGCGCCGCATCGAGGTTCGACAACGGCTCGTCGAACAGGAAGGCCGACGGCTGGCGAACGATGGCGCGGCCGATGGCGACACGCTGGCGCTGACCGCCCGAAAGCTGGCGCGGCTTGCGCTCCAGATAGTCGGTGAGGTTCAGCACGCGCGCGGCGTCGCCGACCTTGCGGTCGATCTCAGCCTTGTCCATCCCCGCCATCTTCAGCGGAAAGGCGATGTTGTTGCGCACGCTCATATGCGGATATAGCGCATAGGACTGGAACACCATTGCCAGCCGGCGTTCGGACGGCGCCTGTTCGGTCGCATCCTTGCCATCGATGACGATCTTGCCGCCGCTGACATCCTCGAGCCCGGCGATCAGCCGCAGCAGCGTGGACTTGCCACAGCCCGATGGTCCTACGAAGACGACGAATTCGCCGTCCTTGATTTCGAGATCGATCGAAGGGATGACCTTGGCTTCGCCGAAGACCTTCGAGACTTTCTGAAGGGTAATGCTGCCCATGTTTCTCTCCCTGTCGTCTTATTTCACCGCGCCGAAGGTCAGGCCGCGGACGAGTTGTTTCTGCGAGAACCAGCCGAGGATCAGGATCGGGGCGATCGCCATGGTCGATGCTGCCGAGAGCTTGGCGTAGAACAGGCCCTCGGGGCTGGAATAGGAAGCGATGAAGGCCGTCAGCGGCGCTGCCTTGGAGGCAGAGAGGTTGAGGGTCCAGAAGGCTTCGTTCCAGGCCAGGATGATGTTGAGCAGCAGCGTCGAGGCAATTCCGGGAATGGCCATCGGCGTCAGCACATAGATGATTTCCTTGGCGAGCGAGGCACCGTCCATGCGGGCGGCCTCGAGGATCTCGCCGGGGATTTCCTTGAAGTAGGTGTAGAGCATCCAGACGATGATCGGCAGGTTTATGAGCGTCAGCACGATCACCAGGCCCATGCGGCTGTCCAGCAGTCCGGTGTTGCGGAACATCAGGTAGATCGGGATGAGGGCGCCAACCGGCGGCATCATCTTCGTCGACAGCATCCACATCAGAACGTCCTTGGTCCGCTTGGTCGGCGAAAACGCCATGGCCCAGGCGGCCGGAATGGCGATGATCAGGCCGAGCAACGTCGAGCCGAAGGAGATGATCACCGAGTTCATGAAGTGGCCGAGATAGTTCGACCGGCTCTGGACTTCCGCATAGTTCTCCGTCGTCCAGTGGAAGAACAGGAACTGCGGCGGCGAGGCGATCGCATCGGCTTCCGACTTGAAGCTGGTCAGGAACGTCCAGAGGATCGGGAAGAAGATCAGGATCCCGAGCGTCCAGGCGATCGCGGTCATGATGACCTTGCGTTGTGTGGTGACTTTGCGGGCCATCTTACGCCTCCAGGTTCTTGCCGACGAGGCGGACAAGGAAGATCGCGACGATATTGGCGAGGATGACAGCGACGATACCGCCTGCCGAAGCACCGCCGATATCGAACTGCAGGAGCGCCTGAACATAAACCAGATAGGTCAGGTTGGTGCTCTGCGTGCCCGGGCCGCCATTGGTGGTGACCAGGATTTCGGCGAAGACCGAAAGCAGGAAGATCGTCTGGATCAGGATGACCACGGTGATGGCGCGGGCCATGTGCGGCAGGACGATGTAGATGAATTTCGAGATAACGCCGGCGCCATCCATTTCGGCGGCTTCCTGCTGTTCCTCATCGAGCGACTGCAGCGCCGTCAGCATGATCAACGTGGCAAACGGCAGCCACTGCCAGGCGACGATCAGGATGATCGAGAACAGCGGCGCGTTGGCCAGCCAGTCGTAAGGCTGCAATCCGAGTGCCTTGGCGAGATGCGCGAAGAGCCCGTTGACCGGGTTCATGAACATGTTCTTCCAGACAAGCGCTGCCACCGTCGGCATGACGAAGAAGGGCGCGATGACCAGGATGCGAACGATGCCCTGCCCGTAGATGTCCTGGTTCAGCAGGATCGCGAAGGCGATACCGCCGACGACCGTGATCAACAGGACGCCGAGCACCAGCAGCAGCGTATTTGCCAGAGCGGAGAAGAAGGCTGGATCCGTCAGGAAGTACTGATAGTTCAGGAAGCCGACAAAGCTTTCCATGCCCGGGCTGAGCAGATTGTAGTTCAGCAGCGAGAAGTAGATCGTCATCGCCAGCGGGATGAGCGACCACAGCAGCAGAAGAATGACCGAAGGCGCCATCATCATGCGCGCGGCTGAGCGGGTGTGTAACGTTGCCATGGCAATTACCGATCATGTCTGGAGTGGCGAACGGCTGCAGGGCAGCAAAGAAAAAAAGGGGGCCGCCGATGCAGTTCGGGCAATTCGGCGGCCCAGTTGAGTGGAATGTCAAGCATTCCAACCCGTTCTCAGGAGGTTATTACTTGATGTAACCAGCCTTCGTCATTTCGCGCGTGGTCAGCTGCTGTGCGCTCTGGAGAGCCTGGTCGACCGAAAGCTGGCCGGCAAGCGCTGCGGAGAACTGCTGTCCAACGGCCGTACCGATACCCTGGAATTCCGGGATCGCCACGAACTGGACACCGACATAGGGGACCGGCTTGACGGTCGGCTTGGTCGGGTCAGCCGAGTTGATGCTATCAAGCGTCATCTTCGCGAAAGGTGCTGCCTTCTGGTAGTCGGCATTCGCATAGAGCGAAGAACGAGTACCGGGAGGTGCATTCAGCCAGCCTTCCTTTGCAGCGACCAGCTCGGTGTAATGCTTGCTGGTAGCCCAGGCGACGAACTTTTCAGCCGCTTCGACCTTCTGCGAGCCTGCCGGGATGGCGAGGTTCCAGGCCCAGAGCCAGTTGCCGCGCTTGCCGAGGCCCTTGTCCGGAGCCAGAGCGAAACCGACCTTGTCGGCAACCTGCGATTCCTTCGGGTTGCTGACGAAGGATGCTGCCACGGTGGCATCGATCCACATGCCGCACTTGCCGGTCTGGAAGAGCGCCAGGTTTTCGTTGAAGCCGTTGGAAGAGGCACCCGGAGGGCCGGCTTCCTTCATCAGGTTGACGTAGAAGTTCAGCGTGTCCTTCCACTCGGGCTGATCGAACTGCGGCTTCCACTGCTCATCGAACCAGCGTGCGCCGAAGGAATTCGACATGGCCGTCAGGAACGCCATGTTTTCGCCCCAGCCGGCCTTGCCGCGAAGGCAGATGCCGTAGACTTCCTTGTCCTTGTTGGTGATCTTCTTCGCAGCATCTGCGATGAAGTCCCAGGTCGGAGCGTCGGGCATCTTCAGACCGGCAGCTTCGAACAGGTCCTTGCGGTACATGACCATCGAGCTTTCGCCGTAGAACGGCGCTGCATAGAGCTTGCCGTCTGCAGTCAGACCGCTGCGGATTGCCGGCAGGAGGTCGTCGGCATCGTAGTCGGCGCCGAGATTGTCGAGCGGCAGAAGCCAGCCCTGCTTTGCCCAGATCGGAACTTCGTAAGTGCCGATCGTCAGAACGTCATACTGACCGCCCTTGGTGGCGATGTCAGTGGTGACCTTCTGGCGGAGCACGTTCTCTTCGAGCGTGACCCATTCCAGGTCGATGTCAGGATTGGATTTTTTGAAGTCATCCGTCAGCTTCTGCATACGGATCATATCGCCGTTGTTCACGGTCGCGATTGTGAGCGTTTCAGCCGAAGCCATGCCCGCAAACGCCAGTGCCGAGCAGGCGCCCAGCAGAAGAGTTCTCAATGTCATATCTTCCTCCCAGAAGATGAGTGTGAGCATTCGCTTTGCTCATGGGCAATTACTCACAGGAGGTTACAGAATGTCAATCCGCATTCGTTGCTGCGGTAGCGAAAGGGACACTTATGGCATTGATTTAAAACAAAATAATTTTTGCTCAGGCGGTGAGCAAAAACTCGGCAGTTGCCTCATCGGTGATCAAAGCGTTGATCTGGCGGCCGACGATGGCGGCTCGTATCGCCTTGAATTTGCGCTTTCCCTTGGCGATTCCGATGACGGTGGATGAGTCGCGCGGCGGGATCGGCGCCGAGGCAACGCGCTCGTTGATCGGGTTGTCGAGAAGCTTGCCGTCACCGTCGAAAATCCAGCCACAGATCTCGCCGACGGCGCCATTGCGCATCAGCTCCATCATCTCGTCCTTCTCGAGGAAACCGTCGACGCAGAGCGGCCCGTCGATGCCCAGTTCCCCGATACCGACGAAGGTGACATCCGACTGCGAGCTGATCTCCAGCGTCGAGCGCACCAGCTGCTGGCTGTGCAGCATTTCACGCTCTTCTGCCGACGTGACGAGAACCGGTAGCGGCATCGGGAAATGCCGCGCCTTGACCGCATCGGCCATGCTGAAAATGACGTTGTAATAGGCCGCCGACCCATCGGGCGTGATGTTGCCGGTCAGAGAGACGATGCGGTGTTCGGGACATTCGAGCTGCGGCAGCTGATCGACAGCCGCTTTCAACGTACGGCCGGTACCGACGGCAAGCACGATCGGTTCGGGCCGCTTCAGCCAACGCTCGATCTCCGCAGCCGCCGCCTCGGCAATGCCGATCGTCGTTGAGGAAGAGCCGGGATCGCTGGGAACGATTTCCACGGAACGCAGATCGAATTTCTTGCGCAGCTGATTGCCGAGTTCGAGACAGGCGGCGATCGGATGATCGAGCCGCACCTTGATCAGTTTCTCGGCAACGGCAAGCGAAACGAGGCGCTGCGCCGACTGGCGCGAGATGCCCATCGTCGAAGCAATCTCATCCTGCGTCCGGCCCGCGACATAATAGAGCCACCCTGCTCGCGCCGCGTCATCCAGCCGTCCCGGAGTATCGGTTCTTTTTGCCATCTAGCTTCTTACCGCGCGAAATAGGCCGGCGTTTTACCGGGTGAATATGACCATGAATCTCTAATGCGCCAGATCAAAACAAAAATGGGCAAATGTCGAGTGTGTTGAAGAATTGCGTGACAGATTTCGTCTTGGCGGCCTGTCAGGCAAACCAGTTGGCGATGACGAAGGCCGCCGCCTTGATGATCCCGTAGACCATGCCGCCGACGACGGTCGCCGATAGTCCGGCAGCGATCACGCCGAGGATGACGAACAAGCCATCGCGGCCGAGAATACCGAAGGAGAACAGGCAGATCGCCAGCGCCGGCAGCATATTCCCAAGCGGGATCGGCAGCGTCAGTATGACGGCCATGACGAGACAAAGGAAGCCGGCAAGATATTCCGCCGGCGGCTCGACAAGCACCGAAAGCCGCGGCTTCAGCATCCGCTCGGCGAAAGCAAGCTTCCGATGGATACGCGAAATGATCGCCTCGAAATCCTCCCGCCGCATCGAGCGGTCGGCAATCATCTTCGGCAGCCAAGGTTTGAGACCGAAGGTCAGCTGTGCCGCGAGAAAGAGCAGCGGCGCCCCGAGGATCGCCGAGGTCCCGGGCGGCGTCGGCACGAGGTTCGGCAGCGCGAAAACCAGCATCAGAGCGCCAATCGCCCGGTCGCCCATCGTTTCGAAAATATCCCGGATGGAGATGCGCTCGCGCGAGCGGTCACTGGCCATCTGCCTGAGAATTGCCGACAGGCGGCGCGCCCTCGGCCGTGGATTACGCGGCAGGCGCCCCCGCGCCATACCCATGCTTTCGATCGTCATAAAACCCCGGAAACTCGATTTCGTGTGCTTGATACCATCCAAATATGAACCTTCTCTGCTGAATGTGCCGCCATCATGACGGCGCCGGTTCCCGATCGCGGCCATTGCAAGGCCATTTTTCGCCGTCACGCCATGCTTGACCCCCGCCAGCGCCAGGCGCTACTCATTCCCCAGGGAGAAATTGCGTGCGAATTCTGTTGGTTGAAGACGATGGAATGATTGGCGAAGCGGTGCGCGACCATGTGGCCGCCGCTGGCCACGCCATCGACTGGATGCGCACGATCGGCGATGCGAAGGCGGCGGAAAAATCGGTCGATTACGGGCTGATCCTGCTCGACCTGCAGCTGCCGGATGGTACAGGCATCGAGTTTCTCAAGGCGCTGAGGGGACGCGGCAAGACCGTGCCGGTCATCATCCTGACGGCGCGCGACCAGATATCCGACCGCATTGAGGGGCTGAATGCCGGTGCCGACGATTATCTCGTCAAGCCGTTCAATCTCGGCGAACTCGAAGCCCGCATCATGGCGGTCGCACGCCGCTACGGCGCCAATCCGCACCCGATCATCAAGATCGCCGATATCGAGATCGACCGCCCCCAGCACAAGCTTGCGGTCGCAGGTGAACCGATCGTGCTGACGAGCCGCGAATGGGCCGTCCTCGACCTGTTGGTCGCCCGGCCCGGCGCGATCGTGCCCAAGGACCGCATCGAAGAGGCGCTCTACGCTTTCGGATCGGAAATCGAGAGCAACACCGTCGAGGTCTATGTCAGCCGGCTGCGCAAGAAGATCGGCAAGGACCGCATCCGCACCGCCCGCGGTATCGGCTACACATTGGGCGAAGCATGAGACGCGAACCGAGCATTACCCGGCCGCTGATCCTGGCGCTGACCAGTATCGTCGTGCTCTTCTGGCTGATCGCCATCGGCCTCAGCATCCGCGTCATGCAGCACGAGTTCTCGGAGATCTTCGACAGCGCTCAGGAAGAAACGACGCAGCGGCTGCTGGCACTGATCGTCGACGACCTCGACCAACGCACGGTCACCGATCCGCGCAGCGTGGCGATGCTGAATACGGCCGCCAGCCGCGAATATCTGACCTATCAGCTGCGCGACAAGACCGGAAAGGTCGTGCTGCGTTCCAATGATGCGCCGGCCGAGCCGTTTGGCGCACCGCTCGTCCACGGATTTCACGACACACAAACGCACCGGATCTATACCGAGGCGACAGCCGATGGCGCCCTGTTCATGCAGGTGGCCGACCGCTTTGGCAATCGCCGCGAAGCCGTGCGCGAAAGTGCCGCCACCCTGCTCTGGCCGCTCATCGTCCTCATCCCGGCCAGCATCTTCGCCGTCTGGTTCGTGGTCGGCCGTGCGCTGAAACCGATCGAAACACTGCGCCAGGACATCGCCACCAAGGACGGTGGCAACATGGCGCCGATCGAGAGCGGCCGCCTGCCCCGCGAGATCAAGCCGATCGGCCGCTCGGTCAATCTGCTACTGGCCCGGCTGCGTTCGGCGCTCGAAGCAGAGCGCGAATTCACTGCCAATAGCGCCCACGAACTCCGCACCCCGATTGCCGGCGCCCTGGCACAAACGCAGCGGCTCGCCGAAGAGCTTCCGCCCGGCCCGGTGCGGCAGCGGGCCAAGCAAGTTGAGACTTCATTGGTCAATCTCAGCCGGCTGGCGGAGAAGCTGCTTCAACTCTCCCGCGCCGAAGCCGGCATCGGCAAAAGCGACGTAGCCTCCGACCTGAAGCCGGTGCTCGACATGCTGATGACCGATTATGCCCGCGACAGCCGCACCGAGGGCCGCATCGCCTATGAGGCCGGAAACGGCGCAACGCTTGTGCGCAATGCCGATGTCGATGCCTTCGGCATCGTCATCCGCAATCTGGTCGAAAACGCCCTCTCTCATGGAGACTCCGGGCAGGAGGTTTCGGTCTCACTGGATGGGGAAGGCACCATTCGCGTGGTCAACGACAGTCCGGTGATTTCTGCGGCAGACCTCGGCAATCTCAAGCGGCGCTTCCGCCGGGGTGCGACCAACGCGCCGGGATCGGGTCTCGGCCTCGCGATCGCCGATCGCATCACCGCCCAGATGGGCGGGACGCTGGAACTGCTGTCACCGGCAAGCGGCAGGCAATCCGGCTTCGAAGCGCGGGTCACGCTCCCCGCATAGGGCTTGCAAATCCAAGCAAACGATGCGAGCAGACGCCGGTAATCGCGAGGCGGCAATACATGATCATTTCCTTCGACATCGGCGGCTCGGCCATCAAGGGCGGCATCGCCCGCTCCGAAGCGGACATCACTCCCATGGGCCGCAAGCCGACCCCCAAAGATGACTTTGCGGCCTTCGTCGAAACCATCCGCAGTTTCATCACGGAAAGCGGCGAACAGCCGTCGCGCGTTGCGCTTTCGATTGCCGGCGTTGTCGATCCGGATACCCAGCGGCTCACCTGCGCCAACATTCCCTGCATCCACGGCCGCGATCTCGCAGCCGAGCTGGAGGCGGAACTCGGCCTGCCGGTGCTGATCGCCAACGATGCAGATTGTTTCGCCATGGCCGAGGCCGAACTCGGCGCCGGACGCGGCCACCGCATCGTACTTGGTGCCATTCTCGGCACCGGCGTCGGTGGCGGCCTTGTCTCCGACGGGCGATTGATCAACGCCTCGGGCGGCTTTGCCGGTGAATGGGGCCACGGCCCGATCATCGCCTCGGAAGCCGGAAACCCGCCCGCCAAAATCCCGGCCTATCCCTGCGGCTGCGGCCAGAAGGGCTGCGTCGACACCGTCGGCGGCGCCCGCGGCCTAGAGCGCCTGCACAAGACGCTGCATGACCTCGATTTCTCCAGCGAAGAGATCATCGCGCAATGGCAGCAGGGTGATGAGAAGGCTACGCGAACAATCGACGTCTATACCGATCTCGTGGCCTCGCCACTCGCCCTGACCATCAACATCACAGGCGCAACGATCGTCCCTGTCGGCGGCGGCTTGTCGAATGTCGAACAGCTGCTTGCCGAACTCGACAAGGCGGTCCGCCAGCGGATCCTGCGCAAGTTCGACCGGCCGCTGGTTGTTCGCAGCGAATGCCGCGTCGAACCCGGCCTGATCGGCGCAGCCATCCTCGGCCTCAAGGCCGAGGCGGCCTGAACGCACCTGATCTGAAAGCGAAAACGGCGCGGCCGGAACCGCGCCATCTTCACTCTGCGGCCATCGCCGGCGGATGATGCTCATCCGCGTCTTCCTGGTCGGCGCTGGCCTGCCCGCCCGTCGCATCCTTCGGCTCACGGCCGAAGAACAGCGCATAGCCGGCGGGCAGAACGAAGATCGTCAGCAGGGTGGCAACCAGAATGCCGCCCATCATGGCGTAAGCAAGCGGACCCCAGAAAACGCCGCGCGAGATCGGGATCAGCGCCAGAACGGCCGTCAGCGCCGTCAGCATGATCGGCCTGAAGCGGCGGACAGCAGCACCGACGATCGCCTCCTGCCGATGCATCCCCGCCTTGATATCCTGGTCGATCTGGTCGACGAGGATGATCGAGTTGCGGATGATGATCCCAAGCAGCGCGATGACGCCAAGGATCGCCACGAAGCCGAACGGCGCACCGCTGATCAGCAAGGCGCTAGCCGCGCCGATGATGCCGAGCGGACCGGTCGCAAAGACCAGCATCGCCTTGCCGAAATGCTGCAGCTGCGCCATCAGCAGGATCATGATGACGACGAGCATGATCGGCGCCTTGGCGGCAATCGAATCCTGGCTCTCGGCAGCATCTTCAGCACCGCCCTGAATCTGCACCTGATAGCCGGCGGGCAAGCTGTCGCGCAGCCCCTTCATGTCGGCATACATCTTCATGGCAACGTCGTTCGGCTGCACGCCGTCAGGCAACGTGGCACGCACGCTGATCGTCGGCAGGCGGTTGCGGCGCCATTCGATGCCCTGCTCCATCACTGGAACCACCTTGGCAATCTGCGACACCGGCACGAAGCCGCCGAAATCGGTCGGCACATAGACCGAGTTGACGGCCGAGAGCAGCGAACGGCTCGTCTCCGACTCCCGGGCAACGATCGAGACCGTCTCTTCGCCATCACGGAAGTCATCGAGCGGCGCCCCGGACATCGCGGTCTGCAGCATCTGCCGGACGCGCTGCGAGGTAACACCCAGCGAACGGGCGCGATCCTGGTCGATGATGAGCTTCATCGCCGGTACCGGTTCCAGCCAATCGTCGTGGATGGCACCAAGTTCGGGGTTCTCGGCAAACTTGGCCTTCACCTCGTCGGCAATCCGGCGAACTTCCTGGCGGTCGGGCCCCATGACGCGCATCTGCACGGGCCAGCCAGTCGGCGGCCCCAGGAACAGGCGGTCGACCTTGCCACGGATATCGGGAAAGTCTTCGGCAAGGATCGTCCTGAGCTTGACGATCAGCCGCTCGCGCGCCGGTTCGTCATTCGCCATGATCAGGAGCTGGGCGAAGTTCGGATTGGCAAGCTGCTGGTCGAGCGGCAGGAAGAAGCGCGGCGCGCCTTCGCCGATATAGGTGGCGATAAACTTCTTGTCCGTATCCGCCATCATCTTGGCTTCGAGGGCCTTCGCGTTGGTCTCGACGTCCTTGATGCTGGTGCCTTCAGGCAGCCAGAGATCAACGAGGATTTCGGGACGCGAAGACTGCGGGAAGAAGTTCTGCGGGATGAACTGGAAGCTCCAGAGACTGGTGACGAAGGCGCCAACGGTGATCAGAAGCACGATGGCGCGATGGCGCACCGCCCAGCCGACGCTGTTGCGCAGGCCGCGGTAGAAGCGCGTATCGAAGACATCGTGATGCTCGCCGGTATGATGCCGCTGCTTCAGGATCATATAGCCGAGCCATGGCGTGAAATAGACCGCCACGAACCATGAAACGATAAGCGCGATACCCACGACATAGAACAGCGAACGGACATATTCACCGGCCGTCGATGCCGCAAAACCGACGGGAATGAACCCGGCTATGGTGATCAACGTGCCAGTCAGCATCGGGAAGGCTGTCGATGAATAGGCGAAACTTGCCGCCTCGACCTTCACCAGTCCCTCTTCGAGTTTTCGCTCCATCATCTCGACAACGATCATCGCATCGTCGACAAGAAGGCCGAGCGCGATGATCAATGCACCGAGCGAGATGCGCTGCAGATCGATGCCGAGCTCGTACATGATGGCGAATGTGGCCGCTAGCACCAAGGGGATCGCAATGGCGATCACCAGGCCGGAGCGCCAGCCGATCGACAGGAACGAGACGATAAGCACGATAACCAGTGCTTCGCCCAGCGCATGCATGAACTCGCTGATCGCATCGGTCACGACATCGGGCTGGTTGGAGATCTGATCGACAGCGACGCCATAGGGCAGCGCCCTCTCGAAGCGCTCGTAGGTCGCTTCGACATCCGTGCCGACATCGGTAACCTTGAAGCCCTTGGCCATGACGACGCCGACCTGAACGCTCTCATGACCGTTGAAGCGGTACTTGCGCTGATAGGGATCATCGAGACCGGAATAGACGGTGGCGATATCGCCAAGGCGGGTCACCTGATTGCCGGAGCGCAGCCGCAGTTCCCGGATATCCTCGACCTTGCGGACATCGCCTTCGACCGAGATGCGCACGGACCGCAGGCCGGTATCGACCGAACCTGCCGGATCGACATTGTTCTGGCCCTTGATCGCGTTCTGCAGATCGATGACGGTCAGGCCGCGTTCGGCCAGCGCCTTGGAGGAGACGTCGATATAGATCTTCTCCGGCTGGTCGCCGATGATGACAGCCTTCTCGACGCCGGGCGTCGTCAGCAGCATGTCACGCGCCTGGATCGCGAATTTCTTCAGCTCTGGATAGGAATAGCCGTCGCCACTGATAGAATGCAGCGTGATGAACGTATCGCCGAATTCGTCGTTGAAATAGGGGCCGAGCAGGCCCTGCGGCAGCTCGCTGGCGATATCGCCGACCTTCTTGCGGACCTGATAGAACGCGTCGGCAACGTCGGCCGAGCTGGTGTCGCCCTTCACCTGAACGGTGATGATAGAGCTGCCGGCACGGGTATAGGATTTCACCCAGTCGAGATGCGGGGTTTCCTGCAGCTTGCGCTCGATCTTGTTGGTGACCTGGTCTTCCATCTCCTGAATGGAGGAGCCGGGCCAGACGGCCTGCACGACCATGACGCGGAAGGTGAAATCCGGGTCTTCCTTCTGGCCCATGCGCATCAGCCCGAGCACCCCGGTGATCAGGATGAGGCCGAAGAGGAAGCGGGCGATGCTCGGATGGCCGATTGCCCAGCGCGACAGATTGAACGGGCGCTTCTCGGTGGTGTCGTTGCTGTCCATGATCTGTGTTCCCTCTCGCTACGCCTTACTCGACAGCGCTGGTCGCTTCGGTGGAAGCGGCCTGCTGATCGGGCAGCTTGACCTTGAGGTTCTCGGTCATGAACTGCGTGCCGGCAGCAACGACGATATCGCCGCTCTGCAGACCTTCGGTGACGCTGACGCCGTCGCCGGTGAAATCGGCAATCTTGATCTCGCGGGCATGGACGGTCGCAGCATTGCGGTCGACGATCCAGACGATCTTCTTGCCATCTTTTTCCGCCAATGCCGTCAGCGGCACGGCGACGTCAGGATTGGTATTGGTGACATTGGCCTCGACGGTCGCGGTCATGCCGAGAAGCACGCGCGGATCGTTCGGCAGGCTGACGCGGACGGAGAAGGTCCGCGACTGCGGATCGGCCGCACCCGAGACTTCGCGAACCTTGCCCTGCAGAACCAGCTTGTCATCGGACCAGAAGCTTGCCTTTACGGGTTTGCCAGGCTTGAACTCGGCAATGTCGTTCTCCGGTACGGCGATCTGCACTTCCTTCTCGCCATCGACGGCTACCGCGACGACGGGCGTACCCGAAGCCACGACCTGCCCGGTATCGGCATTGATTGCGGTCACGATGCCGTTCTGATCGGCCTGCAGCGCAGCGTAGCTTACCTGGTTTTTCGCCTGGTCGAGCGACGACAGAGCGGCATCGCGCGTCGATACCGCCTGATCGTAGGTCAGCGACGCTTGCTCAAGTTGCGATTTCGAGGCGACGCTCTTGTCGAAGAGCTGGATGGCACGCTTGTTGGCCAGATCGGCGGTCTGTACGCCCTTCTGGGCCGCCGCCAGATTGGCTTCAGCACTCTTCACGGCAAGCTCGTAGTCGGTCGCATCGACGCGTGCCAAGAGGTCACCCGGCTTCACGCGGTCGCCGATATTGACGGCGCGTTCGGTGATCTTGCCGGCAACGCGGAAGCCGAGATTCATCTCGGTGCGCGCCTTGACGGCGCCGGAATAATCAAGCGCCCGCGTGTCGCCAGCCTTGGCGATCTCGACAACCTTCACGGGCCGCAACACTTGCGGGGCTTCCGCCTTCTTCTCGTCGCTGCAGCCGGAAAGGCCGAGACTGAGAGCGCCGGCGAGCGCGAGACTGAAAATGGACGGCATAAGGCGGCTATTGAGCGAAATCATCTTCGCGCTCCCGATCTTTCGAATGTTATAGGGCGGCCGAACCGCCTGTTATTTCAATGCTTTCAGAGAGAATTCGACGAGCTCGTCAATCGTCGCCCGATTGGTCTTGGCAAGACACTGAGCAACGATTTGCGGATGGCACAGGGTGACCGTCGCCGCACCGAAACAACGCGAAGCCGCATCCGCGTCCTGTTCGGCAAACTCACCGGCCGCAATCCCCTCGCGGATCACGTCGGCAAGCAATGCATGAATGCTGTCGATATGCTTGTCGATCACGTGCCAATCGCGCTCGATCGCGACGACCACCATTTCGTGAACCTTTTCGCGATCGAGCATGGTGTCGACCGTCATCTGATACTGGCCATGCACGAAAAGCCGCAGCCGCTCCGAAGCGCTGAGCGGCAAATGGCAGGCGTCATAGGCCTGCTTGTAGCCTGCGGCCAGCATGCGTCCGCAGATCGCCTGGTGGATTTCCACCTTGGATGCAAAGAACCGGTAGATGTTGGCCGGCGACATGCCCAGATCACGGGCGACGTCGGCAACGGTCGTCTTGGCATATCCGTAATGACGGAAAAGCTTTTCCGCCGAATCCAGAATGCGCGTCACATTCTCCTGACGGCTGCTTTCGATCGTGGCTTCTGCAATTTCGCCCATGCTTTGGGTGGCCTCACTTACGACTGACGAATTTTAAATTTCGTCAGTCGTAAGATATCAGCCATCACATGTCAATCAGTGAATCAAACGTAAAAATGCCGCGGCCAACGGGCGCGCGGCATTGTATGAATGTTTTCAAATGGATCAGGAAAGCGTGACGTCGAGCGTGATCGGCACGGCCGACAGCGCCTTGGAAACCGGGCACCCGGCCTTGGCCTTGTTGGCAAGCTCGGTGAACTTCGCCTGATCGGCGCCCGGTACCTTGCCGGACAGCGAAAGATGGATGGCGGTGATCGCAAAGCCGCCTTCGACGCTTTCCAACGTCACCTTCGCCGTCGTCTCCATGCTCTCGGCCGTCAGCCCGGCTTCACCGAGGATCAGTGAAAGCGCCATCGTGAAGCAACCGGCATGCGCCGCGCCGATCAGCTCTTCCGGATTGGTACCGGGAACGCCTTCGAAACGCGTTGCAAAGCCATAGGGCTGCTCCTTGAGAGCGCCGCTCTGGGTCGAAATCTTGCCCTTGCCATCCTTGAGCCCGCCGGACCATTGGGCCGATGCTGTGCGATTGATCTGCATGCCGTCCTCCGTTGCGATTGAAACCTGAAGTGGCCAATGCCGCCACCGCGGAAGGCATCACCTTCCTTGGCGCAATATAAGGCTCGATCTCGCATTGGCGACCACCACGCGAAAATCATTCAGGCCGGATGCTGCTGCACGCTCAAACCGCCATCAACAGTCAGACAGGTGGCATTCATGAACGGGCATTCGTCAGAGATCATGAAGACGGCGGCCATGGCGATCTCCTCCGGCGTGGCGATCCGCCCGCCGGGATGAAGCTTCATCGTTTCGGCCTTGGCGGCCTCCGGATCGGGAAAACCGTTCCAGTAATCGATGACCTTCTGGGTCGCGACATAGCCCGGCGCCAGCGCGTTCACGCGGATATTCTTCGTCGCATATTCGAGCCCCAGCGACTTGGTCATGCCGAGCAACGCATGCTTTGCAAGCGGATAGGGAAATGTATGCTGGATGATGGTGAAGGCATGCGTAGAGGCGATATTGAGGATCACGCCGCCGCCCTGCTCGATCAATCCAGGCAGCACGGATTTCGTGCAATTCCAGGCGCCCTTGAGATTGATGTCGAAGCAGCGGTCCCATTCCGCATCGCTTGTTTCAAGCGGCTCGGCAAAGACATTGACGCCGGCATTATTGACCAGCGCGTTGATCGGCCCGATTTCCGAGGCAGCCTGTGAAACGGCAGCCGCGATCGCCGGAACATCGGTAATATCGGCGCGCATATACCCAACGCGGCCGCCCTTTGCGCGAAGCCCGGCCGCGGCTGCGGCAAGACGCGCCTCGTCGGTATCGATGAGAAAGACGGCAGCATCCTCGCGCAGGAAGGCCTCGGCAATCGCCAGACCGATACCCTGCGCCGCACCTGTGATCAGCACGCGCTTTCCCTTGAGACGCTCCACCAAAATTTCCTCCGTCAGATTTCCAAGGCCGAAAGGCTGATCGCCATTTGCCCCGCAAGGCTCTCGCCGGGCTGCAGCACGACAAGGCCGCCAAACTCGGGCATATGATGGCCATTCGGCAAGTGGGTCATCGGCTCGAAGCAGAAGAAACCCGCCTCGCCGCCGGGTGTATAGATCATGTAGTTGCCGAAGACCGGATCCGCCTCGATCTCAGCCATAAGCTTCAGCTCCGGCCAGACGATGCGGGCACGGCCATCCCAGCCTTCGAAGGCATTGTTGATCCACTGCGGCGGAACAGTTCGAGGCCGCGAAAAATCGAGCAGTTCGGGCACTGGCCCCCGCCTATCCGGAAGATGGCCGTCCCGCTCGGTCCAGAAATGCCGCGCTGGAGCGGTCAACGACATCTGCGCCGTCAGCAGGAAATAGGGATGAAAGCCGAGACCGAACGGAAGCGGCGCATCACCGCTGTTCGTCACGCTGAGCGCATTCACCAGGCAATTGCCGGAAATCGAAAAACTCTGCGACGCCTGATAGCTATACGGCGAAAGATCATCCGCAGCGTGGCGGAAGGTCATGTCCACTTGTTGGCGGCTGAGGGAGACGATATCCCAAAGCCCGAGCCAGCCATCACCGTGTAGATGGAGCGGATCGGCCGTGTTGGCGCGGAAGCAATAATCGCGGCCGTCAACGGTCATGACA
This sequence comes from Rhizobium sp. 01N424, assembly GCF_056399485.1. Lineage (NCBI taxonomy): Bacteria > Pseudomonadati > Pseudomonadota > Alphaproteobacteria > Hyphomicrobiales > Rhizobiaceae > Rhizobium > Rhizobium sp. 01N424. Next base: position 961,654 of record NZ_JBFTRK010000002.1, read on the forward strand.
TTGTCGCCGACCCGGTTGCCGAAAGGCACCAGAGGGAAACTGGCGGAGCCGCCATCGGCACCGCCAGCGGCCACCATGAAGGCACGGCCGCGAAAACTGGCGCTGTGGATCGCGCCGCCAAGACGGGACAGGGAGATTTGAAGATCGCCATCGGCGATCCGGATCTCCTCCATGTCCGCAGACCCGCTCACCCGCGCCGTCCGGCCGCCGACGATCTCAGATTGTCGAGCAGAACGGCAATCAGCAGGATCAGGCCGCGCACGACATACTGGTAGAAGGCCTGAATGTTCAAAAGGTTCATGACGTTTTCGGCAATCCCCATGATCAGCACGCCGACAATGACACCGGTCATCGCCGCACGCCCACCGGCTAGCGACACGCCGCCGAGGACGCAGGCGGAAATGACCGAAAGCTCAAGCCCGGTCGCCGCATTCGGCTGACCGGAGGTGATGCGCGAGGCCAGCAGAATGCCGGCGATGGCGCAGACCAGACCCTGCAGCGCAAAGATCCAGATGCGCATGTTGACGACGTTGACGCCGGCAAGACGTGAGGCTTCCGGATTGCCGCCGATGGCGAGCGTGTTCTTGCCGAAGACCGTGCGGTTCAGCACGAAGCCGAAGACGATAAACAGCGCGATCATGATCCAGATCGGCGTCGGCACCGTCAGGAAGCGCGACAGCGCCAGCTGGTAAAACGAAGGATCGTTGATGCCGACAGCACGGCCATCCGAAGCGATCAGCGCGAAGCCGCGGACGATCTGCATCGTCGCCAGCGTAGTGATCAACGCATTGATGCGGAACTTGGCGATAACCACACCGTTGATGACGCCGACGATGCTGCCGCAGATCAGCGCCGCCAGCAGGCCGAGCGGGATCGAGCCGGTCGAATTCGACACCATGACGGCGATCATGCCGGAGAAGGCGACCGTCGAGCCGACCGAGAGGTCGAAGTCGCGCGACGCCAGGCAGAACATCATCGTGCAGGCGACGATGCCGATGGTGACCACCGACTGCAGCAGGCCGAGCATGTTGCGTTCCGTCAGGAAGCTCGGAACAAAGATCGAGACGATGACGAAGGCAATGGCGAAGATCACCACGAGGCCCTGTTCGCCGAGAAGGATTTTTTTCAACGAGTTCATCGTGCTGTTCCTGAATTAGATTGTGCCGGCGGCATTCTTGTCGGGCAGGGCCGCGGTCAGAATGCTGCGTTCGTCGAAATCGGCGCGTGCCACATTGGCGGCAACGCGGCCCTGGCACATGACCATGATGCGATCCGAAATACCCATCACCTCCGGCAATTCGCTGGAGATGACGACGATCGCCATGCCACCGGCCGCCAGTTCATAAAGGATTTCGTAGATCTCGGACTTGGCGCCGACATCGATGCCGCGCGTCGGCTCGTCGATGACGAGGACCTTGACACCCTGCTCCGAAAGCCAGCGGCCAAGGATCACCTTCTGCTGGTTACCACCCGACAGATTGATGATGTCCTGCTTGCGCGACGGCGTGCGCACCCGAAGCTTGGCGATGAACTGGTCGGCGACCGACGCTTCCTTCTTCGGGTTCAGCACACCGAAGGGCGATAAGTGGCGGCGCGAGGAAATCGCGATGTTCTCCTGAATCGACCGTCCCTGGATGATCCCGTCGAACTTGCGATCCTCAGGGCAGAGAACCATCCCGGCATTGATTGCCGCCTTGGGATTGTTGGGCGAGACGGCAACGCCGTCGATCGTCACTGCGCCCTGATGCCGGTGATCGGCGCCATAGAGCAACCGCGCCATTTCACTACGCCCCGCCCCAATAAGGCCGAAAAAGCCGAGGATTTCGCCCTGACGGACAGAGAAGCTGATCGGGTTGCGCAGCTTCGAGCCGGAGAGGTTCTTCACCTCGAGCCTGACGTTGCCAAGTGGCCTCTCGCGCCAGCCCCAGATATTGTTGATCTCGCGCCCGACCATCTCGGCGATGATCTGGTCGCGCGTCGTATCGGCGACTTTTGGATGATGGGCCGCAAGCTTGCCGTCACGCAAAACGGTCAGGCTGTCGCAAAGCCGGAAGATTTCGTCCAGCCGGTGCGAGACATAGAGAATGACGGTGCCTTTGGACTTCAGCTTTTCGATCAGTGAAAAGAGAATCTCGCTTTCGCGTGACGACAACGAAGATGTCGGCTCATCGAGCGCGATGACCCGCGCATCCAGCATCACAGCCTTGGCGATCTCCACCATCTGGCGGGCGCCGATCGACAGCGTCGCAACCTTTGCCGAAGGATCGACATCAATGCCGATATCATCGAGCTTGGCGCGCACCGTCTCGATCAGCGTCTTGCTGTCAATGACTCCGGCTTTGCCCGGGAAGCGTCCGAGCCAGAGGTTTTCGGCAACGGTCAGCTCGGGAACGAGCTGAAGTTCCTGGTGAATGACGATTACGCCGGCGTTGAAGGCATCGCGGACGGAGCTGTATTTCTGCTCCTCACCATCGATGACGATCGTGCCATCATCAGCCGACTGATCGCCCGAGAGGATCCGGATCAGTGTCGACTTGCCGGCGCCGTTCTCACCCATCAGCCCATGGACGGCGCCCTTTTCGACACCGAACGAGACATTGGAGAGCGCCTGCACGCCCGGATAGCCTTTGGAAATGGTCTTGAATTCGAGGAAAGCCATCATCGCTCCATCGAGAAAGAGCCCGGCGGCAGACATGCGCCGCCGGGATTAAAATCACCTTGGGAGGATGATTATTCGATGCCCAGGTCCTTGCGAACCTTTTCGTAGTCGCCGCGCAGTGCCAGCGAACCGGAGGTCAGCGTCAGCTTGGCCGGTTCCTTGCCGTTGGCGATCCAGTCGTACATGTTCATGGCGGTTTCGTAGCCATGACGCTTCGGCGAGATGATGACCGTGCCGAAGAAGCCGGTTGCGGCAGGCTTCTTGAACTCGTTGATCGCCGAGTCAGCGCCACCGATGCCGACGCCGATCACGTGGTCGGCAGCAATACCGACCGATTCCGATGCGCGGACCGCGCCAAGAACGGCTTCGTCATTGAGGCCGAAGGCAACCCAGTATTTCACGTCGGCATGCTTGTTGAGAACGGTGGTCGCAGCGTTCAGAGCGGCTTCCGTATCGGTCTTGGCCTGCGGCGCATCGAAGATGTTTTCAGCCGGGAAGCCGGCGGTCTTCAGAACCGAAATCGCGCCTTCGACGCGGTCAACAGCGGTCGGAAGCTGGTCGTAGGAAACGCGGATTGCGCCGACATTCTTCATGTCCCAGCCGCGCTTCTTGATCTCGTCGACAAGCGCCTGGCCGACGGTCTCGCCGATCTTGGTGGCGGAAATACCCATATGCGGAACGTCTTCCAGCGGCTTGCCATCGGCATCGACCAGGCGGTCGTCGACGGTCATGACCTTCAGCTGGTTGGCGGCAGCCTTGGCGACGATGCCGGGGCCGAGCTTGACGTCGGGCGTGCAGACGATGAAACCCTGGGCGCCCTGGGCGCCGAGATTGTCGATCGCCGACTGAACCTTCTCGCCGTCTTCGGCGCCGATCTTGACGACCGTGAAGCCCTTTTCCTTGGCGGCCTGGTCTGCGAACTTCCATTCATCCTGGAACCAAGGCTCTTCCGGCTGCTTGACGATGAAGCCGATCTTGACGTCTTCGGCAAAGGCGGAGCCGGCGGCCAGAATGGCAAATGTGCCAGCCAGGATGGCTGCTTTGAACAAGCGCATGTCTCTCTCCCTAACTCTCAAAAATGAGCATCTGCCTCCCAGGCAGTGCGCTAGAATTAAGTTAAATCATCATACCAGTCAATTGCCTTTGTATGATGATTGGAATAATAAGATAATATCAAGCGTGCCGGGAGGAGCCGTCGCAAAGGAAATCGAATTCGGCTAAGACGGTTCGGTTTGCTTCGCGGGCAAGGGAAAGCGGAGAAGTCATTTGGATTCCATCGAGCAGCAGAGTGGGGATGCCAATCCGCGCATCGGAAGCCGTCCGCGCGTTCGCAAGAACGTGACAGCTGCTATGGCCGAAGACATCTTTTCGGAGCGCTATCCGGCCGGATCGCCTTTGCCGCGCGAAAACGATCTCTGCGAGCTCTACGGCGTCAGCCGCACCGTGATCCGTGAATCCCTCAAGGTGCTGGAATCCAAGGGACTTGTGCGCGGCAAGCCGCGGATCGGCACCTCGGTTTGCGACCGCGACGACTGGAATATCATCGACGCCGAAGTGCTCGAATGGATGGGTCCTTATATCAAGGACTTCGATCTGCTCGGCTGCATTCTGGAAGCACGCCGCACGATCGAACCGGCTGCAGCGGAATATGCCGCCGAACGGGCAACGACCCAGGAGATCGCCGATCTCGACAGCGCCTGGCGCCAGATGCGGGATTCCGCCGGCGACCCCGAGGCCTTCACCGATGCCGACGTGACCTTCCATGCCGTACTCCTCAAGGCGAGCCATAACCAGGTCTTCCGGCGCCTGCTCAGCGCCATCCATGCCGCGCTGAAATATGCGCTGCATGCCTCGAACATTGCCGTCGAAAGCCGCGAGGACGCCGTTGCCGTGCATGGCGAACTTGTCGAGGCACTGAGGCTGCGCAACCGAGCCAAGGCGCGTGAATGCGCCAATCGCATGCTGGATCTGGCCGTGCGCGATCTCGCCGCCGCCGAAAAGGCGATCGGCCGGACCAAGTAACCAGACAGGCGGCACCGCCGCAGACGCAACACGAGATGAATGAAAGCCCGACCCCATGAAGATCACCAAGCTCACGACCTACATCGTTCCGCCGCGCTGGCTGTTTCTGAAGATCGAGACGGATGAGGGTGTCGTCGGCTGGGGCGAACCGGTGGTCGAGGGACGGGCGCTGACGGTCGAGGCCGCCGTCCACGAGCTGGCCGATTACCTGATCGGGAAGGATCCGTTCCTGATCGAAGATCACTGGACGGTCATGTATCGCGGCGGCTTCTACCGTGGTGGCGCCGTCCACATGAGCGCGATTTCCGGCATCGACCAGGCGCTATGGGACATCAAGGGCAAGGCGCTCGGGCAGCCCATCCACTCGCTCCTCGGCGGCCAGGTGCGCGACCGCATCAAGGTTTATTCCTGGATCGGCGGCGACCGCCCCTCCGACGTTGCCCGCAACGCCAAGGACGTCGTTGCCCGCGGCTTCAAGGCGATCAAGCTCAACGGCTGCGAGGAAATGCAGATCGTCGATTCCAACGAGAAGATCGATCGCGCCGTCGAGACCATCGCCACCATCCGCGAAGCGATTGGCCCGCATATCGGCATCGGCGTCGATTTCCACGGCCGCGTCCACAAGCCGATGGCCAAGGTTCTCGCCAAGGAGCTCGAGCCCTACAAGCTGATGTTCATCGAAGAGCCGGTGCTCTCGGAACACCGCGAAACGCTGAAGGAAATCGCCAACCATTGCTCGACGCCGATCGCGCTCGGCGAGCGCCTCTATTCGCGCTGGGACTTCAAGTCGGTTCTGACAGACGGCTATGTCGATATCATCCAGCCGGATCTCTCCCATGCCGGCGGCATCACCGAATGCCGCAAGATCGCCTCGATGGCGGAAGCCTATGACGTGGCGCTCGCCCCGCATTGCCCGCTCGGCCCGATCGCACTTGCCGCCTGCCTGCAGGTCGATGCCATCAGCTACAACGCCTTCATCCAGGAACAGAGCCTCGGCATTCACTACAACAAGGGCAACGACATCCTCGATTACATCTCCAACAAGGAGGTGTTCCAGTATGCCGATGGTTTCGTGTCCATCCCGCAGGGACCGGGTCTCGGCATCGAGGTGGACGAAGCCTATGTCATCGAACGCGCCAAGGAAGGCCACCGCTGGCGCAACCCGATCTGGCGCCACGAAGATGGCAGCTTCGCCGAATGGTAAGATAGCAAGGGCCGCGAAAGCGGCCCTTCTGCTTTCCGGAACGGCGACAGATGTAAGCCAACGGCGCCAAAATTGCGCCGTTAGTTGCCTGCGCCCAGCCAGGCGGTCTCCAGCGTATAGAGAGCCTGCGGGCGCTTGACGCCGCGCAGCGCATAGCGCCCGATGCAGGCGAGCTCGGCGCGATCCTCGCTCGGGATCGTATCGGCAAATTCCGACGAGATCAGCACGTTGAAATCCACCGACCGGCACATCGAGGCGATGCGGCTGACCTCGTTGACGGCAGGGCCGATAACGGTGAAGTCGAGCCGCTCCTGGCTGCCGATATTGCCGTAGAAGACATCGCCGATATGCAGGCCGAGATAGACATCGGTCGTTGGCCGGCTATCGATCGTGCGCGCGGCATTGAGCTTTGCGAGCTTTTCGCGGAGCAGCCGCTCGGCCTTCAACGCCGCGCAACAGGCTTCCGAGGGATCCTCGCCCTTGAAGATCGCCAGCACGCCGTCGCCGATCAGCTTCAAAACATTGCCGCCGGACTCGTGGATCGCCGAGATCACCACTTCACTGTACTCGTTCAGAAACGGCAGGATCTCTTCCGGCGAGGCGTTGTCGGAAATCTTCGTATAGTTCAGCAGGTCCGAGAACCAGAGAGCCGCCGAGATCCGTTCCGATTTACCGCGGCTGATCTTGCCTTCCATGACCTGACGCGCCGCATCTTCGCCCAGATAGACCTCGGCGATGGTCCGCGCGATGCGGCCGAGTGCGATACATTTGATCGCCAGTGCCAGCACCGGCACCAGCTTGCGCAGGATGACGAGATCGTGGTCCGAAAAGCCTTCCGGGTGACGCGTCGAGAAATGCGAGAAGAAACAGTCCATCTCGCCGATGGTGCCTTCCTTCTCGAAGCGGTGGATCAACGCAACGTAATCGGTATGGCCGAGCTCTGCCATCTTCTCCAGCATCTGGAAATCGGCCGGGTCCCCGAAGCCGATACGGCGGCGAACCTCGTTTTCGGTGCCGGCCCAGAGATAATAGAAGGCGGAGCGCTTCCAGCTTTCCAGCGCTTCCCCCTCACCGGTCGGTCCATATTCGAATTCGGATTCGATCTCCTGCTCGCTGTCAAAGCGAAAGGCGCGTCCCTCATGAACCGGATGCAGCGTATCCATCAGCGCCATGCCGCGGTCGATCTGCAGACCCTTGTCACGGCAGGCGATGCAGAAGCCGTCGAGCAGCTCGGACTCGGTTGCGCCCTTCAAGCCCTGTTCCGTCAGCCAGGTCGCGATGGTTCCAATGTCGCTGTATTCCATGCCATCCACCTCCCTGTTCGGCCAACAACTATCCGGATTTCGTCCCATGAGAAAGAAAAACAAGAGAGTGGCAGTCAGTCACCAGATGGCATGTTGAACGGCGTGATGATCTCGACGGCCGAAAGCGGCCCGTGGCCGTTTCGCTGCGCCTTGGAGGAGCGGTCGAGGATCGCGCGAAATGCCGAGCGCGCATCGGTGCGCAAATCATGATGCAGGACGAAATTGATCTTTCCCGCGGCCAGCAGCGTGCGGTTATCGGCATCGAGATCATGCGCGACGAACACCCGCAATGGCCGCGCGGCGGCCTCGAAGGCGGCAAGCACCGCCCGGTTGCCGCCGCCGATCGAGTAGACGGCATCGATCGCCCGGTTCGCTGCGAGCGCCTCGGCCGCCAGCGTCCCCGTCGCCGCATCCGTCCCATGCCCCTCGCTGATTTCGGTGATCCCGATCGACGGATAGCGCTCGCGGATGATGCGGCGAAAGCCGATCTCGCGCTCTTCCTCCCCCCTGAACCGTCCGCTTGACAGCGTCACCAGCACATGACCCGGCCGCTCTCCCATCTGCGAACCGATCAGATAGGCAGCCGTCTCCCCCGCTGCCCGGTTGTCGGCGCCGGCATAGGCCGCGCGCGGCGAATTCGGCAGATCGGTGACCAGCGTAACGACGGGAATCTTGGCCTCGTCGGCCCGCCGCACGGCGGCAATGACATCGGGCACATCGGGCGCTTTCAGCACGATACCGTGCGTTCCGCGAAGCCGGATGCGGTCGATCAGCTGCACCAGCTCGGCCGGTCTCATGACTTCGGCGAAGTGGAACCGGCAGCGGAACACGGTCGGCAGCAGCGTCGCGACTTCCGCCTCGAACGCGGCCCGGACAGCATCGCTGAACCGCTCCGGCGTTTCCATGACGATATCGATCGACAGCTTCCGGCTGGCGGCCTCGGCACCCGCCTGCTGCTTTTCCAGTTCGGCAATCGCCGCTTTCACGCGCTGCTCAGTCTGGCGGCGCACCCCGGGCCGCTCGTTCAGCACCCGATCAACGGTGGCCGTGCTGAGGCCGGCCTGAAAAGCGATATCCTTGACGAGGAAATGGTGCGGCATCGGTGCAGTTCTGATGGTTTTTTGATGGATCTCTGATCTATATCAGCAAATGCTGCGGCGTATAGTGCCCTCCATCAGCGATTGGAGGAGCACCTGATGAAAACCGACAACCTGCAGAAACTGCGCGCCGACCGCGTCTGGCTGACCGAAGACGCCTGCGATCTCGGCGATTTTCGCGACCTAGCCGAGAAGACGACCTTGCTCGCAGACTACCCAAATGCCGATAGCGTCGAGAAGAACGTGCTGATCTACGACAGCCGTAAGGTCGTCGCAGCGATCGCCGATCCCGAGGGCCGCCGCGCTGTGCTGGCGGAAATCTGCGAAGCCTTCGGCGACGGTCCCGGCGTGGTCGTCTTCAAACGTGCCTACGAGGATACCTCTGTCATCGACCGTGCCAGCAAGATCTTCGACGAGATCATCGAGGAGCAGCACCGCACTTCGACCGGCGGCGGCGACCACTTTGCCAAGCCGGGCGCCAATGATCGCATCTGGAATTCGCTGGAAAAGCACTGCCTGGCCGATCCCGAGAATTTCGCCCGCTACTATGCCAATCCGATCATTGCGATCGCCAGCGAAGCCTGGCTCGGGCCGAGCTACCAGATGACGGCGCAGGTCAACCGGGTCAACCCGGGCGGCGCGGCGCAATCGGCGCATCGCGATTATCACCTCGGCTTCCAGTCCTCCAAGGTAATCGAACAGTTTCCCGCCCACGTCCACAAGCTCTCACCGGTGCTGACGCTGCAGGGCGCGGTCGCCCATTGCGACATGCCGCTCGAAAGCGGACCGACGCTCTTCCTGCCGCATAGCCAGACCTATGTGCCGGGCTACCTCGCGCTCAAGCGCCAGGAATTCAAGGATTACTTCGACAAGCACCATGTCCAGCTACCGCTGAAGAAGGGCGACCTGGTCTTCTTCAACCCGGCCCTTTTCCATGCCGCCGGCACCAACCGCTCTGCCGATATCAAGCGCGTCGCGAATCTCTTGCAGGTCTCCTCCGCCTTCGGCCGGGCCATGGAGACGGTCAACCGCGAGCGCATGAGCGCCAAACTGTTTCCGGCGCTGAAGCGGCTGAAGGGACAGCTTTCGGAAGCCGGTATCGCCAACGCCGTCGCCTCCTGCGCCGAGGGCTATTCCTTCCCAACCAACCTAGATCGCGACCCGCCGGTCGGCGGCCTGGCGCCGAAGACGCAGGCACAGCTGATGCATGAGGCGCTGAAGGAAGGCTGGAGCGATGAAGCCTTTGCCAAGGCGCTTGCGGATCAGGCGGAAAAGAAGCTGACGTAAGAGCAGGAGCCCCCTCATCCGCCCTTCGGGCACCTTCTCCCCACTGGGGAGAAGGGGACACGAGACGGCGCGGCAACTCCCTTCTCCCCTCGGGGAGAAGGTGGCGGCAGCGGGATGAGAGGGCCACACACACAGAGTAGAATGCCTCTCGCACCCGCGAGGGGCTATTTGCATATCAATCAAACGGAGGAACCACATGAGCACAGACTTGAGCCGCCTGGACGGCAAGATCGCCATCGTCACCGGCGGCACCCAGGGCCTCGGCGCCACCATCGCCCGGCTGTTTGCCGAGCGCGGCGCCAAGGGCATCGTCATCTGCGGCCGCAATGAAGCGAAGGGCAAGGCCAAGGCCGAAGAGCTATCCGCCAAAACCGGCGCCAAGGTGGTCTATGTCAAGGCAGATCTCGGCAAGGTCGAAGACGCCCAGAACGTTGTCCAAGCCTGCGACCAGGCCTTCGGCCGCGTCGATGCGCTGGTCAACGCCGCTGCGATCACCGACCGCGGCACGATCCTGGACACCAGCCCGGAGCTCTTCGACCAGATGTTCGCCGTCAACGTCAAGGCGCCGTTCTTCCTGATCCAGGAGGCGGTCAAGGTGATGCGGCGCGAGAAGATCGAAGGCACGATCGTCAATATCGGCTCGATGTCGGCGAAAGCCGGTCAGCCCTTCATCGCCGCCTACTGCGCCTCGAAGGGCGCGCTGGAGACGCTGACCAAAAACACCGCCTATGCGCTGCTGCGCAACCGCATCCGCGTCAACGGTCTGAACATCGGCTGGATGTCGTCGGAGGGCGAAGACCGGATCCAGCGGGAATACCATGGCGCCGCCGAGGACTGGCTGGCAAAGGCGGCCGCAAGCCAGCCCTTTGGCCGACTCGTCGATCCCGAGGAAGTGGCACGCGCCTGCGCTTATCTCTCGTCTGCGGAATCCGGCCTGATGACTGGGTCGGTTATCTGCTTCGACCAATCGATCTGGGGGGCCTATGACGGCTCGCCGCATCCGGTTGCCGCTCTCTAAGTGACTGCCGGAGCCCGGTAATTTTCAGCGCCGGGCTCTGGCACGTCTCACCGTTTGTCGCTACGAAAGACGCATCCATTGCTTTTGGGAGGAGCATATCCGTGTCCGAAAACCCGCTCTACGATATTCGTGACGAACGCTTCCATGGCCTGATCGCCGGCAGTGCCCGGCTTGAGGAGCTCTATAGCGGCTGCCGCTGGGCCGAAGGTCCCGTCTGGTTCTCCGATTGGAACTGCCTGCTCTGGAGCGACATTCCGAACGAGCGGATGATGCGCTGGGTTCCTGATGGCACGGTCTCCGTCTTCCGCTCGCCTTCCAACTACGTGAACGGCAATACCCGCGACCGCCAGGGACGGCTGGTCTCCTGCGAGCATGGCGGACGGCGGGTGACGCGCACCGAGCCGGATGGCCGCATCACGGTTCTTGCCGACGGCTACGAAGGTAAGCGGCTGAACTCTCCCAACGACGTCGTCGTCAAATCCGATGGCTCGATCTGGTTCACCGATCCGAGCTACGGCATCATGTCGGACTATGAAGGCCACAAGGCGGAGCCCGAGCAGGAAACCCGCAACGTCTATCGCATCGATCCGCAAAGCGGCAAAATCGATGCCGTCGCCACCGACTTCATCCAGCCGAACGGCCTTGCCTTCTCGCCCGATGAAAAACAGCTCTATATCGCCGATTCAGGTTCATCGAACCATGACGTGCCCCGCCACATCCGGGTCTTCGACGTTATCGATGGCAAGACGCTAGCAAACAGCCGCTACTTCTGCTCGATCGACAAGGGCGTTCCCGACGGTTTCCGCTTCGACGTTTCGGGCAATCTCTGGAGCAGCGCGGCCGACGGCGTCCACTGCTTTGCGCCCGATGGCACTCTCCTCGGCAAGATCCTGGTGCCGCAGACGGTCTCGAATATCTGCTTCGGCGGCATCAAGAAGAACCGCCTGTTCATCACCGCGACCCAGTCGCTCTATTCGATCTACACAACCGTCAACGGTGCACAGTATCCATAAGTGATCACGAGGCGCGGCGGGACGATTGGCGGAGCCCCCGCTGAAACACCTGCTTCATCTCGGCGAACCCGTCAAAGCCAAGATGCTGGGCAAAGCGAACGACGCTTGTCTGCGAGACATTGCAGCGCTCGGCGATCTTCTGGCTGCTTTCGAAAGCGAAAACATCGGGCCGCTCGGCAGCCAGCCGGGCAAGCACTGCCAGCCGCTCCGGCACGTTACGATAGACGGCAGCCCAGAACGTCTTGCTGATGAGAAACTCGTGAACGTCGCTTTCCGCCTTCAGCGATATCGGCTGCATCGTCTCTCTCCTTGAAGGACCCGCCCGCGGAGGCCGGAGCAAATCCGCCCCAGCCCCCACGGGAGGAAGCTCAGACTTTTCCGTCGGGACGGCCGTGAAGCGCCTCGGCGCGATGCCAGTTTTCCAGGATGCGGCCATCCCTGTGCTTCTGCTGCGCCCAGCGGATACCGTTGGAGATGACCTGATGGATGATCTTGTCGTGATAGATGGGATAGGTCTCGTGGCCCGGGCTGAAGAAGAAGATGCGCCCGCGCCCACGCTGCCATGTGCAGCCGCTACGGAACACTTCGCCGCCCGAATACCAGGAGATGAAGACCAGCTCGTCAGGCTGAGGGATATCGAAGGGCTCGCCATACATTTCAGAGGCGTTGACCTCGAAATAGGGCGGCAATCCCTCTGCGATCGGATGCGAAGGATTGATGACCCAGACGCGCTCCAGATCGCCAGCCGGCGACTCGCGCCAGGAGAGATTGGCATTCGTGCCCATCAGGCGGCGGAACAGCTTCGAGTGATGACCGGAATGCAGGATGACGAGGCCCATACCCTTCAGCACCCGCTGCTGGATGCGGTCGATCAACCCGTCGCTGACCTCTTCATGCGCCATGTGGCCCCACCAGAGCAGCACGTCGGTATCCTCAAGCAAAGAATCCGGCAGGCCTTCATCCGGATCATCGAGCGTGCCGCGGCGGATCTCGAAATCGGCGTGCTTGATGCCGGCGGCAATCGCGCCATCGATGCGATCAGGATAGATATCCTGTACTTCCTTGTGCACCTGCTCGTGGCGGCCTTCGTTCCAGATCGTAACCTTGATCGTCATGATATCCTCGAATGTTATGAAGCTTGAGCCGGACGGATGACCCGCCCCGACGCGTCGAAGAGATGGCAGGCAGCCGGATCGGCCGAGAGCGAAACCCGGTCACCGGGCCGGACCGCGACATCGCCATCCGAACGGACGACGATCGGATCCCTGGTCGTGCCAACGGTGATGTAGGTCTCGACGCCGAGACGCTCGACGATCCCCACCTCGGCATTGAAGTTACCCTGCCCATCGGCCGCGATTTTCAGATGCTCGGGCCGAACGCCGAGACGCACCTCGCCCTGGGGAATATCGGCCGCGCCGGACATATCCATCGCCAGGCCGATCGTGCTTTCCAGATGCAGATGTCCGCCCTGCCGCGTCGCGGTCATCGGAATGACGTTCATCTTCGGCGAGCCGATGAAGGTGGCAACGAATTCGTTTTCGGGCTTGTGATAGAGATCCATTGGCGCACCCTGCTGAGCCACGGTTCCCTTGTTCAGCACGACGATCCGGTCAGCCATCGTCATCGCCTCCACCTGATCGTGGGTGACGTAGACGACCGTCGCCTTCAGCTCCCTATGTAGCCGCTGCAGCTCGGCGCGCATCTGCACGCGCAGTGCGGAATCGAGGTTGGAGAGCGGCTCGTCGAACAGGATCAGCGATGGCTTCTTGATGATTGCCCGGCCGATGGCGACACGCTGGCGCTGGCCGCCGGAAAGGGCGGCCGGGCGGCGATTGAGGTAGTCGGTCAGCTGCAGGATCTCGGCAACGCCTTCCACCTGCTTGCGGATCTCCGCTTCCGGCACCTTCTTCAGACTGAGCGAAAAGCCGATATTCTCCGCCACCGTCATATGCGGATAGAGTGCGTAGGACTGGAACACCATGGCGATGCCGCGCTTGTCTGGCGGCACGTCGTTGATGCGCTGGCCGTTGAGGATGAGATCACCGTCATCGATGCCCTCAAGACCGGCGATCATCCGCAGCAATGTGGACTTGCCGCAACCGGAGGGGCCGACGAAGACGGCGAATTCGCCATCATTGACGGTTATGTCGACGCCCTTGATGACTTCGAGCGCACCGTAGAATTTGCGGACGTTCTTCAGATTGATCATTCGGTTTCTCTTTCTTGTCTCAGCCCTTCACACCGCCAGAGAATGTCTGGACGAGGAAGCGCCGCGCGAAGCCGAAGGCAATGACGGCAGGCAGGAGGTAGATGAAGGCTAGGGCAGCGAGCAGGCCGTAATCGATCTCGTTGATGCGCAGGAAGGCGCGGAAGAGACCGAGCGGCAGCGTCTGTAGCTCTGGCGACGATAGGAAGATCAGCGGCAGCAGGAAATCGCCCCAGGCCGACATGAAGGTGAAGAGGCCGGCTGCGGCAAGACCAGGCAGCGCCAGCGGGATCAGCACCCGGCGGATGCGCTGCACCATCGTGGCGCCGTCCATGACGGCCGCCTCTTCATAGTCGCGCGGCAGACCATCAAAGAAGGTCTTCATGATCCACAGCGCCAGCGGCAGCTGCATGGTGGCCAGCACTAGCATGATGCCGAGATAGCCGTCGATGAAGCCTGTCCAGCGCATGATGTCACGCGCATAGCTGCCGAAAATCGGCCGGAGGATCGCGCCTTCGGCATTGTTGAGCGTCAGCAGGAACTTGTAGAGCGGCACGACCAGCGCCGTTGGCGGCAGCACGCGGATCAAGAGGATCGTGTAGAGGAACGGCAGCTTCCACCAGGCACGGGTCCGCGACAACGCATAGCCGCCAAGCCCTGCCAGCACCATGACGATAAAGGTCGCGCCGCCGACAATGAATAGCGAGTTGAACAGCCACCGGCCGCCATCTTCCTTGATGAAGACGCGGGCATAATTCCCAAGGCTCCACTGCTCCGGCCAGCGCAGGAAGAGCTGCGCGTTGCCATCGAGGGAGGCAAGCAGCACCCAGAAGAACGGCACGGCGCAGAAGATCGAGATAACCGACAGCGTGGCATAGGCCATCAGGTCGGAGCGCGTCTTGTTGGCGCTTTCGCTCGGAGAGATCACCGCCATATCAGATCTCCACCTTCATGGCCCGGACATAGCCGATGCCGAGGATCAGCGAGATGATCAATGCGACGACCGCGACCGCAGCGCCGTAACCCAGCTGGAACGCCGTGAAGGATTGGTTGTAGATATAGATGCTGACGAGTTCGGTGGCCCCACCTGGGCCGCCGCGCGTCAGGGCATACACCAGACCGAAGACGGCAATCGTCGAGACGGCGGATATCAGCATGTAGAGCAGGATCGTCGGCATCATCAGCGGCAGCGTGATGCGACGGAACATCTGCGATGGGGTAGCACCATCCATGCGGGCAGCCTCATAGATTTCGTTGGGAATAGTGCTGAGCCCGGCGGTGAGCAGGATCATCGCCGTCGCGATACCGCGCCAAGTGTTGACGATGATGATCATCGCCAGCGGAAAGGTGTTCAGCCAGTCAGCCGGCGCAATGCCGAAGAAGGCGACGATGCGCGACAGCGTCGCATGCTCGCCGCCCGCCAGCATCGAGATCCACATGAAGCCGGCAACGACCTCAGGGGCGGCGTTCGGCAGCAGGATGATCGATGAGAAAATCTGCCGGAAACGGATCTCGCGGCGCAGCGCCATGGCGGATACGAGACCGAGCACGAACTGGCCGATGACGGCCGAGCCGACCACGAAGAAGAAGGTAACGAGCAGCGAATTCCAGAACTTCGCATCATTGAACAGCCGCGCGTAGTTGCGCAGCCCGACGAAGCGTGGCCGCAGCGCAGCAGCACCGGTCAGCGCTTCGTTGGTGAAGCTCAGATAGACCGAGTACAGCGCCGGATAGATGACGAGGGCAAGCAGCAGCACCAGCGACGGCAGCAGGATGATGAGAAGCTGGCGCTCGGCGCGGCGTTCATGAGAGTTTCTGATCATCGAAGCTCACAACCTTATCGAATGAAGCGGAAGACGCGGCAGACCTGCCGCGCCTCCCAATCTTGGGCGGGAGAAAGTACCCAAGCTTATTTCACGGCATCGTCGCCGAGCGTTTCCTTGACGTAGTCGACCAGGATCTTCTGGGCGCCGGCTGCATCGGTTTCCTTGCGCAGCAGCGCTTCGGTGGCGCGGGCAACACCTTCCGAAACGGTGCCGAAGCCAGAAGCCTGCTTGAGGAACACGCCGTTTCCGGCAGCCGCATGGATGGGCACCAATTCCGTGAGCTTCTGGAAGTCGGCATTCGAAGCCGCATCCTTGCTCGCCGGAATATTGCCGATCCGGGCCGCATAGGAGACCTGCGTTTCGACGGAGCCGATTTCCATCAGCGCCTTGATGGCCAGTTCCGCGTTGGCCGACTTGGCATTGACGGCCCACGGAGCAGCGAGGTTGGCGAGCACGTACTGGCCGCCGTTTTGGCCGGGAACCGTCCAGGTGCCGACGATCTTGGTCACGTCAGGGATCGGGTTCTTGCTCTCGCGGCCCCAGTCAAAGATGTAGCACCAGGAGCCGCATGTGGTGGCGGCAAGCTTACCCTGCGGGAACATTTCATACTTCGGCACGACCCACGGCTCGGGGCCGAGCAGCGGCTGAACCGGCATCAGATCGTTGTCGATCAGCTGCTTGTAGACATCGAAGACATCCTTGACGCCTTCGCCGTTGAGATCGAACTTGCCATCGGCATCGACGATCTGCGGCGTCTTCGAGCCGACGATCAGATGCTGGAAGCCCTCGTCGAACGCGCCGCCGCCCCAGGCCACGCCGGCCGGGAAGAGCAGGCCATAGGCGCCGGTCTTCTTCTTGATCTCGGCTGCACGGTCGAGCAGGTCCTTCCAGTCCTTCGGCTGTTTGGTCGAAATACCGGCCTTATCGAGCACATCCTTGCGATAGTAGATTTCCTGGATACCCAGCATGAAGGGCATCACATAGGTTTCGCCATCGGGGCTGACGGCCAGCTGCTTGGCCACATCGTAGAGGCCGTTATAGCCTTCCCACGCCTTGAATTCCTTGGTGACAGGAGCGAGGTAACCGGCTTCCACCATATCGGCGACGGCAGATGCGGTCGGAATGGAGAACAGGTCGGGCGCATTGCCTGCGCCGAGCTCGGTCAGCAGCTTCGTCAGATAATCCTTGTCCGGCGCCGGGTATTCGACAACCTCGACCGTCACACCGTATTTCTTCTCGATGCGCTCGACCGTCGACTTCATGGCGTCGATACCCGACTGGCCATGGTTCGCAATCCGGATCGTTTCAGCATGAGCCAGCGTCGATACTGCGCTGAGCAATATGGCGCAAAGGCCACCGATAACCGTCTTCTTCAACGGAAGTCCTCCCTCTTGTTCACAATGGCGCCCTCCAGCACCTGCCGAAAATGTACACGCATTCCCATGTCTGACAAGATGATTTTGCAATCGTTTCCAATTCAAAATTTAAGCTGTTGTTTTTATATGATTATTTATAGCTTGCAACAAATACATCGTTTGTGTAATCGTTTGCACAATTGCATTCGGGAGGATTTTACATGGTACAGAAACTGCGCCTCGGCGTGATTGGCGCCGGGCTGAAGGCGGCCGAATATGCCCATAGCTGGGCCAAGATGCCGGAGATCGAATTTGCCGCGCTTGCCGACACCATCCCGGGTTCGCGCCAGCGGCTGATCGACGTCTGCAAGGAAGCCGGCGCACCCGAACCGGAAGCCTTTGAAGACTATCGCGAGATGCTGGCGAAGCGCCGCGACGCGCTGGATATCATCTATATCTCCACCCCGCATGCCTTCCATGGCGAGCAGGCCGTCGCCGTCGCCGAGGCAGGGCTCGACCTTTTCCTGGAAAAACCGATGGTCACCACCGTCCCCGAAGCTGAACGGCTGATCGCTGCGCAGAAGAAGACAGGAGTCACCATCGTCACTGCCTTTCAGGGAGGCCTCTCGCCACTGGTGCTCGACACCCGCAAGCGGGCGCTGTCAGGCGAGTTCGGCGACCTGATCGCCATATCGGGCATGATCTGGGAAAGCTGGGCCGCCAATTATGAAGGCCACTGGAAGCAGCAGCCGGAAATCTCCGGCGGCGGCTTCATGTTCGATACCGGCGCTCACATGATGAACACCGTCTGCCTGCTTGCCAATTCGGACTTCGAGAGCGTTTCCGCCTACATGCACAATCACAGCCGCAAGGTGGATATCGCCACAGCCGTTTCCGCACGGCTGAAGAACGGCGCGCTGGCGACACTGACGGCAGCCGGCGAAGGCCCTCCCGGCTGCGCCTCCTACATCACCTTCTTCTATTCCAAGGCGATCGTGCGCATCGACGCCTGGGGCGGCTGGCGCGAGATCAGCTTCGGCCGGACCAGCGAGCCACGCGAAGAAGCCGAGATTCTCGGCAATCCCATGAAGAACTTCCTCGCCATCCGCGCCGGAAGCATGGAAAACTCCGGCTCCGTTGAAATGGGCTTGCGATTCGCTAGGCTCTGGGACGCAATCAAGGAATCGGCGGCGGCGGAGGGAGTGCCCGTCAGGATCGCCGTCTAAGCAATTCCGGAAGCAAAACTGCGCAGCGGTTTTGCTTCCGGAATTGCGTGACAACAGAGGTAGACCCGCTCCGCGATACGGAGAAGAGCGGAATGGGTCTGGACGGGGTGGAAGCAGCATGAGCAGGAAACGCATCACATCCAAGGAGCTGGCGAAGCTCGCCGGCGTGTCCTCGGCGACGATCTCGCGCGCCTTCTCACCCGATTCCCGCATCGGCAGCGCCACGCGCGACCGCATCCTCGCTGTCGCCCGGGAACACGGCTACCAGCCGAACGCCATCGCCCGTTCGCTGAACAATCAGCGCTCCCGCCTCGTTGCCCTGGTGGTCAACGCCATCGGCAACCCTTGCGAGGCGGAAGAGCAGCAACTGCTCGTTCATCGCCTGCAGGCACGCCAGCTTCTGCCGATCATTCTCTGCTGTGCCGATCATTCCGACCGGCTGCAGCTTATGCGGCTGGCCTCGACCTATCAGGTCGATCACGTCGTCGTCTTCTCCGACATGGTGTCGATGCAGGATGCCGTCGATATCTTCCATACGACGAAACCGATCATCGTCTCCTTCGAGCCGCTGGAGAACGAGAATGTCTCCAGCATCCGTATCGATGGCGCCGTCGGCGCTGCCGAGATCATCGACAAGATCGTCAAGGACGGCAAGAAGCGCTTCGCCTATCTCTCCGGCACCAAGTCCAGCTGGATCGACAAGCTGCGCCGCAAATGGTTTGCCGACGGTCTCGCCAAGCACGGCTTGGCTTTTGAGGCAGAGGCCTTTGGCGACTATTCCTACGATTCCGGCTTCAAGGAAGCCGTCATGCTGCTGCACCGCTCGAAGGTGGATGCGATCATTTGCGGCAACGACGTGATGGCGATCGGTGCGCGCGACGCGGCCCGGCGCGTCCTCGGCAAGCAGACGCCCGGCGATATTGCCATCGTCGGCCAGGACGGCATCGCCATGGCCGCCTGGGACTGCAACGACCTGACGACGCTGAGCCTTGACCATGCCGCTTTCATGGATGCCGTGGTCGAGGTGATCGAACGCCACGAGCAGGATATCGAAGGCCCGCACAACATCACGCTTGCCTGCACGCCCCGCTGGGGCTCCACCGCGTAAGGCGGCGCTTTTCATTGCATCGAGGAGGAATTTCCATGACCATGATTTCACGCGCGCGCGCCTCGCGCCGCATCATTGCCCGCGCCTGCAGCAAGGAAGCCTGATATGCGTTCCGTCGTCTCCTTCAATGAATCCTGGAGCTTCCACGAGGGCTTCGGCCAGCGCCTGCTCGACGCCTTCGACGGCAGCACGACCGTCAGCCTGCCGCATACGGCCGTCGAACTGCCGTTCAATTATTTCGATGAGAACAGCTATCAGCGGCCGTTCACCTATCAGAAGCTGCTGCGCTGGATGCCCGAATTCGAGGGCCGCGAAGTCTCTATCGTCTTCGACGGCGCCATGGCCGACAACGTCGTCTACCTGAACGGCGAAGAGATCATTGCCCACAAGGATGGCTACACGCCTTTCGAGGCCCGGCTGACAGGCAAGCTGATCAAGGGCGACAACCTGATCACCGTCAAGATAGACGGCAGCGAGAACCCTGCCATCCCGCCGTTCGGAGGCCGTATCGATTACCTCACCTATGCCGGCATCTACCGCGAAGTTTGGCTGAAGGTCACGGGCGCGGTCTCGCTCAGCAACATCAAGATCGAGACGCAGAACGCCCTTGCCGAAACGAAGTCGGCGACAGTTCATTGCAAGCTCTCCAATCCGCAGGACGCGACGTTCCTCGGTACGATATCCGGCACGATCCGCGATGCCTCCGGCATTGTCATCGCCACGGCAACGGCTGAGACCACAGGCGAGGACGTGACGCTCGGCTTCAGCGATCTGAGCGGCATCGCGCTCTGGGATATCGCTAATCCGGCGCTTTACGAACTGACCGTCGACCTCAAGACCAGCCATGGGTCGGATCGCCTCACCTCGAATTTCGGCTTCCGCACCGCCGAGTTCACGCCCGAAGGTTTCCTGTTGAACGGCAAGCCGCTGAAGCTGCGCGGCCTCAACCGTCACCAGGCTTATCCCTATGTCGGCTATGCCGCCGGACGTTCGGCGCAGGAGCTCGACGCGACCATCATGAAGACGGTGCTGAAGTGCAACATCGTCCGCACCTCGCACTACCCGCAATCCAAGTGGTTCCTCGACCGATGCGACCGCTTGGGACTGCTGGTTTTCGAGGAAATCCCCGGCTGGCAGCATATCGGCGACCTCGAATGGCAGAAAGAGTCGATCGAAAACGTCCGCCGCATGATCGAGCGCGATTGGAACCACCCCTCGATCATCATCTGGGGCGTGCGCATCAACGAGTCGCTCGACAGCCACGACTTCTACGCCGAGACCAACCGTCTCGCCCGCGAGCTCGACCCGACCCGTCAGACCGGCGGCGTTCGCTACCTCACGGAAAGCGAGCTGCTGGAAGACGTCTACACGATGAACGACTTCATCCTCGGCAACGAGGAACTGCCGGGCGCCAACCGCCCGCGCACGGCACTTCGCCCGCAGCAGGAAAATACCGGCCTCGCCCACAAGGTGCCGTACCTGATCACCGAGTATAACGGCCACATGCATCCGACCAAGATGCACGACCCCGAACAGCGCCAGGCCGAACACGTCCGCCGCCATCTGGAAGTGCTGAACGCCGCCTATGGCGATCCTGACATCTCGGGCGCGATCGGCTGGTGCATGTTCGACTACAACACGCACAAGGATTTCGGCTCCGGCGACCGCATCTGCTACCACGGCGTCATGGACATGTTCCGTGAACCGAAATTCGCGGCCTACGTCTATGCCAGCCAGTGCGAGCCTTCAGATGAAGTCATCATGAAGCCGGTGACCTTCTGGGCGCGCGGCGAGCGCAGCATCGGCGGCGTGCTGCCGCTGATCATCCTCACCAATTGCGACGAAGTCGAATTGAAATACGGAACGCTGGCCAAGCGGATCGGCCCCGACCGCGAGAACTATCCGCATCTGCCGCACCCCCCTGTCGTTCTCGACCACCGGCACTTCACCGCTGATGAGCTCGGCACCTGGGGTCTGGAATGGATTGACGGCGAGTTCACCGGCTTCATCGATGGCGAGCCGGTCGCGCATCTGACGCTGGCGGCGGATCCGCTGCCTGCAAGGCTGCAGCTCGCACCTGATGCGATCGCTCTGAAGGCCCGGGAGCGCGACAGCACCCGCGTCATAATCCGCGCACTCGACCAGCGCGATCAGTGCCTGCCATTCATGGACGACAGCGTCACGCTGCGCGTCGAAGGACCGGCGAAGATCGTCGGCCCGGGCAGCGTGCCGCTGCAGGGCGGCACGGCTGGTTTCTGGCTGGAAGCAACGGGACTGACAGGCACGATCACCGTGGAAGCGACCTCAAGCCGCTTCCCGTCTGTCAGTTTCACCGTAACCGCACAGTGACGGATCAGGCGATCCGCAGCTGGCTCTGCGGGTCGAAGAACACCGCCTTGTCGAGATTGAAGGCAAGGCGGGTGTTCGTGCCCGCCTCGATGCCGGCATCGGCGCCGAGACGCGCGACGACGGATTTGCCGCCGAGCTTGGTGACGGCGAATGTATCCGCACCCGCGGGCTCGACAACTTCGATCATGCAATCACCGTGCGACACCGACTTCGCCTTGCGATCGACGCCATCGAGATCGGTCAGCGCTTCCGGGCGGATGCCGAAGATCACCGGCTTGCCATTGTAGCTCGTCAGGCTGTTGTTGCCTGCTGGCACCGGCAGCTTCAGCGGCTCGGCATTCGGACGGTCGAGCGAGACCTGCAGACCGCCGGCACCGTTTTCGACGGTCGCGTTCAGCAGGTTCATTGCCGGCGACCCCATGAAGTCGGCGACGAAGACGTTGGCAGGGCTGTTGTAGATTTCGGCAGGTGTGCCGAACTGCTGTAACACGCCATCGCGCAGAACGGCGATCTTGGTTGCCAGCGTCATGGCCTCGATCTGGTCATGCGTCACGTAAACGATCGTCGTGCCCATGCGCTGGTGCAGGCGCTTGATTTCCGTGCGCATGTCGACGCGCAGCTTGGCATCCAGGTTGGAGAGCGGCTCGTCGAACAGGAAGACCTGCGGGTTGCGCACCAACGCACGGCCCATGGCGACGCGCTGGCGCTGGCCGCCGGAAAGCTGGCTCGGCTTACGATCCAGTAGATGGCCGATCTGCAGCATCTCGGAAACCTGCTTGATCGCCTTCTCGCGCTCTTCCTTCGGCACGCCACGGATTTCCATGCCGAAGGCGATGTTTCCCGCCACCGTCATGTTCGGATAGAGCGCGTAGCTCTGGAACACCATGGCGATATCGCGCTTCGACGGATGCAGGTCGTTGATCGCTCGGCCGTTGACGCGGATTTCGCCTTCGGTGATCGTCTCAAGACCGGCAATGGTGTTGAGCAGCGTGGACTTGCCGCAGCCGGACGGGCCGACAAGCACGAGGAAGCCGCCCTCTTCGAGCTCGAGATCGATCCCCTTGAGGATATCGACAGCGCCGAAGCGCTTCTTGAGACCGGAAATTTCAAGGAAAGCCATGGATTATCCTTTGACGGCGCCCGCCATGAGACCGCGCACGAAATAGCGGCCGGCGAGAATGTAAACGAAGAGCGTCGGCACGGCGGCGATCATCGCCGCGGCCATGTTGACATTGTATTCGACCACGCCGGTCGAGGTGTTGACGACGTTGTTCAGCGCCACCGTCATCGGCATCGATTCACCGGTGCCCGCGTAAGCCGAGGCAAACAGGAAGTCGTTCCAGATGTTGGTGAACTGGTAGATGACGGTCACCACGATGATCGGCAGCGAGTTCGGCAGCATGATCCGGCGGAAGATCTGAAAGAAGCTGGCTCCGTCGACCTGAGCGGCACGCACCAACTCGGTCGGGAAGGCTTCATAGAAGTTCCGGAAGAACAGCGTGGTGAAGCCGAGACCATAGACGACGTGGACGAAAACCAGATTGACCGTCGGGTTGCCGAAGCCGAAGTTCATACCCGTCGCATTCTGCAGCGTCATGCCGAACCGGCCGAACATGCCGAGAATGGTTGCCATCGGCAGCAGCACCGACTGGAACGGAATGAAGCAGGCAAACAGCATCAGGCCGAAAACCAGCGTATGACCCGGGAAGCGCCACTTCGTCAGCACGTAGCCGTTCAGCGCGCCGAGCACCGTGGAGATAGCCACGGCCGGTACGACCATCTTGATCGAGTTCCAAAAGTAGCCCTTGATCCCGGCGCAGGTCAGGCCGACGCAAGTCTCTCCCCAGGCCTTGAACCAGGGATCGAGCGTCGGCGATTGCGGTAGCGACAGCATGTTGCCGTTCTGGATCTCGTCCATCGTCTTGAACGAGGTGACAAGCATCACGAAGAGCGGCATCAGATAGAGGACCGCGAAGATGATCAGCAAGCCATAGATTGCCGTGCGGCCGATCCAGCGGCTGTTATTGCCGCTCGAAACGGCGGGAGAGATGACGCTGCTCATCGGGATTTCTCCCTCAGTTCGGAATAGAGATAGGGAACGATGATCGCCGAGATCGTCATCAGCATGATGATCGCGCTGGCCGAGCCGACCGCCATCTCGTTCCGCTTGAACGTGTACTCATACATGAAGTTCGATGGCAGCCAGGCGGAACCGCCAGGGCCGCCCGAGGTCAGCGCGACCACCAGGTCGTAGGACT
The DNA here is from genome assembly GCF_056399485.1 of Rhizobium sp. 01N424. NCBI lineage: Bacteria > Pseudomonadati > Pseudomonadota > Alphaproteobacteria > Hyphomicrobiales > Rhizobiaceae > Rhizobium > Rhizobium sp. 01N424. The sequence goes on from NZ_JBFTRK010000002.1 coordinate 985,586, forward strand.
TGATCGCCATGTGGGCGAGCACGATGAAGGCGGACAGGAATACCGGGCGCAGCATGGGAATGATGATGCGGCGGTAGAGCTGCAGCGTCGAAGCGCCGTCGATCTGTGCCGCCTTGACGATCTCGCCGTCGATGCCGCGCAGACCCGCTAGGAACATGGCCATGACGAAGCCGGACGCCTGCCAGACGCCGGCGATGACGACGGTATAGATCACGAAATCCTTGTTCTTGATCCAGTCGAAATGGAAGCTCGTCCAGCCGAACTGGTGCAGCGTCTGCTCCAGGCCGAGGCCCGGATCGAGGAACCACTTCCAGGCGACGCCGGTGACGATGAAGGACAGCGCCATCGGATAGAGGAAGATCGGGCGCAACACCCCCTCGCCACGGATCTTCTGGTCGAGCAGGATCGCCAGCAGCAGACCGAGCCCCAAGCAGATACCGATATAGAGGAAGCCGAAGATCCCCATGTTGGTGATCGACGTGTACCAGGACGACGGCGGATCGCTCTCGAACGTCCAGCGCCAGAGGCGCTGATAGGCGCGCGGCCCTGTCAGTGCGTAGGACGGAAAGGTCTTGGAATTGGTGAAGGAAAGATACGCCGTCCAGACGATGAAGCCATAGACGAAAACGATCGTGATCAGGAAGCTCGGCGCCAGCACGATTTTCGGCAGGGCATCCTGCAACCGGCCGCGAATGGACGCGCGGGTCGAAGGACTGGAGGTCAGGACCGGATCGGTGGTCGCAACAGTGCTCATGAAATCAATCTCCTCCCTGCAGCATACCCGCAGGGCGCAAAGGCCTCCCCGCACTGCGCGGGGAGGCCGGATGTCGAACAGGTATTAGCGAGCGTCGTCGATCGCCTGGACGAGCTGGGTCACAGCTTCGTCGGAGGTCTTGATCTGGCCGTGAACGAACTTGGAAACGACGTCCTTATAGGCGTTGGCGATGGCCGGAGGCGCACCGTAACCCTGAGCCAGCGAGCCGAACAGCGTGCCTCCATCGTTTGCCTTCTTCAGGTCGGCGATGCCCTTCTTGCCGCAAGCGTCGAAGGCCGTATCCGGAACGTCGGTACGGGCCGGAACCGAACCCTTGACGACGTTGAATGCCGACTGGAAGCTCTTCGACAACGTTGCCGTTGCGAGCGCCACCTGAGCGGCCTTGCGGTCTTCAGGAACGTTGAACATGCCGAACATGTCGGAGTTGTAGATCACGCTGCCATCGGTGCCCGGGAAGCGGTAGCACAGGAAGTCCTTATCCGGGGTCTTCTTGGCAGCGACGAATTCGCCCTTCGCCCAGTCGCCCATGACCTGAACCAGAGCGTCACCCTTGATGACCATTGCGGTTGCCAGGTTCCAGTCGCGGCCCGAGAAGTTCGGGTCGACATACTTGATGATCTTGGCGAGGTTGTCGAAAGACTTCTTCATCGTGTCGGACTTCAGAGAGTCTTCGTCGAGATCGTTGAAGGCCTTCTTGTAGAATTCAGGACCACCGGTCGACAGGACGATCGAGTCGAACATCGTGGCTTCCTGCCAGTTCTGACCGCCGAGAGCGAGCGGGATGACGCCAGCTGCCTTGGCCTTGTCGAGAAGCGCGATCAGGTCGTCGAAGGTCTTTGGCTCGGTGCCGCCGATCTTGTCCATGACGGCCTTGGTGATCCACAGCCAGTTGACGGAGTGAACGTTAACAGGGGCAGCGACCCACTTGCCGTCGTAAACGGAGAACTTCTGGAGAGCCGCCGGAACCGACTTGTCCCAGCCTTCCTTCTTCGCGGTCTCGGTCAGGTCGCCCATGACGCCTGCCTGAGCATAGTCGAGAACGGTGTAGCCCAGCATCTGCGATGCGGTCGGGTAGGTACCGGCAGCAACCATCGCCTTCAGCGCGGTCATTGCAGCATCACCACCACCACCAGCAACCGGCACATCCTTCCAGGCGTAACCTTCCTTGGAAAGGTCGCCCTTCAAGACGTTGAGAGCAGCAGCTTCACCGCCCGAAGTCCACCAGTGCAGCATCTGCACTTCCTTGACGTCGGCCGCATGGGCGCCGAACGCAGCCATCATCACGGCAGCAGCAGCCACCGAGCCCAAAAACTTGCGCATAGTCTTCCTCCCGTTTGCAAGTCGGCAGCGAAAGCCTTTTCCGCCACCCTGATGCTTCCCACTCGCCGAGTGAGCAAACATGCCGCCGCCTCCCGGCTGCGGTTGACAATTTAAAACGATATAAATTACGCGGCGTCAAGTCTTTCTCGACTTCCGAGAAAAAAGATTATTAATGACCCAAACTACTGAAATTACTATATAATGCGTATTATCGCGCTGAAGTCGCAAAAATTTAAAACGTTTTCATAACTTTATTGCTTGCAATGCATCTGCCCGTTATGTTGATTGCCGCAGCCCAGGAAGGCCAAGTTGACCGATCCGATGAAGCCGCCCCGCGGCGAAAACCAAGACAATCTTCTGAGACGTGGCAAGCCGACGCTGCGCACGATCGCCAACCTGACCGGTTTGGCGGTGACGACGGTGTCGCGCGCGCTCAGCGACGCACCGCAAATCTCGCTGGAAACCCGCGAACGGGTGCACAAGATCGCCCGCGAAATCGGCTATCTCCCGGATCGCGCGGCGCAGCGCCTGAAGACCGGCCGCACCAATGTCATCAGCATCCTGCTCGACTCGCACCAGGAAGTCGTCGGCTTTGGCACCTCGATCATGTACGGCATTGCCAAGGCTCTGAAAGAGACCTCTTACCATCTGGTCGTGGCGCCGAACTTCCTCTCGACCACCGAGCTCGAGGCTGCCGAATACATCGTCCGCAACAGCTTCGCCGATGGCGTCATCTTTACCCGCACCGAACCCTTCGATGCCCGCGTCCGGATGCTGATCGAGACCGGCTTTCCATTCGTCAGCCACGGCCGCACCGAATTTTCGACGCAGCATCCCTATGTCGATTACGACAATTATGCCTTCGCCTATGAGGCGACGCGCCGCTTGATCACCAAGGGACGCAAGAAGGTCACCCTTCTGCTGCCACCACGGCGGCTGACATTTTACCAGCACCTGCTGCACGGCTTCATGACCGCCGTCCGCGAGGCGGGCGCCAGCTATGAGATCTCCGAGGAGATCACGCTCGATTCCCCGGCAAGCGCCATCCGCGACTATGTCCGCACGCGCGCTGCCGCCCCCGATGCCCCGGATGGCTTTATCTGTCCGGGCGAGGTGTCAGCGCTTGCGACCATCACCGGCATGAGCGACGCCGGGCTTCAACTGGCCGAGGACTACGATATCGTCGCCAAGGAGCATTCGCGCCTGCTGACCCAGCTGCAGCCAAAGGTCGAGACGATCTACGAAGACCTCGTTGCCGCCGGCGAATTGCTCGGCCGGATGCTGATCGAGCGCATCAACGACCCGGAAGCAGCAGGCAACCGCCAGCTCATCCAGACGCCACAGATCGTGTTTCCGCCCTTGTGAGCGCTGCCGACGGCTCGATCTCCGCAAGCAGCGGTAGATGATCGGACGCGCGGCGTGCCAGCGGATCGGCGATCGCCGTCACCCGCCTGACACCAAGTCCTTCCGAGACGAAGACATGGTCGATCCGCAGCACCGGAAGTCGCGACGGATAGGTCGGCCGCGGCTTACCACCGGCCAGAAGCTGGGCGTCTCGAAACTGCCGGGCAAGCGTCCGGTATGCGGGCGATAGCGGAATGGCGTTGAGATCACCGCAGATGATCGACGGCGCAGCCTGAAATGCCGACGACCCGATCCAGTCGCTGCCGAGCAACGCCGCTATTTGCTGCGCCCTGTCCACGCCTCTGAGACCAAGATGCGTGTTTAGAACGTTGAGGGTCAGGCCGTTGACATCGACCTGCACCCAGATCGCCCCGCGGGTCTCGCCGACCGAAGGCAGCGGCCCTGCCCGCATCAGCCTGGTCGGTAGCGCCGTCAGGATGGCGTCGCCATACTTCTCCTCCTCGACATGCAAAGCCGGATGGAAATGCGACTCCATCTTCAAAAGGCCCGCGATGAGATGCGCCTGATCGACGCCTCCCGTCCGCTTGCGGCCAACGTCCAGCTCCTGCAGCGCAATGATATCGGCGCCCGACTGGGCGATGACATCGGCAACCCTGTGCGGATCGATTCGCCGGTCGATACCGACGCAGCTATGCACGTTGTAGGTCAGGATCCTGATCGATCGGCCGCCCTGCAGAGGTGAAATACCGGAGAATGTGTTCATGCTGGGGGAACCCGCATTCCGCTTGTTTCGTTCCATAAACTGGAAACTGCAACGCAAGACGGAAAACTCATGCAGGGCAAACGCCTCATCATCAATGCCACCCTCATTCTCGGCCTGCTGCTGGCCGCCTACCTTCTCTACAGGGTCTTCAGCCGCTACTCGCTGGACGAGGTGATGCAGTCGATCGCGGCGATCCCGGTGTCCAGGCTCGCCGCCGGGACGGGCTTTGCGGCACTCTCCTATCTCTGCCTTACCGGCTTCGACTGGATGGGCCTGCGCTATGCCGGTAAACCGCTGAGCTACCCGAAGGCGGCGATCGCCTCCTTTACCGGCCTTTCGATCGGCCACAACCTTGGCATCGCCGCCCTGAGCAGCGGCGCAGTCCGTTACCGCTACTACGCCCGCTGGGGACTGAACACCGAGGAAGTCGCCAAGGTGATCCTCTTCTGCGGCGTCACCGTCGGCATCGGCCTCTCGGCCCTCGCCGGTATCGCGCTTCTCGTCAATCCCGGCGATGCAGCCAATCTGTTGCACCTCAGCTCGTCCGGCTTGTTCTTTCTCGGCCTCGCGTGCTTGGGCATTCCCGCGGTCTACGTTCTTCTGGCTGCCACCGTTCGCGCGCCGCTCAAACTGTGGAAATGGCAGTTCCAGATGCCGGAGGTTAAGCTGGCCGCCGGGCAGGTGGTGATCGGAACGCTGAACTTCATCTGCGTTTCCGCCTGTCTGCATCAGATGCTGGCGGCGCAGGGCGAAGCCAGCTTCGTGCAGACGGCAACCGCCTTCGTGCTCGCCAATATCGCCATTCTCCTCACCCATGTTCCGGGCGGGCTGGGCGTGCTGGAGGCAACCGTCAGCCACGTTCTTCCGGGCGCCGCATCGATCGGCGCACTTGTGGCCTTCAGAGTGATCTATTTCATTCTACCCCTGCTGATCGGCCTGCCGGTCTTCGCAATCAGCGAAATCGTCATCCGGAAGCGGAAAACGGCAAGCTCAGAAAAACACGCTGACCAGACGGCCGACGCGCAGGCGCAACCGCTGTAACGGCCAGTACGGCCTGCGCGGATCGACGATCCCTGTCCCCGGCAGCGGGCTCGTTCCGCCATGGGCAATATCAACGGCGAATTCCCGCAACCCGCGTGGGCCACGATTCAGCGCCTTTATAGTATCTAGCACCGATCGCTTTTCACTCTCCATCCGCCGCACCTCTTCGGGCTGCGCATCGAGATGCTCAGCCATCAGCCGGTGGCGAAGCGCGGTGATCGCCTGGCGGTGACCATCAGTCTCCGCCTCGATCGCCAGATCGCATTCCGTATCCAAGCCCTCGGAGCGGTTGTTCAGGTTCGACGAGCCGATGCGGATAAATGCATCATCGACAATCATCAGCTTGGAGTGGATGACGATTTCCTGCTCGCCGCCCTTCTCGTCAGGCACCACGGCATACATGACACGCAGCCGGTCATAACGGTCGATCCGCTTTAGCCGGCGGATCAGCCGATCGCGATTGTTGCCCATCGTCAGTTTCTCGATGAAGCCGTGCGAGCTGCGGGTAACGAGAACCGCGATTTCAGGACCTTCGATCTCCTTCAGCCGCTTGGCGATCTCGCGCGCCACACCGAAGGAGGCCAGATATTGGGTTTCGATATAGATATGCTTGCGCGCCGCCCGGATCGCATCCCGCGTCAGCCGGAAAGCTTCGTAATGCCCGCGCTTGCCGATCAGCCCGGGTTCGGTCAACGCGATCGCGGCCGTCGCATTGGTCATTTCTGCCGGGACGGCCAACGGCCATTCGGTATCGCTTGCAGCGGCGGGCTCTATCCGCTCGCCGGTCGCCTTCCGCCACCTGCGGCGGGCGACATCGCCGATCAGGCCTGCGGCCTCACCTGACACCATCGACTGCATGTCATGAACGGGTTCATAGGGCGTTCCGTCAGGCGCCTTGCGCAGCGGATTGCCGATCCGGTGATCCGGCTCGTCCCAGCGCCGTGCCGTGAGGTCGATGCCGCCCAGGAAACCCAGGCTGTCGTCGATCGAAACCAGTTTCTGGTGATGACAACCGCGCAGCGGATGGCGCAGATCGAAACGCATGGTGATCTGCGGATGAGACGAGAACCCGCTCTCGCGGAAGAGCCGCAGCGACTTGCCCGAATAGATCGGCCCCATGCCCCAGACCAGGATCCGGATTTGCAAGCCCGGATGCTCATCGGCAAGCGACAGCAGCAATTCCCCGAGCGTTTCGGAACTCTGCTTTGGCCGGAGACGGATATCCGGATTGAAATCCCAGCCGACGATCCAGATCGTCCGGCGGGCTTTCCTGAGTGCCTGATCAAGTGCCGAGAAATAGGCGGATCCATCCACCAGAAACGCCACTTTCTCGGCTTTGCCGGCACGCCAGGCATTGCGGCCGGTGCGAATGATGCCACCCGGGATGGCCGTCACTGCGGCCTTCATCGTGCGCCGGGCCGCTCCGGCAATCAGATCGATCGCATTTGCCGTCTTGCGGCTATCGCCGGCTGCTTGAAAATCCATCATCCTGTGCCGGTGCCCCACGCTTTTTCGATGCGTGCCTCAACGTGCGAAACGCCGCCACAGTTCCCGTACACCGAACAAAAATTATGGCTCTACAGGGCCTTGCCGCCGTGCCGTGGCGATCGGGCCCTTGCCGAGCCGATGCATTTCCCGCATGCCTTGGATAAATCAGGGAGGATGCCGCATGCGAAACTACTCAGCCTGCATCGAATGGCTGTTTGCCGAACCGGGCGACGAATTCTCAAGCCGCATCGATAGCGCCGCAGAGGCCGGTCTGCATTTCATCGAATTCTGGCGCTGGACCGACAAGGATCTCGACGCCATCGAACGCAAACTGAAGAGCACCGGCCTCAAGGTTTCGAGCCTCGTTGCCGAACCGATGATCCCGCTGACAGACATTGCCAATCGCGAAGTTTGGCTCGAAGGCCTGAAGCAGTCCGTCGCGGTCGCAAGGCGGCTCGGCGCCCCGGTGCTGATTGCGCAAGCCGGAGACGACCTGCCCGGATTATCGCGCGACGAGCAGCGTGCCGCGCTGACAGACACACTTCGCGCCGCCGCCGATATCCTGAAAGGCACGGGCGTCCGCCTCGGCGTCGAGCCGCTCAACACGCGCATCGACCATATCGGCTATTTCCTAAGCTCGACGAAGGAAGCACTCGATATCGTCGATGACGTCGACCGGCCGGAAATTGGCATCGTCTACGACATCTACCATTCCGCAGTGATGGACGAGAAAACCGAAGATGTCATCGGCGGGCGCGTCTCCCGCGTCGTCCACCTCCACATTGCCGACCACCCCGGCCGCAACGATCCCGGCACAGGAACGATCGACCTCAAGCATCGACTCGATTGGCTCTACGCGAAAGGCTATGAGGGTGTCGTGGGAATGGAGTACCGGCCCGTAAAATCCGGTCGCGACGGCGTCACGGCAGCAATCGAATCGCTTGGCGGCTGAACAGCAGCGGCCTATCGATCGCTGCCGGCCTCCATACTCCATGGGCTCTCCGCCACCAGCTTTTGCAGCCAGCTGCGAAACGAGACCAGCGGCGGGTAGTTTGCGCGCGACTGTGGCCAGGCGAGCCAGTAGGTTCCGGTGCCGGTTACCGACGGTTTCAGCAGCGGAAGAAGCCGCCCTTGCTGGATTTCATCCCTGGCCAGATAGTCGGGCAGCAGCGCCACGCCTAGTCCGGCGATCGCCGCTTGGGTCATCGTCGCGAACTGATCGAAAAGCATGCCGGTGACGTTTTTCGGTTTGATCCCTTGCGCTTCAAACCAGATCGCCCAGGCCTTCGACCGCGTTTCGAGCTGCAGCAGCGGCAGGTCCAGCACGTCGCCCGCATCGTTGACAGGCTTGTCTCTCAGCAGCGCCGGTGAGATGCAAGCCGTCAGGCGCTCCTCGAAGAGCTCGAGATGATCGGCGTCGCGCCAATCGGCGGCGCCAAAATGGATTGCCGCGTCGAACCCTTCGGCCGCGAAATTGAAGCGCTTCAGGCGGGTCGCCAGGCTGACATTGATCCCGGGATGGTCCTTGAGGAAATCTCCGAGCCGCGGCGCCAGCCATCGCGTGCCGAAGGCGGGCAGGATGGCGAGGGTCAGCGTGCCGCCGCCGGGATTGGCGGAAAATTCCATGCTGCCGCGCTGGATGAGATCGAGTGCCCGGCTGATATCGCGGCCATAGGCCTGCGCCGCCTCGGTCGGCACCAGCCGCTGCCTGTACCTGTCGAAAAGCGGGCGGCCGAGCTGCTGTTCCAGCGTCTGGATCAGCCGGCTGACCGTGCTTTGCGTCAGGTTGAGCTCGCGCGCGGCCGCTGCCGTGGAGCCATTGCGCAGCACCGCCTCGAAGGCCGAGAGATGGCTGCTATGAGGAAGAAATCGCCTCTGGCGCATCGGCAACCTATGCATGGCATGCATAAACTCATTCGCAAATACAGTTTCCATAGACATCAGGCAATCGATAGACGCATAATTCCCGATGAAACCCATGTCTTTGCCGTGAGGATCGCTTGTCAAACTCTGCCAACACAGTTTCCAAACCATCGTCGAGCGCATTCGCCTGGGATGACCCTTTCCTGCTGGACGAGCAACTGAGCGAAGACGAGCGGATGATCCGTGATTCCGCAGCCGCCTTCGCCAAGGCCGAGCTGCTGCCACGCGTCCAGGAAGCCTATATGGAAGAAGAGACCGATGTTGGCCTCTTCAAGCTGATGGGCCAGACCGGCCTGCTCGGCGTCACGCTGCCGGAAGAATATGGCGCTGCCAACGCCTCCTACGTCGCCTACGGCCTTGTCGCCCGCGAGATCGAGCGCATCGATAGCGGCTACCGCTCGATGATGAGCGTCCAGTCCTCGCTGGTCATCTACCCGATCTATGCCTACGGCTCCGACGCACAGAAGAGGAAATATCTACCGGGCCTCGTTTCCGGCGAGCTGATCGGCTGTTTCGGTCTGACCGAGCCGGATGCCGGCTCCGATCCGGGCGGCATGAAGACCCGTGCCGAGAAGATCGAGGGCGGTTATCGCCTGCGCGGCTCGAAGATGTGGATCTCCAACGCGCCGATCGCCGACGTCTTCGTCGTCTGGGCAAAGTCCGAAGCCCACAAAAATGAGATCCGCGGCTTCGTGCTTGAAAAGGGCATGAAGGGCCTCTCAGCCCCAAAAATCGGCGGCAAGCTGTCTTTGCGCGCCTCAATCACCGGCGAGATCGTCATGGATGGCGTCGAAGTGGGCGAAGACGCGATCCTGCCCGGAGTCTCGGGTCTCAAAGGCCCCTTCGGCTGTCTCAACCGCGCCCGCTACGGCATTTCCTGGGGTGTGATGGGTGCGGCCGAAGACTGCTGGTTCCGCGCCCGTCAATACGGCCTCGACCGCAAGCAGTTCGGCAAGCCGCTCGCCGGCATGCAGCTGTACCAGAAGAAGCTCGCCGACATGCAGACCGAGATCGCCCTCGGCTTGCAGGGATCTCTGCGCGTCGGCCAGCTGATGGACCAGCACAAGATGGCGCCGGAGATGATCTCTATCGTCAAGCGCAACAATTGCGGCAAGGCGCTGGATATTGCCCGCCAGGCCCGCGACATGCACGGCGGCAACGGTATCCAGATCGAATTCCACGTCATGCGCCATTCTCAGAACCTGGAAACGGTCAACACCTACGAGGGCACGCATGACGTCCACGCTTTGATCCTGGGCCGGGCGCAGACCGGCATCCAGGCGTTCTTCTAGGGAATAGAGTTGAACGCAAAATACCCGCTTAA